>CAWARR010000015.1:0-49874 GCA_963784535.1 uncultured Actinomycetota bacterium | reverse complement strand
ACGTCGATCACCTGCTCGGCGTCGTGACCGGCGGCGCGGGCGTTCCACAGCCCGAGCGGGGTCAGCCGGTAGGTGTGCACGTGCTCGGGCGCCCGCTCCAGCTCGGCGAAGGGGGCGATCGCCTGCCGACAGGCGTCGGCCGTCGCGTGGTCGACCTCGAGCAGCAGGGTCTTGTCGCTCTGCACGATGAGCGGTCCGTCGGTCACGCGGTCATCCTCCATCCCGGGCGGGGTGGCCGGCGACGTCCCGCCCGGGTCGGCCGGCCCGAGCGGGTCGGCGCGGCGGACGCGCCCACCCCGGGTGACAGCACCGGGCGGGCGTGATTCGTTCCCGGCCGGGGGCGACGACCGGCGGGCGCCCCCCTCGTCCCCGGCCGGGAACGCGCTCAGCCGTTGCTCGAGGTGGTCGCGACCAGCACGAAGAAGCCCACCACGAGCACGAGGATCACCGCGGAGACGGCACCGAGGACGATCCAGCCGATCTTGGCCATCCGGCGGGCGCCCTCCGGGTCCTGGGCGTTGCGGGTGAGCGCGATGATGCCGAGCACCAGCGCCGGGATCCCGGCGAGGGAGAAGTAGCAGCTCAACGTGGCCAGCGCACTGATCACGACGAGCACGATGGCCGACGTGGGCGTGGGGCTGGAGGGCGCCCCGTACCCGGGCGTCGAGCCGTAGCCGGCTGCCCCGAACCCGGGCGTGGGGCCGTACCCGGGTGCCGCGAACGGCGGGGGTGGCGGGGGGGTGCCGTAGCTCGGCGCCCCGTACGGCGGGGGTGGCGGGGGGGTGCCGTAGCTCGGCGCCCCGTACGGCGGGGGCGGTGCGGGGGCGCCGTACGCCGGCGGCTGGGATTCGGGCGGCGGGGTGCCGAACGGGGGCGGCTCCGGGTTCTGGCCCGGGGGTGGCTCCGCCGGCTCCGGGTTGCCGTACATCGGTGCCGGGGCGCCAGGCGCCGCAGCACCCCATGGAGCCGGCTGCGGGTCGTGGCCCGGCGGCGTCCCCGGACGCTGCGGGTCGGGGTGGTCGGTCACGGCTTCCTCCTGATCACCGGGCCACGGACAGCGCGACCCTATCCCTGACTCGCCGAGCTGGGGTGATTCCGGCGCGGGCCGCCCCCCGGGGAGGGCCGGTCAGCTGATCTGGCCCACACCGGTCACCCGGTGCACCGAGAACGTCCGCAGCTGCTGGGTGGCGCGGTCATAGGCCTCCACCCGGCCGCCCTGCACCTGCAGCGGCTGCACCAGGTGGCGTGAGGTCTGCCCGCTGGCGTCGGCGTAGCCGATCCACACCGCGCGGTGCCGCTCGGCCGCCTCGCGCAGCGCGGCGAGGACGGTCACCGGGTCGGTGGTCTCCAGCGGCGGGGCGGTGCCCGCCGCGAGCGCCCCCGGGGCGGCGGCCGCGGCGGCGGCCCGCGCCCGCCCGGCCTCGTCGGAGGCCCGGATGGCCTCCACCGCCACGGTGAGGGCGGCCCCACCGGGTGGTGGGGGCAGCGGTGACAGCGGCCGAGGGCGGGCGCGCGGCGGGGTCCGGTGCTGCTGCGGGCGGCCGAGCACCAGTTCGCCGTCCGGGCCCTCGGCCGCCGGAGCGAGGCCGATCCCCCGCAGCACCTCCAGCACCACCGCGGGAGGTGCCTGGGCGGCAAGCACGGTGGGCGCGAGCCGGCGCAGCCGGAGGGCGGCGGCGCGCCGGTCGGCGAGCAGCGCGCTGAGGGCGGACTCGTCATCCGCACGCAGGTAAGCGGTGGCTGCACCGACCCTGATCCGGCCGTGCCGGCGGGCGGCGTCGGCGATGAGGTAGCGCAGCGGCTGCGGCACCTCGGTGCGGGAGTGCCGGGTGAGCACGGCCAGCAGATCGTCACCCGAGCGGCCGGCGTCGAGCGCACGCCGGATCGAACCGGGGGAGAAGCGGTAGACGGTCGCCCCGCCGCGGCTGTCCACGTCGGCGGCGAGGCCGAGCTCGCGGGCCAGCTCCGGCTCCAGCGGCCCCGGGGCCACCGCGGTCAGGTCCGCCTGGAGCAGCACGTAGTCGACCGGGGCGGGCAGCACCGCCTCGAGGGCGGCGGCCGCGGCGCGCAGGTCGGCGGGGTCGGCGAGCAGTGGCCGGGCCTGTGGCGCCAGCGCCCCCGCCCCGGTGACCCCCAGCCAGGCGGCGTCCTCGAGCACCCAGCCGACCAGGGCGTCCCGGGCCCGACCCGACGGCGCGGCGCGGCCCAGTCGAGCCCGCGCGCAGCGAGTCCGCGTCGACCGCGGCCAGGGCGTCCCCGCCGGCGCCGGCGGTGGCACCGGCACCGGCACCGGCGGTGGTGGCGTCCACCCGTGCCGCCGCCAGCGCCCGCAACGTCCAGGCCCGGACCGCGGGGGCCGGTGCGGGTCCACCGCCTGGCCCAGCGCCGAGCGCGGGGTGTCCCGCTCGTCCCGGGTCCCGACCAGCTGCGGGCAGCGCGAGGTCTGCAGCCAGGCGGCCGCCAGCTCGGCCCAGCGCTGCCCCGGCCCCCCGGCCCGCCACGTGTCGAAGGCGGGGGTGGGGGCCCAGCGCGGGTCCGCCTCGCCGTCCTCGGCGACCAGCCCGGCCGCGAAGGCGAGCTCTACCGCGCGGGCGGCGGCGGCATCGTCGATGTCCAGGGCCACCGCGGTGCGGTGCAACTCGCGCACCCCGAGCCCGCCGGACCTCAGCACCGGCGGCGGGGTCTCGCCCCAGCTGTCGCCGAGGGCCTCGATCAGCCGGACCGCCTCGGTGCTGGCGGCGGCGGCGGTGCTCGCCACCGTGCCGAGGGCCCGCGACCGGGTTCCGACCGCCGGGGGAGCCGGCTCGGCCGCCCGGTGGACCCGGCCGCCGCGCAGCACCAGCCCGACCTCCCGGGGCAGCACCACGTGGGCGGCGTCCGCCACGGCGAGCAGCCCGCGGGCGAGCAGCCAGTCCAGCGGGGCCGCGGCGGTGGCGCGGCGGGCGGGGCGGTCGGCGTCCGCGACCCGGCCCACCGGCGGCCCCCAGGTCAGCCGGTCGAGCACGGCCCGGGCCCCTTCCGGGGCCGTCTCGAGCAGCGAATGCACGGTGCCGGGAGTGCCCAGATGGGCGGCCAGCCGCTGCAGGGCGGTCTCGGGGTCGCCCGCGGCGGGCAGGTCGAGATCCTCCAGCAGCTGGGCGAGACGCTGCGGCGACCGGCGGCCCAGCGCCTCCGCCAGCGGCGGGCCGAGGCCCGCCGGGTAGGGGCCGAGCACGTCACGCACGGTGCGCACGAGCAGCACGCCGCGACCACGCCCCCACACCAGCGCGAGGTCGCGCAGCCGGTCCAGCACCCGCGAGGCCGGAGCGCCCCAATGCCCGCTGACCGCGCCGGCGCCCACGGGCTCGGGCAGCGCCGCCACCACCTCGAGCACCTGCAGGGCGGGCGTGTCGAGGCCGTCCAGGGCACGCTGCACGCTGACCCGCGAGCTGGCCCGGGCTGCCAGCGAGGTGAGGTCGGGCGGCAGCGGGACGGTCAGGTCGGGGCGGGCGCGCAGCAGCGTCACCAGCCGGTCGTCGGGCCAGGAGCGCAGCTCGTCGGCCAGGCTGCGGGGCGGGGCGTCCCGATCGGCGCGGGCGGGGTCGGCGGTCCCGCCCGACGGCGGGGACCCGGGCCCGGGCTCGGCGGTGGGGCGTGCGGTGGGCATCGCCGTCCACCGTACGTCCCGCAGGGATCAGGCGTGGCGTAAGGTCACGGCCGCCGGGTGGGGACGTTGGACCCGGGGGGTGCCCCGGTCGGTCGATGACCCTGGTCCAGTGGCCGGTGACCGCCCGGCCGCGCCCCGCGGTCGTGCGTCGTCAGGGGGCCGGCACCACCGTCGGCGCGAAGGGAGCAGGTGTGGGCGAGCCGATCCGGCGGCGCCGGGTGTGCGTGGTGGGCGGCGGCATCAGCGGTCTCGCCACCGCCTACAACCTGGCGAACGGTCACGACCCCGCGGGCGGGCCGCCGCCCGAGGTGACCGTGCTCGAGGCTGCCGAGCGCCTGGGCGGGAAGATCCTTACCCGCAGCGTGGCGGGGCATCGCATCGACGCCGGGCCTGACGCCATCCTGGCGCGCTCGCCGGTGGTGGAGCGGCTGCTCACCGACCTCGGCCTGCTCGAGGAGCTCAGCCGGCCGGCCTCCCGCCGCGCCTACGTGTGGGCCCGCGGCGAGCTGCGCCCGCTTCCGCCCTCGTCGCTGTTCGGGGTGCCGGAGACGCCGCTGCCGCTGCTGCGCTCGCGGGTGCTCTCGCCGTGGGGCGCGTTGCGCGCCGGCGCCGACTTCGTGCTGCCCCGCCGGGCGCTGCCGCCGGACCCCACGATCTCCCAGTTGCTGCGCCCGCGCTTCGGCCGGGAGGTGTTCGACCAACTGGTCGAGCCGATGCTCGGCGGGGTGCACGCCGGCCGGGCCGACGCGCTCAGCGCCCGCAGCGCCGTCCCCGAGGTGTACGTCGCCGCCCGCGCCAACCGCAGCACCTACCTGGCGTTGCGCCGCCGGGAGACGCCGACGTCGGCCGGGCTCGGCATGGTCACCGTGCGGGGCGGGCTGGAACGCCTGGTCGGTGCGCTGCGCGCCGGGATGCCCGGCGTCGAGCTGCGCACCGGTGCCGAGGTGGTCCGGATCGAGCGCTCCCGGCCCGGGTACACGCTCGACACCCGAGCGGCAGGCGGTGCGGAGCGGCTCCACGCCGACGCCGTGGTGCTCGCCACCCCCGCGTACACCTCGGCCCGGCTGTTGCGCCCGCTGAGTGCCGGGGCGGCCGGGGCGCTGGAGGCGATCCCGTACGTCGGTGTGGCCACGGTCCTGCTCGCCTACCGCCGCTCGGCCGTCGGCCGGGCGCTGGACGGGACCGGGTTCTTGGTGCCGCCGCGGGAGGGTCGGCTGGTCGTCGGGTGCACCTGGTCGAGTGTGAAGTGGCAGCACCTGGTGGATCAGGACGTCGCGGTGTTCCGCTGTGCCGTGGGGCGGCACGGGGACACCCGCTGGGAGAGCCTGGACGACGAGACGCTGGTCGAGCGCGTGCACGAGGAGATGGTGGAGTCGATGGGGATGAGCGCACCGCCCGAGGAGGTCGTCGTGCAGCGCTGGCCCGCGGCGATGCCGCAGTACACGGTGGGGCACGAGCACCGCCTGGTGGCGCTGGCCCAGGCCCTGCACGAGCTGCCCGGCATGCACGTGACCGGGGCGGCCTTCCGCGGGGTCGGCATCGCCGGCTGCGTGGTGCAGGCCGCCGACGTGGCCGAGGCGGTCAGGGCCCACGTCCACGGTGTGGTGGAGGACCTGTCGCCGTCCGCGGCGACCGGCGACGGCGGGGCGGCCCGATGAGCGCCGGCCGCGGACCCCTGACCCCGGGCCACCCGGTGGTGCCGCCGGCGGGGATCGACTACGCGAAGCGCCCGATGCTGGTCTTCTGGGAGACCACCCGCGCCTGCGGGCTGGCCTGCGCGCACTGTCGGGCGAGCGCGACCATGGAGGCGCTGCCCGGGGAGCTGACCCGGGCCGAGGGCATGGACCTGGTGGACCAGGTGGCCGGGTTCGGCCGCCCGTACCCGATCCTCGTCCTCACCGGCGGTGACTGCCTGCTCCGCCCCGACCTGTTCGAATTGGTGGAGCACGCCACCTCGCTGGGCATTCCGACCGCGCTGTCGCCGTCGGTGACCCCCGCGCTCACCCCGGCCGCGATCGAGCGGATCGCGGCCAGCGGGGTGAAGGCGGTCTCGATCAGCCTCGACGGCGCGGGACCTGCCACCCACGACGGGGTGCGCGGGATCGCCGGGCACTTCGAGGACACCGTGGCCACGATCCGGGCCCTGGTCGCAGCCGGGCTCACGGTGCAGGTCAACACCACCGTGATGCGGGTGAACGTCGAGGAGCTGGCCGACATCGCGGCGCTGATGGCCGAGCTGCAGGTGGACATCTGGGAGGTGTTCTTCCTCGTCCAGGTCGGGCGCGGGGTGGACGCCGGGGCGCTCACCGCGGCCGAGCACGAGGACGTCTGCCACCTGCTGTGGGACTCCTCGCACTACGGGTACGTCGTGCGCACCGTCGAGGCGCCGTTCTTCCGCCGGGTGGTGACCGAGCGACGCGCCGGCGGCCCCCCGCCGGACAGCGCCCTGTACGCGCGGCTGGCGGCACGGCTGGTGCAGCGGCTCGGCCCGCCGACGATGCGCCCCAGCGCCCACACCGCAGCCACCCGGGACGGCAAGGGGATCCTGTTCGTCTCCCACGACGGGCAGGTCTACCCGGCCGGGTTCCTCCCGCTGGAGCTGGGCAGCGTGCGGGAGCAGCGGCTGGCCGACATCTATCGCGACCACCCGGTACTGGTGTCGGTGCGCGGTGCCCGCTTCGGCGGCCGGTGCGGCCGGTGCGCCTACCGTGACCTGTGCGGCGGGTCGCGGGCGCGCGCCTTCGCGGCGACCGGGGACCCGCTGGGGGAGGACCCCGCCTGCGCCTACCAGCCGGCGGAACTGCCCGCCGCCGGCGCCTGAGCGGTACCGGAGCGGTACCTCGGCGGCGCCCGGTCGCGTCCGATCGGGGCCGGGTGGTGGTGCGCTGCGGGCCGAACCGCGCCTCTTGCCCGGCGATGGCGAGGTCAGTACCTTGTTCTGCATGGAACCGGGCGGAGCACGACAGGTGCTGCCCCAGCTGCGCCGCGGGGCGGTGGAGTACTGCGTGCTGGCCCTGCTGCGGGGGCGGGCACGCTACGGGTTCGACCTGGTCCGCGAGCTCGGCGAGGCCGACGGCCTGCTCACCAGCGAGGGCACGATCTACCCCCTGCTGTCACGGCTGCGCAGGGACGGGCTGGTCACCACCAGCTGGCAGGAATCGGACGCCGGCCCTCCGCGGCGCTACTACGCCCTCACCGCCGCCGGCCGGTCCGCCCTGCTGCACTTCGTCGTCGACTGGGAACGGTTCCGCGACAGCGTCGACCGCGTGCTGGGGCTGGCGAGCCACGACCGGAGCGCGTGGCCATCCCGACCGGAAGAGGGGTAGTGATGGCGCTGGGGTCTGACCATCCCGCGGTGGCGGAGTACCTGGGGCGGCTCGAGGCCGCCGCGGGAGTGCTCCCCGCGGGGCGTCGGGAGGAGTTGGTGGTCGAGATCCGCGGGCACCTGCAGGAGGCGCTGTCCGCGGGCCCGGGGGACGAGCCCGCCGTGCGCGGGGTCCTCGACCGGCTCGGCACGCCCGAGGACATCGTCGCCGCCGAGCAGGACGCTGCACCGCCAGGCGGGCGGGAAGCCGGGCGGGGGGCCCCCGTCCCGCCCGGCACGTCGGGGTATCCGCCGGGGCTGCCCGCCCTGCCCGCTCACCCGCCCGGGCAGCCCGGGCCCGCCGGCTGCTGGACGCCGGTCGAGGTGGGTGCCGTGCTGGCGCTCACCGTCGGGGCGTTCGTGCTGCCCGTCATCGGCCCGCTGCTCGGGCTGGTGCTGGTGTGGATGTCGGCCCGCTGGGCGGTCCGCGACAAGGTCATCGCCACCGTGCTGGCGGGGTTGCAGGCGGTGGCGGTGGTGATCGCGCTGCTCGGCGTCCTCCTGAGCGCGCCCGCCCTCTGGGTCGGCTCGTCGTCCTCCGGCGTCGTCTCGGTGCCGGCCGAGGTGGCGCCGAGCCCGCTGCAGGCCCCGCTCCCCACCCCGCTCCCCACCCCGGTCCCCAGCCCGGTACCCACCCCCTGACGTCCGAAGGAGGTCCCGCCGTGGGCCTGAGCCTGGTCTTCCTCCTGCTCCTGGGCCTGGTGCTGATCGCCCCCGTCGTCGCCGGGCTGTACCTGGCGATCGTGCTGCCCCGCCGCACTCCGCGCCCCCCGGCAGGCTGACCCGGCAGGCCGGCAGGCTGACCCGGCAGGCCGGCAGGCTGACCCGGCAGGCCGGCAGGCTGACCCGGCAGGGCGCTGTTCCGGCGGCGCGCGGGGACAGCACGGCTAGCGTGCAGGCATGCGTGTCGGCATCGTCATCCTGCCCCAGCGGCGCTGGGAGCAGCAGCAGGAGCAGTGGCGGCGGGCGGAGCAGCTCGGCTTCCACCACGCCTGGACCTACGACCACCTCACCTGGGACCCCCTCGCCGGCACCCCGTGGGGGGCGACCATCCCCACCCTGGTCGCGGCCGCCGGGGTGACCGAGCGGATCCGGCTGGGCACCTGGGTGGCCTCGCCGAACTACCGGCACCCGGTGCCGTTCGCCCGCGAGCTGGCGGCGCTGGACGACATCAGCGGGGGTCGCGCGGTGCTCGGGATCGGCGCCGGCGGCACCGGCGCCGACGCCCGCGTGCTCGGCGGGCCGGTGTTGTCCGCGGCCGACCGCGCGGGCCGGCTGGAGGAGTTCGTCGAGCTGCTCGACGAGGTGCTCACCACGGCGGAGACCACACGCAGCGGCCGCTTCTACTCCGCCGTCGGGGCGGCCACCACCCTGGCGTGCGTGCAGCGGCCTCGGCTGCCCTTCGTGGTCGCCGCGAACGGGCCGCGGACGATGCGGCTGGCGGCCACGCGGGGCGCCGGCTGGGCCACCACCGGGGTGCACCGGCGCGGGGAGGCCGGGAGCGACGAGGCGTGGTGGTCCGGGGTGGCAGGGCTGGTGGAGCGCTTCGGCGAGGTCGCCGCAGCATCCGGGCGCGACCCCGCGGGGATGGACCGGATGCTGTCCGTCGACGCCGCGCCCACCTTCGCGCTGGCCGGGGTCGAGACCTTCCGCGACGCGGTGGGCCGGGCGGCCGGGCTCGGCTTCACCGATGTCGTGGTGCACTGGCCGCTGCCCGGCGCGCCGGTGTACGACGCCCCCGAGTCCGTGCTGGAGGAGGTGGCGTCGCTGCTGCCGCAGCTGTGACCCGGGGCGGGGCTGTTCCGTGCGGGTCCCGTCCACCACCATGGGAGCGGACATTGTCGTCACGCTGCCGGAGGTCCGGATGTCGAGCAAGCTGTCACCCTCGTACTCCTCGGCCACGGCCGAGGTCCCGCTGCTCGGGGAGACGATCGGCGCGAACTTCGAGCGCACCGTCGCCCTGCACGGCGACCGCGAGGCCCTGGTCGAGGTGGCGACCCGGCGTCGCTGGACCTACTCCGAGCTCGACGTCGAGGTGGACAAGCTCGCCCTCGGGCTGATGGAACGCGGGATCGGCAAGGGTGACCGGGTCGGCATCTGGGCGCCGAACTGCGCGGAGTGGGTGATGGTGCAGTTCGCGACGGCGAAGATCGGCGCGATCCTGGTGAACGTCAACCCGGCCTACCGCAGCCACGAGCTGCGCTACGTGGTCAACCAGTCGGGGATGCGGATGCTGGTCAGCGCCACCGAGCACCGCTCCAGCGACTACCGGGCGATGATCGAGCAGGTCCGCCCAGACTGTCCCGAGCTGGCCGAGGTGGTGTTCATCGGCGCGGCCGAGTGGGACGCGCTGCTCGTCGCGGGGGGCGCGGCCGACCACGTCCGGCTCGACGAGCAGTTGGTGACGCTGTCCTTCGACGACCCGATCAACATCCAGTACACCTCGGGGACGACCGGCTTCCCCAAGGGCGCGACGCTGTCGCACCACAACATCCTCAACAACGGGTACTTCGTCACCGAGGTGATCGATGTCGGCCACGAGGACCGGCTGTGCATCCCGGTGCCGATGTACCACTGCTTCGGCATGGTGATGGGGGTGCTCGGCGCGTTCAGCCACGGCGCCGCGGTGGTGTTCCCGGCGCCCGCGTTCGACCCGGTGACCACGCTGCAGGCGGTGCAGGACGAGCGCTGCACGGCGCTGTACGGGGTGCCGACGATGTTCATCGCCGAGCTCGGCCACCCCGAGTTCGGCCGACTTCGACCTGTCCCACCTGCGCACCGGGATCATGGCCGGCTCGCCCTGCCCGGTCGAGGTGATGAAGCGGGTGGTCGCCGAGATGCACATGTCGGAGGTGGCGATCGCCTACGGGATGACCGAGACCTCGCCGGTGTCGACCATGACCCGCCGCGACGACGACCTCGAGCGCCGCACGTCCACCGTCGGCACGGTGATGCCGCACGTGGAGGTGAAGATCGTCGACCCGGTGACCGGCCTGGAGGTGCCGCGGGGGACCCCCGGCGAGCTGTGCACGCGGGGGTACTCGGTGATGCTCGGGTACTGGGAGCAGCCGGACAGGACGGCCGAGGCGATCGACACCGCCGGCTGGATGCACACCGGCGACCTGGCGGTCATGGACGCGCAGGGGTACGTGAACATCTCGGGGCGGATCAAGGACATGGTGATCCGCGGGGGTGAGAACGTGTACCCGCGGGAGATCGAGGAGTTCCTCTACACCCATCCGGCTGTCGCCGACGTCCAGGTGATCGGGGTGCCCGACCCGACCTACGGCGAGGAGCTGATGGCCTGGGTGGTGCTGAAGCCGGGCCACGAGCCGCTCACCGCCGAGGCGGTGCGCGACTTCTGCGCGGGGGAGCTCGCGCACTTCAAGATCCCCCGCTACGTCCACGTGGTCGAGGGCTTCCCGATGACCGTCACCGGCAAGGTGCGCAAGATCGAGATGCGGGAGCAGGCCGTGCAGCTCCTCCACCTTGAGGACGTCGCCGCCATCCGCCACGCCTGACCACCCCCACCCACCCACCCACCCCGCGGTGCCCCCCACCCCGCGGTGATCATGCACGCCGGCGCCACTCTCGGCGCTTGACCGAGGGTGCTGAAGGCCCCCAGTGGCGCGGGCGTGCATGATCACGCCGGGGAGGGGGCACGGAGGGTAGCGAAAACACTGATGTCGTGCCTGTTTGTGTCCGACTCACCTTTGTTTCTGCATTTCATGCCCGATAGGTCTTGACTCACTGCACTAATCGGGCGTAAACAAAGGGGAAACAAAGTATCCGGGTGCACAGACTCGGACGGACGACAGGACGATGACGTCATGTACGCACAGGAGCGGCAGCAGGCCATCCTCGAGCGGGCCAGGGCCCTCGGCCGGGTCGATGTCACCGGTCTGGCCGACGAATTCGACGTCACCCCCGAGACCATCCGCCGCGACCTCACCGCGCTGGAACGCCGCCGTCTCGTCCGCCGCATCCACGGCGGGGCGATCCCCATCGAGCGCACTCGGGTTCGAGCCCGCGGTCGCCGCCCGCGAGGGCCTGCTCGTGGCCGAGAAGGAACGCATCGCCAAGGCCGCGCTCGACGAGCTGCCCGAGGACGGCGCCATCCTGCTCGACGCGGGCACCACCACCATCCGGCTGGCCGAGATGCTGCCCACCGATCGCGAGCTCACCGTGGTCACCAACGCGCTGCCGATCGCGACCCTGCTCGCCGACCCGCCCGGCGATCACGCTGCACTTCGTCGGCGGACGGGTGCGCGGGCGCACCCTCGCCGCGTCGACGACTGGGCGGTGCGGGCACTGGCGCGACCTGTTCGTCGACGTCGCCTTCCTCGGCACGAACGGGCTGTCCGCCGAGCACGGGCTGACCACCCCCGACCGGGGTGAGGCCGCGGTCAAGCGAGCGATGATCGCGCGCCGCCCGCCGCACCGTCGTGCTCGCCGACCACACCAAGGTCGGCAACGACGCCTTCGCCCGCTTCGGCGACCTCGCCGACGTGGACGTCGTCGTCACCGACTCCGGGCTCGACACCGAGACCGCGGCCGAGGATCGAGGCCGCCGGACCGAGGGTGGTGCGCGCATGATCGTCACGCTGACCCCGAACCCCAGCCTCGACCGCACGGTCGAGGTCGACGCAGCTCGTCCGCGGTGGCGTCATCCGCGCACTCGGTGGCCGGGTCGATGCCGGCGGCAAGGGCGTCAACGTCTCCCGCGCGCTGGCCGTCAACGGCGTTCCGACGACGGCCGTCCTGCCCAGCGGCGGCGCCGAGGGCCTGCAGCTCACCTCGCTGCTGCAGCCGCAGGGCGTCGCGGTCGTCGGTGGTGCCCGATCGCGGGCGTCGTCCGCGCCAACGTCACCGTGGTGGAGCCGGACGGCACCACCACCAAGCTCAACGAGCCCGGCCCGTGCTGTCCGCGGCCGAGGTCGGCCGCACTGGTCGCCGCAACGCTCGAACTGGCGGCCCCGGACGGGTGGGTCGTCGGCTGCGGCAGCCTCCCGCGCGGCGTCGGCGGAGGACTTCTACGCGCGCTGGTCGCCGCGGTCCGCGACCGCGGGTCGCGGGTCGCCGTCGACACCAGCCGGGCCGGCGCTGCGGCCGCCGTCGCCGCCGGCCCCGACCTGGTCAAGCCCAATCGCGAGGAGCTCGCCGAGGCGACCGGCCCGAGCTCGTCACCCTCGGCGACGTGGTCGACGCCGCCGAGCAAGCTGCGCGCGCCGCGGCGCCGGCGACCGTGCTGGCCAGCCTCGGGGTCGACGGCGCCCTGCTCGTCGACGCCGGCGGTGCCGTGCAGGCGAGGCGCGCGGTCGGACGCTCCGCGCAGCACCGTCGGCGCCGGCGACGCGATGCTCGCCGGCTACCTCTCGCCACCGCGGCGGCGGGCCGCAGGCCGCTCGCCCGCGCGCTCGCCTGGGGTGCCGCCGCCGCCTGCCTGCCGGGCAGCCGGATGCCCGGGCCCCAAGACGCTCGACCGCGCGTCGCGGTGACGCGTGCACGCCCGATCTCGATCCGCACCGACACCTGGAAGGGACAGCCGCATGACCGCCCTCATCACCGACGAGCTCGTCGTCCTCGACCTGCCGGCCACCGACCGCCAGATCGACCACCCGGGCCCTCGCCGAGCGGCTGCCGGCCGCCGGCCGGGTCACCGACCTCGAAGGGTTCCTCGCCGACGTCGCGCGCCCGCGAGGAGCAGATGGCCACCGGCATGCCCGGCGGCATCGGCATCCCGCACGCCCGCTCGGCCCACGTCACCGTGCCGACGCTCGGCTTCGCCCGGGTACCCGGCCGGCGTCGACTTCGGCGCCGACGGACGGCCCGGCCAACCTGGTCTTCCTGATCGCCGCCCCGGACGGCGGCGGCTGCGACCACCTGACGATCCTGGCGGCGCTCGCCCGCCGGCTCGTCCACCAGTCGTTCCGCACGTCCCTGCTCGAGGCCGCCGACGCCGCGACGTCGCCGACATCGTCAACCGAGAGGTGGTGACGCCGATGAAGTTCGTCGCTGTCACGTCATGCCCGACGGGCATCGCCCACACCTACATGGCCGCCGAGGCCCTGGAGCAGGCCGCCAGGGCCGCCGGCCACGAGATCGAGGTCGAGACCCAGGGCGCGGCCGGCGCGACGCCGCTCGCCGCCCGAGGTCATCGCCGCGGCCGACGCCGTGATCTTCGCGCGCGACGTCGAGGTCCGGGACCGGGACCGGTTCGCCGGCAAGCCGCTCATCGACGTCGGCGTCAAGCAGCGCGATCACGACGCCCCGGCGCTGATCGCCGAGGCCGAGCGCGGCCGCGCTCGACGCCGCCGGCGGCGGCGGTGGCCGCGGTGAACCCGCTCGGCGGGGGCGGGCCGGGCTCGCCCGAAGGTGACCGCGGACGCCGGGGTCGGCACCCGGGTGCGGCAGTGGCTGATGACCGGCGTGAGCTACATGATCCCGTTCGTCGCCGGCGGGCGGCATCCTGATCGCGCTCGGCTTCATGCTCGGCGGCAGAGTCGTCGCCGGCAAGGCAGGGCGTCGTTCGGCGTCACCAAGGTCACCGTTGGCCACGCATCACGCACGCACTTCGAGCTGCTCGACCTCGGCGGATGCAGCTGGGCGGCACTGCTGTTCCAGATCGGCGCGGTCGTCCTTCTGCTTGCTGGTGCCGATGCTGGCCGGCTTCATCGCCTTCGCCATCGCCGACCGGCCCGGCATCGTCCCCGGCTTCGTCGGCGGCTCATCTCCGCCGCCTCGTCGGCGCCGGGTTCCTCGGCGGCCTCGTCGCCGGCTTCCTCGGTGGCTTCCCCGCGCTGTGGCTGACGCGGCGGAAGGTGCCCAAGGGCGTGCGCGGCGTGATGCCGGTGGTGGTCATCCCGCTGCTGGCGACCTTCGTCACCGGCGCCGTGATGATCATCGTCCTCGGGCCGCCCGCTCGAAGGCCGCCTCCGACGGGCTGACGAGCTGGCTGAACGGGCTGTCGCGGCGCCAACGCTCATCGTGCTCGGCGTGATCCTCGGCCTGATGATGGCGCTTCGACATGGGCGGTCCGGTCAACAAGGTCGCGTACACCTTCGCCACCGCCGGCCTTGCCGCCTCGCTCGCAGCCACCGACGCCCCGCAGCTGAAGATCATGGCCGCGGTCATGGCCGCCGGCATGACTCCGCCGCTGGCCATGGCGCTGGCCACCGCGCTGCGCCCCAAGCTGTTCACCGAGGCCGAGCGCGAGAACGGCGCCGCTGCCTGGCTGCTCGGCGCGTCGTTCATCACCGAGGGCGCCATCCCGTTCGCGGCGGCCGACCCGCTCCGGGTCATCCCGTCGATCATGCTCGGCAGCGCCGTCACCGGCGGCCTGTCGATGGCCTTCGACAACACCCTGCGCGCCCCGCACGGCGGGATCTGGGTCGACCCCGCTGATCGGCACGCCCGTTCCTGTACCTGCTGGCCATCGCCGTCGGCGTGGTGGTCTCCGCCGTCGCGGTCATCTTCCTCAAGGGACTGCGCGAGGCGCACATCGCCCGCGCACAGGTCGAGACCGGTGCGGCGCAGGCGGTGCAGGCGGCCTGACCCCCGGACGCCGGCCGGTCCGCACCCTGCTGCGGGCCGGCCGGCCCCCGCTTCGCCCCCACCCCTCCGCCCCCACCCGCTTCGCCCCACCCGCTTCGCCCCACCCGCTTCGCCCCACCCGCTTCGCCCCCACCCGCTTCGCCCCCACCCCTCCGCGCCCTGTGCGCCGCCGACAGACCTCCAGAAGGAGCGCCACCATGGCCAGCAGACACGTCGTCGTCGGGTCCACAGTGGGCCTGCATGCGCGTCCCGCCGCCCTGTTCACCCAGGCCGCGGCCCGGCAGCCGGTGCCGGTCACGATCGCCAGGCCGGGGGGTGACCCGGTGGACGCCCGCAGCATCCTGCTCGTCCTCACCCTCGGGGTGGCCCACGGCGACACGGTGGTGATCGCCGCCGACGGGGACGGTGCGGACGCCGCCCTCGACGAGCTCGAGACGCTGCTCGCGAGCAACCTCGACGCGGCAGGCTGATCGCGATGGCCACCGTGCTGCAGGGCCTCGGGGTCAGCCCGGGCACCGTCGCCGGGGTGGTCGCCCGGCTCGGCCTACCGCCCCGTCCGCCCGCCGACGAAGCACCCGGGAGCGACCCGGCCGCCGAGCTGGCCCGGGTGCTGTCGGCGCTCGCCGATGTCGCCGACCTGCTCGACGCGCGCGCGAGCGCCGCCAGCGGTGCCGCCGCCGACGTCCTGCACGCGACCGCCCTGATGGCCCGTGACCCCGGGCTGGCGGCGGCGGTGAAGGCGCTGCTGGAGGCGGGCAGGCCGACGGCGCACGCGCTGGACGCCGCGGTCGAGGGCTTCTGCGACGCCCTCGCCGCGGCCGGGGGGTACCTTGCCGAACGGGTCGCCGACCTGCGCGACGTGCGCGACCGGGCGCTCGCCCTGCTGCTCGGCGAACCGATGCCGGGAGTGCCGCACCCGGGGCATCCGTTCGTCCTCGTCGGCCGCGACCTGTCGCCCGCCGACACCGCCACCCTCGACCCGGCCGAGGTGCTGGCACTGGTCACCGAACTCGGCGGCCCGACCAGCCACACCGCCATCCTGGCGAAGGGCCTCGGCGTGCCCGCGGTGGTGCGCTGTGCGGGGGCGCTGGAGCTGGCCGACGGCACCGCGGTGGTCATCGACGGCTCGCGCCGGCCACGTGGTCGTCGATCCGGACGAGACCGTGCGCGCCCAGGCGGAGGCCCGGCGCCACCGCCCGCCGACTGCTCGCCGCCTCCGCGCACGGGCCGGGGCACACCGCCGACGGGCACAAGGTCGCGCTGCTGGCCAACATCGGCGGCGTGGACGAGGCGCTGCGTGCCGCCGAGGCGGACAACGAGGGCGTCGGCCTGTTCCGCACCGAGGCGCTGTTCCTCGACCGCCGCGACGCGCCCACCATCGAGGAGCAGGCCGAGGTGTACTCGACCGTGCTCGCGGCGTTCGGGCGTCGCCGGGTCGTCGTGCGCACGCTGGATGCCGGGGCCGACAAGCCGCTCGCCTTCGTCGACCACGGGCACGAGGACAACCCCGCGCTCGGGGTGCGCGGCTATCGGGTGGTCCGCAGCCACCCCGAGCTGCTCGAGGGGCAGCTCACCGCGCTGGCCCGGGCGGCGGAGGCGACCGGTGCCGACGTGCGGGTGATGGCACCGATGATCGCCGTGCCTGCCGAGGCGGCCGCCTTCCGGGAGGCGGTGGTGCGCGCACGGGCTGCCGGTCGCCGGGGTGATGGTCGAGGTGCCCTCGGCCGCGCTGCGTGCCCGGGCGGTGCTGTCCGAGGTCGACTTCGTCAGCCTCGGCACCAACGACCTGGCCCAGTACACCTTCGCCGCCGACCGGTTGCAGGGGGAGCTGAGCGACCTGCTCGACCCCTGGCAACCGGCACTGCTCGACCTGATCGCCGCGGTCGGGGAGGCCGGTGCGGCCCTGGGCAAGCCGGTCGGGGTGTGCGGTGAGGCCGCCGGTGACCCGCTGCTCGCGGCTCGTCCTGGTCGGGCTGGGGGTGACCAGTCTGTCGATGGCCACCGGGGTGATGCCCGAGGTTCGGCTCGCGCTGGCCGCGCACTCGCTGGAGACCTGCCGGCAGATGGCCGCCCTGGCCCGGGCGGCCGCCGACGCCACGGCGGCCCGCGCGGCGGTGCGTGACCTCGCCGACCCGGGGGTGCTCGCCACGCTCTGACGGCGGCCGGTCGGCGCGGCGCCGTGCCGGGTGGGGCGCCGCGTACGCTCGGCGCCGTGCCGGTCTCCCAACCCGTCGTCGGGTTCGACCTCGACATGACCCTGGTGGACTCCGCTGCCGGGATCGCCGCCACGCTGCAGGCCGCGCTGGCCGAGGTGGGGGTCGAGGTCACCCCCGACCAGGTGTGGCCGACCATCGGGGTCCCACTGGAGCAGGCGCTGGCCGGCCTCGCCCCCGAGGTGGACGCGCGCGCGGTGACCGCCCGCTACCGGCAGCTCTACCCCACCCTGGGGCTCGCGCCGGTGACGCTGCTGCCCGGCGCGGCCGCGGCGATCGAGGCCGTGCACGCCTGCGGCGGGCGGGTGCTGGTGGTCTCGACGAAGGTCGAGGCCGCGGTTCGCGACGTGCTGGCCCGGGTGGGGCTCGACGCCGCGGCCGGCGCCCCCGAACGGACCCCGGACCTCGTCGTGGGCGGCCTGTTCGCCGCCGCCAAGGGCGTCCGGCTGCGGGCCGAGGGTGCGCACGTCTATGTCGGGGACCACCCCGGCGACATCGAGGCGGCCCGGGTCGCGGGCGCGGCCGCCGTCGCGGTCGCCACCGGCCCGCACGGTGTCGAGGACCTGCGTCAGTGCGGCCCCGAGGTGGTGCTGGCCGACCTCACCGCCTTCCCCGCCTGGCTGCGGGACTTCGTCGCGGCAGGGGTGGAGAAACAGGTGCGTTAGGCCCATGAAGGGCGGACGCTGTTGCCGTTAACCTGTCCTGTCCACGGTCATTCGTGGCTTCGGTATCGGCCGGCCGCCACGGTGCCCGGCCGATGTGACGGACGATCCAGAGGTAGCGACGTGCCGACTGGCAAGGTGAAGTGGTTCGACGCCGACAAGGGCTTCGGCTTCCTCGCGAACGACGAGGGCGGTGAGGTGTTCGTGCACGCCTCGGCGCTGCCCGCCGGTGCGCCCGCGCTCAAGCCCGGAGCCCGGGTCGAGTTCGGCGTCGCCGAGGGCAAACGCGGCCTCCAGGCACTGTCGGTGCGCGTCCTGGACCCGCTGCCGTCAGTGGTGAAGGGGACCCGCAAGCCGGCGGAGGACATGACCGTCATCATCGAGGACGTGATCAAGCTCCTCGACGGGGTCTCCAACACGCTGCGCCGCGGCCGCTACCCGGACAAGGCCACCGCGAAGAAGGTGGCCACCGTGCTGCGCGCGGTTGCCGACGACCTGGAACTCTGAACTCCGGCACCCGCCGGCTCAGCGGTCGTCGCCGGGCCGGCGGGTCCTGCCACCCCCGCCGAACGCCGCGCCCTGTCCGCCGCCACCTTGCCTGCTGCCACTCTGCCTGCTGCCACTCTGCCCGCCGCCGCCCGGTGTGCCGCCGCCCGGTCTGGCGCCGCGGTGCCTGGCGGCGACGAACAGTGTCGAGGTGACGAACCCGGCCGCCACGGTCAACGCGGACGCGGCGATCCCCAGCCCCCACGCCCCGGACAGCGGCAACGCGAGGCCGACCGCGCCACCGCCCACCCAGGCGAGTTGCAGCACCGTCTCGGAGCGCGCGAACGCCGAGGTGCGCACCTGTTCGGGGACGTCGCGCTGGATCAGCGCGTCGAGGCAGAGCTTGGCAAGGCCCTGGCCCAGCCCTGACACCAGGGCGATGGCGAGCACCGGCCACAGCCCGTATGCCAGCGCGGCCCAGGCGGCGACGACCGCGGTGAGCACGAGCGCGGCCACCACCATGCCCTCGGGGCGGATCCGGCGCAGTGAGCCGGCGAGGACCGTGCCGACCCCGCCGCCGACGGCGGCGAGCGCCACCACCAGGGCCACCGCCGTGGTGTCGTGCAGGCCTCCCAGTGGCTGGTCCCGCAGCCTGAACGCCAGGAAGAGGGTGAGGAACCCGGTGTAGGCGCGGACGGCGGTGTTGGCCCGCAGCCCGAGCACCACCTGCGGACCGGTGTTCCAGGATCGGCGGCGCGGGGCCCGGGCTGGATCGGCCCGGGATTGATCGGCCCGGGTTTGATCGGCCCGGGTTTGATCGGCCCGGGTTTGATCGGCCCGGGCGGAATCGGTGCGCGCCGGACGCTCGTGCTGCTCCCCTTCGAGGTCGGAGGAGATCCGGGCCGCGACTTCGCCGGCGGAGGAGTCCACCTGTGGGGAGAGCGCGAGCGCCAGCACGGTGGCCGCGGCGAACACCACGAACGCCAGCCGCATCGTCCACGACGGGCCGGCCGTGGCGGTGATACCGGCCCCGAGCGGGGCGCCGATGGCCATCGCGGCCACCCCGGCTATGGAGATGCGCGAGTTGGCCGCCACCAGGCCCACCGTGCGGGGCAGCACCCGTGGGACGGCCGCCGCCCGGGTCACGATGTAGGCCTTCTGCGAGACGAGGAAGCCGAACGCCGCCGGGTAGAGGCTGAAGGCCGCTTGCGAGTCCCCGGCCCCGCCGACGGCACCGGCCATCACCCAGGCGAGGAAGGCCCGCACCACCGTCGTGGTGGCGATGGCGTAGCGCCGGCCACCGCGCACCCGGTCGAGCACCGGGCCGATCACCGGCGCGAGCAGCACGAACGGAACCATCGTGATCAGCAGCGAGGTGGCCACCCGGCCGCGGGCCTGGTGCGTCGGCACGGCGAAGAAGATCGTGCTGGCCAGCGCGGTGACGATGAGCGTGTCGGCGAGGGTGGTGACCAGGTGCAGCTCGATCACGCGGGCGAGACCCGACTCCCCCGCCCCCCGCGCGTGGGTGGCGGTACGCACCCCGCGCACGGCGCCGCGGGCGCCGCGGGCGCCGTGGTGGCCCGCCCGGCCGGCGAACCGCCACGACGTCCGGGCCGCCCTGCCGCCGCCCGCGGCGGCCAATCGGGCCGCCCGGCCTCCACCCGTGGCGGCCAGCCGTGCCGCGGCGGCGGCGGCCGCGCGCAGCTCTGCGGCCCGGGTGGGGACGGGCAGCGTGGTGGGGGGCAGATCGCGGCCCGGTGCCGCCCGCCCGCCCGCCGTCGTGGTGGCGTGCGGGGCCGGCGGGTGGGGGGTGGTGCGCTCCCGGACCGGCCGCGGCGCTGCCGGGTCGGTGGGTGGGGGGAGCTCTTCGTGCACCTGGCCATCCTGTCAAGGAGGAGCGAGGTTCGCTCCGTTCGGGGGGAAGCCGTGATCCGGCCCGGGCATCCGGGCGACGGTGGAGCGGGAACGTTCGTGGATGGGGGAGAATCGGCGCGTGCCGACGACCAGCGCTCAGGACCAGGTGACCTCGATGTCCGACGGCCACGAACCGGAGGCGGGCGCCGTGGCCCGGCCCGGCGCCGGGCCGGAGCCGGGGGTCGCGCCCGACGCGGTGTGCGCGGCGGCGGTCGGGGTGGCCCTGACCGGGCTGCGGGCCGTGACCGGCCCCGCGACCATCGGGGCCCATCTGGGCGTTTCCGCCGAGGGCGAACGGCTCGCCACGCACTACTTCGCCTGCACCGCCCGCGGGTACCGCGGCTGGCGCTGGGCGGTGACGGTGGCGCGCACGCCCCGGGCGCGGACCGCCACGGTGTGCGAGAGCGTGCTGCTGCCCGGCGCCGAGTCGGTGCTCCCCCCGGCGTGGGTTCCCTGGTCGGAGCGGCTCGCCCCGGGTGACCTCGGTGCGAGCGACGTGCTCCCCTACCGGGTGGACGACCCCTTCCTCGAACCCGGCTTCGAGCAGACGGACGAGGACGAGGCCGATCGGCTCGCCCTGTGGGAGCTGGGCCTGGGCCGCGTCCGGGTGCTCAGCCGGACCGGCCGGGATGCCGCGGCCACCCGCTGGTATGCAGGATCGCGGGGGCCCACCGCCGACGAGGCGGTGCACGCGGCCGCGGCGTGCGCGAGTTGCGGCTACTTCGTCCCGCTGGCGGGGGCGTGGCGGCGGGAGTTCGGCGTCTGCGCCAACGAGTGGTCCGGCTCTGACGGCCAGGTCGTCAGCGTCGATCACGGGTGCGGGGCGCACAGCGAGACGGACGTGGAGAAGGTGGACCCGTACCCGCTGCCCGAGCCGATCCTCGACGAGCTCGGGGCGGAGGCAGTGGTGATCCCGCGCGCGACCGCCGCAGTCGAGACCGCCGCAGCGCAGGCCACCGACGACGGCGGGCCGGAAGCCGGCGAGCCGGAGCGGGAGGCGGGCGAGCCGGAGCGGGAGGCGGGCGGGGCCGAGGCAGAGCCCGCGCGGTGAACCCCGACCCGTTCGGCACATCGGCGGTGCGCGAGCGGGTGCTCGCGGGCTGGGCCGCCTCGCCGGTGCGGTTCCGCGAGGACGCGAACGCCGAGGAGGATCTTGCCCTCGGCGCCTACCGCGACCGGCTGGTCGTCGAGGTGGCGCAGAACGCGGCCGACGCGGCGCGGCGGGCCGGCGTGCCCGGGCGGCTGCTGCTGCAACTGCAGGAGCTCGACGGCCGGGCGGTGCTGGTGGCAGCCAACACCGGGGCGGCGCTCGACGCCGACGGGGTGCAGGCGCTGGCCACGCTGCGGGCCTCGGCCAAGCGGGAGGCCCCGGAGGCCGGCCCGCAACAGGCGGTGGGCCGGTTCGGGGTGGGCTTCTCGGCGGTCCTCGCCGTCACCGACGAGCCCGCCGTGGTCTCCAGGCACGGCGGTGTCCGGTTCTCCGCCGCCGACACCCGCGACCTGGTCGAGGAGCTCGCCGGGCGGGCGCCCGGGCTGGTCGAGGAGCTCGCCCGCCGGGATGGGCACGTGCCGGTGCTGCGGTTGCCGTTCCCGGCGGAGGGCATGGCCCCCGCGGGATACGACACCGCGGTGCTGCTCCCGCTGCGCGACTCGGCAGCCGAGGACCTGGTCCTCCGGCTGCTCGACGAGGTCGGTGATCCGCTGCTGCTCGCGCTGCCGGGACTGGACGAGGTGAGCGTGGCCGTCCCCGGCGCGCCGGTCCGGACGGTGACCGGGGTGCAGGAGCGCTGGCACGTGCTGCGCCGCTCGGGGCGGCACGACCCGGCCCTGCTGGCCGACCGGCCCACCGAGGAGCGCGCCCGCACGGCGTGGTCCCTGGCCTGGGCGCTGCCACGCTCGGCGGCGACACCGGTGCCGGCCGTGCTGCACGCGCCGACGCCGAGCGAGGAGCCGCTGGACTGGCCGGCGCTGCTGGTCGCCTCGGTGCCGCTGGACCCGGCGCGCCGCCACGTCGCGCCCGGCCCGGCGGCCGACGCGATGGTCGCGCACGCCGCGCAGGCGTACGCCGACCTGCTCACCGAGCGTGCCGGTGCCGGGGTAGGGGTGTGGACGCTGATCCCGGTAGGGCTGGCGGCCGGCGCCCTCGACGCGGCGCTGCGGGAGCGGGTGCTGCGGGCCCTGCCGGACCGTCCGGTGCTGCGTTCCGGCCTGCCCGACGGAGCGCCCGTGCGGCCCCGGGATGCCGTTGCGCTGGAGCTTCCGGCCGGCGCCGACGAGGAGGTGGTGGCCGCGCTGGCCGCCGCCGTCCCGGGGCTGGTGCTGGCCCCGCGGCAGGCGGGGGCGGCGCTGGCGGCGTTGGGCGTGCGGAGGGTGCCGCTGGCCGATGCGGTGGAGGCGCTGCCGGGGGTCGCCGACCCCGGGCACTGGCACCGGCTCTACACCCTGCTCGGCGGGCTGGCCGTCGACCCGCAGGCCCGCGAGGCGCTGGCTGCGATCCCGGTGCCGCTGACCGACGGGCGGGTGGTCCGCGGGGCGCGCGGAGTGGTGCTGCCCGGCGGGGGCCCTGCGGTCGGGGCGGCGCTCGGGGTGCTCGGAGCGCGCGCGGTGCACCCGGCGGCGATGCACCCGCTGCTGGAGCGGCTGGGTGGGCTGGCCGTCGGCCCGCGCTCGGCCCTGGAGCTGCCGGAGGTCCGCTCGGCGCTGGAAGGCGCGGAGCCGGGCGACCGTGGCCGGGGCGACCTGGATGACTACCCCGGGGATCAAGGGCCGCAGGACTCCGCTCCGCCGGAAGGCACGGACACGCTCGCAGGTGCCGTGCTCGCCCTGGTCGAGGCGGCGGTGCACGCCGGTGAGCTACACCCCGGTGAACTGCCCTGGCTGGCCACCGTGTGGTTGGAGGACGACGGCGGGGAACCGGTAGCCGCGGGCGGGCTCGCGCTGCCGGGGTCGGCGGCCGCAGAGGTGTTCGACCCCGAGGTCATCGGCGTGGTGGGCCCCAGCGCCCTCGCGCGCTGGGGGGAGCCGGTGCTGCGCGCGGCCGGGGTGCTCGACGGGCTGCCCGTGCTGCGCGGTCGGCAGCTGGTGCTGGACCCGGACGGGGGTCCGTCCATGGGCGGACCGTCCGAGGAGTCCGCCGGGGGCGCCGGCTGGAGCGACGCGCAGGAGCTGTCCGACCTCGACGGCTGGGACGGGTGGGTCGGCACGGTGCGCGCAGCGGTCGAGCGGCAGTTGCCGCCGGAGCACGCGGTGGGCGAACTGGTGGTCCCGGAGCTGGTGGTGCTGCGCGACCTGGACGCCGTCCGCGACGGAGCCTGGGCCCGCGTACTCAGCCTGGTCGCCGCGGACCCGGTGCTGCGCGCGGCGGTCGTGGCGCCGGTGCGGGTCCTCG
This sequence comes from uncultured Actinomycetota bacterium, assembly GCA_963784535.1. Classification (GTDB taxonomy): domain Bacteria; phylum Actinomycetota; class Actinomycetes; order Actinomycetales; family Kineosporiaceae; genus CAWARR01. Next base: position 26,647 of record CAWARR010000015.1, on the reverse strand, counting down.
TGCGGGGGCCGGGCGGGGTGCACGGGGTGGACGTTGCGCCGTACTCGGCATGGTGGCTGCGTCGGCGCCTGGCCGGTGGCGAGGCCTGGGCCGACCCCGGGGCGACGTCGGGCCTGGCCCGGCTGCTGCCGCCGGCGCCGCCGTTGCTGGCGGCCACCGATGGGCGGCTGCGGGCCGCGCTCGGCGCGGTGCGCACGGCCGGTGACCTCGACGACGGGGCGGTTCGGGCCCTGCTCGACGGGCTCGCCGACCCCACCGTCAGCATCGACGCGGCCACCGCCCTGCAGGTGTGGTCAGGGCTGGCCGAGCTGGCCGGAACGGCGGACGTCGATCCGCCCACCCGGGTGCGGGTGCTGGACGGGGCAGGCACCCGGGTGGTGGCTGCCGCCGACGCGGTCGTGGTCGACTCCCCGGTCCTGCTGCAGCGGCCCGACCTGGGCGGGGCACTGCTCGCTCCGACCCCGCAGGCGGCCCTCGCGCTGGCCGAGCTGCTCGACCTGCCGCTGGCCGCGGAGCTGGTAGCCGGGCGGGTGACCGAGACTGCCCGGTGACCAGGCGGGTGCCGGGGCGGTGCGGTGGTGGTCGGTGTGCCCGACGCTGTCGCCGCTCTGCTGCCCGCAGCCCCACGTACCTGGTGCGAGCACGACCGGTTGGTGGTCGACGGCGCCGAGGTGGACTGGTGGGTGGAGGGTTCCGGCCCGGAGGCGACGGTGCACGCGTGCACCGTCGACGGGCTGGCCCGCGGCCTGGCCTGGGCGGGCGGGGCATGGGGGCGGCGGGCCGCGGTCGCCGAGGCGCTCGCCGACCCGGCGATGCTGGGTGCGCTGCTGGCCGAGGAGTTCTTCGCCACCGGCTGACGGCCGTGGCGGCAGGCGGCAGGGTCGGTCGGGCAACGTGGAGAAGGGGCTCCCGATGGAGGGCACGCACTTCTGGCAGGTGAGCACCGCGGTGGCGGAGCGGGGGCAGGCCGAGGCCCTCGCGCTGGGTTCCGTCGCCGCCCGGCTGGGCGCCTGTGCCCAGGTCAGCGGGCCGGTCACCAGCACCTACTGGTGGCAGGGCGAGCTGCAGTCGGCGCAGGAGTGGGTGGTGGCGATCAAGACCACGGCGCACAGCTACCCGGCTCTGGAGGCGTACCTGCGTCAGGCCCACCCCTACCAGCTGCCCGAGGTCGTCGCGGTCCCCGTGGTGGCCGGCAGTCCGGAGTATCTGGCCTGGGTGCGGGAAGTGACCGCGGACGCGGAGCAGTAGCGCTCGATGATGCGGCAGCAGGACTCCCTCTGGAGGCACGCCGACTTCCGCAGCCTGTGGATCGGGGAGTCCATCAGCCAGGCCGGGAGCCAGCTCACCCAACTGGCCCTGCCGGTGCTGGCCGTCACCGTGCTCGGCGCGGGCCCTCGGCAGATGGGCCTGCTGGCGGCCGCCGAGACGCTGGCCTTCCTGGTCATCGGGTTACCGGCGGGGGCATGGGTGGACCGTTCGGTGAAGCGCCGGGTACTGATCGCCGGTGACCTGGCGCGGGTGGCCATCTTCGGGAGCATCCCGCTCGCCTGGTGGCTCGGCGTGCTCAGCCTCTCCCAGCTGTACGTGGCCGCGGTACTGGGAGGGGCGGCCACGGTGTTCTTCGACGTCGCCTACCAGAGCTACCTGCCGTTCCTGGTCCGCGGCGAGCAGCTCGTGGACGGCAACGCCAAGCTGCAGGCCAGCGAGTCGGTGACGCAGGTGGCCGGGCCTGCGGTCGGGGGGCTGGCGCTGCGGGTGATGGCCGCGCCCGCGCTGATCGCCGTCGATGCGCTGAGCTACCTGCTGTCCGCGCTGTTCGTCGCGCGGATCCGGCAGCCCGAACCGGCGCCGCGCAAGGACGCCCGCCGCCCGCTGCGGGTCGAGGTCGCCGAGGGGCTGGGGTTCGTCGTCCGGCACCCGCTGCTGTCCCGGATCGCGGCGTGCACGGCGATCTCCAACCTGTTCAGCAGCATGGCGTTCGCGCTGCTGGTGCTCTACCTGCTGCACACCCTGGGCTTCGCCGCCGGTACGGTCGGGCTCACCTTCGCGCTGTCCTCGCTCGGGGGCCTGCTCGGTGCGCTCAGTGCGCGCCGGCTCGGGGCGCTGGTGGGGCAGGGCAGGATCATCCCGCTGAGCATCCTGGTCGGGGGGATCCCGAGCGTGGCCGTCCCGGCGGCCGCGCTGGTGCACGGGCAGCTGGCGCGGCTGGTCGTGGTCGCCTTCGGCGGCACGGCCTTCTCCGCGGCCGCCGTGATCTACAACGTGACCCAGGTCAGCTTCCGGCAACGACTGTGCCCGGAGGAGCTGCTCGGCCGGATGAACGCCTCGATCCGGTTCCTGGTCTGGGGGGTGATGCCGATCGGGGGGCTGCTCGGTGGCTGGCTCGGCGGGTGGATCGGGATCGTGCCCACGCTGTGGGTAGCGGCCGGGGGACAGATCCTCGCCGCAGCACCCGTGCTGTTCTCGCCGCTGATCGGGATGCGCACCCTGCCCACCGAACCCGCGGTGCCCGGGAACCCTGCCCCTGCCGGGGAGTGAGCCGTTCAGCCGGTGCGGTGGGCGAGCGTCGCACTCGCCTGCGCGACCGGCTTCACCACGACGTGGTCGATGTTGACGTGCGCGGGGCGGGTCACGCAGAAGCTGACCACCTCGGCGACGTCCTGCGCGGACAGCGGGGTCAGCCCCCGGTAGACGCCGGCCGCGCGCTCGGCGTCGCCGGCGAAACGCACCAGCGAGAACTCGGTCTCGACCATCCCCGGGGCCACCTCGGTGATCCGCACCGGCTCGCCGAGCAGTTCCAGCCGGAGGGTGCGGCCGAGCGCGTTCACCGCATGCTTGGCGGCGGTGTAGCCGGCGCCCCCGGGGTAGACCTCGAACCCGGCGATGGAGCCGAGCAGCACGAGATGGGCGTCCCTGCTGCGGCGCAGCGCGGGCAGCAGCGCCTGGGTGAGCCTCACCACGCCGATCACGTTGGTCTCGTACATCTCCCGCCACTGGTCGAGGTCCGCGTCCTCGACCCGGTCGAGCCCGAGCGCGCCCCCCGCGCTGTGCACCACGACGTCCACCTCGCCGACCTGCTCGGCGAAGCCGGCGACGGAGGAGGGGTCGGTGACGTCGAGTGGCAGCGCCCGCCCGCCCACCTCGGCGGCAAGCGCTGCGCAGCGCTCGACCCGGCGGGCGGCGGCGACCGTCGCGAACCCGGCGGCGGCCAAGGTGCGTACCGTCGCCTCCCCGATGCCGCTGCTCGCACCTGTCACCACGGCGATCCGTCCAGTCATGCCGCCTATCTCAGCATGCCGGGGTACCGCTCCGGCGGGTGCCCCGCCATCGCGGGGGCGGCCTCGCGCTGGTGGGGGGTAGGCCCCGGCCCGTAGGCTCCAGCGGTGCGCCTGTACCTGCGATCCTCCGACCGACGGCCCGACCCGCCGCCGCTGCGGACGAACGACCGGGCGGTCGTGGTCACCGGGATGGTGATCTGGGCGGTGCTGCTGGTGGCGGCGCTGGCGCTGCGCTCCCGGCTGGTGGAGCAGGGTCGCGGGTGGTGGGTGTGGACCGCGGTGGCCGGACTTGCGCTCGGGGGCTACGGCCTGTGGTACGTGCACCGGCGCGACCGCCGCGCCGGTGCGGCGGCAGAGGCCACCGGCCGCCGGCGGTAGCGCCGGCCTTCGCCGTGCCGGCGCTACCGGGCCCGGGTGGGACCTGGATCACGGCAGCACCGCGAACTCCACCCTCCGGTTCGCGGCCCGGTTCGCGGCCGAGGTGTTGGGCCGCCGGGGGTGCTGCTCGCCGTAAGCCCTGAAGGACAGCCGGGAACCGCTCACCCCCAGATACTCCAAGGTCTTCACCACGGTTTCGGCGCGGGCGTAGCTGAGCCCGTAGTTCATGTCCGTCGCTCCGACGTCGTCGGTGAACCCGAGCACCCGGACCTTCACCCCGGGGTTGGCCTTCAGCAGTTGGGCGAGCGTGCGCACCGCCTGCTGGTCCTGCGGGGTCAGCGTGTTGTACGCGGTGGCGAACGTGACCGCCGGCAGGGTGCGCAGCCCGGCGCGGACGGCGGCCCGCGGGTCGACGGTGAGCTGATCGCTGACGGCGGCGGGGTCATGGGTGACGGCCGTCCCCGCGGCGATCGCCGCGGTCCGCGCTGCCGGGGTGGGGACCCCACCCGCCAGCACCAGCGTCCCCCCGGTGAGCTGGACGGTCACGGAGGAGTCGGGGCCGAGCGCCCGCAGCACGGCTGGCAGTTCCTGCAGCCCGGCGGTGCTCGCGGTGGGGTCCACCACCAGGTGGTCAAGGACGCGCGCGCCCGGCAGCGCAGCACGGGCGGCCGCGAGCAGCTGGTCACGCACCGCGGCGCTGGGAACCCGGCCGATCAGGGTGGCGCCCGTGTCGGAGATCCGGACGGTCAGCTGGGTCGGGACCGGAACGGTGATCGAGCTCGACGTCGGGGACGTGCTCGGCGTGGTGGTGGGCGACGTGCTCGGCGACGAGGTGGGCGACGTGCTCGGCGTGGTGGTGGGCGACGTGCTGGGTGTGGTGGTGGGCGTGGTGGTGGGCGTGGTGGTGGGTGTGGTGGTGGGCGTGGTGGTGGGGGTGGTGGTGGTGGGCGTGCCGCTGGAGGTGGTCGGGGGCGTGCCGCCGGGCGTGGTGGTGGGCTTGCCGCTGGGAGTCGGGCCCGGCCCGGCGAGCTGGTCGCGCGTAACCCTGACCCCGTCCAGGGAACGCACCGCGGCCAGCGCCCGGGCTCGGTCGGTCGCACTGGTGACGGTGCCGGTGAGCACACCGTCCCGCCCGCTGAACGTCACGTCGACGGAAGGCAGCCCGGCCCGGCGCAGGGCGTCATGGGAGCGCGAGGTGAGGTCGCGCTCCACCCCGTGCCGGACGGGCAGTTGCTGGGCGATGCCGAGGGCCGCCAGGCCCAGCACCCCGACGGCGACCGGCAGGGTGGCGCTGCGGCGGCGGCGCTCCCAGAAGTAGCCGTCGAGCGCCCCGTGCGGCGGAGCCCCGCTGGGCGGGGCCGCCGGCGTGGGGTCGGTCGGAGCGCTGCCGGTCGGGGCAGGGTCGGTCGGGGCGGCGGGCTGCGCCCCGGCGCCGTCGTCGGGCTCGGGGGTGGTGGGCGTCGTCATCGCGTGGGCCGCCCGGAGTCACGGCCGGCGACAAGGGTGTCGGTCAGCGCGAGGAAGCCGTCCTCGTCGCCGTCGGCCAGCAACGCAGCCTGGCGCGCCCAGGTGGGCAGGCTGGGGGCGAACCGCAGCCCGGCCGCCTCCAGGGCGGCCTGCAGCGTCGGCACGTCGGATTCGGCCAGCTGGCGGAAGCCGTGGATGCCGGCCCGGTGCAGCGCGGACGCGATGCGCGGGCCGATGCCCTCCACCCGTTCCAGGTCCTCCTCCTCTTCCTCTTCCTCGGCGGGCTCGCTCGGTGCAGCCTCGGGTTCGGTCGCTGCCTCGGGTTCGGTCGCTGCCTCGGGTTCGGTCGCTGCCTCGGGTTCGGCGGCGGGCTCGGGTTCGGCGGCGGGCTCGGGTTCGGCGGCGGCCTCGGGTTCGGCGGGCGTCGGGCCATTCCCGCCACGGGCGGTGCGCGCCGCCCGCGACCGGCCCCCCACGATCTGGGCGATGAGGGCGTCGAATCCGGCTTCATCACCCTCTGCGAGCAGGGCCGCCTGCCGCGACCACGTCACCAGGCTCGGTGCGAAGGTCAGCCCCGCCTCGCGCAGGGCCCCCCGCAGTTGTTCCTCGTCGGCCTGGGCGAGTGCCGGGTAGCTGTCGATCCCCGCCGCCCGCAGCGCAGTGGCGATCCGAGGGCCGATGCCTTCGACCCGCTCGAGGTTGTCGGGCTCCGGCGCAGGCTCCGACGCTGGAGCCGGACCCTCGACGGCGGGCAGGACCGGCTCGACCTCGCCAGGCACCTCCGCCGGCCCGGAGCCGTCCGGCTGCCCGCCGACGACCAGCTCACGCAACCGGGCGATCTCGCCGTCCCGGTCGGCGACGACCGTCTCCAGCCGCTGCGCGACGGTCTGGACGGCTGCCGATTCGCTGAGCGGTACCCGTCGCCACCTGCGACCCCACCACAACCACCCGACGATGAGGCCGAGCACGAAGGTGAGCAGGATGATCACGAACGACTGGGTGACGAACCAGGCCACAGAAAGCCTCCACGACGGGATGACGCGGGCAAACGGCGCCCGCGCAGCCGGAGCATGACACGTGACGACGCTGCGCAACAGCAAGATTGGACTCTTGGTAAGGAGTAACAGCGTGTCGTCATAGAAACGCAACACGCAATATACGCATGTACGCGCATAATTGCGACATTCCGCAATCGATGCACCGAGAGCCCCTATCGGGACCAATGGCCTGGTCGCCTCGTCTGTGGGGCGCCCCGCGCGACAGCTGCCGCCGGGTCCGCGAGCGGGTGCAGCGTCCCGGTGCCGGGCCCCGCGTGGGGCCGGGGGCCGACCCGCGGGCCCGCGAGGGGCTTCGGCGATGGTCGCGGACAGTGACCAAAGGCCCGGCCGTCCGCTCGACCCGAGACCCGTCGGGGCCGGGCCGCGGCCCTCCCGGCGCCGTCCCGAGCCCGCCCGGCAGCGCCTTCGGACCGGGCGGGCCCGGCGGTCGGAGTGGGTGTCCGGCAGCACTACCATGCATGAGGTGCTGCTTGCCCCGGTTCAGACCGCCATATCGTTCTGGAACGGGATGAACCGCCTTGTCGGTGATCTTGTTCTGCCGCCGTGGGCGGGACCACACCCGGTGGCGATCTTCGTGGACGGCTACGGCCCCGGCGGGCGGGACCAGGGCAGCTGGCCGCAGCGGCTCGCGGCAGCGGGCATCGCCAGCTTCGCCTACGACAAGCCGGGCTGCGGAGACTCGACCGGCGACTGGTCCGTGCAGACGCTGCCGGAGCGGGCCGCCGAAACCGCTGCCGCCATCGCCATGGTGCGTGGTCACCCGGCGATCGCCGACGACGCGGTGGCGCTGCTCGGCTCGGGGCAGGGCGGCTGGGTGTCCTTGCTCGTGGCCGAGGCGGGCGATTCCCCCGTGGCGGCCGTGGTGGTCACCTCGACCGCGGCGGTCGGGTCGCTCGCGCTGGAGCAGTTCCGGCTGGCCCAGCGCCTCACCGAGCACGGCTTCTCCGCTCCCGAGGTCGCCCTGGCCCAGGCGTTGCTGCGGGAGCGGATCCGCCGGCTGTCGGTGGGCGAGGGTCCGTCGTCCGTGATCGCCGCGGAGGCGGCCTGCCACCGCGCGCCCTGGTACCGGCTGATGCCGGGAGCCACCCCGGAGGAGATCGCCTACCTGGCCAGGCTCGCCTCCTTCGACCCCGGCCCGGCGGTGCGGGCGCTGCGGGCGCCGCTGCTCGCCCTGTACGGGTGCGACGACGTGCACCTGCCGGTGGAGGAGAACTCCCACCGGCTGCTGGAGACGCTGCACCGCTCGGGACACCGCGACCACGAGGTGGTGCTGGTGCCGGGGGCGGACCACGGGCTGCGGGTGTACGTCGGCTCGGGCCCTGCCGCGCTCGTCGACGGGCGCTACGTGCCGAGTGAGGTCGCGCCGGGGGTCTTCGAGCTGATCGTCACCTGGCTGGACCGCCGGCTCGGCCAGGTCGACGCCCCGATGACCGCGGCGCAGCGCTGACCGCGCCACCCCCGCCCCCCTGCGTTCGCACCTGCAGGGCCCTGCCGAGGGCCGCCTCCAGCCAGCTGGCCTCGGCCGCCAGGGCGCGCGCCGGTGGCGCCGCCGCCCCGGGGAAGGGGCTCACGGTGAGCACTCCGTCGTCCTCCTGCCAGCTGCCGACGGCCCTGCCGTCGACCAGCACCACCGCCGAGATCCACCCCCCTGCGCGGCTCACCAGCGGTCGGTGGGCGGCGTCCACCACCGCCTCGTCGGTGGTCCCCGGGCCGAGCAGGTACTGGTCGAAGGCCGGCAGCAGTCGGACGCTGGGCTCGGCCCGGGTGTCGAGGAGTTCCCCCGCATGCTCGGCCAGCAGCAGTGCCGCCCGCCCGTCGACGTCGACGCTGACCACCTCCGGGCCGAGCGCCTCGAGCCAGCGCCGCAGGTCAGCCCGGCGGGTCGCCCCGCGCAGCAGCCACTGGTCGAAGGCCCGGGCGGTGGCGGGCCCGTAGCCTGCCAGGTAGCCGCGCAGCACCCGGGCCGCGGCCTCGTCCGGGTCGGGCAGCCCGCGCCAGCCGGGCACCCAGCGGTCGGGGCGGGTGAAGGTGACCCGAGACCCGCGTGCCGGCCCCTGGCAGAGCAGGCCCTGCCAGGCGAGCGGCTTGAACAGCGTGCTCCACCCCGAGCGCAGCCGCTCCGCCAGCGCCGCGTCGTGACGCCGCCCGACCTGCGCGACGATCTCCTCGCGGGTCAGCGGAGGGCCGTCGAGCAGCGCCCCGACCGTGTCGGCGAGAGCCTCCATGGTGGCGGCGTCGGCGAAGCTGCGCTGCCAGGAGCCGCGCTCCCAGCTCCGCGCGGCGGCGAGCAGGGCGAGCACGTCCGCAGCGGTGTCCGCCGGGAGCAGGTGCAGGGTTCCGCGCATCGCCCAGGTGCGGAACAGGTCGCGCCGCTCCAGCGCGTCGTCCACCGAGTCCGGCGCGGGGACTGCCTGGCGGGCGGCCACCGCGAGCCGGGCGGCGGCCGGGACCTGCGCCTGCACTCCGCACAGCGCGGTGACCACGGCGGCGGCGCCGAGCGGCGGGCGGGGCCGGAGCAGCTGCCGGTGCAGCCGCCAGGTCAGTGCCTGCCCCCAGGTCACCCGCATGGTGCCCCCTCACGTGCGGCCCGTTGCTTGCGTGCGGCCCGTTGCTTGCGTGCGGCCAGTTGCCGCCGGGTCGGTGTGGATTCTCCCCGATCCCGCCGGCCGCCGGCGGGATGGTCCGTCCGGAGGAATGGTTCGGCGGTGCAAACAGTTAGCCGAGGTAATGACCTATGCTAACGAGATGAGCGCGCGCACCGGGCCCCGGGCCGGGCAGGGATCCGAGCGGGGCACCCCGGCGGCCGCCGCGGGACCCGCCGGTGCGGCCGGTGGCGCCGTTCCGATCCGATCCGCGCGGTGCCGCCCGCCGCTGCTCGCGGCCGAACTGCGGGTGGCGTTGATGCGCAGCGTGCGCAGGCTGCGGGCGGAGAAGTCCGACGCGGAGCTGAGCGACGGCCAGTACTCGGTGCTCGCCCTGCTCGATCGCGCGGGCGCGATGACCCCGGGGGAGCTCGCCGATCACGAGCGGGTGCAGCCGCCGTCGATGACCCGCACGGTGGCCGGGCTCGCCGAGCTCGGCTTGCTGCAGCGGCGCGACCATCCGCACGACCGCCGCCAGGTCCTGGTCCAGCTCACCGACGCCGGGACCGCCACCGTGCGCGAGACCCGCCGCCGCCGCGATGCGTGGCTGGCCCGGCGGCTCGCCGAACTGTCCCCGGGCGAGCGCGCCGTGCTCGCCCAGGCGGGGCAGATCCTGAGGAGGATTGCCGACTCGTGAGTCCGACCTTCCGATCGCTGCGCATCCACAACTACCGGTTGTGGGCCGGCGGAGCGATCGTGTCCAACACCGGCACCTGGATGCAGCGCGTCGCCCAGGACTGGCTGGTGCTCACCGTTCTGACGCACAACTCGGGCCTGGCCGTGGGTATCACCACCGGCCTGCAGTTCGCCCCCATGCTGCTGCTCGCACCGCTCGCCGGGTCGGTGGCGGACCGGCGGAACCGGCGGCGGGTGCTGATGGCCACCCAGACCCTGTCGGGGGTGCTCGCGCTCGTCCTCGGGCTGCTCGTGATCACGGGTGTCGCCCAGTTGTGGCACGTCTACGTGCTGGCCGCGCTGCTCGGTGTGGTGGCCGCGGTGGACGGTCCGGCGCGGCAGGCGTTCGTGTCCGAACTCGTACCGTCCACCGACCTGCCGAACGCCGTCGGCCTGAACAGCGCGTCCTTCCATGCCGGCCGGCTGATCGGGCCCGGCATCGCCGGGCTGCTGATCCACTGGTTCGGCACCGGGCCGGTGTTCCTGATCAATGCCGTCACCTTCGCGGCGGTGCTGGCCTCGCTCACCCGGATGGATGTCGCGTCGCTGCGCCCGGTCGAGCGCAGGGTGCAGCGCAAGGGTGCGCTGCGCGAAGGGATCCGCTACGTCCGTGGCCGGCCCGACATCGTCCTGATCATGGTGGTGGTCGGCATGGTCGGGACCTTCGGGATGAACTTCCAGCTCACCACCGCGCTGATGGCGAGGCTGGTGTTCCACCAGGGCGCCGGGCAGTACGGACTGCTCGGCTCGATCATGGCGATCGGATCGCTGGGCGGCGCGCTGCTGGCCGCCCGACGCGAGCATCCCGGGGTGCCACTGGTGCTCGGGGCGACCGCGGCCTTCGGGGTGGCCTCGTTCGTGGCTGCCCTGATGCCCACGTTCGTCACCTTCGCGGTGGCGCTGATCCCGGTGGGGTTGGCGGCGCTGACGGTGATGACGGCTGCCAACGCCAGCGTGCAGATGACCACTCCGGCGCACATGCGCGGCCGGGTGATGGCCCTGTACATGGCCGTGTTCATGGGTGGAACGCCGATCGGCTCGCCGCTGATCGGCTGGATCGGCGGGCAGTTCGGGGCCCGCTGGACGATCCTCGTCGGGGCGTTCGCGGCGCTGCTCACGGCTGCCGGAGCGACCCTGTGGCTGGCCCGCTCGGGCTTCGCGGGGCCGGGGTCGGGGCGGCTGGACGCCGTCGAGACACCGGCGCGTGCACCGGCGGACGGGGAGGTGCCCGAGGGCGCGGTGACCGCTGCCGCCGTGCCCGCTGCGCAACGGGGAGAACCGCCCGTGCCGCCTGCGTCGGTGGCGGTCCGATTCGCCCGGTTGGCCGCGGTGCTGTTGCCGGCCCGGGCTCTCGCGCGGTGGGTGAAGATCGCGGGATTGTGACGAGGGACACGTTCCGGAAGGCCGAACCGTGGCCGGGACCAGCCCCGCGGCTCCGCGAAGATAGCCCTGGCCCTGCCCACCCCACCGTTCATGGAGAGTCCACAGATGCTGACGATCGGCGACCAGTTCCCGGAGTTCTCTCTGACGGCGCTCGTGCCGGGCGACCTGTCCTCGGTCGCCGCACGCAGCCCGGAGGACTTCTTCGTCCCCGTCGACTCCACCACGTACGCCGACAAGTGGCTCGTGGTGTTCTTCTGGCCGAAGGACTTCACGTTCATCTGCCCGACGGAGATCGCCGAGTTCGGCCGGCTCAACGGTGAGTTCGCAGACCGTGACGCGCAGGTTCTGGGCGTCTCGGTGGACAGCGAGTTCGTGCACTACGCCTGGCGCAGGCAGCACGAGGACCTGACGGCGCTGCCGTTCCCGATGCTGTCCGACCTCAAGCGCGAACTCGTCGCGGCCACCGGCGTGCTGAACGCGGACGGCGTCGCCGACCGGGCCACCTTCATCGTCGACCCCACCGGCGCGATCCAGTTCGCCAGCGTGACCGCCGGCTCGGTGGGTCGCAACGTCGATGAGGTGCTGCGCGTGCTCGATGCTCTGCAGACGGACGAGCTGTGCCCGTGCAACTGGCGCAAGGGTGCCGCCACCCTCGACGTGGTCACCCTGCTCACCGCATGAGCGGGCTGGAGGAGCTCAAGACGGCCCTCCCGGCCTACGCGAAGGACCTCAAGCTCAACCTCGGCTCGGTGATCGGAACCTCCACGCTGCCGGAGCAACGGTTGTGGGGGGCGGTGCTCGGGGTCGCCATCGCCTCCCGGAATGCCGTTGTGCTGCGGGCGCTCGAGGTCGATGCGCGCGAGCACCTGTCCGCGACCGCCTACGACGCGGCCAGCGCCGCGGCGGCGATGATGGCGATGAACAACATCTACTACCGCGGCAAGCATCTGCTCGAGGACGCCGGTGTCGGGGGGTATGCCGAGATTCCGGCCCGGCTGCGCATGCACGTGATCGGCAGCAGCGGCGGCGTCGAGAAGGCCGACTTCGAGTTCTGGTGCTTCGCCGTGAGCGCGGTCAACGGCTGCGGCTCGTGTCTCGCCTCGCACGAGGCGGTGCTCCGCGAGGCCGGGGTGCCGCGCGAGCAGGTGCACGACGCACTGCGGATCGCCTCGACCGTGCACGCGGTCGCCGTCACCCTCGAGGCGGCCGCCAGCCTGGCCGGGGAGTCGTTGGTCGGCGCCTGACGAGCCGCTGCCGGGGGCTGTCACTGCTGCACCCGGCCGGGGTCGGGATGTCAGGGCAGATGGAGCATCGAGGCGAACAGGTCGTACCCGACGAAGCTCACCACGTCGAGCAGAGTGTGCGCGATGACCAGCGGCATGACCCGTCCCCGGCGCCGGAACCACTCCCCGAACACCAGGCCCATCACCACGTTGCCGAGGAACGGCCCGAACCCCTGGTAGAGGTGATACGAGCCGCGCAGCACGGCGCTGCACCCGAGCACAGCCCAGGCGGGCCAGCCGAAGGAGCGCAGCCGGGTGATCAGGTAGCCGACGACCACGACCTCCTCGATCACGGCGTTCTTGCCCGCCTGAAGGATCAACACCGGGATGGTCCACCAGTGCGCATTGAGCGCCGCGGGCACTACGGTGGCGGTGATCCCGAGCGCATGTCCGGCGAGGTAGAGGCCCAGCCCGGGCAGGCCGATGACCACCGCCAGCAGCGCGCCCACCCCGGCGTCCTTCAGCGGCCGACCCAGGTCGAGCCCGATCAGTTGCAGGGCCGAGCGGCCGCCGGCGCTGAGCAGCCACAGCGCCAACGCCGCCGGGACGAGGGTGAAGAACACGTCGGCGAGCTGGTAGGTCAGGTCCAGGTAGGGGCGTGGGGAGACGGAGGCGTTGAGCGTCGCGGTCTGCTGGGCGAGCGGGTGGCCCGCAGTGAGCTTTCCGACCAGGCTGATCACCGAGTAGACGGCCGACTGCCCCAGCGACAGCCCGAGGACCAGCCAGATCTCCGCAGCGAGGCGCCGCCGTGCCACGCCCGCCACCCGGGTCGCAGCCGCCCCGTCCGCGGAGGTCGTGGCGGGGGTGGAGGACGCGGCGCGGGGCTGCGGGGCAGGCATGCTCACCCGACCATTGTCGGTCCCGGCCGCGAACCCGCACGGCGTCACGCCGGCGCCGCGGTCGGGCAGGCTCACCCGCCGGTGCCGTTGGGCGCAACCGCCGGGGTACGGATACCGTGCGCCTGCCGTGCCCGCCGCCCGTCCCCGGAGGGCCGGCGGTGCCGGTCAGCCCCGGCGGACGGCAGGTCAGGTCCAGGAGTGAGGTGGTAGTCCGTGCCGAGTGTGCTGGCGGGAACCCCGCGCGCCGACGGGTTCCGGATGCCCGCGGAGTGGGAGCGGCACGACGGCTGCTACCTGGTCTGGCCCGAGCGGCCGGACAACTGGCGCAACGGAGGCAAACCGGCCCAGGCCACGTGGGTGGCGCTGGCGACGGCGATCGCGACCGGTGAGCCGGTGACGGTGCTGGCCTCGGCGCGGCAGTGGCGCAACGCCCGCTCCCGGCTGCCGGTCGGGGTGCGGGTGGTGGAGGCGAGCACCGACGACGCATGGGTGCGGGACAGCGGGCCAAGCTTCGTCATCGACGCCCACGGCGGCCGGCGTGCCGTGGAGTGGTCCTTCAACGCCTGGGGCGGGCTGCGCGGTGGCCTCTACTTCCCCTGGGCCAGCGACGACCTGGTGTCCCGCAAGATCGCCGAGCTCGAGCGGGCCGACTGCTACCGGGCGCCGTTGGTGATGGAGGGCGGATCCTTCGACGTCGACGGCGAAGCCACCCTGCTCACCACCCAGGAGTGCCTGCTCAACCCCAACCGCAACCCGGAGCTGTCGCGGGAGCAGATCGCCACGGCGCTGTCGGAGCACCTCGGGGTGGACTCCGTCATCTGGCTGCCGCGCGGGGTGTACGGGGACGAGACCGACGGGCACATTGACAACTTCGCCCGGTTCGTGGCCCCCGGCGTGGTGGTCCTCACCTGGACCGATGACGTGGGCGACCCGCAGCACGAGCGTTCGGCGGAGGCGCTCGACCTGCTCCGCTCCACCCGGGACGCCCGCGGCCGCCCCCTGCAGGTGGTGCTGTTGCACCAGCCCGGGCCGCTGCAGCTGGGCGCGCAGGAGGCGGCGGGAGTCGACGCGGTGGACGGCTCGCAGCCGCGCCGGGCCGGGGACCGGCTCGCCGGGTCGTACGTGAACTCCTACCTGGGCAACGGGATCGTCGTGGTCCCGGTGTTCGACGACCCGCACGACGCCACCGCCCTGCAGACCTACGGCAGGCTCTTCCCCGACCGCCGGGTGCTCCCGGTGCCGGGCCGGGAGATCCTGCTCGGCGGCGGCAACGTGCACTGCGTGACCCAGCAGGTGCCGGCCGCGCGGGTGGTCACCAACCCAGCATCGTCAACACCACCAGCCACCCCGGCGAGGTGACCGCGAAGGCGAGCGTGGTGACCACGATCGCGGTGGTGGCCTCGGCCTCGAGCGTCCGGTAGCGCTGCGCGAACAGCAGGGCGTTGCTGCCCGCGGGCAGCCCTGCGGCCAGCACGGCGACCCGCAGCGGCAGGCCGGACAGGCCCAGCCCGTAGTGCCCGAGCAGACCCACCAGCCCGGGCAGCGCGAGCAGCTTCACCGCGGCGGGCGCGAGCGCCCCGCGCAGCCGCCCCTGCACGCCGTGGCGGGCCAGCGACACCCCGATGAGCACCAGGCAGACGGGCACCACGCCCTGCGCGAGGGTGGCCAGCACGTCGAGGAGCACCCCGGGCAGGTGCAGCCCGAACCCCTGCCCGGCAACGAGGTTCCAGGCCAGCCCGGCGAGCACCGGGAGCACCACCGGGTGCACCACCGTGGCGCGCGCCGTGGCCAGCACCGTGAGCAGCGGTGCCGGCCGCGCGCCCGAGGCCCGGGCACCGGTGCGGGCGAGGTCGATCTCGGCCAGGGCCGTCGCGACGGTGAGCAGCACCAGGGCGTGCAGGCTGACGATGGCGATGTGCAGCCGCACCCCGGCGGCGCCGAACAGCGCGGTGGCCACCGGGATGCCCACCTGCACCGTGTTCCCGAAGGATGCCGTGATGGCGCCCACCGCGGCCGCCGGGCCTTCGGCCCGCCCCCGGCTGCGGATCCGGGCGACCAGGTAGTAACCGAGCATCGTGGCCACCGCGGGCGCGAAGAAGGCCAGCAGCAGCATCCACGGCATCAGGGCGAAGCTCATCTGTGCGGTGGCGCGGAACAGCAGCGCGGGCAGGAACACCATGAAGGCGACGTCGGACAGCACCGTGGTGGCCTGCTCGCCGACCACCCAGCCGGCCCGCGCCGCCGCGTACCCGACGGCCACGACGGCGACGATTCCCAGGAGCTGGAGCGCGACGGCGACGGTCATCGCCGGGCAGTATGTCGTGCGCGGCCATGCCCCTCTCCGCCCCCCTACTCGTGATCATGCACTCCGGCGCCACACCCGAGGAGTCGTCCATGGACCTGCTGCTGCGCAACGCCCGCCTGCTCGGCTCCGAGCGGCCCGTCGACCTGGGGATCGACGGGGGAGTGATCGTGCCGGTCGAGGACGGCCCGGGGGAGTCCGGTGCCGCCCTGCTCGCCGAGCAGGTGATCGACCTGGAGGGGCGGCTGGTCACGCCGCCGCTGGTGGAACCGCACATCCACCTCGATGCCGTGCTCACTGTCGGCCAGCCACGGCCGAACGAGTCCGGCTCGCTGTTCGAGGGGATCGCGGTCTGGGCCGACCGGGTCGCTTCGCTGACGGTCGAGGACGTCACCACCCGCGCCCGCGAGGTGCTGATGTGGCAGCTCGCCTGCGGTGTCCAGCACGTGCGCAGCCATGTCGACGTCTGTGACCAGCAGTTGCGCGCCCTGCACGCCCTGATCGGCCTGCGGGAGGAACTGCGGGGGCTGGTCGACCTGCAGCTGGTGGCCTTCCCGCAGCAGGGGATCTTCGGCTTCGAGGAAGGCCCCGCGCTGATGCGCCGCGCGGTCGAGCTCGGTGCCGACGTCGTCGGCGGCATCCCGCACTTCGAACTCACCCGCGAGGACGGCGTCGAGTCGGTGAAGTTCGCGATGGCGCTGGCCGACGAGGCGGGCCTGCTGGTGGACATCCACTGCGACGAGACCGACGACGACCACGCCCGTTTCGTCGAGGTGATGGCGGCCGAGACGATCAAGCGCGGGATGTCCGGCCGGGTGACCGCGAGCCACACCACCGCGATGCACTCCTACAACAACGCCTACGCGGCCCGGCTGATCGCCAACATCGCCCGCGCCGGCCTGCACATGGTGACCAACCCGCTGGACAACGCCGTGCTGCAGGGCCGCTTCGACACCGGGCCGATCCGGCGCGGGCACACCCGGGTCAAGCAGTTGCTGGCGGCCGGGGTGAACGTGGCCGATCGGCCACGACTCGGTGATGGATCCGTGGTACCCGCTCGGGCTACGGCGACCCGCTGCAGGCCGCGTTCATGCTGGCGCACCTGGGGCATCTGAGCGGTGCCAGCGAGTTGCCCTACCTGCTGGAGATGGTGACGACGAACCCGGCCCGGGCGCTGGGCCTGGACGCCGCTGGGGTGCGGGTGGGCGGGCCGGCCGATCTGGTGGTGTTCGACGCCCCCAGCGCCGAGGACGCCCTGCGGCTGCTGAGCGCCGCGGTTCCTGGTGCTGCGCGGGGGGCGGATCGTGGCCCGCACCCAGCCGGCACGCACCACCGTCACGGTGGCGGGCCAGACCCGTGAGGTCAGCTTCCTGCGGCCGTAGCCGGAGCCGCTCGCCGGCGGGTCAGCGCCTGCGGCGGCGGGCGCCTGCGCCTGCTCCCGCCCCCACCCCCGCGCCGATCGCCAGCAGTACCAGCAGGCCCAGCACCACCAGCCGGACGGTGCGGGTGTCGCCGCTGCCCGTCGCGGCCCCGGCGCCGGACGCGGTGCCGCCGGACCCGGTGCCGCCGGACCCGGTGCCGCCGGACCCGGTGCTGCCGGACCCGGTGCCGCCGGACCCGGTGCCGCCCAGGGACGCCGGGCCAGACCCTGCGGCCGCAGTGGCGGCCGTCTCCGCCGGTGCGCCGGCCCGCAGGAAGCCGGCCGGCAGCCCGAGCCGCAGCACCGGCTGCCCCACCCCCTCCGAGCTCAGCGCCACCACCCCCGCGGTGGCGTCCAGCAGCGCCAGCCCCTCGCCCTGTCGCTGCACCGGCAGGGCGAGGGTGGCCAGCGGGGACAGGTGCCCTCCGGTGGCCCGCGGAGTGGCGGTCAGCGCCGGGAGCAGCGCGAGCGTCGAATAGGTGCGCAGCAGTACCCGGCCGTCGGGGAGCACGCAGCCGTCGGTGACCAGCGACAGCGACACGTCGCCCACCCGCTGCAGCACCGCCTCCACGGTGGACGGCCCCGCCCCGTCCCCCGGCCAGGCGGCGGCGGGCACCACGTAGACGCTCGAGCCGAGCAGGCCCTTGGTGACGATGAAGAGTCTGCCGGTGCGCGGGTCGGCGAGCAGCGTCTCGGCGTCGGTGGCGCCGTCGGGGTAGCGCAGCCGCAGGGTGCGCACCGGGCGTTCCGACACCGAGCGCAGCGCGCCGGGCTCGGTGACGATGTCGATCTCCACGCTCGTCCGGGAGGCGGTGTTGTCCCCGATGTCGCCGACCGCGAGCAGCGGGCTTCCGTGTGGCCCGCGCAGCGGCGCCAGCGCCTCCCAGTCGCGGTCCGCGGCACCGTTGACGCGCACCGTCGCGGTGGTCCGACCGTCGCGGCCCAGGGCGTACAGCAGCGGCGGGTTGCCCGAGTCGTTGTGCGTCCACAGCACGCCGGGGTGGGCCCGGCTGGCCACCAGGCCCGAGGACTCGGCGATCCGCGGGTCGCGCAGCACCCGGTCGACACTCACCCCGTCGCTGCCCGCAGCGGCTGCCACGGACGCTGCTGACACCGACGCTGCTGCCACGGACGCTGCTGACACCGACGCTGCCGCCCGGTCCGGCACGGCCGCGTTCGGGGTGCCGGCGAGCAGTCCGGCCGCGATCGCCGCTGCGGCGACCGGTACCAGCGCGCGCACCCGGGCGCCACGGGCAGGTGCGGGGAGCGTGCGCATCGTGCCCATCCTGGCAGCCGTGCCGCCCACTCGCGGGAAGCCCCACCGGTGCCGCTTGATCGGCCGAGCGGGTGACGGCCCGCGGGCCGGCTCCACCCCGGCGCGGGTGGTGCCGAAGCGAGCCCAGGGAACACCAGCGGAGCACGGTGCACCGCCGGGCACGGGCCGAGCACGCGCCGAGGACGACTACGGAGACCGAGATGACATCGAGCAGCACCCGCCCCGACGGTTGGTTGGGTCGCCTCGTGGGAGACCGGAAGCTGCACACCAAGATCCTCCTCTCCGTCGTCGTGGTGGCGCTCGTGGCGGTCGGCGTCGGCGTGCTGTCGATCATGCGGTTGGGGTCGGTCTACCAGGCCACCCAGGACCTGGTGAGCAAGGCGACGGACCCGATGCACAGCATCGCGATCATCGAGGTCGACGCGCAGAAGTCGCGGGTCGACCTGCGCGACGCGGTGCTGGCGCTGAACCAGTCCGACACCGTGGCGGCGATCGCGAAGATCAAGACCGACGACGCCAAGCTCGACCAGGCCGTGGCCACCTACCTGCCCACCGCGGCCGACCCGACGGCGATCAAGCAGTTCCAGACGCTGTGGGCGCAGTGGCGGACGATCCGGGACGCGCAGCTGCTGCCCGCCGCGCGGGCCAACGACTACGCGACCTTCATCCGGTTGAACACCAACGTCGCCACCCCGGTCTCGACCAAGGCCGCGGCCGCGCTCGACCGGGCCACCGCGGCCCAGGAGGCCGTCGGAGCCCGCGAACTGGCCGCCGTCAAGTCCACCTACGGCTCGGCCCGCACCCTCGTGGTGATCCTCCTGGTGGTGGGTCTGGCGCTGGCCTTCGGGGTCGCCGAGCTGGTGACCCGCCGGATCGTCGGCCCGCTGCGGCGGGTCTCGGACGTGATCGACGGCCTGGCCCAGGGCGATCTGACCCGGACGGCGGGGGTGTCCTCGGCGGACGAGGTCGGTGAGATGGCGCGCGCCATCGACCGGGCGCTGGAGAGCCTGCGCGGGACGGTGTCGACCATGGCCGGCTCGGCCGACTCGTTGGCGTCGGCGGCGGAGCAGATGTCCGCGACCTCGAGCGAGATCGCGTCGGCCGCCGAGGAGACCTCGGCGCAGTCCGGGTCGGTGTCGTTCGCGGCCGAGCAGGTGTCACGGAACGTGCAGACGGTGGCCTCGGCGACGGAGCAGATGTCGGCCTCGATCCGGGAGATCGCGACCACGGCGCAGGAGGCGGCCCGGATCGGCGCGCAGGCCGGGCAGGTGGCCGAGGCGACGAACTCGACGATCTCGAAGCTCGGCGAGTCCAGTGCCGAGATCGGCAACGTGATCAAGCTGATCACCTCGATCGCCGAGCAGACGAACCTGCTGGCGCTGAACGCGACCATCGAGGCGGCCCGGGCCGGGGACGCCGGCAAGGGGTTCGCCGTCGTCGCCGCCGAGGTCAAGGACCTCGCCCAGGAGACGGCCCGGGCGACGGAGGACATCTCCCAGCGGGTCGAGGCGATCCAGGCCGACACCACCGACGCGGTCTCGGCGATCGGTGAGATCTCGGCGATCATCAACCAGCTGGGCGACTATCAGACCACGATCGCCTCGGCGGTGGAGGAGCAGACCGCCACCACGAACGACATGAGCCGCAGCGTCGCCGAGGCGGCGCAGGGGTCGCAGGACATCGCCGGGAACATCACCACCGTCTCCACCGCCGCCGACGCCACCACCGCGGGGGTCGCCGCGAGCCAGGCCTCCACCAGCGACCTGGCCCGGATGTCGGCGCAGTTGCGGCAGCTGGTGGGCCAGTTCCGCTACTGATCGACCGGTGCCGGCTCTGCTGCCGGGGCCGGGCGCCCGAGTGCCGCGTCCACCTCGGCGGCGAGCATCCCGGCCAGTGCAGGGCGCAGCTGCCAGGCGCTGACGAGGTCGGCGTACTCGGCGCGCAGCGCAGGGTCGGGGCGGGCTCCGGTGCGATGGGCACGCAGCAGCACGTTGCGCGGCGTGTGCCGGGAGGCGACGAACTCCACCACCTCCACCCGGTACCCGAGCAGCCGCAGCAGCTGCGCGCGCAGGGTGTCGGTGAGCACGTCGGCGAACCGCTCGCGCAGGATGCCGTGCCGGGCGAGGCCAGCGTAGGGGTGCGGCGCGGCGGGCGCCGCGGCGAGCTGGCGCTGCAGGTCGTGATGGCAGCACGGCGCCGCCAGCACCACGGGCACTTCCCGGCGCACCGCCAGCGCGAGCGCCTCGTCGGTGGCGGTGTCGCAGGCGTGCAGGGCGAGGGCGAGGTCGACCTCGCCCCGGCCGAGCGGGGCGGCGGCGATGGTGCCGGCGACGAAGTGCAGCCCGGGCATCCCCAACTGGTCCGCGAGGCGGGTGTTGCGGGTCACCGTGTCGGGCCGCACGTCCACCCCGACGGTGTGTACCGGGACGGGCCGATCGCCCTGCGCCGCAACGCTCTCCATCCAGCGCTGGGCGGCGAAGGTGAGGTAGGCGTTGCCGCAGCCGAGGTCGAGCACCTGCAGCGGCCGCCCGGCCGCGCGGGCGCGGTCGAGCAGCGCGGGCAGGGTGGGCGCGAGCAGGCGCAGGAACGCGTCGACCTGGCGGCGCTTGTCGGCGTCGGCCCCCAGCGCGTCGAACAGCGGGTCGGCGGGGTCGAGCAGGTGGTTGCGGGCCCGGTCGTGGCGGGCCGCGGCGACCGGGGGGCGGCGGGCCTGGGTGGCGTGCACCTGGGCCTGCCCCTTCTTCGTCACCCGTAGCTGCACCACCTCGACCGCCGTCTCGACGTGCCAGTTGCCGAACGGCTCGGCCAGCAGCGCGTCGACGGCGACCGCGGCCGCCTCCGGTGCGTGGTTCGTGGTCGAGGGGGTGCGGCCGTCGGTGGTCACCACCTGCAGCCGCCGACCGCCCTTGAGGTCGACCGGGCGCAGCTCGGCACGGTGGTGGCTGGGGACGGCGTTGCGCCGCCGCCCGGCCGCGACCGCCCGGACCAGGGTGGCGGTGTCGAGCAGCAGGGGCCGCAGCCGGGCGAGCGCGCCGTCGAGGTCCTCGGGCACCGGGCAATCCTTGCACGTCGCGCCGGACGCACGGGTCAGCCGAGCACGTCCTCCACCGCCGTGTGGGGCATCGAGTGGGCCTGTGCTACCGGGGCGTTGGCGACCGCGCCGTCGACGGTGTTCAGGCCGCGGGCCAGGCTGGCGTCCTCGCCCAGCGCCCGCCGCCAGCCCTTGTTCGCCAGGTCCACCGCGTAGGGCAGGGTCACGTTGGTCAGCGCGTAGGTGCTGGTGTTCGGCACCGCGCCGGGCATGTTGGCGACGCAGTAGAACACCGAGCCGTGCACCGGGTAGGTGGGGTCGGCGTGCGTGGTGGCGTGGGAGTCCTCGAAGCAGCCGCCCTGGTCGATGGAGATGTCGACGAGCACGCTGCCCGGCTTCATCCGCGACACCTGCTCGTTGCTGACCAGCGTGGGCGCCTTCGCGCCGGGGATCAGCACCGCACCGATCACCAGGTCGGCGTCGGCGATGGCCTGGTCGATCTCGTAGGCGTTGGAGGCGACCGTCTGCAGGTGGCCCTGGTAGATGGCGTCGGCCTGCCGCAGCCGGGTGATGTTCTTGTCCAGCAGCAGCACCTCGGCCTGCATGCCGAGCGCGATCGCGGCGGCGTTCATCCCGGACACGCCGGCGCCGATGACGACGACCTTCGCGGCGTAGACGCCGGACACCCCGCCGAGCAGCACGCCGCGCCCGCCCTGCGCGCGCATCAGGGTGTGGGCACCGACCTGCGGGGCGAGCCGACCGGCGACCTCGCTCATCGGGGCCAGCAGCGGCAGCGAACCGTCGGGCAGCTCCACGGTCTCGTAGGCGATCCCGGTGACTCCGCGGGCGAGCAGCTCCTCGGTGAGGGCCTTGTCCGCCGCCAGGTGCAGGTAGGTGAACAGGGTCTGCCCCGCGCGCATCCGGTGGTACTCGGCGGCGATGGGCTCCTTGACCTTGAGGATCAGGTCGCCGGCCGCCCAGACGTCGTCGGCGGACGGGAGCACCTGGGCGCCGGCCGCCGCGTACTCGGCGTCGGGGATCGAGGAGCCGACCCCGGCCTCGGCCTCGACGAAGACCTCGTGCCCGTGGCGCACGAACTCGTGCACACCGGCCGGGGTGATCGCCACCCGGTACTCGTTGTTCTTGACTTCACGGGGGATCCCGACCTTCACCGCGATCACGGTCCTCTCGACTGCTCGGGGGAATGGCCGGCGGAACTGCCGACCGGTGGAACTGCCGACCGGTGGAACTGCCGACCGGTGGGACGAGGGGCTGGGGGCTGGTTGTCGAGCGGCTGCGGGGCGGGCAGTGCCGCACTGGTCGCCCGCCGCAGCCGGTTCCGGTCGGGACGCCGGTGGACGGACGCCCCGTACAACGGCAGGTTACGCGCGTTCCGAGGACAGGTGGTGCCAAGTCATAGCGTGTTTGCAGACAGTCGTGGCACTATTTGCGCCATCCCGGATCGCTGGAGGCACAACATGCCCGACCGAACGACGCCTCCCGTACCGGGGCTGGACCGGCTGGACCGGGCCATCCTGCGTGAACTGCAGTCCGACGGCAGGTTGACCAACGTCGAGCTCGCCAAGCGGGTCCGGCTCTCGCCGTCGCCGTGCCTGCGGCGGGTGAAGTCGCTGGAGGAGCGGGGCTACATCAGCGGCTACCGGGCGGTGCTCGACCGCCGCCGGGTCGGGCGCGGGCTGTACGTGTTCGTCATGGTCAGCCTCAACTCCCAGCGGCAGGACACGCTGGAGGGCTTCGAGCGGGCGGTGGCCGGGCTCGACGAGGTGCTCGAGTGCTACCTGATGGCGGGCGAGTCCGACTACCTGCTCGGCGTCGCCGTCGCCGACCTCGACGCCTATCAGCGCTTCTTCACCAAGAAGCTCGGCGAGCTGCCGGGGGTCGCCTCGCTGCGCAGCCTGATCTCGATGAAGACGGTGAAGTACTCCACGGCGCTACCGGTCTGAGCCCCCGCCGCGCGGCACCCCGCGCGGGCCGATCCCGCGCTACACAGCCGTAACACGCCGGCCGCTCTCGCCGGCGGGCCCAGCCGCTATCGTTCGCACGACGGGTCCCGGGCACACCGTGGTGCCGGTGGGGACCGCGGTCGCGCGCCCGCCCGACACCTCCACACCCCCGCACCGTCGTCCGAAAGGCAGGCCGAGATGGCGTTCAGCGAAGCCACCGCCGGTAGCGCTCCGTCCGTCGTCGCGGAGGTCCGCGAGGGCGAGTACGGGGCGAAGGTCGCCGCCGTCGAACCCGGTGGGGCGGAGTACATCCCGGCCGCCGAGCGGCACGGCCGGCCGCTGAACCTGTTCTGGACGTGGATCTCCCCGAACATGGAGTTCGCCACCGTCTTCCTCGGCGTGCTGGCTGTCGCCGCGTTCGGGCAGTCCTTCCCCGCCGCGGTCGCGGCGATCGTGCTCGGAACCGCGCTGGGCTCGCTCTCCCACGGTGTGCTGTCCGCGCGCGGGCCGCGGCTCGGCGTCGCCCAGATGATCGCCAGCCGGATCCCGTTCGGCTTCCGCGGAAACGTGCTGCCTGCCGGTCTGAACTCGGTGGTGGCCGGAATCGGCTGGTTCGCGGTGAACTCCGTCAGCGGCGCCTTCGCGCTCAACGCGCTGCTCAAGGTCCCCACCCTGGTCGGGCTGCTCATCGTCGTGGTGCTGCAGATCGTGGTGGCCTTCCTCGGCCACAACTTCATCCACAGCTTCGAGAAGTGGGCACTGCCGGTGCTCGCGGTGGCGTTCGTCCTCGCCACCGTGACGATCGCCGGCAAGGCCCACCCGGGCGCGTTGACCGCCGCCCCGCACACGAACGCGGTGGGGGCCTTCATGCTTACCCTCGGCGCCACCTTCGGCTACGCGGCGGGCTGGAACCCGTATGCCAGCGACTACACCCGGTACCTGCCGGCGGGGGTGAGCCGGAAGTTGGTCGGGGTGTGGGCCGGGCTCGGGGTCTTCGTCTCCTGCGTGGTGCTGGAGACCGTGGGTGCGCTGTCCGTCTCGCTGACCAAGGATCCCTTCACCAACCCCACCACCGCCTTCACCTCCGGCCTGCCGACCTGGATGGCCAAGCTCACCCTGGTCGCCATCGCGCTCGGTGCGGTGTCCGCCAACGCGATCAACGTCTACTCCGGCGCGATGTCCTTCCTCGCCCTGGGAGTGAGGATCCCGCTGCACCTGGCCCGCGCGATCGTCGCCGCGGTGTTCGGCGTGGTGGGCTTCGGCGTCGCCTGGAACGGGCTGAGCGACGCCGGCAGCAAGTACGAGAACTTCCTGCTGATCATCTCCTACTGGATCGGCCCGTGGCTGGCCGTCATGTTCGTCGACCAGTTCCTGCGCCGCCGGCACGAGGTGAGCGGGTTCCTGTTCGACCGCCGGCACAACCCGTTCGCCGGCTGGGTGGCGATGGCGGCCGGGATGGCGGTCTCGATCCCGCTGTTCTCCAACCAGAGCGACTACACCGGGCCGGTGGCCAAGCACGTCGCCTGGGTCGGCGACAGCACCTTCGAGGTCGGGTTCCTTGTCACCGCGCTGGTCTACGCCGGCCTGTTCCTGCTGCAGCGGGACCGCAGCGACGAGGTGCTCGTCCTGCCCGAGTGAGTGCACCGCCGGCCGGGGAGGCCGCGGCCCGACCCGTCGCCCGCGACACCAGCAGCAGCAGCGTGGCCCCGACGAGCAGCCCGGGGACGACCACGAACGCCACGTGCGTGCTGGTCGCGTCGGCGAGTGCCCCGAGCGCGAACGGCGACAGCCCGGCCGACAGCCCGATGCCCACCGAGACCACCCCGGTCGCGCGATCCGCGCGCCCCGGCGCGCTGGACAGTGCCAGGGACATCCCCAGCGGGTAGTGGCCCGCGATCCCCAGTCCGGTCACCACCAGCCCGGCCACCGCAGGCAGCGGCGAGGTGGCCAGCCAGGTGATCGTCCACCCGACGGCGGTGAGCGCGAGCGCGCCGAACAGCAGCCGACGGGCGGGGATCCGCAGGGCGAGCCGACCGGCGACCACCCGGCCCACCGCCATGCCGCCCACCACGGCGGTGACCGTGGCCGACGCCGCCGCGGCCGACAACCCCGCCGTCTGCCGGAGCAGGTCCGCCGACCAGGCCGTGCACGCGAACTCCACCCCCACGCAGGTGACCACCACCCCGGCGAGCAGCCAGAAGGCGAGCGGGAGCGCGACGTTCCCGGCACCACCCGGCGGGGGAAGCGCGTCGATCGCGGTCCCGGCCGGCACCCGCCGCAGTATCGCGACGACGGCTCCGGCGAGCGGCAGCACGACCAGCAGGGCGGGCCGCCAGCCGGCACCCAGCGCCACTGCGGCCCCCACGGCCAGCGGCGCGAGCAGGCCCACCCCGGCGGCCACCGCGTTGCCCTCGCTGAGCGCGGACGCGGAGGCGCTGCCGTGGTGCTCGGTCAACGTGGGGTTGGCCGCGTTGACCAGCACCGCCCCGCCGATCCCGATCAGCAGCACGGCCGGCAGGGTCAGGGCCGGCCGCCGGCCCGCGACCAGGAGCAGCGTCCCGGCGCTGAGCAGCCCCAGCCCGAGGTGCACCGCCCCCCGCCGGCGCAGCAGCCGCACCAGCGTCACCGTGGCCGGCCCCGCCACCAGCGAGCCCGCCGCCAGCGCCAGGCTGTGCAGGCCCATCACCGTTCGGCTGGTGTGCTCCTCGGCCCGCAGCAACGGCAGCACCGCCCCGAACCCGTAGAGGAACCAGGCCCAGGTGGCGAGCGTCGCGTAGCCCGCATGGGTGACGGCGTCGCGCTCCAGCCCGCCGGCTGCTGAGCCGGGCGTCACCCCAGCCGCTCGACGACGTGGTCGACGCAGCGGGTCAGCGCCTGCACGTCGTCGGGGTCCACGGCCGGGAACATCGCCACCCGCAGCTGGTTGCGGCCGAGCTTGCGGTACGGCTCGACGTCCACGATGCCGTTGGCCCGCAGCACCTTCGCCACGGCTGCGGCGTCCACCGCCGGGTCGAAGTCGATGGTGCCCACGACCTGGCTGCGCGCGGCCGGGTCGGCGACGAACGGGGTGGTGTACGCGGTCTCGCTCCGCCCAGCCGTACAGCCGGGCGAGGAGTCCGCGGTGCGCGCCGACGCCCAGTCCAGGCCGCCCTGGCCGTTCATCCACTCGACCTGGTCGGCCAGCATCGACCAGCGTGGCCACCGCCGGGGTGTTGTACGTCTGGTCCTTGCGCGAGTTGTCGATCGCGGTGGTGAGGTTGAAGAAGTCGGGGACCCAGCGTCCGGACGCGCGCGATCTCGCTCGACCCGGGCCAGCGCGGCGGGCGAGAGCAGCGCCAGCCACAGCCCGCCGTCGGAGGCGAAGGACTTCTGCGGGGCGAAGTAGTAGGCGTCGGCCTCGCTCGACGTCCACGGGCAGGCCGCCGGCCCCGGACGTCGCGTCGATGAGCACCAGGGCACCCTCGTCGGCGCCCTGCACGCGGCGCACCGGGGCCATCACCCCGGTCGAGGTCTCGTTGTGGGCCCACGCGTAGGTGTCGACGCCCGCCTCGGCGCGCGGGTCGGCAGCGTGCCCGGCTCGCCCTGACGACGCTCGGGTCGGCGAGGAACGGCGCGTTCGCGGTGACGTGGCGAACTTGGCGGAGAACTCCC
>CAWARR010000014.1:0-222380 GCA_963784535.1 uncultured Actinomycetota bacterium | reverse complement strand
GGTCGGCGGCCCGACATCTCGCTGGCGCAGCGCACTCTCTCGTGGTCACCCACGGTGGGACTCCGTACCGGGTTGACCCGGACGATCGCTCACTTCCAGCAGGGGTGGCCGCTGGACTCCGCCGCGGTCTGCCTCACCGATGACCCGACCCTCGTGAGGGGTTGAGGGGGCCCCCGCCTGCCGACAGCGCTACTCCCGGTGGGCTGCGCTGTGCCGTCCCGTCATCCGAGCCTGCCGGCCCTGCCTGTCCACCTGCTGGAGAGCGGCGGCAATGGCCGTCGTGGCCTGCTGCAGCATCGCGACCACGTGCTCATGCTCGGGCAGGTCGCCGACGACGGGGTCGGGTAGGTCGTCGAGGCCGGGTTCGGCGGGCGGGAACTGGCCGCGCGCCGACGCCGCTGCGGCAACCAGTTCCCAGGCGTCCGGCGGTTCGGCGGGCAGCATCGCGGTGGCCAGCCGCGCGAACTCCAGCAGGGTGAAGGTGCGGGCGGGTGCGTCGGTGGCCAGGGCGGCGATGCGCGCCCGGTGGGCGCGCTCGGCGGTGAGAACCAGGTCGGCCCCCTCGACCTGGGCGGCGGTCACCAGGCGGGCGGCGTGCCCCGCAGCGGGGATGCCGCGCCGGCCCAGGCAGGCGGCGGTGTGGGCGGTGCAGCGGCGCCCCGGCGGGGCCGGCGACCCCGGCGCTGTCCAGCTCGAACGGCGAGTGGCGCGAGGTCACCAGCAGCCGACCCAGCAGCCGTTCGGCGGCGGGGCTGCGGCACTGGTTCCCCGTGCAGACCACGAGGATGCGGAAGATCGGGCGCGTCACGGCTGCCTGCGTGGCCCCGGGAGCCAGGACCGGGGCAGGCGTGGTCGACCACCCAGCCGAGCGCCGTGTTGAGCAGCGGGGAGGTCCGCAGCACCGGCAGGGCGATCGCGCGCTCCCCCACCGGGGTGCGGGCCGGCGGCCCGAACTCCTCGCGGGCAGCCCGCCGTAGAGCCGCCGGTGACCGGCGTCGCTCGCCGGCCGGCGCGGGCTGATGCCTCGGCCAGCACCTTCTCGTACAGGTGCACCTGGCCAGCGGCGACCTGCTGCCAGGTACACGGGTGCGGCCGGTCGAGCCCGGCGCGGCGCAACTGCTGCCACCGCCCGGCGTCGGTGGCAAGGGCGACCACACCCTCACAGAGGGCACTCACCTGCCCCTCGGGGGCCAGCAGGCCCGTACCGGCGCACACCTCGGCGATCGTTCCGCTGTCGTAGCCTGCGACGACGCACCCGCAGGCCTGGCCCTCG
Source organism: uncultured Actinomycetota bacterium (assembly GCA_963784535.1). GTDB lineage: Bacteria > Actinomycetota > Actinomycetes > Actinomycetales > Kineosporiaceae > CAWARR01. Next base: position 221,107 of record CAWARR010000014.1, on the reverse strand, counting down.
ATGAGCACCCGCCCGAACTGCTCGACCCAGGTCGCGGTGGAGGTACTGGGGACCAGCAGCACGTGCATGCGTGCGTACGCGGCGGCCATGCCGCCCACCCCCACCCACGGGGTCACTTCGAGGTGGTCCTCGACGCCGAGTTCCGCGGCGAGCTCCCGTGCCGGCCCCACCTCGGGCCCCTCCCCGACGAGGTGCAGCCGAGCCGGTCGCTGCCGTGAGACCGCGGCGAGCACCCGCACGGCGTCGCGAACGCCCTTCTCGGGAACCATGCGACCGACGAGCCCCAGCACGAACGGCTCGTCGGCGTGCCGCTGGCTGCCGGGTCGGTAGTCGCCGAGGTCGACGCCGAGAGGCAGCACGTCGATGACGCCGCCGAACCCCTTGCCCCGGGCCACCGACGCTGCCTGCCGGCTGCACGGGTACAGGCCGCGCACCTGCCGGTAGGCGCGCCGCTCGTACTGGGCGAAGGGCGGCGGGTAGCGCTTGTCGAGGTTCTGCGCCGTGTACAGCACGGTCGGCGTGTCTCCTGCCACGTCGAGCCACTGCCGGGCGGCGAGGCTGAACGGCTCTTCGTGGATGTCGAGGATGTCGGGGCGGAAGGCGTCGAGCACCGCGCGCAGCTCACCCGGCGCCCGGTAGCGGTGCCGGTTGACGTCCCCCGCCCTGCGCACGTCGAGTTCGGTGACCTCGAAGGGTTCCGCGCCGAGCCTGGCTTCGGCGCCGGCATCCGGCCAGGTCGATGGGACGACCAGGCGCACCTCGAGCCCGGCGTCGACCAGCGCGCGCTCGCGGCGGCGATGGGCCGGGTCGCGGCCGGCGTGGTAGACGCGCAGGACTCTCACGACGTTGCCTCCCAGCAAGTGCGGCCACGGGTGCACCTTTTTCGCCGAGTCCGCCGAACCGCCCGACCCCACCCACTGACATCGCCTACGGTAGTGGCGCGGGGACACCGAGTAGCTGCACTTGGTCAAGCCCGGAGACGCCCCCGCTTCGTCCAACTGTCCCCAGGCGCCGACAGGCTAGGCGCGAATCGGTCGCAGCCCACGTGTGCAGTGCGCCGGTTGAAGAGGACTTCGAAGCGTACGGGTGATGAGAGTCTGCCGGACCTCTCCCTTGCCAGATGAGGAGCTTCCATTGATACCTCCCGTTGCGACGCGGGAAATGTTGGCCCCTCCCGCGAGCGAGGAGTCGACCCGACAGACCATAGGCCGTTTCCAGTTTGGAACCTATGACTCGGGGTGGAGAGTCGTAGCGATACTCGTGGTTGTTGGGTCTCTGGTGAGCGGAGCTTGGCTCTCCACCAGACATGCGCTGTGGCATGACGAGAATTTCTCCCTCACACTCGCCGGAATGCATTTCAGTGACATCGTCACGGTGCTCAGGCGGAGGGAGCTCAACGGATCTCCGCACACACTGGTGCTGGAAATGGTGTCCCGCGTAGGGACCGATCGTGCCTTGATTCGTCTGCCGTCGGTCGTGTCGGGAGCGGCGGCGACATGGTTCATGTGGAAGATCGGAAGACTCACCACTCGCCCAGCGATCTCCTGCTTCGGCGCGCTACTCATGGCCGCCAACGCAGTAGTTCTGCAGGATCAAGCAACTGCGCGACAGTATGCAATGGTCGTTCTAGCGGTGACGGTGACGCTCTGGCTTACGATCTCGCTATCGATTGTCCCAACTACGGGGCACGCCTATATGCTCGGGACCGTAGGCGCACTCGGGGCATACTTGCACTTCTTCGTCCTGCTGACCCTCTTCGTGGAACTCGTGTGGCTCGGGCTCAACCTCGCTACTCGACGACTCGTGCTCGTAAGGATCTTGCCGCTGCTGGCTCTGCTGGTATTGCCGCTACTTCTCTTTCTTGCGGGGCCACGAGATTCAGACCAGATCTCGTGGATCGGTCCGCTCAATACTTGGGGGATTACCCACACGCCACTCATGGCTATCCTGCCCAGCCCCGAGGCAGCCATCGCTTTGCTACTTCCTGCAGCCGTGATTGGGGGGATCCAGGTGGCGCGCCGGAGGGTGGACAGAATATTCGCATTGGGGGTGGCCACGCTGGCTTGGCCAGGCGTTGCTGCAATCCTCGTCTCCGTTGTGACCCCTGTTCTGCTCCCCCGGTACCTTTGCGTCACCATCCCCGGGGCGATCCTCGTTGTCATCTTGACCGTCGAATGGGCTTCACAGTTTCACGGGCGCTTACGCGTTCCTGCCGCCCTAGCGGCAGCAGCATTCCCCGCCATGGCGACATTGTGGACGCTACCGTTCGCGGGCGCTACCCCCGAAGAGCACTGGGCGACCGCGATCGACTATGTGACTCACGAGGCGCGCCCAGGTGACGTTGTAACAACAACAACAACAGCCGGGCTCGTGAACTTAGCCACGGATCGCCCTAGACGAAGCGACCTCGTATGGGATAGCGACCGCATCACCTCCTCTGCGGAGAAGTTCCTAGCCGCTGCTCACTACGTTCCCAGCAGGTGCGACATTGGCGCGAGGGTATGGTACCTGGACTCCGCTTCCTACCCCACCTGCGGCAATGTTGTATTCCGCCATGAGGTGGATGGCATAAAGATCGCCCTCGTGGCCAGCAACTCGTGACTTCTCGCACTTACTGATTGGCTCCAGCTGTGCCCCTTCGCAATTGGTCGCGGGACGCATAGATCTTTCGCGTGGCAGGACGGGGCGTCCGACCGAGGGGGGAGCATAGCGAGGCTGGAACGAAGGAGGAGTCCACTCGGTCACCAGCAATGTACTATCCATTGCGCAACCGAAGTACCACGGGGGAATATGATGCAAAGGATACCGACCCTTGATGGAGTGCGGGCACTGGCCTGTATCGCTGTGATCCTCTACCACACATATATGCCATTCACGCAAGCTGGATGGCTTGGTGTGGACGTATTCTTTGTCCTTTCTGGATATCTCATCACAACTCTACTGATTCTCGAGCGGGTCCGAACGGGCAGGATCAGACTGGGGGCGTTCTACCTCCGCCGCGCCGCCCGCCTCTACCCCGCGCTTGTTGTGGCTTGCGGGATAGCCGTCGTCGCCTACCTCTGCGGCGTCGCGTCACTACCTGGCGACGAGAAGCCGTCAGTGGCGGTGATAGTTGCCCTGACATATACCGCGGAATCTTGGCGAGCCTCGGGTCGCAATGGAGGCATCATGGGCCACGCATGGTCGCTCGCAGTGGAGGAGCAATTCTCCCTACTCTGGCCCCCGGTGGTCCTCCTGGTCCGAAGGACAGCTTGGATCGGCGTTACCGCGGCAGTTCTGGCGTCAGCCTCGGTGAGCACGATGATCCTGATGCCGGGGCCACATGGGCTAAGCGATTTTTCATATAGCTCACCGCAAGCGCGGGCGTGGGAATTGATACTCGGCTGCATAGTCGCAGTCTCCCCGAAGCTAACGCGTGGAGGGGCGGCGGTGTCGTTAGCCGCGGCGTCGCGGCCGCAATTTCCCTAGTTGTCGCGACCGCGGATAATGCTGCGCAATGGTGGCAGTCCCTGTTCATGGCCGCCGCCACCGCGGGATTCCTCACCACCGTTGCGTCGCGGAGTGTCCTTATCCGGGTTCTTGAATGGGGCCCGTTTCGGTGGCTGGGCGAGAGGTCGTAAGGCACGTACCTCTACCATCTCCCCCTGCTGATGCTTGGTGCGGCCCTCCTTCCCTTCCGCCGGTCGATCGCATTCCCGCTGGTCATGCTTGTCCTGGGGTTTGCGGTCGCAGCGTCGTAGCGCTTGGTGGAGCAGCCATTCGGAAGGCGGTGCGGTTGAGAATGGCAATGAGCCCACACCCCGTTGGGAGCGAAACTGTCGTTACGGAGGACGCGGATGTCCTGGAGCCCCTCCTCGCTGAAGCACCAACCGGCGACGGTTCTGCGTCCAGATCCCTGGCGGACATCGATGGTTGATCCTTTGCGAAGGGGTTGATCGAGTCTCGTCGATTCGCGATCCAGCCGTACGAGCCTGGAAAGGTCCGAATGGTGTTCGCGATCCTGGTCGGCGAGGTGACGTGCGCGGAGGCTGCGCGTGGGAACAAGGTGTCGGAGACGGCGATCGGGCGCTGGAAGTGGGAGTTCTTGTACGCCGATGTCGCGGGCCTTCACGGCGGGCGGTCCGGGCGGCCCAAGCGCGACCGAGCGGGCGTCGGTGGTGGAGGTCGAGCTCGGCGAACTGAAGTCGGTCCTGGGCGACGCGCACGTCGAGCCGCAAGGTGTGGAAGAAGTCCGCGGGGTGGCGGCCGGGCCCTTCGAGGACCGTGGGATCAACCGCTGAGAGGCGGGCACACGAACGTTGAGGTTCTGCAGGTCCATCGGCATGCCCCTGCCCGCTACAGGCCCGGCGGCAAGCAAGGCTTCAGCGCTGCCATCCAGCCAGGCTGAGGGAACCACTAAGCGCACCTCGACCCCGGCGTCGACCAGCGCCCGCTCGCGGCGGCGATGGGCCGGGTCGCGGCCGGCGTGGTGGACGCGCAGGACTCTCACGACGTCTCCTCCCAGCAAGTGCGGCCACGGGTGCACCTTTTCCGCCGAGTCCGCCGAACCTGCCGACTCCGCCCACTGACATCGCCTACGGTAGTGGCGCGGGGACACCGAGTAGCGATACTCAGGCAAGTTCGCGGACGCTCCCCGCCTGGCCCAGCCAGTTCCCAACGATCGCGCGGGTAGGTGACAGTGAAGGTCGCGCTCCTCAGCCTGGAGGTGTGGGACTCCGTCTGGCGCCGCAACCAGCACCTGAGCGCCGAGCTGGTCCGCCAGGGTCACGTGACACAACTGCTGTTCGTGGAGCCCGCTCGGCGGGGCCGCCCTGAGGTCCGCAGCCGTGGGGTGCGGCCAGGGATCACCGCGCTTACTCCCTCGATCCCGCTGCCCCGCTCTCTCGGAGGCCTGCGCGAACTCGGCGCCCGACTGCGCAGCACCGTGCTCGCCGACATCGACCTGCTCTGGGTCAACGACCCCACGCTAGGAGTGCAGTGCCTGCGCAGGGGAACCCCGGCCGTCTACGACGTGACGGACGACTGGAGAGCCTCCAGCGCCGCGCCGCGCATCCGACGACGCATCATCCGGGCGGAGAATCGCCTCGCCCGCGCCGCCAGCACCATCGTGTGCTCCCAGGTGCTGCACGACCGCTGGCTGCAGCGCTACGGGGTCGACGCACCAGTGGTGCCGAACGGCGTCGACCCCACCGCGTGGCAGGACGTGCATCCGGTGCCCCTGCTGGGCCCCGGGCCGCACGTCGGGTACGTCGGCACGCTGCACGAGGACCGGCTCGACCTCGACCTGGTGGTCGACCTGGCCCGCAGCGACGGGATCGGCACCGTGCACCTCATCGGGCCCAACTGCCTGAGCCCAGCGTCCCGGCGCCTGCTCCACGACACCCCGGGGGTTGCCATCCACGGCCCGGTTGCGGCGCCGGAGGTACCGGCCTGGATGACCGCCATGGACGTGCTCATCAGCCCACACAGGGTCAGCGAGTTCACCCTCAGTCTGGACGCCATCAAGGCATATGAGTACGCAGTCAGTGGGCGTCCAGTCGTGGCCACGCCGACCAGCGGCTTCACCTCGAAAATGGGGGGCGCCAGGGTCACAGTCACCGAGGCCGCCTTCGTCCAGGCCGTGAAGTGCGCCGCGCATCGTCGGTCGTCTAAACCCTTCTCCACTGCTCGTCTTGATGCGTGGTCGTGGCGGGCCCGGGCCGCCCAATTCCAGCGTCACCTCACTGCTCCCCGCGCGACCCTTCCCCGACGGGGCGGGCGGGCGCAGCCCGAGTTCGGGGCCGCCGCAGGTCTAATTGACACGTGATCTGTGGGGATGTGTGTCCCCGCCGACGGTCCGTCGGGCACGGGCTAGCCGCTATTCGAAGGAGTTCCGAGGGGATGTCCTGGCCGCGGCCCGTATATGCAAGGCAGCCAGTAGCTTCTAAGACGCCACGAGGAGTGGCGGCCCCTTAGCATGGAGATGCATGTGAACCCAGTGACGTCGTGTCCCCGCTTCGTCTATGCCATATTGGCGCACGAAGATTTCCCGCAGGTGGAACGTCTCATTGCGCGAATTCAATCCTCCGCGACCGACGCATTAATCTTGCTGCCCGTCGACGCACGCGCTGAAGCGCCGCAACTTCGAGTCCCTGACACCACCCGGTTCCATCTGATGCGAGATCGGTCATCGCTATCATGGGGTGAATACTCCATCGTGGACGCCGAATTGCGCTGCATCTCATGGTGCCGCGACGACCTGGATTCGACTGGGTGGTCGTCCTCTCGGGACGAGATTATCCGGTCGTCGCGCTCGCCCAATGGCAAGCACAGACCCGCCGCGGGCCGGCAGACGCGCTCATGACCTACCGGCGAGCCGAGTTCTCCCCTCGCCGGGGGACGACGCGCACACCCCGACGGAACCTTCATTCGCTACGGTCATCGGTGGCGGAGGTTTCCTCGACTAGGACCAGTGGAGAAGCGTCTCCACGACCTTACGCGCCTGCCGCGGCGAATCCTCTTTGCCTTGGTCGCCATAGCCGAACCCATCGTCGCGGTGCGCATCCAACCCAGGGATTCCGACCTGCGCATAGGGCTTCGAACTCGGCACCCGTTCAGCGCTTCGCAACCCTGCTATAAAGGAGATCAATGGTTGGCGCTGTCGGCAAGGGCAGTGGATGCGCTACTGGCCGACGTCGACCGCTTCCCATCCATATGTGACCATTTCCGTCATTCCCCAATTCCGGACGAAGCGCTCATACAGACTCTCCTGGGAGGTGACCCAAACGTCCGCGTTCAGCATTCAACCACTTCGTACGTCTGCTTTCACGATGGGCACAGTCCCCACCCCGAACCCGTCGATGAGGATCTCGTTCGTCATGCACGCGATGCTGGTACCCCGTTTGCGAGGAGGTTCATCGGACCGGATCGATTCAAACTCATGGACCTTTCCGACCACCTTGTGTCCGCCACAATCCCACACGACGAGGTTCGAACCCATGCCCGATGACGCAAGTACACTCACCGTCGTCGTCATCACTTGGAACCGCCCCCTGTACGCCAAGGCCTGCCTGGAACACCTACTCCGTTCCGTCGACGTACCCGACCAGATTCTCGTCGTGGACGCCTCAGCGGATTCGCAGACCCGCGATATCGTCGCCGCTATGACCCACGTCACCTACATTGCCTTCCCCGCGGGCGCCGGGCACATGACAGCCTCCCGAAACGAAGCCCTTCGTCACGCTGACGGCGAAATAGTCGCCTTCCTTGACGACGACGCCAACGTGGAGCCGGAATGGGCCAGCGCACTACGTGAGGCGTACGCCGACCCGTCCATAGCCGCGGCCGCCGGGCGAACTCGTAACGGACTAGCGGGCGAGGGAACGGCGGCCATCAACGAGATCGGGAGGTTCTTGCCGGATGGTACCCTCACCGGGAACTTCGCGGCCGCCGTGGATGAGATGGTCGACATCGACCACGGAATAGGGGCGAACATGTCCTTCCGACGGGCGACGTTGGAACTCCTGGGCGGCTTCAGGGCCGACTATCCCGGCACCGCACTTCGTGAGGACACGGACATCTTCCTCAGGGTCCGTATGCTCGGACTTCGCTCGGTCTTCGTCCCCAGAGCTGTAGTGCACCACGTTGGGGCACCCCACGTGAAGGGGGAACGATTCGACCGGCGGTATCAGTTCTGGGGGACGCACAACCATCTCCTCCTCCTCACTCGCGTCGAGGGACTCACGTCTCGTCTAACTTGGCGCTGGATCGGGCTCGCCCTCAGCACAGCAAGGCATTCCGATAGCCCCCCCTACATAAATCTCGGCCGCCAGGCGTTCGTGTTCTGCTCGCTACTCGCTGGCCTTGCCAGTTCCCTTCGGAAGGCGGGGCTCGGCCCCGCGCCGCCGATTCTCGACAGCGCGGACGCCAGGCAATTGCGGCAGACCCTCGCCGATCGATGCCGCGCCGCCGGATCATGACTCACGTCTCCGAACTCGGGATCGTCAACGATCGAGCCACTCGAACCGCCGCAATGTCGAAGCAGGAGATTCGCGCAGCGGCAACGAGGGGAGGACTGTGGACTGCGACAAATGTCGCCGTCTCTGTACCGATTGCCGTTACCGCCAATACCGTCATCGCGCGGGCGTTGGGAGTGGTCGACTACGGCCGATTGGCCATCATTACTGCGATCCTCGGCATTGCTTCGGGAGTGACGGAGTTCGGGGTAAGCGACGGCGCCATCCAATGGGGTTCCAAGCTGCATGCTCGCGGCAATGGTGAAGCCGCAAGGGCCCTCCTGCAGAAGACCACAGGGTTCCGCATACTCGTGCAGGTCCCCATCATGCTTGGCCTGATCGGATTGCTTGCACACGACGAGCCCCCACTGGTCATATGGGCACTCGCGTCTGGGGTCGTGACGTCGGCCGTATTCGGGGCTGCCTCGCACTCCTACGCGGTCGAGCACCGATCGGCTGACGGCGCGAAGATCGCCATGTTAGGAAATGCCTTCGCACAACTTGCGACGGCGGTAGTCGCAGTGCTCACGCACAGGCCCATGGCGGCTTGGGCGGCCAGGAACGCCGCCTGGGCAGTCACGGCACCCCTGAACCTTCTTTCGGTGCCCCGCAAGCAGCGCCTAAGGCTCATCACTCCTCGCATACCTAGGAACATGCCGCGGGGTCTGTGGAGATACGCCCTCCTGACTGCGGCGACTGGGCTGCTAGGTACATTGGTCTTCTCGCGCAGCGAGGTCTTCATCCTTGGGGCATTCCACCGCTCAGCCGCGGCCGGGGCGTTCGCCCTCGCCTTCGGACTAGCGCAACAGATCACCGCGCCCGTTGACGCACTCGCCACGCCGCTCGCGCCCGCCGTCTCAGCTCTTCTGGACGCCCATCCGAATCAAGCTGGTGCCGCACTCCTGCGCACCTTGCGCCTCATGTCCCTATTGAGCGCGGTCTTCCTCGTCGCGACTGTGCCTCTAGTCTACCTTGCCATACCCCTCCTCTACGGTCGGGGATTCTCACTCGCGGCCATTGCCTTCGTCCCCCTCGCAATCACCAGCTTCGCGCAATCCGTCATGAACCCGGTGTTCGCGTTCACCAGGGCCAGACAGCGCACCGACATCGTGTTGAGAATCACCGTCTTGGCCCTGCTCGTCGATTGCTTCGTCGCTGGCGCAGGGATCCCCCTAGTGCCGCTCTGGGGCGCCGTCGCAGCCAACATGGCTGGCTTCGTTGCCGTGCTTCTAGGCGGCCTCTCAACGGAATGTAGGGCACTCGGGGTTTCTGGTAAGAAATGCCTCAGCGCCTTCCTGCCGCTGGGTGTATCGGCGAGCAGCGTCGTCGGTGCCATCGCCGTTGCAGGATCCCTTGACCTGCGCGGCCCCCGCACGCTCGTCGTCGTAGTCATCCCCGCCGCATTGTGGTTCGCATATTCGCGGCGATACACCTCCATGGCTGAATCCGCGGAGATCCGAGCCCCGTTCGCACGCCTCCCGAGGTCGCTACGGGCGCCCATCAATCTCTGCCTCACCGCGATCCTAGGCCCTGCAAGTCCTCGGTCAGTTGGTGCGCCTCGATAGCCCAAGCTTCAGCGGGCGAATGGCGTGCCGCAGGCTTATCAGCCACTCCGGTAGGAGCGGATAGACACGGTCCCTCCATCGGGGGAGCAAGCTCCACCCAACTTGGTAGCAGGCAAGCGCCTGACGAGGTCTGTGACTCTTGACACTCGTGCGAAGCCCGGCTCTTACCCGAAATCGGTAGTCCGCTCCATAGGAGGTAAGTGGTCGGTGCGGCGCTCTGTCGTGGTCGGGATCCGACCAGACACCCCGTAGCAGTTCAAGGGCTACGAGATCGGTCTTGCCGGCCGCAGCACGTGTGTAGTTCAGTGGATGACATCGCACGAAGGCCAACCGTTCCGTCAGGGAGTGCCACTCGGCAAGGCGAGCGACGCCAAGGTGCATACCCCAGTCGTCCGCGAACGCCACGTGCTCGGGGAATCCCCCCGCCCGCAACAGCAATTCCCTTGATACCGTGGAGGTGGAAATTACGCCACGGTTTCGTTCCAGGAGTAGGTCGTAGCTCCGTCCACAGATGTGGATGTATGCACGATCGCGAGGAGCGATAGTCTCGCTTCGGGCGGCGAGAACAAGGCCCTCAAGCGAGTCGGCGACAATCTCCGCTTCGGAGGTAGGCGCAGTCGCGAAACTCCAATAGTCCGCCTGAACTGCCTCGCACTCGGGGTTCGCCTGCAGGTACTCCCCCACGAGTCGCAGCCTGTCCGGATGCCACAGATCGTCGTCGTCAAGGAAACACATCCAACTTCCTTGGGCCTCCTTGACCCCTAGGTTTCGAGCAGCGGCGACACCCTTGCGTTCCTGGACCAGGAGCCGTATGGGGAGACCGGACACAGCTCGTACCGTTTCTGGCATCCCTCCATCGGCAACGACAATCAACTCGAAGTCGCGACAAGTCTGAGCCCAGACGCTCTCGAGAGCCTGCAAGAGGAGACGGGGACGGGCATAGCTGGGAATGATGACGGAGAACTTGGGCGGTGGGATTCCCACGGCGGATCCCCTATCTGAGGTTCGGAAATGGAGTGCGGGCTGACATCACCGGGGGTTCAGCATCCGCCTACGCGACAACTTGTGGATGAGCGATCTCCCAACGAGCGTGGGCGACCACACCACAGCGTCGAGCAGGTGGGGACCGAAAAGGGCCCAGTCCGACGATCCTACGGCCGCACGAGCGGCGTCATATGCCTGCGCCCCGAAGAGGGAGCGACTACGCCGTCTGCCGTGTCTGCAAGAGAGTGCACCGGCGGTGTCGCCACGGCGTAGGCATTCGAGTTCGTGAAGACGTAAGATCGTCTGCCTCTCACGGTAGGCGCTTCGGTAATCGCGGGAGGCGTTGGCGGAGTGGTAGTGATATCTCACCAGAGGCTGATCGACGTGCGCCGCAGGTCCGTTCCTCAGGAGTTTCAGGAAGAGATCGAAATCACCGGCTTGATGCAGGAGCGGATTCTGACCACCAACTGCCAAGTACTGCGTGCGCGACACCACCGCCGTGCTGAGGCACACCATCCCCGTCGAGGCGAGAAGGCCGTAGCTCATGGCGTGCCCGTCGGCCGTCGAGGAGCCGTCCTCACGCGCCCACAGGAAGCCGGTGGACGAGAATGTGGCCTTAGGCTCGTCGGCAAGCAACGCCAGCTGTAGTTCGAGCTTGTTCGGTGCCCACTCATCATCCTGGTCCAGGAATGCCACCCAGGGAGCTCGGCTGAGAGTCACCCCGCGATTCCGGGTCGTACTCACCCCGCGGTTCTGCTGACGCAGGAGACGGACTCGCGTGTCCAGCGCCTCGACCCACGCGAGATCCTCGTCCGAACCGTCATCAATGACAATGACTTCCATATCTCTGACTGATTGCTCGAAGACCGAACCAAGCGCCCGCTCCAGCAGGGGGCCGGGGTTGAACGCCGGAATGACCACGCTGACGGCAGGCAAGCGCTTCCCCTTGAGAACCTGGTGGCTGCGAGTGGGGGTCACGACGCGCACGGATCGGCGATCGCGGAATAGAGCCGCCTGGTGCCCTCTGCGGCAAGTGCCCAGGAGTACCCACGGGCGCGCTCGACTCCGGCCGCCCTCTGCGCCGCTGCCTCCGTTGTGGACCGTGCCAGCACCCGCAGGATCCCGTCGGCGATGGAGAGGGGATCGCGCGGGTCGACCAGCTCTGCAACTCCCCCGGCGACCTCGGGCAGGGCGGACGTTGCCGAGGCAACGAGGGGTGCGCCGCAGGCGAGAGCCTCCAGCGCCGGCATGCCGAATCCCTCGTAGTGGGACGGTGACACCACTGCCCTAGCACCGCCGTAGAGGCCAGGAAGCAGTGCCTCAGGCACGAACCCCGGGAAGTGGAGCTGTGCCTGCCCCTGCTCACCGAACACCGCGCGCAACTCCTGCTCGCGCCGGCCGACCGGACCGACCAAGGCCAGGTGCAGGCCTTCTGCGCCGGCCTCGCGCCGGACGATGTCGAACGCCTTCAGCAGGCCGTCCACGTTCTTCCGGGGAGTTCCCCCGCCGACGTACAGCAGGTAGGGCCGGTCGATGCCCAACCAGCTCCGCGCCGACGCCATCGCCGCGGCGGCGGTGTCGGGGCTGAAGCGCGCGACGTCCACGCCGTTGGGGATCACGTGAACACGCTCATCGGGTAGGCCGAAGGCCGAGCAGATCTCACCCTTCGAATACTGGGACACGGTGATCACGGCTGCGCAGCGCTCGAGCAGCCGCCGCGCCGTCGGCGCCATGGCCCCCTCTTCCTCTGGCCAACGCAACGCGACCGTGTCGTGCAGCGTCACGACCAGCCGATCGTCCGGCACCGCGGGGTCGGCGTCGGTGTGCAGTTGGTGATAGATGTCGTAGCGCCCGAGGAGAGTTCGCTCCGAGGGCATGCCGGTGGCCCGCTGGAGCCGGCGAACCGCCGAGTTGGGTATCGGCAGAGCCCGCACCCGCAGCCGCGGACCGAGCAGCTGGCGTGAGTTTCGGGCCGCCCCCCAGCTGCGCAGGCTCAGGTGGCGAAGGACGAGCTCGAGCGAGTCGTCCGCACTCAGCATGGCTCTCGCCAAGGACCTGAGGTGCACGCCGGGGCCTGCCGGTTGCGGACCGAACGCCGGCCCGTCAAGGATCACCCTCATCCGCCCACCGCCCGCTCATAGCAGGCCCGCATCTGGTCGGTGAAGGACTCCCAGGACAGCGCGCCCGCGAGGGCGCGTGCCCCGGCGGTCTGGGCCGCCACCTGCGGCCCGCCCCGCAGGGCAGCGCTGACCCCCGCCGCAAGTGCCGGTACATCGTCGCCGCCTACCAGGAAGCCCGTGCGGTCGGGGATGACGATCTCGGGCAGACCCCCCGCGTCCGTGGCGACCACCGGAGCCCCCGCAGCCATCGCCTCGAGTGCCACCAGGCCCAACGCCTCCTCGCGGGAAGGGACCACCACGGCCGCTGCGGCCCGGAAGCGTTCGTGCAACTGCGCACGCTGAAGCCGCCCCGGGAATTCCACCGAGTCTCGCAGGTCCAGTTCACGCACCAGACCCTCCAGGTCGTGACGTTGCGGCCCATCGCCGGCGATGGTCAGGGTGTGCGCTGGATGGTCGCGAACCACGTCTGCCCAGGCGCGAATGAGGACGTCGAACCCCTTCACCGGCACGAACCTGCCCGCAGCCAAGACACCCGAGCGCGGTGCCGGGCCACGCGCTCTGTGACCCACTTCGACGCCGTTCCGCACGACGCGCGAGCGTTCGGCGAGCGACCGCCCGTACACCGCTTCTGCCGTACGCAGGACGTACTCCGACGGTGCGGTCACCACTGCCGCACGATCCAGGAGTTCGGCCCACAGCCGCCGCTGACGGGGGTGATCGTAGGCGCCGGTTGCGTCAGCGGTGAGCTCTCCGTGCAGCGACACCACGATGGGGATATCCAGGGCCTCACTCACGTCCAGGACGTATTCGGCGTTGCTGCTCACGCAATGCACATTCACGACAGTGCAGCCCATGCTGCGGGCACTACGACGAATGGCGCGCTTCGTGACCCCAGACCCCACCAGCCAGGTACCGACCTGCCGGGGGCCGCCGACGGGGGTTCGGAATGCCCTCCTGACCACCGCAATTCCGTCGATCTCCTCTTCACGGGCCAGTTCCTTCGGCCACCGGTTGGTCACGACCACCGGCGGCGGACCCTGAGCCGACAACCCCGTCGCCAGCCGGGCGACCACTTCCTCCACGCCACCGAAGTGCGGCGCGTAGCTGCTGGTCACGAGAAGTGGTGCGTGCGCAGGGCGCGTGCTTTCGGCGAGGCGATCGGCTGCCGGGCCAGAGGAATTCACGATGGCCGCTCCCCGCTTCCTGCCGGTGCATCCGCAGTCACGGGCACCGGTTCGCTACCGGGTTCGTCGTCACGAGCATGCGGATCATGCTCAGCGACCAGGTAGAGCCCCAACATCGCCTGGGTGGAACCTCCCACGGAGAATGTCCCGCGCTGGCGGAGCCTTAGGCGGTGGGACACCGTCTCCCGCGCCTCGGGAGTAGCGCTCAAACTCCTGAGACGGGCAGCAGCCTCCCCAGACGCCCCGGGCCGGTAGCCCACCTCTGCCGCCAACGGTCCGAGAGTTTCCACGTGCCCCCCCGCTGCTGCGGCGATCACGGGGACCCCCGCCGCCATGGCCTGAAGGACGCTCAGCCCGAGAGCCTCGATCGGCGTCGGTGCCAGCAGCAGGCCGGCCCGCGCGAACTCCGCCTGCACGTCCGCCTGCCACCCGGCGAACTCCACTCCGGCGACACCCTCGCGGCGGACCAGCTCCTCGAGCGCTGCGCGCCGGGAGCCGTCACCGACCACTCGCAGGGTCCACCCCTGCTCCGCGAGCCCTGACAGGGCCCAGGCCCGGATCGCGGTCTCGGTGTCCTTCTCCGGTTCGAGCCGCTGGAGCACCAGCACCGTGCGGTTCTCCGGCTTCCACAGCACCGGTGAGTCGGGCACTCCACTGTGGATCACGGCGTCCGGTGACCGCTCCATGTGGGCGGCGACGTAGTCGCTGATCGCGATCTCGCAGTCCAGGTGGCGACCGATCCACGGCGCGAGCAGCCTGCCGGCCCGGGTCGAGCCGCGCCGCTTCGCGAAGTGCCGGGTGCTGATCAGCCGCCCGCGGTGCGCCCACCGCGACGCGACGGCCACCGCCTCGCCGATGGTGAGGTGGGCGTGGCACACGTCGTGCCGCCCGCTGCGCACGATCGAGGCCAGGGCCCGCAGCGCGGTGGCACCGGGTCGCCAGGTCACGGTCGGGCCCAGCTCGGAGGGCATCCGCTCGGGGTGCCCGCCGACGACGGTCACCTCCCACCCGTGGCGGGCGGTCTCCCGGGCGACGTCGCACACGTAGCGCTCGGCGCCGGCGAAGTTGCCGGTCACGATCACGTGCAGCACCCGCGGCATTCAGACCCCCTCCAGGCCGGCCGCGCGCCGCGGCCCCTGCCGGTAGATCCGGGCACGCCGGGCCATGGACGCCCGGCGCTCACCCCCGGCGAGCAGCCAGCGCGGCAGCGCGCCGACCAGCACCGCCGCCCGGTAGGCAGCCCACCCGCGGCGGCCGAACCACTTGCGGACGTAGGTCTCTCCACCTGCGTGGAAGAGGGCTTCTCGGCGGGCCGGGTCGGTGCTGGTGCCGCCCCCGACGTGCTGCGCGACAGCAGCCGGGGCCAGGCCCGCCCTCCAGCCCCGGGCCCGGGCCCGGCGCTGCCAGTCGACCTCCTCGGCGTAGAGGAAGAACCGCTCGTCGAACTCACCGACCTCGCGCACCGCCTCCCAGCGCAGCAGCAGCACCGCGCCCACCGCGAACCCTGCGGCCCGGTTGAGCCGGCCCAGCCCGCACGCCTCAAGCCACGCCCGCCACGGCGCCGGGAACGGCCACAGCACCCGCTGCTCCTGCCCGTCCGGCGAGCGGAGTGCGGGCGACACCGCGCCGAGGCGGGCGTTGCCGGGGGCATGCATCACCGCCGACAGTTCGCGCACGTCCTCCGCCGCGATGACCGCGTCAGGGTTGAGCAGCAGCACGTCCTGGGGCTGGTCATGGGCCATCGCCCTCAGCGCCAGGTTCACGCCAGCGGCGAACCCCCGGTTCGCGCCCGGATCCAGGTACGCGGCCCCGGCCGCCGTCGCGACCTCCCGGACCTGCCAGTCGGAGGAGTTGTCCACCACCGTCACGGGAAACGCGCCGCCGAGCCCGGCGAGGCAGCCGCGCAGCTCCTCGGCGCCGTAGTACGCGACGACCACAACCCGAACGTCACCCCGGCGCAGCGGTTGCACGCGCGACTCGAGCATCATGCGGGAAGCCCTTCCCGCGTGGGATGCCGGCGGCTGTCGAGGACTCCCCCGTGGTGCGTCATCCCGAGGAGCATCCCCAGCAGCAGCCAGCCGAGCACGGGCGTGCCCCGTACCCAGTACACATCGACCAGACCATGGCCGATGCAGGCCACGATCACCGCCCCCGCGGCGGCTCCAAGGGCTACCCGCCTCTGCGTCGAGAACACCAGACCGACCGTCCCGATGGCCATGATCGCGAAAGCGAGGGCCAGCGGATACCCACCCTCGGCCGCCTGCAACAGCAGCACCTCGTGCGGGTCGGCGCTCGACGGCTTGACCGTCGGGGTGCCCTTGACGTAGTTGCCGATCCCCAGGCCGAACACCGGCTGCTGATGGATCAGCTGCCACGCCTCGGCCTGGTAGGTGAACCGGGCGTCGAGCGAGGCCGCCGCCGCCGTGCCCCGCGCCGTGCTGAAGTCGGTGTTCCGTGCCTTGGCCTGCTGCGGCAGCAACGCGAAGGCGCCGGCCGCGACGATCGCCAGCGGGGCGAGCATCAGCACGAACCGGCGCCGCTCCTGGCCTCGGTGGGTGAGGGCCAGCACGACCACCGCGATCCCCACCGAGACGATGGCGCCACGGCTGAGCGTCCACAGCAGCCCGAGCACGAGCACGGGCACCGCCGGCAGCAGCCGCTTCGAGCGCAACGGCTTCAGCGCGAGCATGAGGATCAGGCCGTTCGCGATGAACTGGCCGGCGGGGTTCTTCTGCGCGCCCAACCCGCCGCCGCCGGTGGAGAAGAACGGGTACAGCGCGGCGAAGGCAGTGGCGGTGAGCAGGTAGGCCCGCAGCACCGGTAGCACGTGACCGCGCAGCCCGATCGCCGCGCCGATGAGCACCGGCACCAGGAACAGCTCGAGCCGCTGCGCCGTCTGCACCGTGTCAGACAGGGTGGTGTGGGCGGCGAGCAGCACCACCAGCCACGCCAGGTACGGGGCGAAGACGAGCATGGCGGGCTTCACCGCCGCGCCGAGCCCGACCAGCCGGCCGCGCAGCCCGTTCACCGTGACGACGACCAGCAGCAGCGCGAGCAGCAGGTCGCTGGCCGCGACGCTCAGCCCGGCACCGCCGCCGAGCAGGGACATCGGGAACGGCAGCGACACCGCCAGCAGCACGGTGGCGATCCTGAAGTTCAGCGCCAGCACCAGCGCCACCGGCGCTGCCGCAGCGAGCAGGGCCATCCGGGTGTGGCCGGCGGCCAGCAGGGCCCCGACAGCCCCGGCGGTGAGCGCCAGCAGCGCGGCCGCCCGCAGGTCACCGGCGCGCGCCGAACTCCGCGGCCAGCGCACCGCCGCCCCCGACACCGTGGTCATCCCCGTGCTCTCCCCCGGTGCTCACTCACGGCGCAGGTCACGGAACAGGTCGTCCAGCCGGGGCTGCTCGGGCTCGGCGACGGGGTCCGCACGCCCGGCGCTCCCGTTCACGTACGCGTAGCCGTTCGACGCCGCAGGGCCCGGGGCCACCTGCACCGTCGGCGGGGCCTCCACCGGGGGTACCTCCACCACCCGCACCGGCGGGGCAACAGCCCGGGGTTCGGCGCCCAGCGCCCGCCGGCCCTGCCCCTGCCGGGATCGCCGGCGCGGCTCCTCCACCCGCCGCGCCGCGGGCGCCACCTGCACCGCCGGCGCCGGGTCGGCCGTGGCCGCGGCGGACGCCCGCCGCTCCCTGGCCCCGTACCCGTAGCCGTAGCCGGCGCCGTAGACCTTCTCCTCGTGCCGGATCACCGCGTTGCCCACCACGCCGAGCAGCCGGGCGTTGACCTTGGCCACCGACTCGACGGCCTTCTTCAGCGCCGCGCGCGAGGTCTCGGCCATCCGCGCCACCAGCACGATCCCCCCGACGTTGACCCCGATCAGCAGCGCGTCGGAGACGGGCAGCACCGGTGGCGTGTCGATGATGACCAGGTCGAAGCTCTGCTCGAGCTGCTCGACGAGGCTCAGCATGCCGGCCGACCCGACGAGCTCGCTGGGGAAGTCGGGCACCGGGCCGCTGGGGAGCACGCTGATGCGCTCACCCGCGAGCGGGATCAGGGCCGCGTGCAGCGGCATCCGGCCGGCGAGCACGTCTGACAGCCCCCGCCCTGCGTCGAGCCCGAAGTAGGCGGCCAGGGAAGGCCTGCGCAGGTCGGCGTCGACCAGGGCGACGCTGCGCCCCGACTGCGCCACGACGACCGCGAGGTTCGCGGCCAGGGTCGACTTGCCCTCCCCCGCGCCGGGGCTGGTGATGGCCAGCGAGGCCGGCAGCCCGTCGACCCCCGAGAACTCGAGGTTGGCGCGGATGTGCCGGTAGGCCTCCGCCCGACCCGAGCGTGGCTGGCGGCGGGCCGGCAGCGGCTCACCGGCCTGCTCGCGCGGCACCAGCCCGAGCACCGTGCCGGCGGCGAGGCGCTCCAGCTCGGCGCTGTCACGCACCCGCACGTCGAGCGTCTCCCGGAGCAGCGCCGAGGCCAGCCCGAGCACCAGCCCGATCACCGCGGCGATCTCCATGTCACGGGTCGGCTGCGGCGAGGTCGGCGCGGTCGGCAACGCCGCCGGCTCCAGCGTCGTCAGGGTGGGGACGTCCGCCCTGGAGGTCTGCTCGAGGCGGGCCACGATCTGCGGCAGGGTGGACTCGAAGGCGGCGGCGAGCGCCTGCGCCCCGCGTGGCGAGCTGGCCTCGACGGTGATCGCGATGAACGGGCTCTTCCCGTCGGCCAGGGCGGTGACCGTCGGCCCCTCGCCCACCACGCCTGCCGACTGCGCGGCGATCGCCAGGCCGGGGCCGGTCTGGATCAGCTGGGCGTAGGCCGCCGCCCGCTGGGCCGCCAGCTGCGAGGCCGCCGCCTCGGCGTCCGCCCCGCCCGCCACGGCCCCCGTGACCAGCAGCCTGCTCGACGACGTGTACCGGGGTGCCCGAGTGGCGTCCACCGCCCACGCCGCCACGACGCACACCACGACGGCCAGGCCGACCAGCCACCAGCGGCGGCGCAGGATCTTGAGGTAGTCAGCCAGCTCCACAAGCCATCCGATCCATCGAGTCGCCGCACGGGCCTTGAACGTGGTCTCCCGTTCCCGCCACGGAGTGACCTACGGTAGTCCAGCAGCGACTTTCCGTAGGTGAGTCTGCGGACTTTCGGTCGAACGGGTGAGGGTGGGGAGCGGGGCGGGCTACACCCACCGGGTGTGGCCGCAGTTGTCCTCGTGCACCACGGCCCCCACCTTGGCCCGCAGCCCCGCCGCGCCCAGGGCGTCGACCAGGTCGAACTCCGACCCCTCGGTGTCGATCTTGACCAGGTCGACCCGCTGCTCGCGGTCAAGCACCTCGCTCAACGCCTCCACGACACCGACGGCCGCAACCTCGACTCCGGCCTCACCCGCACCCGCCGCATGCCCGTAGCGCCCCGCCGGAACGAAGCGCAGCGTCGTCGCCGGGGTCGCGGTGACGGCCTTCTCGGTGAGCACGAAGCGCCCCCCGTACGGCGCGAGCATGGCGCGGGCCCGGGTGGCGTTCGCCGGATCGGGTTCGAAGCCGTACACCCGCGACTCCTGGCTCCGGGTGAGGAAGAACAGGGCCGCCAGCCCCACATTCGCCCCGATGTCGACGACGACGCGGGCGCCGTCTCCGGCGCCGTAGTCGTGGCGACAGAACACCTCGTTGACCGTCAGCAGGTCGTGCCGGCTCGCCAACGTCGGCCGCACCGGACCGAGCGGGGTGCGCAGCGTGGGCGTCCACGGGTAGGCGCCCGCGTTGGACAGGTACCTCAGCAGCGCCCGGACGGGCTGGTCGAAGACGAGGAACATCCTGACCAGAGCCAGCCAGTGCCGCCGCCGGAAGGGCGCCGCGGCGATGGCCCGCACGTCCCGGTCTCGTATGCGCATGCCCATCCCCCGTGTCGGTGATCCCTTGACTGAGTGCCCTTTCTACCACTCTCCGCACATGCATGACTGCGTTGTGCCACACTCGCTCGAGTGCTCCGGTCCTTCACCCCAGGTCTGCTCCGCCGTCGCCGGCGTGATTCGCATACCTCCCGCCGCAGGTGGTGGCTCATCGCCGCCGCCGTCGCGGTGCTGGCGACCGCCGCGCTCGGTGCCTGGATGGCCCACCGGGTGACGCAGGTCCGTGCAGCCGTGGCCCCGCTGCCGGCAGACGGCAGGCAGTTGCGCGACCAGCTGTCAGCCATGGATCTCACCGCCGCGAGCACCACCATGACCCGCCTGCGGCTCGAGGCGGACCGCGCCCACCAGCTGACCTCCGGCCCCGAGTGGGCGCTCGCGTCGGCGCTGCCCGTCGTCGGCCGGGACGCGAGGGCCACCGTAACCCTGGCGTCCACGCTCGCCCGCATCACCGACGCCGCCAAGCCGCTCGAGACCGCGCTGCCCGCGCTCGACCCCTCCGCCCCGGGTGGCCGCGCGGGCCGGATCGACGTCACCGCGCTGACCCAGGTCGCCCAGGCGATGCCCGCACTGTCCGAGGCGGTGACCGAGGGCGCCGCGGCCATGCACGGCATCGACCCCGCCCCGCTGCAGGCCCAGGTCGGCGACGCCGTCCGCACGATGCGCAGCACCCTCGACTCGGCGCAGGGGCCGGTGCAGGGTGCCGACTCAGCGCTCAGCGTGCTGCCGACGATGCTCGGCGCCGACGGGCCGAAGACCTACCTCGTCCTGCTCCAGCAGGACGCGGAGGCGCGCGGCACCGGCGGGCTGGTCGGCTCCTACGCGCTCGTCCGCGCCGATCACGGCGCCCTCTCCCTGCTCGGGACGGCCTCCCGCGCGGAGCTGGGCTTCGCGGCCATCCCGACCGCCACCCTGCCGGCGCCCCTGCAGCAGTTGTGGGGCAGCGACCTGAGCGAGTGGGCGGGGCTCAACCTCAGCCCCCACTTCCCCTGGACGGGCCAGCTCGTGGCCGCCGGCTGGAAAGCCCGGCACGGGACCCCCCCGGTGGACTACGTGGCCGCGGTCGATGAGTACACGCTGGCCGCGCTGCTCGCCGGCACCGGCCCGGTGACGGTCGACGGGGTGAGCCTGTCGAGCCAGAACGCGCCGGAGTTCCTCTCCCGCGGGGTGTACGAGAAGTTCGCCGACCCGACGAAGGTCGACGCCTTCACCGCCGCCCTGGTGGCGACCACGCTCGACCGCGTGACCAGCGGGAAGGTGAGCCTCGAGCCCGTCGTCCGCGCGCTCTCCGCGCCGATCCACGACCGGCGGCTGCTGCTGTGGGCGGCGGACGCGGGCGTGCAGTCGAAGCTGGAGGCGATGGCCGTCGGCGGGGCCCTGCCCGATGCCCCCGGGCCGTTCGCCATGACCGTGGTCAACAACGGCGGCGGCAACAAGCTCGACGCCTACCTGGGCGTCAGCACGAACTACGACCCGGGCAGCTGCCAGCAGGACGTCAGGCTCGGCCACGTCACCGTCACCCTCACCAACCGCGCACCCGCACGCGGCCTGCCCAGCTACGTGACCGAGCGGAACGACCTGCTCGACAAGCACCTGCGCAACCCGACCCCCGGCAGCAACAGGCTCATCGTCACCGTGTACGGGCCGGTCGGGGCGACCTCCCCGCTGTCCACGCTCGACGGGCAGGCCATCGGCACCACCGTCGGCGAGGACCGCAACCACCCGGTGTGGCGCACCGAGATCCCCATCGACCCCGGCCAGACCCGCGTCCTCGACGTCCTCGTGCTCGACCCTGCCGCCGGCGCCACCGCCGGGGCGGGCCAGCTGCCGACCCCCACCGTGTTGACCCAGGCGATGGCCGTACCCGCCAAGGCGACGGCAACGAAGCTCACACCCTGCACGAACAACTGAGCAGACCGAAGGGGGAGGCGAACAGATGATGCAGAAGCCGTCTCATCACAGGGCGTCAATCGCTATCGTACGGACAGTGAGAAAGCCTTCGATCCTCGCCGCGACAGCGGCCGTCGCCCTGGCCACCGGCACCGCCGGCATCGTGACTGCCGCCCCGGCGCTGGCCTACCCGCCGGGGACGCACATGTCGATCGACGCCTACGCCATCGGCCAGCCGGACCGGCACAAGGACCAACGGGTGGCGGTCACCGTGGCCGACGGCAAGCCCGGGTGCACCGTGAAGATCACCGGTGGCGGCGACAGCGCGCGCGTGGTGCTCGACAGCAACGGCGCAGCCAGCGCCACCCTGCAGCTGGAGAACCAGCGAGGCACCATCACCATCACGGCCAAGACCCTGCGGTGCAAGGGGAAGGGCGCCAAGGAGACCGCGACCACCACCATCCACCTGTCGCCCGGCGAGGGCCACGGGCACGACAGGTGCAAGCGCGGCCACGACTACCAGGTGGACGCCGACAGGTGGCGCCCGCGCCGCCGGATCGAGCTGGTGTTCACCGACGGCCGGCACTCCTACCGCCAGTCCGCCTACGCCGACGACTACGGTCACGCGGCGTTCCACTTCACCCCGAACACGAGCGGCCGCTGGGCCGTGATCCTGCTGCAGGACGGGCTGAGCGCCAGCTACACCGTGGACGTCAGCTAGCCAGGCGCGCAGGGGCCCCTGGTTGGCCAGGAACCACTGGTAGGCCTGCTGGATGCCGTCGACGAGGCGGACCCGCGGCTGCCAACCCAAGCGGGTGATGCGGGTGACGTCGAGCACCTTGCGCGGGGTGCCGTCGGGCATCGAGGCGTCCCAGGCGACCGTGCCGGTGTAGCCGAGGCCTTCGCGTCGTGGAACTTGCGGATCATCCCGGGCAGCACGTGGCTGTTCTCCGGGTCGAAGTTGTCGCCGGGCCCGTAGAGGTTCGTCGGCATCGCCGAGATCCAGTGCAGGCCGTGCTGGCGGCGCACCGCCCGCACCTGCGTCAGCCCGGCGATCTTCGCGATCGCGTACGCGTCGTTCGTCGCCTCCAGCGCCCCGGTGAGCAGCGCCTCCTCCGGGATCGGCTGCGGCGCGAACTTCGGGTAGATGCACGAGGACCCCAGGAACAGCAGCCTGAATCCCTCACGAGATCGGGGCGTACAACTCACCGGCAGGGGGATTCCTTGTAGATCCAAAGGTGACTGTGGCCGAAGAGAGCGTACGTCTTGAAACCGTAAACGGCGATTGGACGCTGGTCCGAAACCGGCGAAGCGCTGACAAGATAGCACTCACGGGACGCGGGGAACATATTCATGTACCACCCGATCGCCTCAGGGTGTGGGACACCCGAATGTGCCGGACCATTCGCGTGATAGCCGACCCACTCGAGGCCAGCATCGATGTCTTGTGCGGCAACACCCGCCTGTTGCAGGTCCTGGGCCGCACGCCAGCGCGCAGCATCAAAGGCGAGTCCGTTGCTGGTGAGTGCGAGAGAAACAGCGCCTACGGCGGCCACGGTGGAAAGCGCAAGCTTCCATCGTGGTGGTTCGAGGGAATTCAGCAATGGGACTGCCACTATGGGCAGCACCGGCAATAGGTAACGAGCGAACACACCCTGTCCCACGGCCGCTTGCGCGAAAGTACCTCCAAGGAGCGCCAATCCCAAGGCCCAGGACGTTCGATCCAGGTGAACTCCCGCCTCGAGCAAGGTGCCGGCGGCCAGGGCCATGGAGAAGCACGCAACCACGGCGAGCCCAACCATGAGAGCGGCCGGAAGGACGTCCCGAGCCCCCACCGCGGCAGCCCCATAGGCGCCGTGACGATCCAGGTAGTTGCCGAGGAACACGGAACCTTTGAATCGAACAGCGATCGCCAGGGCGAGACCTAGAACGGCAACGCCGATGAGTCCCGGTCGCACTGACCAGCGCCGGGGCCTCGCCACCAGGAAGACAACCGGAGACAAGTAGAGCGAGATGGTGAATGCGGCCTGTATCAGCGCGTATGCCAAGGGGTGAAGCGTCAGGACGAACGATGGAGGGTCGCCGAACGGCATGGATCGCCGCCACGCCTCGAACCCGATCATCACGAACCCTGACATCAATCCGAGAGCGAGGGCGATCGCGCGTTCGCGCCCACGCCAGGCGAGCCAGGTCACCAACACGGCGACCGCAGGGCCAACGATGGCTTGCTCTCGGACGCACGACGCCCACACACCGACGGCAAGTGCCAGCGCGAGCGCAGGGATGCTCCCGAACGAACGGCGCGATCCGTCAGGACTATGCAAACCATCAACCCCGCGAGGGCCGGCATGTCACTCATGTAGGACGTGGCCAGCAACCCAAATTCGGGGGTTGCCCCGAGAACCGCTGCCCCCAAGAGCGCCCGGCCTGACCCCACCCTGGGAACCAAGTACGCATAGGTGGCGCCAAGAGCAACCAGGGACAACACGGCAACGAAGACCTGCTGGGCTACGATCGAACCGCCCAATGGGCCAAGGACAACCACCTGCCCCACAAGAGCTGTCCGATTCCACCCCAGCAAGTGAATTGTTCCACTTCCCGCGAATTCCTGCGCAATCTTGGAGTGAGACCAAGCATCGTTATGCGGAATTCCCAGGCTTCCCGTCTTGAGTGCAAGCGCAACAGGAACCCCCGTGAAGGCGACCAGGATGGCCGTCAACCACAGTGCACGTACTCGACGAAACCGGCCCGCCCTTCCCAATGGCACCGCGCGAGCGAAAGATGCGCCCCTACTCAGCACTCGTGTTCCGGACAATTCGATTCCCCCTACGGAAATTGACGCCACGCCCCGTACCCAAGTCGAGGTGCGGACGGGTAATCCCACGCCAACCTTCTCGGCACCATCGCCGCCAGGCTCCAGTCGCCGGTCCCCCGCCGTCGCCCGGGCCGACCAGACAGTGGCGATCCTGGAGCGGTACCGATCCCCACCCTCAGGACTTCTCTTACTTACGGTGCATGAACCAGCACTGAGCGTACTGGCGATCTCCTCGTGACGGAGTGGAACAGCAAGATCCACAGTCCCGGCGGGTCGGCCAAAGCCAGTCGGCAGCGTCCGGTCTCGACGTGCCCGTTCAGCCCGCACGTTCCCGCGCGACGATCACACCGAGCCCTACCGCCCTCCGACGCTGGCGGGATCTGTGGCCAGGTGGTGTGCGCGGTCAGCTAGCGCTGGTCCGGACCGCGGCGACGGCCACGGTGGTGTACAGGACGGTGACGCTGCCGCCGATCGCGTCGACGGCGACGCCGACGTGGTCGAGCACCTGGGCGAGCTTGTCCGCGGGGAGCCGGGTGAGCCCCCCGAGGGTGGGCAGGTGGTCCAGCCACTCCTCGCGGGTGTAGGTGCGTTCCCACTCGTACCGCCACTGCTCGGGTTCATCGAATGCGCCGGCCGCGCGGATCCCGTCGGCGATCGTGGTGAACAGCGGCTGGTAGGCCTCCACGGCGGAGTGGATGAGCTGGCCCGTGAGGGTGAGCGGCGATTCGGGGGCCGCCTGACGGTAGGCGGCGGCGAGGGCCTCGCCGACCTCGGGCGGGGGCTGCTGCACGTGGTGGAACGGTGCGAGCAGGCCGCCGGGTCGCAGCACGGCCGCGGCCTTGGCCGCCCCGGCGACCGGGTCCACCCAGTGCCAGGATGTTCCGGCGATGACGGCGTCGAAGACCCGCCCGGCCGCGTCCCAGGTCTCGAAGGTGGCGACCTCGACCGCAACCCCGCTGCCGCGGGCGAACTCGGCCATCCGCGGGTCGGGCTCGACCCCGAGCACCCGGCACCCGGCGGCCTGGAACTGCCGGGCCTCGATGCCGGTCCCGGAGCCGACGTCCAGGATCTCGGGGCCGGGGGCGGCGGCGACGATCCGCTGCACCAGCGCGGCCGGATACGGCGGTCGGGTGCGGTCATAGCGCCCGGCGTCGGCGCCGAACGACTCGGCGACAGCGCGCTGACGATGGGGCTCGGGCATGCCTCCCACCGTAGCGGTCGCGCCGCGGGTGGGGCTCGGGCCGGTCAGGCGCGCAGGGCCCCCTGGTTGGCCAGGAACCACTGGTAGGCCTGCTGGATGCCGTCGACGAGGCGGACCCGCGGCTGCCAGCCCAGGCGGGTGATGCGGGTGACGTCGAGCACCTTGCGCGGGGTGCCGTCGGGCATCGAGGCGTCCCAGGCGACCGTGCCGGTGTAGCCCACCGCCTCCCGCACCAGGGCGGCCAGCTCGGTGACGGTCACGTCGACGCCGGTGCCGACGTTGATGTGCTCGTCGGCGTCGTAGTGCTCCAGCAGGTGCACGCACGCTGCCGCCAGGTCGTCCACGTGCAGCAGCTCGCGGCGGGGGGTGCCGCTGCCCCACAGCGTCACCGTCGGGGCGCCCGAGGCCTTCGCGTCGTGGAACTTGCGGATCATCCCGGGCAGCACGTGGCTGTTCTGCGGGTCGAAGTTGTCGCCGGGCCCGTAGAGGTTCGTCGGCATCGCCGAGATCCAGTGCAGGCCGTGCTGGCGGCGCACCGCCCGCACCTGCGTCAGCCCGGCGATCTTCGCGATCGCGTACGCGTCGTTCGTCGCCTCCAGCGCCCCGGTGAGCAGCGCCTCCTCCGGGATCGGCTGCGGCGCGAACTTCGGGTAGATGCACGAGGACCCCAGGAACAGCAGCCGCCGCACCCCGTACCGCTGCGCCGCGTCCATCACGTTCACCTGGATGCGCAGGTTGTCGGACAGGAAGTCGGCCGGGTAGGTGGCGTTCGCCATGATCCCGCCGACCTTCGCCGCCGCCAGCACCACCACGTCGGGCCGCTTGGCGGAGAAGAACGCCTCCACCGCCCGGTCGTCCCGCAGGTCCAGCGCCGAGGATGAGGCCCCGACCAGCCGCTCGAACCCCCTGCGCCCGAGCTGGCGCCAGATCGCCGAACCCACCATCCCCCGGTGGCCGGCGACATAGATGACATCCGTCCGCAACGGTGACCAGTTACTCACGGTTCAGACCCTACCGACCCACGGTAAGGAATGGTGAGGTTTCGCCCCAGCTCGTTCACTGACCGAGAGGGATCAGTGACTCACCGCGCCTGCACCTGTCGTTGGAAGAGCGCACCCGAGCCGCGGTGCGGCAGGTCGACGGTGCGCACGTGGGTGAACCCGGCGCGCTGGTAGTAGGCGTGCAGGCGCTGATTGCTGCGCCACGCGTCCAACCGCAACCAGCTCAGCCCCCGACCGGAGGCCACATCGGCGGCCCAGTCGAGCATCACGCTGCCGATTCCGCGCCCCGCATCCCGCCGGGCGACCACCATCCGATGCACGTACAGCGCCGAGCTCGGATCGTCATCCACCGTCCAGAACTCCGGGTCGGCGTAGTCGTCCACCGTCAGGGTGCCGACCACCCTGCCCTCGTCGAGAACCAGCACCACCTCGTGGCGCTCGACCCCTGCTTCGAGACCGCGCCCGTCGTCACGGCCGGGCACCACCCGGGCCATGGCCTCCGGCTGCCACTGCTCCTCGCCGAGTACCGCGAGCCAGGCCACGGCCTCGCGATGCAGGCCCCGCACGAGAACCAGATCGTCAGGCTTGGCCGCCTCGAAGGTCAGCCTCACGCGTCGCCGTGGCCGGTCGGCAGCCCCGGCCGCTCGTAGATGACCACGTGCCTGTCGCCGGGGAGGACGCTGAACGCGCAGCGCAGTGGACGGTCATCCGGGCCGTAGCCGGTGATCAGGTGTACCGCCACCGGAGTGCCCGACGACAGGTCGAGCCGAGCGGCTTCGTCGGGAGTCGGCATGCGCACGAAGAACTCGTCCACCGCCCGCACCTGGAGGTGCCCGTGCCGCGCCAACTCCTGGTTCGCCCCGCACGGGATGTCCACCGGGGACATCACCGCAGTCCCCTCCGCCACCCCCAGGGGGAAGTAGCTGTCGTTGCTGTAGAACGGCTCGCCGTCGAGGTAGCGCACCCGGCGGCGGACAACGGCCAAGCCGTCCGGCTCCAATTGCAGCCTCTCGGCCACCGCACGGGGTGGCTTCACGATGGCCACGTCGATCGTCTGCGCCGGGCCGCGACCGGCCAGATCCTGCTCGGTCAGGAAGGCGTCCTTCGGGGCATCAGGCGAACGGGGCCGCAAGTCGCTCTGCGGTCGGTAGTCCATCCGGTGCCGGTCGCGAACGAAGTAGCCGAGCGGGCGGCGAGCCTCGATCAGCCCCTCGTGCACCAGCAGACCGAGCGCGTCACGCGCGGTGTTACGGGCCACCTCGTGCTGGTCCATCAGCTCGGCCTCGGTCGGCAGCCGCCCCCCTGCCGGCAACGACCCATCGAGGATCTGCGCCCGCAACACGTCGGCGATCTGCTGTTTCACCGAGCGTCCTGCGCTTCTCGGCACCGCCAACGCTCGCCTCCAGCACCCGATCCCGTAATCGTCCAGACAGTGTAGACAACGGCTTGACCTCCCCCAGGAGATCACCTATGGTCCACATTGTCTAGGCGATCTGGTCAAAGGATCGCGGCGCCGGCAACGGGGAGGGTCCCCTTCGCATGTCCTCCGCCACCCGGCGCCCGGTCTCGGTCCGCGCCCTGCTCATCCCCGCCGACCTGGCCCGCCCCTGCCGGCTGCTCGACCTCACCCTCACCGCCGCCGCCTTCAGCGACGCCATCGGCGGCGGCCTGCTCGACGAAGCCCTCACCGACACCGGCACCACCACCCCACCCCGCACCGGCTACACCCTCTACGCCGACGCCGACCGCCACACCAAACAGCTGCCCGACAACCCCCGCGCCACCCTGCTCGCCGCCCGCCTCGGCTGGATCGACCTCGCCGACCACCTCCACCTGCTCGGCGACCTCCTGCTCACCGGCACCGACCCCACCGGCAACGACACCGACCTCCCCCACACCGTCATCGACGCCGCCCACCGCGCCGCCCTGCTCCCCTGCACCTGCCGCGACGGCCGATGACCCAGCCGGCACCGACCCGGCCGGCACCGACCCTGCCCCGGGCGCCACTCCCGATACGCTGGCGCCCCGGCGGCCCCGCCCGCGCTCGCGGGTGCCCAGGAGCCCGTCACCTGACGCCGCACGGCTGCGGGTGACGCGGCGGCCGGGCCGAGCCGGCCACGCACGCGAGGCCTTGGGAGCGAGCATGGACGCAGCGCAGTCCGCGCACTGGTGGCGCACCGCCGTGGTGTACCAGGTCTACATCCGCAGCTTCGCCGACGGGAACGCCGACGGGGTCGGTGACATCGCCGGCATCAGCAGCCGCCTGCCCTACCTCAGAGACCTCGGCGTCGACGCGCTCTGGATCACCCCGTGGTACGCCTCGCCGATGGCGGACGGCGGCTACGACATCGCCGACTACCGCACGGTCGATCCGACGTTCGGCACGAACGCGGAGGCCGTTGCCCTCATCGACGCGGCGCACGGGCTCGGGCTGCGGGTGATCCTCGACATCGTCCCCAACCACACCTCGTCCGCGCACCCGTGGTTCGCCGCCGCCCGCACCGCCGCCCCGGGCTCCCCCGAGCGCGACCGGTACGTGTTCAGGCCGGGGCGCGGCCCGCTCGGTGCGGACCCGCCGTCGGACTGGACGGCGACCTTCGGCGGGCCGGCCTGGCGGCGCCTGGACGACGGCGAGTGGTACCTGCACTCCTTCTCGCCCGAGCAGCCCGACCTGAACTGGCGCGACCCGGCGGTCCGCGCGGAGTTCGAGGACATCCTCCGCTTCTGGCTCGACCGGGGCGCCGACGGCTTCCGCGTCGACGTCGCGAACTGCCTGGTCAAGCCCCTCGGCCCGGTGCCCGGCGCGGCCGGCCCGCCCGCCCCCGCCGGGCCGGTCATCACCGACCCGCCCAGCCAGCTCGACGAGCCCGGCACCCACGAGGTGTACCGCGGCTGGCGTCGGGTGCTGGAGCAGTACGCGCCCGCCCGGGTCAGCGTCGGCGAGATCTGGCTGCCCGACTTCGCCCAGGTCGCCGCCTACCGGCGTGCGGACGAGTTCCACCAGACCTTCGAGCTGCAACTGGCCATCGCCGGGTGGAGCGCGGGCGAGCTGCGCCGGATCATCACCGGCTCGCTGGAAGCCAGTGCGGCCGTAGGCGGTTCGAGCACCTGGGTGCTGGCGAACCACGACGTGGTCCGGCAGGTCACCCGGTTCGGCGGGGGCCCCGCCGGCCTCGCCCGCGCCCGCGCCGCCGCGCTGCTCACCCTCGCGCTACCAGGTGCGGTGTACCTGTTCCAGGGCGAGGAACTGGGGCTCCCCCAGGTCACCGACCTGCCCGAGGAGGTGCTCGACGACCCGGTGTGGACGCTGTCGGGCGGCCGCGACCGCGGGCGCGACGGGTGCCGCGTCCCGCTGCCCTGGGACGGCAGCGAGCCCGCCCTCGGGTTCTCGCCGGTCAGGCCGTGGCTGCCCCAGCCCGCCGAGTGGCGGCGCGGCAGCGTGGCGGCGCAGACCGGCGACCCGGCCTCCACCCTGGAGTTCTACCGGGCTGCCCTGGCCCTGCGCCGGCAGCGACCCGAACTGCTCGCGGGGGGCTTCCGCTGGATCGACGCACCCGCCGACGTGATCGCCTTCGCCCGCCCGCTGCCCGGCTCGGGCGAGCTGGTCTGCGCGGTGAACCTCGGGGCCGGCGTGGTGGACGCGCCCGCCGCCGGCGCGACGGCGCTGCTCGCCAGCGGCGCGCTCCCCTCCCCCGCGGCGCTCCCCCCGGACACCGCCGCCTGGTACGCGCGGTAGGAGCTAGGCGAACGCCGCCCGGACCGCCGCGGCGGCCTCGCGGGCCGTCACGTCCGCCGCCGCCCCGGTGAGCACCTCGAGCTCGGCGTGTTCGAGGATCCTCCACACCCGTTCCATCTGCGGGAAGGCAGGCATCGGCATCGCCCGCTCGCACAGCTCCCGGAACGCCTCGACCGCCGGGTCCTTCGAGCGCAGCCCGCTCAACGCCGTGGGGGCCGCGATGCCGTCGGACAGCGCCCCGACCACCCGTTCGCGGGTCAGGTAGTCGGCGAACAGGTCGTGGGCGATGGCCCGGCCCTTCCCCTGGCGCAGCACGCACAGCCCCTGGACGAGCGCGAACGGGGTCGCCGGGCCGCCGCCGAGGAACGGCGGGACCGCCGAGACCTCGATCGGGATCCCCGCCCGGCGCAGCGGCCGCAGCGCGTCGCTGCTGCTGAGCAGGAACGCCGTGCGCTGCGCGGCGAACAGGTCGAAGGCCGCGTCGCGGTCCAGCGAGCGGCGCAGCATGCCCGTCCCCGACTCGCCCATCGCCCGCAGCCGCTCGAACGCCTCGATCCCCTCGGGGCTGTCCAGCCCGACCTGCCGCGGGTCCCACGACCCGTCGGCGGCGCGGCCGAACAGCCGGCCGCCGGCGCTGGCGAACAGCGGCCACAGCTGGAACGGGTCGCCGCTCTCGCCCACCCGCAGGGCGAAGATGTCGCTGACCTGCCCGGCGTTCTGCAGCGCCCGCCCCTTGGCGATGAGGTCGTCGAACGAGGCGGGCAGGTCCGGTGCCAGCCGGGTGTTGCGGATCAACGCGACCGTGTCGGCCGCCACCGGCAAGGCCAGCAGCCGGTTGCCCGCGCTCACCGCGGACAGCATCCACGGGGTCAGCTTCGCCTCCTGGTCGGGCGCCAGCAGGATGGGCTCGATGACGTCGCGGGCGACGAAGTCACCCAGCCAGTCGTGCGGGCAGATCATCGCGTCGAAGCGCCCGGCGTCGCCCCCGCCGTCGGGCGCGGCCGGCTGCGGGAGGACGTCGCGGCGGAACTCCTGCTGCGCGATCACGTCCGCGTCGGTGTCGAAGGACACGCTCACCCCGTACGTCCCGAGGAAGTCCGGGGCGAACGCGGTGAGGACGGCGGCCCGTGCCTCGTAGAGCTTCACGTGCAGCGTCGGCTCGAGCTCCGACAGCCGGCCGAAACGGTTGCGCTGCCAGCGCACCCCGGCCGCGTCGGTGAAGTACAGCTCCACCCTGAGGTCCTGGTTCTGCGTTCCGGCAGGCAGCGCCAGGGTGGAGAACACCGCCACGTCACTCGGGGCGAGCACGAAGTGGCGGATCCGCGCGAAGGGCAACTCGCCGGCGTCGTTGGCGTCCAGCACGTTGAGGTACACCTGGTAGACGGGCGTGCCGGACGCGTTGCGGACGAACGCACCCCACGTTCCGGTCGCCGCCTCCTGCCCCCACCAGGTGGACACCATCGCCGCCTGGCGCTGGCGCTCGCTCGCCACGCGCTCATCGCGCTGCTCGGCGGCGACCTGGTCACGCGCCGACTCGATCCTCCACGTGCGCCAGGCCGCGACCACGGCGGCGGCGGCGAAGGCGAGCGCCAGCAGCGAGCCCAGCGCCGAGATCCACGAAGGGACGTCCCCGAAGTTCGCGGTCACCGCGACCACCCCGTTCCCTGTCCGCGGCCGTGCACCGGCGGCAGGACCGGCCACATGCTACGGCTACCCGGCGATGCCACCGGTCCGGTTCAGCACGGCGAGCACCGGCAGCACCCACGGCGGCACCGCCATCAACGCCACCGCCCACGGCAGCGGCAGGCCCGCGGCGCACGCCCCCGCGACCGCCAGCACGCCGGCCGCGACCAGCGCGACCACGGCACCGTCGCGGCGCGGCACCCGCGCCACCGGCGCGTGCAGCGCCCACACCAGCAGCAGGAAGGCCACCACCGGGATCGCGACCGCCAACGCCACCGCCGCGTCCGAGCCCCCGGCCGCCGCCGCGTGCTGGGCGCGCTCGGCCGCCACCTGCAGCCCCGCCCCGAGCGCCGCCAGCGCCGCGAACACCCCGAAATGGCCGTAGCCCCACCAGAAACCGAGGTCCCGGCGACGGTCGAGCACCTCCACCGCCGGCTTGAGGAAGTAGATCCACCACAGCGCGAACAGCAGCACCAGCCCGCCGGCCGCGACCAGCACTAGGTCGCCGTGCAGCAGGCTGCCGCCCGCCCTCGGCGCGATCGCCGTCGAGACGGCCAGCACGCACTCCCCCAGCACGATGATCGTGAACAGCCCGTAGCGCTCGGCGATGTGATGCGGGTGCCAGGTGGTGGGCGGCGTGGTTCTCGGCCCACACCGGCACCAGCAACTCGGCGACCATCAGCGCCACGAACGCCGCGACCCCCGCCCCCGCCGGCAGCAGCAGCCGCAGCAGCCAGCCGGCCTGCACCACCACGATCCCGGTCGCGAACCGCAGCGCCGACCGCCCGCCGCGGCACGTCGTTGCGGGCCGCCCGCAGCCACTGCGCCACCATCGCCAGCCGCATGATCACGTACCCGACGGTGACGGTGGTGAAGTCGTCGCGCTCGAACGACCCCGGGACGCCGGCCGCCAGCACCAGCACCCCGGCCATCTGCAGCAGGGTGAGCAGCCGGTACGGCACGTCGTCCACGTCGTAGGCCGAGGCGAACCAGGTGAAGTTCATCCACGCCCACCAGATCGCGAAGAACACCATCAGGTAGCGCAGCGCCGCCCCGCCCACGCCGCCGCCCGCCCCGGCGAACCCCCCGGCGCCCACCCCGCCCGACCCGATCGCCCGCGCCAGCTCACCCGCCGCGCGCGAGACCGCCACCACGAAGGTGAGGTCGAACAGCAGCTCGAGCGGGGTCGACACCCGGTGCGCCTCGCCGGTCGAGCGCGCCGTCATCGGGATGGCGAACCTGCTGGTCCTGGTGGATCCGGTCGTCACGGGGCCTCGCCTCACGTCGTCGTCCGATGCCTCCAGGGTGGCAGCCACGAGCACCGATCCGCGCGCCGGCGGCCCCAACACCGGGATTCGCCGCACCGCTCGCGGCGGCCGCCGATACCGTGCAGTGGTGGGTACCCCGGCTGACCACCCGAACGGACCGGTCGCCGCCCCGACGCAGGCACTGCGGGTGCCGCGGGCGCTACGTGCGGTGCGCGCACGCGGCGTCCAGGGCGCCCGCTGGGTGCCGGCCCACCCCCGGTCCACCACCGCCGCGGTCGGCGTGATCTGCCTCGTCTTCGTCGCCCTGCTGGGTGCCGCCCTCACCTCGGGCAGCTCCGGCGGCACCGCCGCCCCGGTCGCGTCCAGCACCTCCGACGACGTGACGCTGCTGCATGGCGTCAGCGCCGAGTCGGGGCAGGCCCCGCAGCCGACCCCGGCGGCCTCCGCCGCCGCCGGCGACCACGGCGCGGCCGGGCTGGCCGACCCCGGCGTCATGCTCAGCCCCGCCAGCGGCGGCCACAACACCGTCTTCGAGGGCACCGGCTCCGACTTCACCCCCGGCGCCCCCGTCGCCATCTCCGCCACCATGCCCGACGGCCGGGCCTACCCGCAGGCCCTGGGCGCCACCGCCGACGCCTCCGGCGCCTTCACCTGGACCTGGCAGTGGCACCCCGGCGACCAGGACGGCACCTGGACCATCGCCTTCCTCGACCGCGCCAGCGGCAGGTCCGTCTCGATCGCCATGACCGTGGCCGACTCGCTCGGCCCGACCACCACGGTGACCCCCGGCTGGGGCAACCACTCCACCCTCTTCCACGGCACCGGCGCCGGTTTCACCCCCGGCACCTCGGTCACCATCTCGGCCCGCACCCCCAACGGGAGCGCCTACTGGCGCACCTTCCGGGTGAGCGCCGACGACGTCGGCTCGCTCAACTGGTCCTGGCAGTGGCGCCCCGGAGACCCCGACGGCAACTGGACGATCAGCCTCTTCGACACCACCAGCCAGCGGACCGTCACCGCCCACCTGATCATCACCACCCGCTGACCCGTGCGGCTCGGTTCAGGGTGACGCCGCCCGCGCCCGCCCTCAAGGCGCGCCCCACCCGTGCCGATCACGGGGGAGTGGGGTGGGCCGACGCGGCGAAGGTCAGGGCGACCGCCTGGCAGGCGTTGCGCCGCGACCGCCTCAGCCGGGCCAGCGCCGACGAGGGCCGCCAGCTCGAACTGTGCCGGTACATGCTGTGGCTGCGCCACGTCGCCGTGTCGCTCGGGCTGGTGGTCGGGCTGCGCGCCGACGGCCTGGGCAGGGCCGAACGGCTGACGCTGGCGCTGCTGCTCGCCCAGGTCACCGCCCACGTCGTCTCGAGCCGGGCGCCGCGCCGCGCGGGCCTGGTGGCCGTCGCCGACGCCCTGCTCTTCCTCCTGCTCACCGCGCTCGGGCTGCACCCGGCCCTGGTGTTCATCGTCGCCGTGGCCATCCTCGGGTGGGCGGCGACGTTCCGCCCGGCGCAGGCCATCGCCTCCTACGTCGCCGTGCTGCTCGCCGTCGCCCTGATGGTCGCCGCCCACGAGTCGATCCCCGCCACCCCAACCGTTGGCGCGTTCTGCCTGCTCGGCGGCATCTTCATGCTGCGTACCATCAGGCTCAACATCGGGGCCAGGCGCGCCTCCGAGCGCGAGCACCTGGTCGCCGAGCGGGTCGACGCGATCCTGTGGGAGCAGCTGCCCGGCCGCACCGCGTTCAAGGTCTCGCCGGCCGCCGAACGGGTGCTCGGCTACCCCGTAACCGACTGGGCGACCCCCGGCTTCTGGCGCAGCGTCGTGCACCCCGACGACCTCGACAGCTGCGGCCTCGACGCGGTCGGGCAGCTGCCCGACAACCCGGCCCTGCTGCGGGTGCGCCACCGCGACGGCGGCTGGCGCTGGGTAGAGAACCGGGTCACCTCGGTGCAGGACCGCCAGGGGCGCCCCGCCTTCCTCGTCGGCGTCCTCATCGACGTCTCCGAACGGGTCGAGTCGGGGCGGCAGCTGCACCTGCAGGCCCGCCAGGACGAGCTCACCGGGATGCCCAACCGGCGGGCGTTCCTGGAGTCGCTCGAGGCCCGGCTCAGCGACCCCGGCGACGAGCCCACCGCGCTGCTCATCCTCGACCTCGACGACTTCAAGGAGATCAACGACTCCCTCGGCCACCACACCGGCGACGAGCTGCTCCGCTCGGTCGCCGACCGGATCCGCGCCGGCGCCCGCGACGGGGAGATCGTGGCCCGCCTCGGCGGCGACGAGTTCGCCGTGATCCTGCCCGGGCTGCCCGCCGCCGAGGTCACCGAACGCGGCCGGCTGCTCGCCGAGGCGATCAACGCGCCGGTGCTCGTCGGCGACCTGCGGCTGCGGGTGCGGGCCAGCATCGGCATCGCCGTGCACCCCGCCGACGCGGCCGACGCCGGCGAGCTGATGGCCCGCGCGGACATCGCCATGTACCAGGCGAAGAGCCACGGCTCCGGACCCGTCCGCTACGACGCGGCCCTCGACCTGTTCGGGCGCGAGCGGGTCACCCTCGTCGGCGACCTCGACATGGCCATCACCAGCGGCCAGCTCGTGCTGCACCACCAACCGCTGTTCGACGTCGCCTCGGGCCGCGTGCTCGGCACCGAGGCGCTGGTGCGCTGGAACCACCCCCGGCTGGGGCTGCTCCCGCCGGCGAAGTTCATCGAGCTCGCCGAGGTGTCGGGGCAGATCAAGCCGCTCACCCGGTGGGTGATCCGGCAGGCCCTCACCGACCTGCAGACCCTCGGAGACCCGTGGTCGGAGCTCGAGGTCTCGATCAACCTGTCGGTGCGCAACCTCTACGAGGCAGACCTCGTGCCCTGGCTCGTCGACACCCTCGCGGCGCTCCAGGTCGACGCGCGCCGCCTCGTCGTCGAGATCACCGAGAGCACCATCATGGTCGACTACCCCGCCGCCGTGGAGATGATCGAAGCGCTGCGCGCCCTCGGCGTGCGCACCTGGATCGACGACTTCGGCACCGGCCACTCCTCGCTGGCGCGGCTGCGCAACCTGCCCGTCGACGGGGTGAAGATCGACCGCTCGTTCGTCGGCGGCGTCGCGCACTCCCCGCGCGACCGGAACATCCTGCACAGCCTCATCGAACTCGTCGACTCCCTCGGCATGCAGACCCTTGCCGAGGGAGTCGAGCGAGCCGAATGCCTGCAGGTGCTGCGTGCGCTCGGCTGCCGGGCCGCCCAGGGGTTCTACCTCGGGCGCCCCGTCCCGGCCGCGACGCTCGCCGCCTCGTTCGGCGCCGGGGCCACGGCCGCGGCCGGCGCCGGCTGCGGCGAGCAGGTCGCCGCGCTCCCCGCCCCCGGCTCGCTGTAACCGCCCCTCCCCTCGAGCCCGAGGGTCGGCAGCACCCGGTCGAGCCAGCCGGGCAGCCACCAGTTGGCCCCGCGCAGCAGCGTCATCGTCGCCGGTACCAGCACCATCCGCACCAGCGTCGCGTCCACGAAGATCGCCGTGGCCAGGCCGAGGCCGAACATCTTGGTGGCCGGGTCGGGCCCGGTGACGAAGGCGAGGAACACCGCGATCATGATCAGGGCCGCCGCCGTGATGACCCGGCCGGTG
Organism: uncultured Actinomycetota bacterium; assembly: GCA_963784535.1. GTDB lineage: Bacteria > Actinomycetota > Actinomycetes > Actinomycetales > Kineosporiaceae > CAWARR01. The sequence continues at coordinate 184,152 of CAWARR010000014.1, read as the reverse complement.
CCGGCGATGCCGCGCACCACCGACCCCTCGGCGTCGATGTACCGCGACCCCCGTGCCCATCCAGGGGCTCCGGGCCAGCAATCGGGCCGTCGGACCCGAGGATTAGTGTCCAATTCAGAGCGTCCGGCGCGACATCTGTCCTGGTGGCAGCCCTAAGTGATCAACATCGACGCGATCGTGAGCCAAGTCGGGTTACACGACGACATCGTGTCATCGGATTGCGCGGGCCACGCGTGTTCGGTCCAGGTCACAGCCCTAAGCGCAGAAGTGGATCATCCTGGCGGCACGACCCGCCGGCGAGGTAGCGAAGGCCACCGGTGCAACCTTTGCGGAGGTCTCGTTGTCATGATCCCCGAGGGCGTGCCTGGACGGTCCGCCATGTGGAACAGGCCCGTCGTGGAGGGCCACGACCCGAGATGAGACCCCCAGTGCCAGCTGGACGGCAGGAGTTCACCGATGACTGACTGCCGCTAGGTACATGATGGCTGAAGGGAATACGCCGTCACGAACTTCAGGATGTACTTGTCCCCACCTTGATGGTAGGTGACCATAATGCGTTGCGCGGTCGCACGTGATCCCTGGGTGAACTTCACGCCGAGAACAAGATTCCGCTCTTCGCCGGGCGCCAATCGGAATCCACCCAGGGGCAGTCGTTTGGCCCATGTCTCCTCGAAGGAAGGGATCGTCGATGAATGCGAGTCAGGCGGATAGGAGCGGAGAAAGCCGATCAGGGTGTTGTCCGCGATAGGGACGACCTGGCTGTCAACGATCTCCATTCCGTGCGCCGCCTCCAGACTCGAGCCATCCATGGTCACCGCGACGGCCCCGTGGTTACGGAGGACTTCACCGCCCAGTGTCACGGTTGACCCAGGCGAGGCGCCTACGCACTCTTCCCCATCGACTTCGCCAAGACTCCCCAGTGGGCCGCTCGCCACCGCGCCCACGTTGGATCCGCCCCCGGCGCTGCAGGCAGTCACCGCCAGAAGCGCCGTGATCACAACTAGCCAGCGGGCTGAGCGTAACTGCATCACGCGAGCGCCTGGGGGATTTCTTGGCGTTCCGCCCGGGTAGTCGGCGCCACCAACGATGCGGGCCTCCGAAGCGCGATTTCCGGTATCTGTCGTGATGGTGCCCCCAGCCAGGACCAGGGTCGCCAGAGCGGATGAACCCACATTGACACTCCCCCAGTGCCCAGGCATGCCCCAGGAATAGAGATAGCGATCCAAGAATCCTTCCGAAGTCAAGGATGCCCGGCCGTCACCGACCTGCTGCGGCTGCCGGTGAGCGCCGCGCCCCGCGCCCGGCGCAGCACCTCCGGCCCGATCAGCCGCGAGAACGTGGCGGTGACGTGCACCCCGTCGACCCGCACCAGCCGCCCCTGCTGCACGGCGGCGCAGCGGGACCCCGGGCAGAGCAGGTCGTCGATGGAGATGGCCGAGACGTGGCGCGGATCCGTGGCCACCACCGCGTGCAACATGGCGTTGAACCCCGCCACGTACGCGCCCCCCGGGGCCCGCGAGACGGCACCCGCCGGGCGCCCCGCCGCCACCGCCGGGCCGAGAGACTCCCCCGGCGGCGACAGGTCGATGAACACCACCTCGGCGCCGCCCGCGGTGAGCTGCCGGACGAGCCCGGTGTTCGCCGCCTGCAGTGCCGCCGCGTGCTCCGGCGTCCCGGGCCGCAGCAGCCTGCCGCCGACGAGCAGGCTCTGGTGGTGCGACCAGAACTCGGTGACGAGCACGAGCTTCGGGTGGTAGCGCGCGAGCGCTCCCGCGATCAGGCCCCGGGCCTGCGCCGCGCACGCCCGGGCCGGGGCGTCCGGCGCGGTCATCCCGTTCGGCACCACCAGCAGCCCCGGTGGGGGTGCAGCGCTGCCAGGCCGCCTGCACCCAGGGCCGCCCTTCCGCGGCCGTCGCCACGTCGAGCCCCGGGGCCAGCGCGCGGGCCGTGGAGTCGCCCAGCAGCATCAGCTCCGGCGCACCCGGACCCGCCCCGTGCAGGCACACCCGCAGGTCGGTGATGCTCTCCCCCGGGCACGGCCGGTCGGCCGCGTCCGCCAGTTGGGCGCCGAGCCCGTCGGGCAGCGCCGTCGCCGCATCCGCGCCCGCCACCAGCACCAGCACGGTGCCCACCGCCGCCACCGCCAGCCGCGCCCGCGAGCGGCGCACCCAGGCCACCCTGCCGCGCAGCACCGGCTGCTCCAGCCAGCGGTAGGACGCCCCGGCCACCAGCAGCGTCACCAGTACCCGGCCCGCCTGCACCGCCGCGGCCTGCGGCAGGCCCGCGCCCGCCGGCAGCGGCCACGCGATGCTCACCGGCCAGTGCCAGAGGTAGACGCCGTAGGAGATCCGCCCCAGTGCCACCGCGGGCCGCCACGACAGCAGCCGCCCCACCGCCGACCCCGGCGCGGTCTCGACCCCCGCCAGCACGGCCAGGGTCGCGACACTCACCCCGAGCGCGCCCCCGCGGTAGTACACCGGGCTGCCGTCGTGCAGGGTCACGAACGCCAGCAGCAGCGCTGCCAGGCCCCCTACCGCCGCCGACGCCGCCGCCCGGCCACGCAACGCCAGCCGCGGCAGCAGCACCGCCCCCAGCGCACCCATCAGCAGCTCCTGGGCCCGGCCGTCGGTGCCGTAGTAGGCGCGGTTGGGGTCACCCGGCGTGAACTGCACGGCCATCGCCAGCACCGAGGCGGCCACCGCCACGCAAAGCCCTGCTACCGCCACCGTCGCGCCGGGCGACCACCGCCGCCCCGGGGTACCCCCCGGGCCACCCGCCCGCAGGCGCCCGCTCGCCGCGACGCGCCGCCACCCCCACGCCGCCAGCAGCACCGCGACCGGCCAGACCAGGTAGAACTGCTCCTCGATGGCCAGCGACCAGGTATGCCGCAGCGGCGAGGCACCGGCGTAGGCGGCGAAGTAGTCCTCCCCGGCGGCGAGGAAGTGCCAGTTCGCCGCGTACCCGATCGTCCACAACAGGTCGCCGCGCCGGGCCGGCCAGTTCTGCGGCGGGACCGCCCACCAGGTGTACAGGCTGACCGCCGCGATCATCAGCCCCGCCGCCGGCAGCAGCCGGCGCACCCGCCGCGCCCAGAACCCGGCCAGGTCGACCCGCCCGGTGCGGCGCAGCTCCGCCAGCAGCAGCCCGGTGATCAGGTAGCCGGACAGCACGAAGAACACGTCGACGCCGAGGAACCCGCCGGGCAGTGCGGACGTCGCGCCACCGCCGAAGTGGTAGCAGGCCACCGAGCTCACCGCGACCGCCCGGAGCCCGTCGAGCGCCGGGCGCCGCGCCGCGCTCGGCCGCACGGCGGGGTCTGCAGGCATCGGGCCACCGTAGCCCGCGACGTCCACCGCGCCCGCGCCGCCCGCCGGCAATCCGAACCCGCAGGTCAGTTGAGGTTGACCTAAGCCCTCACGCCTGGGATGAATAGTTCTGCCCCTTTCCCGCGGTTTCGGCCAATGGAGGTCGCTATGTTCCTTTCACGTCCAGGCGGCGGCGAACCCCGCAGGGGGGCCCGGTTCCGGGCGACCGTCGTGATCGGCGCCCTCGGCCTCACCCTCCCGGTCGCGATGCTGCAGGGCAGCGCCGCCGGAGCGACCCGCACCCCCGCCTGGCTCGACCCGCACCAGCCCATCCAGGCCCGGGTGAAGGCGCTGCTCGGCGCCATGACGCTGGCCGAGAAGGTCGGTCAGATGGACCAGCAACTGGTCGACAACGTGACCGCCGCGTCCGGCTCCGGCAACTGCGGCGGGAGCGGGTTCGCCATGCCTGACACCAGCTGCCTGAAGCAGGTGCTCGTCGACAACCTCACCGGTTCGCTGCTGGCCGGCGGCACCGACAACCCGCCGGACACCACCGGCGGCGGCGGGGTCGGCAACACCGGGCTGGACTGGGCGAACGAGTACAACACCATCCAGCAGTACGCGATCAAGAACTCGCGGCTGCACATCCCGGTGATCTTCGGCGTCGACGCCGTCCACGGCTTCGGCCACCCCTGGCAGGCCCCGCTGTTCCCGCAGTCGATCGGCGTGGGCGCCAGCTGGGACCCGAGCGCCGCGCGGGCCGCCGGGGCGACCACGGCCGACGCGCTGCGCGCCACCGGCTGGGTGTGGGACTTCGCCCCCGTCCAGGACCTGTCCCGCGACAACCGCTGGGGCCGCACCTACGAGACCTGGGCCGAGGAGCCGGAACTGTCCGCGCAGCTGGGCGCGGCGTTCGTGCACGGCGTGCAGGCCCCCGCCCCCGCCGGGTCGCTCGGGGTCGCCGCCACCGTCAAGCACTTCGCCGGCTACTCCCAGTCGGTCAACGGGCATGACCGCAACGAGGCGCTGCTGCCGCTGAACTACCTGCAGAGCGTGATCCTGCCCTCCTACGCCGGGGCGCTCGACGCGGGCGCCGGCACCGTGATGGTCGACTCCGGGTCGATCAACGGCGTGCCGGCCACCGCCTCGCACTACCTGCTCACCGACATCCTGCGCAGGCAGATGGGCTTCCGCGGGGTGGTGATCAGCGACTACCAGGACGTGCCCGCGCTGCAGACCGCCTACCACCTGGCGCCCGACCTCGCCGGCGCCATCGCGCTGGCCGTGAACGCGGGCGTGGACATGAGCATGGAGGTGACCAACCCCGAGCAGTGGCAGGCCGCGATCCTGTCCGACGTCGCCCACCACAAGATCTCGCGCGCCCGCATCGACGAGGCGGTGGGGCGGATCCTCACCCTGAAGTTCCAGCTCGGCCTGTTCGACCAGGCGTGCATCCGGAACCCGTCCGCCCCGTGCGTCGACCCGTCCGCGGCGAACGCCGCGGTCACCGCCGGCCGTGACGCCACCCTGAAGGCCGCGCAGGAGTCCGTCACGCTGCTGCGCAACACCGGGACGCTGCCGCTGTCGCCGAACGGCAAGGTCGTCGTCACCGGGCCGAGCGCCGACTCGATGACCAACCAGCTCGGCGGCTGGAGCGTCAGCTGGCAGGGCGTCTTCGGCGCCGGGCACGTGTGCTGCATGGGGCCGGCGAACCAGATCCCGCCGGGCACCACCGTCCGCACCGGAGTCACCGCGGCCGACCCGAACGCCGTCTACGCCCCCGACCAGGCGACCGCCGTGTCGCTGGCAGGTTCGGCGAGCGCCTACGTGGTGGCGGTCGGCGAGAAGGCCTACGCCGAGGGGCTCGGCGACAACCCCGCGCCGCAGCTGCCGGCCGACCAGCAGGCCCTCGTCGCCGCGCTGGAGGCAACCGGCAAGCCGGTCGTCGTGGTGGTCATCGCCGGCCGCCCGATCGGCCTCGGCGCCGCCGCGGAGAAGGCGAACGGGATCGTGATGGCCTACCAGGGCAGCACCGAGGCCGGCAGGGCCGTCGCCGACGTGCTGTTCGGCGCGGTGAACCCGAGCGGGCGGCTGTCGGTCAGCTGGCCCTCCGACGCCGCCAGCGTCGGCGGGGACTTCGACGGCGGCGCACCCTCGCCGCTGGGCGACCAGCCGAAGTTCTTCGACCAGCTACCGGGCACCGGGTCGGGCCAGGGCCACGCCTACAACCCGCTCTACCCGTTCGGTTTCGGCCTGTCGTACACCACGTTCCGCACCGACCAGCTGTCGGTGACGCCGAGCGTCTCCCGCAGCGGCACCGTCACCGCGACGTTCACGGTGACCAACACCGGCAGCCGGGAGGGCACGGACGTCGTCCCGGTGTACGTGAGCCAGCCGGTCAGCAGCGTGCTGGTGCCGCCGCAGCGGCTGGTCGGCTTCACCCGGGTGAACCTCGCGGCGGGGCAGTCGCGGGTGGTCCACGTGGCCTTCGCGACCTCGACGCTGGCCGAGACCCCGGGCGACATCAACGCCTCCGGCCCGCCTCGAGTTGCGCCCGGCGGCTATGTCGTGCAACTTGATCAGAACACCACGACCCCGTACACGGTCGCGGCGTCGGCAGCCTTCACGATTCGCTGACCTGCACGCAGCCGGCGGGTGGCGCTCCGGTCCACCGGTGCACCACCCGCCGTCGCGGTCAACCGGCGAGCAGGGCGTCGATGCGCTGGGCCAGCAGGGGCTCGGGCTGGGCGCCGACGATCCGGCCGACCGTCTGGCCGGCGCGGACCATCGCCAGGGTGGGGATGCTGCTGGCGTCGAACCGCGCGGCCGCCTGCGGGTTGTCGTCGACGTTGACCTTGACCACCTTCACCTGGCCGGCGTAGCGGACGGCGAGCCGCTCCAGCACCGGCGCCACCATGCGACACGGGGCGCACCACGGTGCCCACAGGTCGACCAGGACCAGCTGGGGGGTGTCCAGCGCGGCAGCCAGCTCGCCGTCCCCGGCGTCGACCAGCCAGGGCAGCGACGTGTGGCACCGGGCGCACTGCGGACGGCCCGTGGCGGCAACCGGAACCCGGTTCTTCGCGCCGCAGGAGGGACAGACGGTGACACGGGAACTCATGAGCACAACCTAGACGAGACGGCTCAGTCGGCTCGCCCGACGCGGGCCGGCCGGGCTGCCGCGGCGCCGAGGAACCGGGTCACGTCGGCACCGTCGTCGGCCAGGGCTCGGCGCACGCCGGGGTCGACGTCCTCGAAGAGCGAGAGCACGACCTGCCCACCGGGACGCGTCCAGGTGCCCACCGCGCGCCCGCCGACGAGCACCGTCGACCGGAACATGCCGTTCGTCGTCACCAGGTTGCGGTACGGGCCGAGCAGCCAGCCCCTGTCGGGCCAGCCGTGCAGCGCGGGGTCGAAGGGCCCCAGCAGCATCGGACGGGCACCGGCGTCGCCCGCGCGCGCCGGCTCGCGGCCCGCCGACGCGTCCCCGACGGCGGCCAGACCCTCGCGGGCGTCGCCGAGGGTGATGCCGGCCCACGCGGCGAGATCGGCCGCGCTCGCGCAGGCGTGGCCGGCGCGGTACCGGGCGCCCAGCCGCGCCAGCGCCTCGGAGCGGTCGACCGCCTCCGGTGGCGGGCCGAGCCAGTCCTGCACGAGCACGTACGCCTGGTCGTTGCCGACCATCGGCCCCCGGACCACCAGCCCGGCCAGCGAGGCCGCGGCCAGGACGTGCACGAGCGCCTGCCCGGCGGTGGGCACCCCGGCATCGTCCAGCCGGGCCTTGAGCTGGGCGCGGGTGCGCGGCCCGTCACCGCGGATCGCCGCGGCGATCGTCGCCAGCCCACGCTCGGCCTGTTCGGGCGAGACGCCCTCCTGACGCAGGCGCCGGGTCACGCCGGTCGTGGTGCGGGGGGCGGTCAGGGGGTGCAGCCACCGGTAGTCGGCCGCGGTGACCAGGTGCAGGGTGCCACGATTGAGCCAGGTCACCACGAGCTCGCGCCGTTCGAGCGCGGCGTCGACGTCCGCGGCGGTCAGCCCCGTCGACCTGGCCCGCACGGCAAGCCGCGCCCCGACCAGGTCCTGGGCCTGGACGGCGAGCAGGTGCCGCACCACCTCGCTCGGACGCCGCCCCGGCCGGCCGCTGAGCCACTGCGCGCGCAACCGCGCCGCCGACACCCCGTCGCGGCAGTCCGAGACGCCCTGAGCACCCACCCCCGCACGCTAACGGGCACGCCCGACATCCCGCGGTCACCACGGCACCGAGGTGCTCCCACCCCGATCCTTCAGCCCGACCAGCTCCGATCGGAGCGGGACCTCAAGGTCACGACGCCTCCGTCGGGCTGTCCCTGAGTTCGACGAGCCGCCCGTGAAGCTTGATCTCATAGCCTCGCTCGTCGTGTCCTTGGGCCCATCGGGTCTCGATGGCCGCTACGAGCCTCGCTGCTGAAGGTCGCAGGAACCGCCAGTCCTCGAAGAAGTCGAGCAGGCCCCAGCTGACGGGAGCCCAAGGATCCACGTCGATGAGCGCCTGTAGGCGGGATCGGGCCTCGGGCTCGTTCTCGTCGCTGAGTGCCAGTTCGACCGCCCACCGGAGCCCATCCGGGTCTGCGGCATCCTCCGCGAGGATCATCGCAACGTACGGCCTGGCCTGGGCGGGCTCGTCAAGGACCTGGGCGTAGTACTCCGCCACTCGCTTGACGGCGAACAGGTCACCCGGAAACAGCGTGTGGATCTGCTGCCAGATGTAGCGGTCCCACTGGACGACCTGCTGCACGTCGAGCCCTCGAAGCTCGTCGAAGCTGGCCAGGTGCTCCTCGTAGTTGACCGAGCGGCCGTCGATCAACCGGCCGAGCTGATGCCACGGCGCGAGCTCGTGAGTGTGCGCGAGAACCCCCTCAAGGGCTGCCTTCACGTCCTTCAGGTAGGCCCCACGCTCGCTGGAGCCGTCCATGTCCTGGTACCTCCTTCTGGTCTCCTGCATCACGACGGGCCCACACCACGATCTGCTCGCCGAAGGAATCCACCTCCCACCACCCGGCTTCCTCGCTACCGTGGCGTCCCCGCCACTATTCCTCAAGGTCAGTTGCGTGTGCGAGGCCAGGCGCGCGGGCGATCTCCTGGTCGACCTGGCGACGATCCACCGACTCGTCCTGGACGGCGCGGCAGGCGGCAGGAACGGGAACACCGGGGGCGGCTACGGGGTGTAGATCGCTCCGTCGGTCAGGCTGCCGCCCCAGACGATGGCGGTGTGCCCGGTCCAGACCATGATCGGGTTCATCCGGCCGCGCAGCGGCGAGATCGGCAGGGCGGTCCACCGGCCGGTGGCGGGGGTGTAGGCGATGCCGTGAGCGGCCGGGACGAAGTCGGTGTCGGAGTTGATCGTTCCACCGCCCCAGACCAGCAACTGGTGGCCGGTCCAGACGGCGGCGTGGTCGGCCCGGCCGTGGTCCCCGGCGGGCAAGCGGCGCCAGGTGTTGCCGGCCGGGTCGTAGGCCAGGGTGCTGGTGGCCTCGCCGGAGCGGCCGGCCCCGGTGGTCCAACCACCCACCACCAGGATCTCGCGGCCGTCCCAGGTCGCCGTGGCCCCGTTGCGGGACTCGGGCAGCGGCGCCAGCACCCGCCAGGAGCGGGTGGTCGGGTTGTACGCGGCGGTGTTCGGCGAGGGAAGTCCCTGCTCGGTGGGTTCGGCGATCACGACCAGTTCGCGGCCGGTCCAGACCCCGCGCACCCAGGCGGCACCCAGCGGGGACTTCGGCAGCGGCGTCCAGGTGTTGCTCGCCGGATCGTAGGCGGCGGCGTACTCGTCCGGCCCGCCGCAGCACCCCCCGCCGAAGGACAGCACCAGCCGGCCGGTCCAGACCATCGCGTAGGAGTCCCCGCGGGAGGCGTCCGGGCTGTCGGGCAGCGTGCGCCACGTGTTCGTGGCGGGGTTGTAGGCGATCTGCGCGCCGAGCAGGATCATCTCCCGCCCGGTCCAGACCGCCTGCGGGACGTCCTGGCTCACGGTCAGGCGCGGTGGGGTGGGCAGTGTCCGCCAGCTGTTGGTGGCGGGGTCGTACGCGGCGGCCGCGCCCTTGCCGGTGCGGGTGGCGACCCCGGCGACGAGCAGTTCGTGGCCGTCCCACACGCCCGCGCCCTGCAGCATCGGCAGCGGGGAGACCGCCATCCGGGTCCAGCCTGCGACCACGGCGGTCGTCCCCGATCCCACCGGGGCGCTGCCGGGGGTCGACGGGACGCTCGGCGTCGTCGCCGACGGAGCCGGCGCGGCACCGCCCGGCCCGCCCGGGCCCGACGGGCCGGTGACAGCCGAGTTGCCGCCGCAACCGGCGACCGCCAGGGCCGCGGCGGCCAGCGACACCACCGCCGTGCGGCGCCACCGGCGCCCGGGAGTGGGAACGGGACTTCCGGTCGGGAATTCGAGAGGGAACATGATGCGCTCCAAGGTGACCGGGTCGACGACCCGACACCCTCAAGACGCTGAGCACCCCGCCGCGGATGACATACCTCCACGGGAGGTGGGGGGTGACCCACAGGAAGCGGCCGGCGGCTTGTCCGCCCGCGGCGTGCCCGCCCAGGATCGGTGCGGCGCCGCGGTGATCACCCACCCGGACGCCGCGCTTGCCTCCCGGGCCACCGAACTCCCGGGATACCACAGAGGGGGACCCTGATGGCTCGTCACGCACTCGCAGGCCGGCACGTCGCCGCTCCCCGGCCCCGCACGCCGCAGCCGGACGTCGAGGCCGTGGGGGTCGATGACCTGCTCGCCATGCTGGCCTCCGGCGTCCGGGATCTGCGAGGGTAGCCGGGACGTTGATCACCGGCGCCGGGGTTACGGCGCAGCCGGAGGGGGGCCGCGCAGTGGCAGCGGCGGGGTGGCCGGGGGCGTCGGCACTGATCCCGCTGCTCGCACCGCTGGCCGGCCGGTTGCGCCGCGCCCCGACCGTGCGCCCGCACGCCGGCGTCGGCCCGGCGGTCACCTGGTTCGACGACTACTTCACCACCGAGCTGGTCGACGCCGACACGGTCGCCATCGGTGAGCCGCGCTACTACCAGCAGAACTACAGCTACCTCCTTCGCGGCCACGACCGCGCGCTGCTCTACGACAGCGGTCCCGGACTGCGCGACCTGACCCCGGTGGTGCGCGACCTCACCGACCTCCCCGTCACCGCGACCTGCTCGCACCTGCACTACGACCACATCGGCAACCTCACCCGTTTCGAGGCCGTCGAGCTGCTGGACCACCCCGCCTACCGGGCGGCGATGCGCGGTGACGTGCTCGTGCCCCCGGCGCGGCTGCACCTCGGGGCGCTGGAGCGGCTGCCGCCGCCACGGGTGCACGTCGACGGCTGGTACCGGGCCGGCACCACCGTCGACCTCGGCGGGCGCCGGCTGCAGGTGCTGCACCTGCCCGGCCACACCAGCGACGGGATGGCCCTGCACGACGCCGACCGCAACCAGCTGTTCGTCGGCGACTTCGCCTTCCCCGGCGGGATCTTCGCCTTCGTGCCCACCTCCGACCTCGCCGACTACGAGGCGGCACTGCGCACCGTGCTCGACCTCATCGACGATGCGACCACGATCCTGGTCGCGCACACCGGCAGGGTCGAGGCCGCCACGGTGCCGGTGATGGCCAGGGCCGACCTGGCCCGCCTGCTCGCGACCGTGCGCGAGATCCGGGCCGGGACCGCCCGGGGGCGCGGGCTGTTCCCGCGCCGCTACCGCGTCGATGACCGGATGGCGGTGCTCACCGACCTCCGCCGGAACGATCGGCGGCACCCGGCGGGGTAGAGCGCGCGGCGACCTCAGCCGACGACGATCGGCCTGCGCTCCGGGGGCAACGGCGTCACCGCGAGCGAACCCTCGAGGTCCAGCGCGGCGTTCTCGCGCTCGAAGTAGCCGATGGTGCGGCGCAGCCCGTCCTCGAAGGACACCGCCGGCGTCCAGCCCAGCTCGGCCCGGGCCAGCGCGATGTCCGGCTGGCGCACGGTCGGGTCGTCGACGGGCCGCTCGGTGAACACGATCTCGCTCGAGCTGCCGCAGAGCCGGACGATGGTGCGGGCCAGCTCGAGGACCGACACCTCGTAGGGGTTGCCGATGTTCATCGGCCCCGGGTGGGCGGAGTTCAGCAGCCGCCAGATGCCCTCGATGAGGTCGTCGACGAAGATCACCGACCGGGTCTGGCTGCCGTCGCCGGCGACGGTGACGGGCTCGCCGCCCAGCGCCTGCCGGATGAAGGTCGGCACCGCCCGCCCGTCGTGGGCGCGCATGTACGGCCCGTGGGTGTTGAAGATGCGGACGATGGCCGAGTTCACGTCGTGGGTGCGGCGGTAGGCCATCACCAGGGCCTCGCCGAAGCGCTTCGCCTCGTCGTAGACCCCGCGCGGCCCGACCGGGTTGACGTGGCCCCAGTACTCCTCGGGCTGGGGGTGCACCTGCGGGTCGCCGTAGACCTCGCTGGTCGAGGCGAGCAGGAAGCGGGCCCCCTTGTCCCGGGCCAGCCCGAGCGCGTGCAGGGTGCCGATCGAGCCGACCTTGAGCGTCTCGATGGGCAGCTGGAGGTAGTCGATGGGCGAGGCCGGGCTGGCGAAGTGCAGCACGTAGTCGACCCGGCCGCCGACGTGCAGGAAGCTCGTCACGTCATAGCGCAGCAGGGTGAAGCGGGGGTGTTGCAGCAGGTCCTCGACGTTGCGCGGGGTGCTGGTGACGAAGTTGTCGACGCACACCACCTCGTGCCCCTCGGCCAGTAGCCGGGCACACAGATGGCGGCCGAGAAAGCCGGCCCCGCCCGTCACCACGCTCCGCACGGTCATCGACGGTCTCCTCGTTCGCCCGAAGTCTGCCCGCCCCCGCGGCTCGCCCTGTGCCTGCGCCCGCTCCCGCAGCGCCCCCCGCGGGCAGCTTCGGATAGTAGTCGCACAACTGCACAGAGTGAATCAGACTTCGCGGCGGCCTGCCGGGCCTTTCCGCCTGCCGGGCGGAACCCGGCAGGCGGGCGGACCCGTCAGGCGGCGCAGCCGTCAGGCGGCGCAGCCGTCAGGCGGCGGGGGGCTTGCGCTCCGCGCGCAGGTCGAACTCCCCAGCGGTCACTCCGTGGGTGAACGCGTCCCACTCCGCGGGCGTGAACTCCAGCGCCACCGAGGGGTTCTTGCTGTCCCGCACCCAGACCGCATCAGCACCCACGGCCACCTCGACACACGTCGAGTTCGCACATGAGGCCGAGCGCCTCCAGCGCCTCGCCGGGCGCCCCTGCCCGCCCGCGTCGTGATTGGATCCGGTTCCGCTCATGGCCGACCCCCGTCGATCGTCGGGCTCCCGTCGCGACGACGGGAACTCGGCGTGGCCCTGGCCCAGGGCGCCGTTGCACTGAACGTGACCACCCCTGCATCCGTCTTCCGAGGGTAGGCAGCCGAAGACCCCCGGGCAAGGCACCGGGGGTCTTGGGGCACGAAGGGTGTGCGGCGGGCTCAGACCAACTCGCACAGATCGTCGAACTCGCCCGCCTTGGCGCCGAGGACGAACGCGCGGAATTCCTCCGGGGTATAGGAGAGCACCGGACCGGCCGCCTGTTTGGAATCCCGGACGTCGATGGCGGCGCCGGACCGGCGGACCTCGACGCAGGTGGAGGATGCACACTGGGTGGAGCGGCGCCAGGTGAACCGCCCGGCTTCCGATGCATGCATGTTCGTGGGTCTCCCGTTCCGTGAGATATGGCGCCGCCACCTCGGCTCCCGGTCAGACCCGTCGTTCCCCGCCATCACGAACGCCCGCCCGGGAGGCCGCGGTCAGGGCGCTCTTGAGGGTAGGACGTGCACGGGTGACGCGTCGGGCTGTTGAGCCCTTCGCGTCCACCGCTCCTTCTCGTCACCGAGCCACTCGGCAGTCTCCGAGCGACTCAGCGCGACACTCGCCGCCATGTGGTCGAACACGTCCAGGTACGCCTGGACGTGCGCGGGCTTGTCGATAATGAACTGACCCAGCAGACCCTCGACGAAGGCCACGTCGGCGAGCTGCCCGGCACCGAAGTGCAGCACCTGAACCGAACCATCGAGCGCTGGGTGCGCGCCGACCGCGTACGGGACCACCTGCACCGTGACGTTCGGCAGCTCGCGCAGCTGGAGGATCCACTCCACCTGCCCCACCATCACCGCGGCCGAGCCGATTTCCCGGGTGAAGGCGGACTCGTCGATCACCACGGACAGCTTCAGGGCGCCGGAGCGAACCCGCTGCTGACGGATCTGCCGGACCTTCACCCACTCGTCCCTGACCCCGGCGGGGATCTCCCCCGGCGGGCGGATGCCCGCCACCAGGGCCCGGGTGTACTCCGGCGCCTGCACCAGCCCCGGCAACACCAGCGACTGCACCTGATGGATGTGCTCGGCGGCCGACTCCAGACCGACGAACGTGCCCGTCTGCTCGTCGATGGAGCGGAAGTCGGCCCACCAGCCCTGGCGCCGGGCGTCCCGGGCCAGATCCATGAGCTCGCCCTCGCGCTCGGGCGGAACCCGGTAGAGCCGGCACAGGTCCCGGATGTCCCGCGGCTGCACCCCCCGTCCGGCGGTCTCCATCCTGGAGATCTTCGCCGGGGAGCAAAGCAGGGCGGCCGCCACCTCCTCGAGCGGCAGGCCCGAGGCGACACGAAGCTCGCGCAGTCGCGCTGCCAGTTCCCAGCGCCGCGCCGTCGGACTCGCCGATCCGGTGGCCATGGCTCTCTTCGTGAGCAGATCGGTAGTGACAAGACGAAGGGGGAACCCTACCCTGAAGGCGACGGCAATTGCCAATTCGCACTTTCGGGAGGTAAAGCTCCACCGTCGAGTGACCTTGGCGGACAGAAATGCCCCACGTCAAGCACTTCACCAACGTGTCGTTCAGCCTTCACCAATACGTTATGTAACGCGCTCGTTGCATGGCGCGATCATCACGTGACGCCCTGACAAAAAGGGCGGGCCCGGTGTTGCAGCACCGGGACCCGCCGAACGCCCTCCATCGAGTCGCCCTGCCAGGGAACTCAACGCAGCCACGTACATGACCACTGGAGGCCGTAATGAACCACAATACGCTTCGCAGGCACCCCCCTGCCAGCCGCCGGTTCACAGCTCGCCCGGCCCCGCGCAGGCGGCCATCGTCCCTGGTCGCAGCCTCGGTGATCGGCTTCGCGACGGTTGCGTCGCTGGCGCTGAGCGGGTGCGGGCTGGCCGCCCAGGCCTCGGCCGGAACGGTGGAGCTGTGCCCCGACCAGGTCGTCGTCAGCGCCGGCACGCCGCTGCTGGTCGCCACCGCGACGAGCGCCGAGCCGGCACCGGCATGGACGGAACGGCTGGCGGCCGCGCTGGCCCGCGCCGCGGACACCGACCACCCCGTCTGCGCCGCGATCGTCACCCCGCAGGGCAGGCTCGTCGCCCTGCCGCTCACCCCGCGCCGCGGCAACGGCGAGGTCGAGCACGGCAGCCAGCGCGCCACCCTCATCGCGCGCAACGTGGCGGCCGTCCACGCCGAGCTCGCCGGCCTCACCGCCACCGACCCGGGGCTCGACCTGCGCCGTCAGCTCGACCGCGCGGTACGCCTCGACCCCGCCGCCCGGCAGCTGTGGGTGATCAGCTCCGGGGTGTCCACCGCACCGCCGATCGACCTCGGCCACCTCGGCTGGGACCTCGACCCGGCGACGACCGCGCAGTGGCTGGCCGCCAACGGGTGGCTGCCCGACCTGCACGGCCGCCAGGTCACCTTCATCGGCCTCGGCCAGGCCGCCGGCACCCAGCCGGCGCTGAGCCCCCCGCTGCGCAGCCGGGTGCTCGCACTCTGGCAGGGCGTCTGCCGGGCGGCCGGCGCGACCAGCTGCGACATCGACCCGCAGCAGCCGCAGCCGACCGCGCCGCGGGCGACGAACCCCGTCCCGGTCATCGCCCTGCCGTCCCAGCCGGTGATCCCGGTGACCCCCCGCCAGACGGCGGGCGAACCCGGCCGCCCGGCGCGGGCCTCCACCACGGTGCCCGCGGCGGCGCTGTTCCCGATCGACAGCGCCGTGCTCACCACCGAGGCCGACACCACGCTGCGCGGCCTCGTCCCGGCCGCCAAGGAGCCTGACTGCGCGCTGACGGTCATCGGGCACACCGATGCCGTCACCGGTACTCCCGCGCACAACCTGGCGCTCTCCCAGGCCCGGGCCGCGGCAGTCGCGGCGCGGCTCGTCGCCCTCGGGGTGCCGCGCGCCCGCATCACGACCGTCACCGGGGTCGGCGCGGCCGGCAACTCCGCCGCCGCGGAGCGGGCCGACCCCGCCCTGGTCAGCCGCCACCGCACCGTCACCCTCACGTTCTCCTGCCACAGCTGAGCCGAGGAGGCCGCCATGTCCGACTCCATCCGCCCGTCCGGCACCGTCCACAGGTCCGACGCCACCCACCCGGCCGGCACCGTCCACACCACGGAGTCGCTCGTTCCGATGCCGCGCAGCTGCGAGGACCTCGCCGCGGGGGCGACCCCCGATCCGTCCGGCCTGGTCCGCGAGGCCGCGAACGCCCGCCGGGCCGGGCGGGCGCTGCGCCGCGACTCTCGCTCCCGGTACGGCGGGGAACGCGACCTGCTGCGCGCCGAGCAGCGCGCCGAGGTCGCCGGGCTGCGGGTGGAGCACCTCGCGGAACGGCTCGTCCACGACGAGCACCTCGCCCACCCCGCGTTCGCCGTCGTGCAGCAGTTCCACGAGAGGGTGCACGCCGCCGTGCTCGGCCAGCTGGAGCGGGGCGCCACCGTGCACCGCCGGCTCCCGCGGACGGTGCGCGGCATCCCGCCGGTCGTGGCCGTGGCCGACGGCATCGTCCTGCTCGCCTTCTGCGCCGACGTGTTCAACGTCGACTGGGCCCGGCCGAACTGGATCAGGGTGCTCGCCGCGATCATGCTCGCCCTGCTCGGCAGCGGCGTCTCCTACGCGTGGCTCGCGCTCACCGGGCTGCGGATGCGGACCTACCGCGGCGAGCTCGGCGAGGTGATCTGGGCGGCCACCGGGGCGCTCACCCGCGCCATGCTCGCCATCAGCGTGGTCGTCGCCGTCGCGCTCGCCGTGCTGATGTTCGCCAGGGTCGGCCCCGAGGTGGCCCAGGCGGGCAAGCCCACCGACGTGGCGATGCTCGTCGGGATCGTCTTCGCCGTGCTCAGCTTCGTCGCCAACCTCACCGTGGTGGCCGTCCACGCCCTCGACGCCAGCCCCATCGCCCAGGAACTCCGGCACGCCGGGCGGGTGCTGCGGCGGCGGCAGCGCGCCCTGGCGAGGCGGCGCGAGGCCGCGGTGCGCGAGATCCACCGGCACGCCCGGATGGCCCAGCGCGCCCAGCAGGCGGGCGAGCGGACCGCTGCCGCGGTCCCCGTGACCCCGTCGGTGCAGG
This sequence comes from uncultured Actinomycetota bacterium, assembly GCA_963784535.1. Classification (GTDB taxonomy): domain Bacteria; phylum Actinomycetota; class Actinomycetes; order Actinomycetales; family Kineosporiaceae; genus CAWARR01. The sequence goes on along the minus strand of CAWARR010000014.1, from coordinate 167,474 downwards.
TCGGCCAGCCGGTGCCGGTGGAGGTGGAGCAGCACGTTCGCTGACCCCCGGGTGGTCGGCCGGGCTGCCGCTCGCCACCACCTCGCGGGTGCCCGGCGGAGCTCCCGACTCACGCGGACTGTTCCGATTCCGCCACAGGGCCGTGCGTGCCAGCTAGCCTAGGCTGCGTTGCGTCGAACAGTGCTCACCAATAAGTAACCGTGGAGACCAACCCGTGGATCTTGCCTTCGTCCTGGCCACCCTGCGCCGGGCCTGGTGGCTGCTGCTGCTCAGCGGGATGCTGGGGCTGGCCGGCGCGGCTGCCGTCAACGCCACGAGCACGGTGGAATACCAGGCGAGCGTGCAGCAGTTCGTGAGCATCAGCGACACCAACGACTCCACCTCGAACATCCTCAGCGGCTCGCAGTTCGCCCTCCAGCGGGTGAAGTCCTACACCCAGGTGGCGACGAGCTCGCAGGTGCTCAGCCCGGTGATCGACCAGCTCAAGTTGCCGATGACCTCCGCCCAGCTGGCCGGCGAGGTGCAGGCCACCAACCCCCTGGACACGGTCCTCATCCAGCTGTCGGTCACCGACACCGACCCGCGGCGGGCGGCGGACATCGCCAATGCCGTCAGCGTCCAGCTCGGCCGCGTGGTCGAGGACATCGAGAGCCCTGCCGGAGGCGGGCCCTCGCCGGTGAAGGTCACCGTCACCGAACCCGCCATGCCACCGTCGGCCCCCGTCTCGCCGCGGGTCAAGCTCAACCTCGCCCTCGGGCTGCTCGTCGGGCTCGCCCTCGGGGCAGGCGGCGCCCTGCTGCGCGAGCAGCTGGACACCAGGATCAAGCACCTTCGCGACGTCGAGGCCCTCACCGGGACCACTCCGCTGGGGCTGGTGCCGTTCGACCCGGCGGCACGCACCCAACCCCTGGTCAGCACCGATCAGTCCACCGCTCGGGCCGAGTCGTTCAAGTCGCTGCGCACCAACCTGCAGTTCGTCGACGTCGACAACCCCCCACGGGCCATCGTCATCACCTCCCCGCTGCCGGGCGAGGGCAAGACCACCACCGCCTGCAACATCGCACTCACGCTGGCATTGGCCGGCTCCCGCGTCGCCCTGGTCGAGGGCGACCTGCGCAAGCCCCAGGCGTGCACCTATCTCGGCCTCGACAGCGCCGCGGGGCTCACCAACGTGCTCGCCGGCCAGCACGACCTCGACGACGTCCTGGTCAGGTACCAAGGCGGGATGATGTCCGTCCTGCCCGCCGGCCCGGTGCCGCCCAACCCCTCGGAACTGCTCGGATCGGGGCAGATGGGTGCCCTGCTGCGCAGGCTCCGCGACACCCACGACTACGTCATCATCGACGCCGCGCCGCTGCTGCCCGTGACTGACGCCGCGGTCCTGGCGACCGCCGCCGACGGGGCGCTGCTGCTGGTGCGGCACGGCCGGTCCACCCGCGATGAGCTCGCACACGCCGCGCAGGCGCTCACCGCGGCGAACGCCCGGCTACTCGGAACGGTGCTGAACTTCATGCCGCGCACCCGGCGGCGCCGGCGGGGGTCAGGCTACGGGTATGGCTACGGCTACGGGTACGGCTCCCCCGCGGCGCACCCGACCGAGACGCCCTCGAGGAGATCCGGGCGCGGCAGCCGAGCCACCGCGGCAACCGTCCCGGACTCCCCGGTGCTCCTGGCGGCGACACCGCCGCACGTGTCCGGAGCGCCCGCGGCGCAGCTGCCCACAGCGAAGCCCACCTCTCAGCGGGTGCCGCTGGCGGTTCGGCTCGCCGACCTGAGGCACCCTGCGACCGTCCCGGCCAGTGCAACTGCCCCGGCCACGGCAACCGCCCCGGCCACCGCAACTGGCCCGGCCACGGCAACTGGCCCGACAACCTCACCCGCCGGGCCGGGGGAGAGCATGGACTTCGACACCATCGCGCTGCACAACGGCCATCCGGCTCCGCGTCGCAGTCGCTGAGGCGGCGGGCCGGCCAGGGGTGGCCGTCACCCTGCCGGGACCGTGGCCGGCGATCCGGCAGCAGCCGCGAGCACGGCGATCGCTGCGACGGCCTCGACGATCCCCTGCATCGTCGGCGCGTGGGGCGCCACCCCTTCATGCGGGTCGGGGACGTCGTCACCGTCCTCCGCCGCGGGCAGCGGGGCACGGCCCCGTCCTGCGTCGAGTTCGCGCACCAGGGCGCGGAGCCGGGCGAGGGCACCCGCCTCCGCCGGCGGCCATCCCTCCAACGGCTGCCCGTCCGCCAGCTGGGTCCGCCAGTTCGCGATCCGGGCGGCCTGGGACAGCGTGAACGTGTAGGCCTGAGCGGCCGGGACGAGCCTGACGACGGCGGCCCGGTGCTCGCGAGCGGCAGTGAGAACCAGCTCGGCAGAGGCGATCATGTCCGGCTCCAGCAACCGGGCGGAGTGCTGCGTGCCGCGGCTGTCGATGGCGACCTCGGCCAGGTCCGTACTCCGCCGCCAGCCACCCCTGCGCCTGGCCACAGGCCGGGGCCCCGGCGACGGCCCGCACCCCCGCGCTGCCCACCGCCACCCCCGGGCCGAGCGCGTCCGCGAGCAACGCCGCCGCCACCGGTGAGCGGCAGACGTTCGCCGTGCACACCACCAGGACTTCGGGGCGTGCCCGCCTGCCGTCGCTCATCGCCTCAGCTCCCACCACCGACCCCGGCCCGCGGCACCACCGCGCCCTGACAACTCATCCATACGGTGGCGCGAGAATCCAGCCAGCGATACGGGCCGAGCAATATGGCAACTCTAGGCACTCACCTGACTCCGCTGTGCAACACTCGCCGAGTGCTTCGCAAGACGGAACGTCACCAGTCTCGCACCCATCGCAATCGACTCACCCACCGGATGTGGTGGCTCCTGCTCCCGCTCGGCCTGGTTGCCGTCGCCGCCGCCGGGGCGGCGTGGATGTACCACCAGGCCGCCCAGGCCCGCGCGGTGGTCGCACAGATGCAGTCCGAGGGGCGCACCCTGCAGAGCCAGGTGCGCCGCTACGACCTCACCGGGGCCGCGACGACGATGGCGCGACTGCGCGCCGACGCCGATCGCGCCCGGAGCCTGACCTCGGGCCCGCTGTGGTCGGCGGCCGGGCACGTCCCCGGGGTGGGTCGCAACATCCATGCGGCGACGGCCGTCTCGAGCGCCGTCGCGGGCATCGCCGATGCTGCGGAGCCGCTCGAACCCGGTGCTGCCCCGGCTCGACCCGAAGGGGCCCTCCGCCCACGGTGGACGGATCGACGTCGAGGCCCTCGGGCAGGCGGCCGACGCCGTGCCGCCCTGTCCGGCGCCGTCTCCCAGGTACGCGACAGTGCAGTCGATCGACCCGGCCGGACTTCAGCCACAACTCGCCGACGGGGTGGAGATGCTGCGGCAAGTCCTCGGCACGCCCGCGGCCCCATGCAGTCCGCCGGGCCCGTGCTGCACCTGCTGCCCTCGATGCTCGGTGCCGGCGGCCCCCGCACCTACCTCGTGCTGCTGCAACAAGACTCCGAGGCCCGCGCCACCGGCGGCCTGGTCGGGTCCTACGCCCTGGTCCGGGCCGACCGCGGTTCCCTCAGCCTGCTCGACGCCAACTCCCGCCATCTGCTGGACGGCGGGCCGGCGATCCCTGTCGGCGCCGTTCCCGCAGACGTCCGGCAACTGTGGGGCACCGATCTGAGCGAGTGGGCCGGCCTCAACCTGAGCCCGCACTTCCCCTGGACCGGGCAGCTGGTGGCTGCCGGCTGGGCCGCCCGGCGCGGCAGTCCCCGCCATCGACTACGTGGCAGGGGTGGACCAGTACGTGGTCTCGGCGCTGCTCGCGGGAACCGGGCCGGTGACCATCGACGGCATCACCGTGAGCCAGCAGAACGCCGTTCGCTTTCCTCTCCGCGACGTGTATGCCCGCTTCAGCAAGCCGCAGGAGGTCGACGCCTTCACGCCCAACTCGGTGGGCCAGGTCTTCGGGCGGGTGGCGCTCGGCAAGGTCGATCTCGCCCGTCTGGTCTCGGCCATGGCCGCTCCCGCGCAGCAGCGCCGGCTGCTGGTGTGGTCCTCCCGGGCGGAGGAGGAGAAGCAGCTCTCCACGCTGTCGATCGGTGGGGCGGTGCCCGACTGCCCGGCCCGTTCGCGATGGCGGTGGTCAACAACGGCGGGGGGAACAAGCTCGATGCCTATCTCAGCGTGAACACGCGCTACGACCCCGGTACCTGCACCCAGGACGTGCGCGTCGGCCACATCGCGGTGACCCTGCACAACGGCGCTCCGACCCACGGCCTGCCCGCCTACGTGAGCCCCCGCAGCGACCTGATCGAACAGCACCTGCCCGAACCCGAAGGTGGGAAGCAACCGGCTCATCGTCGACATCTACGGTCCGGTGGGCGCCCAGGCCGCCCTGGTGACGGTTGACGGCACAGCCTTCCCGGCGACCACGGGACAGGACCGCAACCATCCGGTGTGGGAGGTACGGATCCCGATCAACCCGGGACAGACCCGCACGGTGGAAGCCGTCGTGGTGGACTCCACGAACCTGCAGTCCCCCGCCCTGACACCCACCGTGATCACCCAGCCGATGGCCCAGCCCGCGACGACGACCACCGCCACGCTCACACCCTGCGCGTGTCCTGATCTCCCGCGGGCCGTTCCTCCCGCGAACCCGGCCGGGGATCCGCCCCCGGGAAAGAACGAGGCGAGGGGATGTTCCGAAACCCCGATATCCACACCCTGTGTAGGTCTAATCTACGCAGGGTGAAGAGAATGACTCTTGTAGCCATGGCCTCGACGCTGGCGACCGGAGCCCTTCTCGTGGGGGGACCCGCCTACGCGTACCCCCCCGGGAAGAGCCTGGCCGTCAGCGCCTCCCCGCTCGGTAGCGACCACGACCGGCATCAGCAGTACATCGTCACCGTCACCAACGCCAAGCCCGGATGCAAGGTCAAGATCAGCGTGGGGAAGACCACCACGACGAAGACCGTGCACAAGTCCGGCTCCGTCAGCGTGGTGGTGACGGTCGACTCGCATCCCGGAGCGACGGTCGTGCTGGCGAAGACGACGCGCTGCAAGGGTGCGCGTGAGGTCGCCAGCACCCTGATCACCATCTCCCCGCGACGCGGCACGGCCCGCGCTGGGTTCACCGCGGCGACGACTGCCACGTCCGCGCGGACGGGTGGCTGCCCCGCAGGACCATCAACCTGGTGGCCACCGACGGGCGCCACACGATCCGGCAGACCATCCAGTCCGACCGCAACGGCATCGCCGACCTGCACTTCCGCCCCGGCTACGCGGGGACCTGGGCCGTCATCCTGATCCAGGACGGGCACTCCTCTCACTTCGACCTCGACGTGCGCTGAGTCGGGCCGGGTGCCGCCCGCCCCGTGCGGGCGGCACCCGGTGTCGGCCGGGTGCCGCTGCCGGGTGCGGGCGGCACCCGGTCTCGGGCCGCGCTGTCCACGCCCCCGCCGCCGTGGCCTACGATCACCGCGGAACAGCCGCGGGCGGGAGGTCCTCAGGTGCCGGGTGCGGTGGTCGTCACGGGCGTCACGGTGGCGTCCGTCCTCATCCTGCTCACCGCCGGGGCCGCCGCGCTGCGGGCGTTCGCCGCCCGCAGCGCCCGGCTGCGCAACGGGACGGCCGAGGCCGGCCCCTACCCGATCCCCGCCGCGGCGGGCGAGCTGCACCGGCAGCTGTTCGTCGCCGACCTGCACGCCGACTCGTTGCTGTGGCGCCGCGACCTGCTCCGCCGCTCCAGCAGCGGACACATCGACCTGCCCCGGCTGCGCGAGGCGAACGTGGCGCTGCAGGTGTTCGCTGCCGTCACGCAGGTGCCCTCGGGGCTGAACTTCGAGCGCAACACCGCGCGCCGTGACCTCATCACGCTGCTGTCGGTGGCCCAGGGCTGGCCCGCCCGCACCTGGACCAGCCGGCTGCAGCGGGCGCTGTACACCGCTGAGCGGCTGCACGGCCTCGCCGCCCGATCCGGCGGGCGGCTGCTGGTCGTCCGCAGCGGCGCCGACCTCGACGAGCTGGTCGAGCGCCGCCGCAGCGACCCGGGGGTGGTCGGCGCGCTGCTGGCGATCGAGGGCTCGCACGCGCTGGACGACCGGCTGGACAACCTCGACCTGCTCTACGACGCCGGGTACCGGATGATCGGTCTGCACCACTTCTTCGACAACGCCGCCGGCGGCTCCGCGCACGGGCTCAGCGGCGCGGGGCTCACCCCGTTCGGCGTCGACCTGGTCGGGCGGGTGCAGTCCCGGCGGATGCTGCTCGACGTCGCGCACTCCAGCCCGCAGGTCGTCACCGACGTGCTCGCCATCGCCACCGCCCCGGTGATCGCCTCCCACACCGGCCTGCGCGGCACCAGCGACAACCAGCGCAACCTGTCCGACGTGCACGCGCAGGCGATCGCCGCCACCGGGGGGCTGCTGGGGATCGCGATGTTCGAGCACGCGGTCGGCGGACCCACCGTCGACGACACGGCCCGGGCCATGCGCTACGGGGCCGACCTGGTGGGTGTGCGCCACCTCGCGCTCGGCACCGACTTCGACGGGGCGGTGCGCACGCCCACCGACGTCACCGGGCTGCCCCTGCTCACCGACGCCCTGCTGCGGCACGGGTTCGACGCCGCCGAGGTCGGCGCGCTGATGGGCGGCAACGCGCTCCGCGTGCTGCGCGCGGCGCTGCCCTGACCGGGGCCGGCTACCCCGCGGTCCGGGGAGCGAGCTCGGCGCGCACCCCGAGCAACCGCACCGGCCGGTCGGGCTCGAACGCCTGCAGCGCGAGCATCGCGGCGGCCTCGAGGTCGGCGGGCCCGCCGCCCGGTGCCGGCAGCGCGGCGCCGTGGGTGCGGGTGACGAACGGCGCGTAGCGCACCTTCACCACCACCCGCAGCACCGGGCGGCCCTCCGCCGCCACGTCCTCGGCCACCTGCGCGCACAGCCGGCGGACCTCCGCCCGCACCCGCGCCCAGTCGACCAGGTTCTGCTGGAACGTCGTCTCCCGGCTGCGCGAGCGCGGCACCCACGGGGTGCCCACCACCGGTGAGTCGTCCCGCCCGGCCGCCACCCGCACCAGCCACGGGCCGATGGTCGGGCCGAGGTGCCGGGCGAGCTCGGTCGGGTCGGCGGCCGCCAGCTCGCTGACCGTGGCCAGGCCCAGCCCGGCGAGCTTGCGCTCCGTCCGCCGCCCGATCCCCCACAGTGCGGCCGGCGGCCGGTCACCGAGCAGCGCGAACCAGTTGTCGCCCGTCAGCCGGAACACCCCCGCGGGTTTGGCGAACCCGGTGGCGAGCTTCGCCTGCACCTTGTTCCGGCCGATCCCGACGCTGCACTCCAGCTGCGTCGCCACCCGCACCCGCAGCCTCAACTCCTCCGCCAGCGCCTCCGGGTCGTCGGTGACCACCCCGAGGAACGCCTCGTCCCAGCCCAGCACCTCGACCACGGCGTCCACGGAGCGCAGCGTCGCCATCACCTGCTCGGAGACCCGCTCGTAGGCCGGGTGATCGACCGCGAGGAACACCGCCTGCGGGCAGCGCCGGGCAGCCGTGCGCAGCGGCATCCCCGAGTGCACGCCGAACTCCCGGGCCGCATAGGAGGCCGTCGCCACCACCCCGCGCTTCGCCGGGTCGCCGTCGCCACCGACCACCACGGGAAGGCCGCGCAGCTCGGGGCGGCGCAGCACCTCGACGGCCGCGATGAACTGGTCGAGGTCGACGTGCAGCACCCAGCGCGCCATGCGCCCCAGTCTGGCCCGCCCTCCCGACAGCCCGCCCTCCCCGCAGCCCGCCCTCCCGGCACGGCCGGGTTCAGCGGGCTCAACGGGCTCAGCGGGCGGCCGGGCTCAGCGCAGCGTCGGCACCCGCGGGGCGGGCAGCAACTCCAGCCAGGTGGTGCCCGGGGCGAGCGCGACCGGCACGGATCCGGCCGACAGCGTGAACGGTGCGGAGTCCGTTGCCCGCTTCCAGCCCGCGGTGACCGCGACCCCGTTGCGCAGCACCCACGCCCGGCCGCTGCCGACCAGCTGCGGCATCGGGCTGGGCACGCCGTTCACGTCGTGGTAACGGGCGTCCTGGGTCACCGCCACCTGCAGGATCACCACGTTCGTCGCCGCCACCCGGTGCCCGCCCTCGAGCACGTCCGCACGCCCGTTCTGGGTTCGCAGCCAGCGCCTGCCGGCCGCGTCCCAGGTCCACGCGGCAGCGGCGGACTGCCAGCTCAGGCGCGCCTGGGTGACCGCGCGGACGGCGGAGCCGGTCGGGGTCGCCGGGTCGACGGTGAACGGGCGCGCCGGCGCCGCGCCGAGCTTCGCGCCCTGCTGCCGGCGCAGCGCGGTGACCGAGGCGAACAGGTTGTGCGGCGCGGGGCGGCCGCGGTCCCGGCTCCACGCCGAGCTGGTGTCGGGCTGCAGCAGCACCGCCGTCCCCGACAGCCTCGCCGCGATCACCGGGAGCTGGGTGGAGGAGGCGCCGGAGAAGACCAGCCCGCCCCCACCGAGCGCGAGCATCAGCCCGGCGTCACTGATCCGGGCCGAGCGCACCGGGCCCACCCTGGCGGCCGGGTGGCTCTGGTACACCGCCATCAGCCGGGTCAGGCCGCCCTCGACCGGTTCCTCCACGACGAGGTCGGCCTGGTCGAGGCCCGCCTGCGGGCGCGCCTGGTCGAGGTTGTCGATCTTCACCGCCAGCGCCGGCAGCGCGGCCGTCGCCACCGGCACCGGCAGGCCGGTCAGCGGGGCGGGGGTGCCGGCCGGCGCGGTGCTCCTCGCGGGCGCGGGCGAGGCCGCGGACGGGGTGCCTCCCGGCACCGAGGACGCCGCGGACGTGGTCGCCGACCCCGTCGAGCACGCCGCCAGCCCGCACACCAGGACCCCGAGGCCGACGCCGACGATCATCGCCGGCCTGGCCGCCCGGCGTCCGGCGGCGCGCCCCGGCAAGGACTGTGAGCGACTCTTCACTAACTCAACGTAGCGAATCGGGTTCCGGTGCCTGCCGCCACGTCGCCGCACCGGGCCGGTCAGCTGCCGGGGCTGGGGCGCAGCTCGCGGTTGGCGACGGGCTCGGCGATCTCGGCCCGGAACGGGTGCGCGGGGTAGGTGCCGAGCATGCGCAGGTGCACCGAGAAGAACGCCAGCTCCTCCAGCGCCAGGGCTACCGGCGTCTGCTTCGGGTGACCCTCGACGTCGGCGTAGAACTGGGTGGCGAAGAAGGTGCCGCCGAGCTGGTAGCTCTCCAGCTTGGTCATGTTGACGCCGTTGGTGGCGAACCCACCCATCGCCTTGTAGAGCGCGGCCGGCACGTTGCGCACCCTGAAGACGAACGAGGTGATCATCGGCGCGTCGTCGAGCGGCGGCTCGGCCGACTCCCGGGCCAGCACGAGGAACCGGGTGGTGTTGTGGTGGTCGTCCTCCACGTCCTCGGCCAGGACGTCGAGCCCGTACAGGCCGGCCGCCAGCCGCGGCGCCAGCGCGGCAACGGTGGGGTCGCCCGCCTCGGCCACCTCGCGGGCAGCGCCGGCGGTGTCCTCGGCGACGACCGGCGTCCAGCGCTGCTCACGGAGCATCCGGCGGCACTGCCACAGCGCCTGGCTGTGGCTGCGCACCGACCGGACGCCGCTCAGGTCGGCACCCGGGGTCCCCATCAGCTGGAAGTGGATGGGCTGGAAGTGCTCCCCGACGATGTTCAGCCCGGAGACGGGGAGCAGGTGGTGGATGTCGGCCACCCTGCCCGCCAGCGAGTTCTCCACCGGGATCATCGCCAGGTCGGCGACCTGCGTCTCGACCGCCTCGAACGCGTCCTCGAAGGTGGGGCAGGGCAGTGGGTCGAGCCCGGGGTAGACCTGGCGGCAGGCGGCGTCGGAGTTCGCTCCGGGCTCACCCTGGTAGGCGATCCGCCCGGTCGGCAGCGACGGGACGGTCCCACCCGCGGGTGCGTTGGCTTCCACGTCCAGCCACGATACGGCCCCGCCCCGGGCGGGTGGCGCGGGCGTGCATGATCACGAGTTTGGCTGGGGTCAGGGGAGGGTGACGGCGGCCTGGTAGCCGGCGAGCAGCCGGGCGAGCTTGGAGAACTGCGGCCCCACCGAGGACTTGATCAGGTACCCGGCGATGTTCTCGTGGTAGGCGCGGGTGCGGTCCGCCTCGGTGGCCGAGGTGGACAGCACGAACACCACCGTGTCGCGCAGCTGCGGGTCCGAACGCACCGCGTGCAGGAACTCGAACCCGTCCATGCGCGGCATGTTCAGGTCGAGCAGCACCACGAACGGCCGCTCCAGGCGCAGCACGGCGTGCTCGTCGCGCAGCACCTCCAGGGCCTCCAGCCCGTCCTCGACCCAGAGCACGTGAAGCGGGATGTCGCTGCGGCGCAGGCTGCGGATCACCGACTCGGCATCGACGTCGTCGTCGTCGACGAGCAGCACGCTGACCCGGTCCGGGGTGGCGCGACCGGACAGCTCCGGCAGCGCACCGGGGTTCGGGCGGCGCGGCAGCACGGCGGCGCCGGCGCCGGCCTGCCGGGGCCCGGCACCCATGCGGAGCGGCCCGGCCGCGGCGGCCCAGCCGCGGCGGCCGATGACTTCAGGACTCATGCGAAACCCCTCCTCGGGAAGCGCGGCCACCACACCCGGAAGGTGGTCCCCCGCTGCCCCTCCTGCGAGACAACCTCGACCCGGCCGCCGTGGGAGTCGACGAGCCGCTTGACCAGTGCCAGGCCCATCCCCGAGCCCCCGCCGTCGGACTCGAGGGTCTGGAAGAGCCGGAAGATCCGCTCGTGGGCGGCGGGCGGGATGCCGGGGCCGTCGTCGGCGACGTCCAGCCGGCTGAACTGCCCGTCGGCGGAGGCGGAGATGCGCACCCGGCCGGAGGGCCGGTCGTGGTGCTTGACCGCGTTGGCCATCAGGTTGCGCAGCACCGTCTCCAGCGGGGTGCGGGCCGCGAGGAACGGGGGCACCTGCACGTCGATCGCGAGGGTGAACGTCTCGGGCAGCGGCTGCAGCTCCAGCACGTCGCCGACCAGTGCCGCCAGGTCCACCCGGGTGAGCTGCTCGGGGCCCATCCCCGAGCGGGCGTAGTCGAGCAGGGTGTCGACCAGGCTCTGCATCCGGTCCACCCGCACCCGGATCCGGTCGAGGTTGCGCGTCACCCCGCCGGGCGCACCCTCGCCGAGCTCCTCCCCGATCCACTCCACCAGGTCGCGGATCCCGCGCAGCGGGGAACGCAGGTCGTGGGAGGCGACGTAGAGGAACTCCTCGAGGTTGGCGTTGGCCCGGCGCAGCTGCATCTCCAGCCGGGTGCGCGCGCTGATGTCCACCACGGTGGCGATCGCGTGCAGCCGGCCGTCACGGACGAAGGTGTTCAACCCCACCTCGACCGGCACCTCGGTGCCGTCGGCGTGCAGCGCGGTGAGGTCGCGGCCGGTGCCCATCATCCGCACCTGCGGGTCGGCCCAGTACCCCGCGAACAGCCCCGCGTGGCCGGCCCGGTGCCGCTCCGGCAGCAGCATCTCCAGCGGCCGGCCGGCCAGCTCCTGCGGGGCGTAGCCGAGCACCGCCTGCATCGCCGCATTCGCCAGCATGATGTTGCCCTCGGCGTCGACCATCAGCTGGCCAGACGGCGAGGCGTCGAAGAACGTCCGAAAGGCGTTCTCGGTGCCCTCCGCCACTAGTGCATCCCCCCCTCGGCCCCGATTCCTCCGGTCGGCCCCGCCCGCCGTCGTCGGTGCTGCCCACGTCGCCCTCGACGGCCGTCGCCGGCGATCCGGAGTCGGCGGCCCGGCACCCGACGATGGGGAATGGTCACCGAACGCGAATTTTCAAGTACCCACAGTAGCGCCGCGCGGGTGACTTGTCAGGAAGAGCGTAGGAGGGGGTATCGGGATCCACCATCGCAGCTGTCCCGATGGTGGCCACCGCGGCGTCGAGACGCGCTGCGGCGGCCGGGCCCCGGCGCCGCCGTCAGGGCCTGACGAGCACCGTGAGCCGGAACGTGCCCTGCGCCGCGGAGCAGCGCAGGGCCTCACCGCACGAGGTCCGGGACGCCGTGAGGGTCGCCGCCCCCGCGCTGCGCGCCAGCGCGGTGAGGGTCACCGTGCCGCACCCCGCGCCGGGGATGCCGCACCCCGCACCGCCCCGGGACGCCAGCGTGCTGACGGCACCCAGCTGGGCCAGCACCCCCGGGCCGAGCGACTGGAAGGTCCAGCCGGTCGAGCCGGGCCGGTCCGGCGCGCCGAGCACCACCACCAGCGTGTCGCCGACCCCGAGCCGGACGGTCCGGCCGCTCATCGACACGCCCACCACCACCCGCCCCGGTCCCGCCGGCGACGGCGGTGCGGACGCCGCCGAGGACGCCGGGGTGGTGCCCTCCGCCGCGGGCCGCGCGGGCGCCGGCCCGCACGCCGCCAGCCCCCCGCAGGCCAGCGCCGCGACCACGACGCCGGTCAGTCGTCGACCCACTGCTCCACCACCCTCCGCTGCCTGCGCCGGAGCCTGCGGTGGGGCGGCGTCCCCGCCCCACCGCAGGCCGTGCTCAGCTCACGCTGATCGCGGCGTCATCCAGCACGAACGACGTCTGCAGCGAGGCGTCCTCCGCCCCGGTGAACTTCAGCGTCACGCTCTTGCCTGCGAAAGAGCTGACACTGAAGGACTTCTGCACGTACCCGCTGCCGGCGTTCAGGTTCGAGTACCGGGCCACGGTGGTCGTCGTCCCGCCGCTGACCAGCTGGACGGTGAGGGTGTCGTAGGCGGTGGTGGTGGTCGTCTCGGAGGTGTCGACGTGCAGCCAGAAGCTCAGCGTGTAGCTGCTGCACCCCGCCGGGAGCGTCACCGCCTGGGACACCGAGTCGGTGTGCCGACGGCCGTAGCCGTCGAGCCAGGCGTCCCACGACCCCGTGTGCGCCGGCTCGGAGCTGGAGCTGTTGATCACTCCCGACGTGGCCGTCCACGGTGCCGCGGAACCCGTCTCGAACCCCGGGTTGCCGAGCTTCTGGCCGGGCGCGCTGCACCCACCGCCCCCGCCGCCCGCGCCGACCGTCCAGCCGAAGCTCGCCGAGCCGCTGGCCCCGGTGGTGTCGCCGGCGGTCACCGTCACCGAGAAGCTGCCGGCCACCGTCGGCGTCCCGCTGATCAGGCCGCTGGAGGTGTTGATCGCCAGCCCGCCGGGCAGGCCGGCGGCGGTGTAGGTCAGGCTCGCGCCGCCGGAGTCCGTCGCCGAGATCTGCAGGCTCACCGGGGTTCCCACGGTGCTGGACTGGCTGCCCGGGGAGGTCACCGTGACGGTGTTCCCGCCGCCGCCCCCGCCGCCGACCACCGGGTGGGAGATCTGGCAGCCGGTGGCGTCGTTGGACCAGGTGGCCTGCATCGCGAAGGACCCGGTGGAGAAGGTGATGTCCTGCGCGCCGCCGGTGCCGCCGACCCCGACCCAGGCGCACTTGTCGGCGTTCTCGTAGCCGGTGGTGTCGGTCCAGCCGCCCGCCGGGTTCTGGTCGGTGATGGTCTCGGCGTACTCGTGGCCCTCGACGATGCTCACGCCGTCGAGCGCCCCCGCCGACCCGGAGTTGACGTACCCCTGCCCGCAACTGGTGCCGGCGTCGGTGATGTACGGCAGGTTGGTGAAGGCGATGTCCCCGTATCCGGAGGCGACCGCGCCGCCGCTGAGGGTGGTGTCCCCGTTGTAGTCGTGCCAGGCGCAGAAGTTGCCCGCCGCGGTGTTGAACCCGTCCGGATGCGTTCCGGTGGGCGAGACGACGACGTACTGCGCGTTGCGGTTCGAGGCGGCCGTGGTGTTGCCGAAGTGCGCGGCCGCGCTCACCGCCTCGACCCCGAGCTGGTGCCCGCTCGCCTGGGCGGGGGCGGCGGCCGAGGTGTCGACCCAGATGCCGGCGTAGGGGCCGCCGGTCGGATACCCGACGTGCGCCGCCGAGGACGGGCACGTCGTGGTGCCGGTCGAGACGCCTTCGCAGTACTGGGTCATCACCCCCGACCAGGTCTCACCGCCGGTACCGATGCCCTTGAACAGGGCCTGCAGCCGGGGGGCCATCGACTGTGGATCGCCGGAGAGGCTGGTGGCGCCGCCGCTGGTGGTGGCGGTCCCCCACTGCGAACCCCAGAAGATCAGGTACACCTTCGGCGCACCGGTGGTGACGCCGATCCCGTCCACGCCGCCGCCGTAGCGCAACTGGCCGCTGCCGACGGCGATGCTGGACGGGGTCGAGGGCGTCTTGGAGTGCACGAGCCCCTTCCAGGCGGCTCGGTTCGGGAAGATGACCTTGTGCCCGCGCGCGTGCGGGGTCGCCGCAGTGGCCGTGGACGGGGTGGCGGCCGCACGCGGGGCGGCCACCGCTTGTCCGGCCGAGGCGGCGACCACGGCAAGCGCCGCGACGGCCGACACGACCAGGGACCGGGTGGGTCGAGGGAACAGGGAGAACGCCATGTACGCCCCTTCAGGTGGGCGCCCAGGCACGCAAAAGGGTCAGGCAGCAGGACCGGAAACCCCAAGCGTCCCCGAGCTGGAGTGACAACTGGATGTCCTCGCCGCCTGACCACGGCGCGATGAACGTTAGGGGAATCCGCGCACAACCGTCAATCCTCCGGCATATGGAACTTTCTACCGAAATTTGGGGCTACCGGAGGTCACCGGCTCGGCTCTGGTCACCGCCGCGGGGCCCGGCCGGCCGCCGCCGGCCGCGGGAGCGGCGGGCGGGCGCACCGGCAGCGCCTGCAGCCCGGACCAGACCAGGGCCGCCTCCAGGGCGGCGGAGTCCACCGCGCCGGCGGTGAGCACCAGGCGGGCACCGACCCCGGCGGCGGTCTCGAGCAGCCGCCCCAGCAGCGGGCCCTCGTCACCGCCGCTGTCGTCCAGCTCGAAGGTCTCCACCAGGCGCAGTCCGCGCATCCAGGCGGCCACGGCGAGCCTGACCCGGGTCTGGCTGCGGGCAAGCTCCCCGGCCCCCCGCTCGTGCATGACCAGGCCGACGGCCACCGCCCTGTCCCCGTCCGAGTCCCGCGTCGACGACACCTGCACCGACCTCCCCCAGCTCGCGCTCCCGCCGTGGTGGCGGGACCGGCAGTGGGCTTCCCATCTCCACCGCCACCGGTCCCGCCGGCTCAACGGTGCCCCGACGCCTTCCGAACGTAGGTTCCGTCCGCGGCCGGGCGGAAGAAGCTTGCGCGAAATTGCTCCGATTGCCGGGTAATTCGGTACCGAACGTGCATCCCGCCGCACACCGGTCAGCCGTCGCCGGGGGGCGCCTGGCCGGGCACCGGCCCGGGCGTCGAGCGGGTGAGGGCGCGCAGGGCGGCGACGATCAGGCTGCGCGCCTCACCCCCGTAGGCGGCCACCCCCGCCAGCGCGCCGAACGCACCGAGGTAGGCCCGCAGCTCGCTGGGCTGGGTGAGCTTGAGCTCCCCGGTGAGGTGCTCGACGTAGACCACCTGGTCGTCGTAGAGGTGGAAGCCGTGCACCGGCGCCACCGGCAGCAGCCGGGTGAACGGGATGACGCCGAAGCGGATCGTCCCCAGCGTGGTGGCCGCGACGAGCCGGTCGAGCTGCTCGGCCAGCACCTCGGGCGGGCAGAGCCGGTAGCGCAGCACCGCTTCGGTGACCACGAAGTGGTGCCGCCGGCCGGGCCGGTAGAGGGCCTGCTGGCGGATCATCCGGGCGGCCACCGCCTCGTCGACGTCGTCGGGGGCGCCGATGACGTCGAGCCCCTCCGCCAGCCGGACGCGCGCATAGCCGGCGGTCTGCAGCAGCCCCGGGACGAACACCGCCTCGAAGTTGCGCACCACCTCGGTGTCGCCCTCGATACGGCCGAGCTCGGCCTGCTTGGCGCGCTGGCCGCCGCGGAACATCCGGCGGAACTCCACGTACTGCCCGTCCAGCACGCGCAGGCTGGCGAGCAGGTCCTCGACCTCGGCGGCAGCGCCGCAGGCGCCCGCCCAGGCACCGACGTCGGCCTCCGACGGGGTCTGCCGCCCGGTCTCGATCTTCGACACCTTGCTCGCGTGCCAGCCCTGGGCGAGGGCGAGGTCGCGCCCGGTCAGCCCGGCCGCACGGCGCAACTCGCGCAGCCGGATCCCGAGCGCCTCGCGTGCCTGCTGAAAACCGGACACCCCTCGAAAGTAGGCGCCCCGACCAAGAAATGTCCAGAAATGCTACGCACGTTCTGCGGGGTCGGCGAAGCGCAGCAACTGGTGCGGAATCTCCACGTAGAACTCGTCCTCCCGCACGTCCACCAGGTGCGCGATCGCCTCCGGGTCGGTGACGAGTTTCCCCTGGACCACGTAGGTCCCGCGGTCGGTGGCGTACAGGGCGGGGCAGCCGGTATGACCCGACGACGTCCCCAGCAGGCGCAGCCTCATCGTCTCCCCATAGATCGCAGCGCGTCCGATCGCCGGCGGGATGACCCTGCCTCCGCGATCGACCAATTTGGCAACGCTGCGTAAGTCTTCCACTACGCAGTGCGATTGTTCAGGCGGCCGGAATCCCAAACGGGGGATTTCTCTGCTCGCCGCTTCGGTCCAGCCCGCACCGCCGACACCCGGAGAGATCGCCCCGGTCCGCTCCGGGACCGGGATTCCGGAAACCCTGACGGACACTGCCCGTATACGAGTAGCGTACGCACGGTGATGCGGAGCTCGGACCCGGCCACCGGCGCCCCCGGCCGCATCGCACCAGGACCACGGCAGGAGGGCATCGGCGTGCAGGCCGCGGAGGTGAGCGGTCAGGTCCGGTCGGATCCACTTCGCACCCGATAGCCAACGGCGTCGACCAGCGGCGTCGCCACAGGCCCGGTGGGGCAGCTCGCAGGGGGCTGCCCCACCGGGCCTGATGTCCTCCCGCCTCGGCGCCGCCCGCCGAGGGTGCCGCTGGTCACCGCCTGCCGGTGGTCACCACGTGCCGGGGGTCACCACGTGCCGGGGGTCACCCGGAGAACGTCACCGCCGCCGCTGAGGACGCAGTCGTCGGCCCCCGGCCCCACGTAGACCGACTCCCCGCCGGACAGCGCGAGCTGATGGGCCCCGGCCCACACCGACACCTCACCGGACAGGCAGAACAGCACCTGCGGGCCGGGCACGTGCGCCGCCAGGGTCACCAGGCTGCCGTCGCGCACGGCGACCCGGCTCAGCCGGAACTCCTCCGCCGGGGCGAGCAGCACGGTCTCGTGCGGCCCCGCCGCCAGCGTGCCCACCCCGACCTCCGCCGCCACCTCCGGCCGGCTCAACCGGTGCAGCAGGGCGACGTCCACCGGCTTGCTGGTCAGCCCGGCACGCGCCACGTTGTCCGAGGACGTCGAGACCTCGACCGCCACTCCGGACAGGCAGGAGTGCAGCACCCCGGCCGGCACGAAGAGCGAGCCGCCCGGCTCCAGTCGCACCACGTCGAGCAGCAGCGGTGCCAGCACCATCGGATCCGCCGGGTGCTGGTACGCCAGCCGCATCACCCACTCCAGCGCCAGTCGGGTGTCCGGGTCGTGCAGGCGGCGCGGGTCGACCAGCACCGCGCGGGCGGCATCGGTGACCGCCGCCGCCAGCACCGCCCGCTGACGCTGCGGCCAGCTCGCCAGCCGCACCAGCGCCTCCAGCGTCGCCGCTCGCGCCCGGTGCGGGTCGAGCGCCATCGAGGCCGCGGTGAGCCCGCGCCGCATCGGCAGCAGCGGCGCCACGTCGAGCAGGTCGAGCAGTTCGCCGCTGCGCCGGGGCGCGCGCAGACCGGCCAGGGCCTCGAAGGGTTCCAGCGCCACCAGCAGTTCCGACTTGCCGTAGGGGTCGACGAACGGGGCGGGCATCGCCGCGCCGTCGCCCGGCCCCGCCGCGGCAGCGGCCGCGAACCCCGCGGCAGCGGCGTCGGCCACCGGATGCACCTGCACCGACAGGCCCCGTTCGGCGGCGATCACCTTCAGCAGGAACGGAAGCCGGGGCCCGTAGCGGCCCAGGCACTCGGGGCCGAGCAGGCCGAGCGGATCACCCGTCACGGCGTCGTCGAGGCGGATCGGGCGCCCGTCGAGGTCGAGCAGCGACGAGGGTGCGCCCGGATGCGCGCCCATCCACAGCTCCGCCTCCGGGCCCAGCGCGGTCGGGCGACCCTGCAGCCGGGCCAGCGCCGAGCGCGAGCCCCAGTCGTAGCGACGCACCGGGTTCTGCATCCGCAGCGGCCAGCGCCACTCCAACCCGGGCCCGTCGAGGGCGGCGGGCTCCACTCGTGGGAGTCGGGGAGCCAGCGTCGCAGCCTCGGCGTTACTCATCACCCCGTCTATTGTGCACGCTATGTAGTTAGTTCGTGACCCAACGCAAGAAGACACGCCAATCCCCGCCCGGCTCGGTCAGACGGTGCCGCAGAAACGGATCGCGGCCAGTGCGAGCGCCCCGGCCACCTCGGTCAGCTCGGCGACCGGCACCCACTCCCCCGCCGCGTGCGCCTGCTCCACGGCGCCCGGGCCGAGGTGCAGCGTCGGCACCCCGGCCGCGGCGTACAGCCGCAGGTCACTGCCGTACGGGGCGCCGCGCTCCGGCGGGATCGGGCCGCCCGTCGCATCGGCCCAGGCGCGCTGTACCAGCGGGAGCAGCGGGTGGCCGCGGGGCAGCCGGCCGGAGGCGAACTGCCCTCCCCACCAGCTGACCCGCACCGGATGGTCGCGAAGCCACGGGTCGCCGGCGCAGGCCCGCGCCACCGCGTCCTCGAACGCCGCGCGGGCCTGCTGCGGGCTCTCCTCGAGGCGGACCCCGTACCGCCCTTCGGCCACCAGCAGGTCGGGCACCGTGCTCGCCCAGTCCCCCGCCCGCACCGTCCCGACCGACAGCGGGTAGGCGATCGGGTAGCCCGCCAGCAGCGGGTCCGCGCCCGCCGAGCGCTCCCGCTCCAGCTCGCGCAGGGCAGCCTGCACCGGCGCGAACGCCTCCAGCGCGCTCACCCCGGCGTACCGGGCGCTGCCGTGCGCGGCGAGCCCCGCCACCTCGAGCCGGAAGGTCAGCGCCCCCGCGGTGGCACTGACCACCCGCCGGCCGGTGGGCTCGGGGATCACGCAGGCATCTCCGCGGTACCCGCGCGCCAGCGTGGCGAAGGCACCGAGCCCGCCGTCCTCCTCCCCGATCACCGCATGCACCGCCACCCCTCCGGCCAGGTCGACCCCCGCCCGGCGCAACCCGGTCAGCGCCGCCAGGACCGAGACCACCCCACCCTTCATGTCGCAGCAGCCGCGCCCGACGACCACGTCGCCGCCCGGCCGGGCCACCACCCGCGGGGAGAACGGGTCCAGCCCGCCCCAGCCGGCACGGTCCCCGGCAGGCACCACGTCCAGGTGCCCCTGCAGCACCAGCACCGGCGCACCCTCGCGCGCCGGGGCGGCGGCGCCGACCAGCCCCCAGCCCTGCTCGCGTGCCGCCTCGGTCCCCGGGTAGCCGTCCATGGCCCGCAGGGCGGGCAGGTCGAGCTGCCACAGGTCGACATCGAGCCCCAGCCGGCGCAGCCGCCCCGCCGTCCACTCCAGCGCGTCCAGCTCCGCGGCGCTGCCGGTGACGCTCGGGATCGAGGCCAGCTCGACCAGCTCGGCGACCAGCTCACCGTCACGGGCCGCATCGTGCACAGCCTGCAGGGCGGCGCGCTCGACCCGGCTCAGCCCCTCGCGCGGCTGCGGCACGCGCTGGTCACCCTGCACGCCGCGAGGCTAGGCCGAGCCCCGCTGCGGCACCACCTCCCGGCCGGTCGTGACCCGCGTCACGCCCGCGCCGCTGCGGCAGTGCCGTTGCGGGGCTAGCGTCCAGGCAGGGGCCGGACCTGTCGCACCGCCGCGGCCCCACCGCCCGAGCGGAGGACCACATGACCGAGGCAGTGATCGTCGACGCCGTCCGCACCGCCACCGGCCGGGGAAAGCCGGGCGGCGCGCTGTCCGGGGTACACCCCGTCGACCTGTTCGCCGCCACGCTGCGGGAGCTCGCCCGGCGCACCGGGATCGACCCCGGCAGCGTGGAGGACGTGATCGGGGGCTGCGTCACCCAGGCGGGCGAGCAGGCGATGAACGTGACCCGGCAGGCGGTGCTCGCCGCGGGCTTCCCCGAGACGGTGCCCGCCACCACCGTGGACCGGCAGTGCGGCTCGAGCCTGCAGGCCCTGCAGTTCGCGGCCACCACGGTGATGGCCGGCGTGGCCGACGTGCTGATCGCCGGTGGGGTCGAGTCGATGAGCCGGGCCCCGATGTTCTCCTCCCTCGCCGGGGCCGACCCGCTGGGCACCGGGGTGCGCGAGCGCTACCCCGCCGGGCTGGTGCAGCAGGGCATCTCGGCCGAGCTCATCGCCGCGCGCTGGCGGCTGTCCCGGACCGAGCTGGACGAGTTCTCCGCCCGCTCCCACGAGCTGGCGGCCCGCGCGCAGAAGGACGGCGCGTTCGAGGAGGAGATCGTGCCCGTCGGCGGGCACGCCACCGACGAGACGGTCCGCCCGGGCACCACCGCCGAGCGGCTCGGCGGGCTGAGCCCCGCCTTCCGCGACGAGCAGCTGCAGGCCCGCTTCGCGGAGATCTCCTGGTGCATCACCGCCGGCAACTCCTCCCCGCTCACCGACGGGGCCTCGGCCGCGCTGGTCACCAGCCGGGCGCACGCCGCCGCTGCCGGGCTGCGCCCGCGGGCGGTGATCCGGTCGATGGCGATGGTCGGCAGCGACCCCATCCTCATGCTCACCGGCGTTATCCCGGCCGCGCGCAAGGCCCTCGACCGGGCCGGCCTCACCATCGCCGACATCGATGCGTACGAGGTGAACGAGGCGTTCGCCCCGGTACCGCTGGTGTGGGCCCGGGAGCTGGGCGCCGACCCGGAGCGGCTGAACGTCCGCGGCGGGGCGATCGCCCTCGGCCACCCGCTCGGCGCCACCGGCACCAAGCTCGTCTCCACCCTGCTGCGGGTGCTCGACGCCCGCGGCGGGCGCTACGGTCTGCTGTCGGTGTGCGAGGGCGGCGGCATGGCCAACGCCATGGTGATCGAGCGGATCTGACCTCCCCGCACCACCGCGCCCCACCCCACCCCGGCCCGGCGGGTCCGTCCGGCCCGGACCGAGAGGACCCTGAGCATGGACGTACGCGGATCCGTCGCCCTCGTCACCGGTGGCGCCTCCGGTCTCGGTGCGGCCACCGTGCACCGGCTGCACGAGGCCGGCGCACGGGTGGTGGTGGCCGACCTCGACGCCGCGGCGGGCAAGGCCCTCGCCGCCCGGCTCGGCGCCGGCACCGAGTTCGCCGCCACCGACGTCACCGACCCCGACGCGGTCGGCGCCGCACTCGACGCCGCGGCCGCGCTCGGGCCGCTGCGCGCGGTGGTCAACTGCGCGGGCGTCGGCACGCCGGGGCGCATCCTGGGGCGCGGCGGGCCGCTGCCGCTGCAGGCCTTCCGCTCCGTCGTCGAGATCAATCTCGTCGGTACCTTCAACGTGCTGCGGCTCGCCGCCGAGCGCATCGCGGCCCTCGACCCGGTCGACGGCGAGCGCGGGGTGATCGTCTGCACCGCCTCGATCGCCGCCTTCGAGGGGCAGGTGGGGCAGGCCGCCTACGCCGCGTCGAAGGCAGGCATCGTCGGGCTGACCATCGCCGCGGCCCGCGACCTCGCCGAGCGCCTGATCCGGGTGGTGACGATCGCCCCGGGCACCTTCGACACCCCCATGCTCGCCGGGCTGCCCGAGCCCGCCCGCGAGTCCCTGGGCGCACAGGTACCGCACCCGAGCAGGCTCGGACATCCCGCGGAGTACGCCGCGCTCGCCCTGCACATCGTCGCCAACCCGATGCTCAACGGCGAGACGATCCGGCTCGACGGCGCGCTGCGGATGGGACCGCGCTGAGGCCCCCGTGGCTCAGAACAGCGCGTTGGCGAGGGCGAGCCTGGCCCGGGGAACCCGCGGGTCCTCGCTCCCGACCACGTCGAACAGTTCCAGCAGACGCTGGCGGACCCGTTCCCGCTCCGGCCCGGCGCTGACCCGGACGGTGTCGACGAGGCGGGCGAAGGCATCCTCGATGTGCCCTCCGAGCACGTCGAGATCGGCCGCCAGCAGCTGGGCGTCCACGTCCTGCGGGGCCGTGGCCGCCGCGGACCGGGCCTGCGCGGGATCGACGTCGCGGGTACGTCGCAGCAGGCCGACCTGGGCCAGCCCGACCTTGGCCATGGCGTCCGCCGGTGCCTCCAGCAGCGCGGCCTCGTACGCGGCGGCCGCAGCGTCGAAGTCGCCGCGCTCGATGGCGTCGTAGGCCTCCTGGTGGCGCGGCGGCAGCGGCTCCTCGACCGGTTCCTCGGGCTCCTCGGGGCCCTCGACCTCGTCGCCCGCGGTGTACCGGCCGGTCACCCCGTGCTGCTCCGCCACCCGGAGCAGCTCCTCGATCACGGCGCGCACCTGCTGCTCGGGCTGGGCCCCCTGGAACAGCGGCACCGGCTGCCCCTTGAGCACCGCGAAGACACTCGGGATCGACTGGATCTGGAACGCGGAGGACACCTGCGGGTTGGCGTCGACGTCGATCTTCACCAGCAGGAACCGGCCGTCGTACTCGGCGGCGAGCCGCTCCAGCACCGGCGAGAGCTGCTTGCACGGACCACACCAGGTGGCCCAGAAGTCGATCACCACCGGTACCGTCGCCGACCTGTTCACCACGTCGGTGACGAAGCTCGCGTCGGTCACGTCCATCACCGCGGCGCCACCGGCCGTGGCAGGCGTCCCGCCGTTGGCGCCGCCCGCCGTCGTCCGGGCGGCCAGTGCGCCGAGGTCCACCGCTCCGCGCAGGTCGAGTGCCGGTCGCGCCCCCGGGCCGGGCTGGTTGCTCATCGTCGTCCTCTCAGATCGCGCGCGCTTCGGATCGCGCCCGCGCCGCTACTCCCCGTGTGTTCAGTCACCGTGTGTTCAGTCACCATGTGTTCAGTCACCATGTACTCAGTCACCCACCATGTACTCAGTCACCGTATTCGTCCCGTGCCGCCCGGGCACCCGCCACCCCCACCCTGCCCCCCGCCTCCGGGTTCCCCCGGGGCGACGGGCTCAGGACCCGACGGCGGACAGGTCCACCTTCGAGGCCGCGACCACCTGCACCCGGGCCGTCGAGCCCTGCGCCGGAACGACGAAGGCCACCACCTCCTGGGAGGTGCGCGTCACCTGAGTGCTGAACCGATCCTTGCCGGCGAGCGCGGCCAGGGTCGGGTCGACCTTCACCGTACCGGCGCTTGCGCGCACCTTGACCACGTAGGTCTCGCTCAGCACCGCGATCACCAACGCCCCGCCGTCCGCGGTGCGCAGCGCCAGCACCGCGCCGGGCTGCGCCGTGTGCCGGGCGGCGACGGTGCCGTAGCGCACGAAGGCGGCCTTGTCGCGGGCGAGCTGCTGGGTGACCTGGGTGCGGAACACGTCGGGGGCGAAGTGCGCCGCCGCCGGGCTGCTCGCGCCGCGGGTGAGCAGGTCGGCGTACTGCGGTCCGACGTCCTGGGGTGCCACCAGCAGCCCGCCGGCGGCGGGCGGGACCGCCGCGGCGCCCTGCTCGACCGGGGCCGTCCCGGGCAGGCTCGCCCCCGGGAGCATGGCGAGCTGGGCCCACAGCCCGTACGGCACGCGCGCCGTGGAGGAGGACAGCACCGACAGCAGCGGCGTCGGGCGCGACGGCAGCGACCCGACGGCGAGGAACCAGCGCGGCCACCCGTACTGCGACGGCACCACCAGCCGCTGCCACGACTGCGCCCCCACCGGCGTGCTGCGCAGTGCGGCGGGCAGCTTCAGCTGCGCCGCCTCCTGCTGCTGCAGCGGGCCGACGACGCGGGGGCCGAGGTCACCGGCCTTCGCCGCGTGGGTGCTCGCATCGACCGCCGCCGCGACGGCCAGCAGGATGCCCTGCGCCTGGACGGCCACCACCACCGGGTGGGGCGTGGTGGAGGTGCCGGTCGCGGACGTGCCGGCCGGCGGACTCGCGCACCCCGCCGGCAGCACCGCGGCGAGCAGGGCCACGACGAGCAGGACGGGAGACAGGGCCGGGCGGCGGATCGCAAGCTTCACGAGCGCGCCCGCCTGCCGTGCGCGGGAGGCGTGCCGGTGCCGGTGCCCGCCTCGGTGCCCCTGCCGGTGTCCGTCTCGGGGTCGCTGTCGGTGTCGGTGTCCTTGCCGGTGCCGGTGTCCGTCTCGGGGTCGCTGTCGCTGTCGGTGTCCCTGTCGGTGTCCGGGTCCGCCCGGCCCCCGCGGGTGAGCAGCAGGCCGACCGCCCCGCCGGCCAGGAGCAGCAACCCGACGGTGATCAGCGCCGGCGCCGGGTTCGACCGCGGCGCCCGGTCCCAGCCGAGCACCACCTGCGACGGGGCCGCGGCGGTGCCGTCCGTGGCCACCACCAGCCGCCACTGCCCGGGGGTGTCGGGCCAGACCAGCTCCGCGGCGCCGGAGGCACGCGCGTGCGCCACCCAGATGTCCACCCCGGCGGGGTCCGGCAGCGATGGCTGGCTCCCGGTCAGGGCCACCGTGGGACTCCCCGTGCCGCTGACCCGGGTGACCTCTGCCCGCCGCACCGCCCCCAGGTAGGCGGCGACGTCGTCGGCGCGGCCGATCCCGACGAACACCGGCGTGCCGGCGGTGGCCGCCTCCGCCCGGACGCTCACCCGCGGGCCGTCGAGGTCGAGCACGCCGGTAGCGGTATCGACCACGCTCACCCCGCCGGTCGCCCGGACGGTGCCGACGGACCGCGTCGCGGGAGCCATCGAGGTCGCGAGCAGCGAACCGAGGACGGTCAGGGCGAGCCCGGCGAGCACCACGAGCACCGCCGCGAGCCGGCCGAGCAGCCGCCCCGGCAGCGGCAGGGTGAAGGCCATCAGCGGCCGGTGGGCCCGTCCGCGCCGGCCCGCGCCACGGCCGCCTCGAGCCGGTCCACCTTGCCCTGCAGCTCCCCCGTGCGTCCGGCGCGGATGTCGGCCTTCAGCACCAGCGAGACGCGCGCGCCGTGCCGGGAGACCGCCTCCACCGCCTGCCGGACGACGTCCATGCACTCCTCCCACTCGCCCTCGATGGTGGTGAACATCGAGTCGGTGTGGTTCGGCAGGCCCGAGGCGCGCACCACCCGCACGGCGTCGGCGACCGCCGCCGAGACGGAGTCGCCGGTTCCGGACGGTGCGACGGAGAAGGCCACCAGCATGCCCCGACCCTACCCGCCGTCAGGGTGAGCGGCGCCGCCGCGGGCGGGCAACTGCTCAGGACCGCCCGGCCGCGTCCGACAGGACCTGCGGCGACGCAGGAAGCGACGCCACGGGGTTCGGCATGGAGGCTGGCATGGCGCGCGGGCCTGCAGGTCAGCGGTTCGCGGCGGTCGCGACCCGGCTCGGGCTGGCAGTCCTGGTGGCCAGCTGCTGCGTGGCCGTGGCGGAGACGGGGCTGGCCGCGCGGCTGGCCGGTCAGGCCGTGGCCCGCGAAGCGGTGGCCCGCGTCGGCGCTGCCGCGGCGGCCGTGTCGGCCACCCCCGAAGCCACCCCGTTGCACACCCGGCTGATGCCGCTGGCCGCCGAGCCGGACGTGGTGGCGGTGCGGGCGGTGCGCGCCGACGGCACGGTGCTGGCCACGGTGGCGCACCCTTCCGGACCCGGGCCCACCCGGCCCCGGGAGGTGGCCGCTCTCGGCGCGGACGCCCTGGCCGCGGTGCGGCAGGTGACGGCAGGCGCAGCCCCGGCGCAGCTGCGCGCGGGCAGCGTGGTGACCGCGCTGCGGGTGGGCGGGGAGCCGGCGGCGCTGGTGGTCACCCTGGACCCGGCTCCCGGGGACCGGCGCTCCCGGCAGCTGTGGCAGGCGCTGGCCGTGGCGCTCGCGCTCGGCGCACTCGCCGCGGTGCCGCTGGTGTTCCTCACCGGAGGGCGGCGGCTGGCCCGCAGGCACGCCCAGGCGGTCTCCGCCGCCGCCACCGACGACCTGACCGGGCTCGGCTCACGCCGGGCCTTCCGCCGCGATCTGGCCGCCCAGGTCGACCTGGCCCGCCGCCGCGGGCATCCCCTCACCCTCGCCCTGATCGACGTCAACGGGCTCGAGCTGGTGAACTCCACCATCGGGCGGCGGCGCGGCGACGCCCTGATCGCCGCCCTCGGCGGCGCGCTGGGCAGGGCGGTCACCGGCGGGAGGGGCTGGCGCAGCTACCGGGTCGGCGGCGACGCGTTCGCGATCGTGATGCCCGCCACCACCATGGACGAGGCGTTCGACCTCACCGACCGGCTGCGCGGCACGCTCGCCGCCGACGCCGCGCCGCTGACCGCGAACGTGGGCCTCAGCGGACTGGACGCGCAGCGCTGCCCGGACGTCGAGACGCTGCTCATCGCCGCCGACTCCGCGCTGTTCGAGGCACGGGCACTGGGCGGCAACCGGGTGGTCGGCTCCAGCGAGGAGGGCACCGGGCTGCGCTGGGTCGCCACCCCCGGCCGGGCGCCCGCCGCCCCGGGTGGCCGGCCCGGGCTGGCCGGCCCCGGGCTGGCGGGCCCCGGCTAGCCGGCCCGAGCCAGCCGGCCCGAGCCACGGATCAGGGGTACGACGTCGCCGCGAGCTCGCTGAGCAGCCGGTCGGAGGCGGCGTACGCGTCGGTCTTCGCGTCGGCCACCTGCTCGGCCAGCCGCTCCAGGTGCCGGCCGTCGCGCAGGTCACCGATCCGCTCGCGCAGCGCCGTGAGCGTGATCGCCTCGATCTCGGCGGCGGCGCGGCGCACCCGGCGGCTGCGCAGCGTGCCGGTGCGCTCCGCCCAGGCGCGGTGGTCGGCGAGCGCCCCGACCACCTCGTCGATCCCGGTCCCGGCGGAGGCGACGGTGGTGAGAACGGGCGGTCTCCAGCCCGCGGGATCATGGTCGCCGGCCAGGCCGATCATGTACTGCAGGTCGCGCACGGTGGCCCCGGCGCCGTCGTGGTCGGCCTTGTTCACCACGAACAGGTCGCCCACCTCGAGGATCCCCGCCTTCGCGGCCTGGATCCCGTCCCCCATCCCGGGGGCGAGCAGCACCACCGTGGTGTCGGCGAGGCCGGCGATCTCCACCTCGCTCTGCCCCACTCCGACGGTCTCGACCAGCAGCACGTCCCAGCCGACCGCGTCCAGCACCCGCAGCGCCTGCGGGGCTGCCCACGACAGCCCTCCGAGGTGCCCGCGGCTGGCCATCGAGCGGATGAAGACCCCGGGATCGAGGGCGTGGTCCTGCATCCGGATCCGGTCCCCGAGCAGCGCCCCGCCGGAGAACGGCGAGGAAGGGTCCACCGCGAGCACGCCGACACTCTCGCCGCCGGCCCGCAGCGCCCGCACCAGGGCACTGGTGGCGGTCGACTTGCCCACCCCGGGCGCGCCGGTGATGCCGATCACGCGGGCCCGCCCGGTGTAGGGGGCGAGCGCGGCCATCACCTCGCGCAGCGCGGGGTGGGCGTCCTCGACCAGGGACACCAGCCGCGCGGTCGCCCGCGGCGAGCCGGCCCTTGCCTGCTGGACGAGCGCGGCGACGTCGACCGGTCGGCTCACCGCGCTCAGCCGCGGCGGGGAACCCGGACGATGAGCGCGTCGCCCTGCCCGCCCCCGCCGCACAGCGCCGCCGCACCGGTGCCGCCGCCGCGCCGGGCCAGTTCGAGCGCCAGGTGCAGGGTGATCCGGGCGCCGGACATGCCGACCGGATGGCCCATCGCGATCGCGCCGCCGTTGACGTTGACCTTCTCGGGGTCGATGCCGAGCGAGCGGGTGGAGACCAGCCCGACCGCGGCGAACGCCTCGTTGATCTCGACCAGGTCGAGGTCGGCGGGGGTCAGGCCCTGCTTCGCGCAGGCCGCCCGGATCGCGTTCGCGGGCTGCTCCTGCAGGGTGGAGTCGGGGCCGGCGACGCTCCCGTGGGCGCCGATCTCGGCCAGCCAGGGCAGCCCGAGCTCCTCGGCCTTCTGCCGGCTCATCACCACCAGGGCGCAGGCGCCGTCGGAGATCTGCGAGGCCGATCCGGCGGTGATCGTGCCGTCGGGGCGGAAGGCGGGGCGCAGCCGGCCCAGCGACTCGGCGGTGGTGTCGCCGCGGACGCCCTCGTCGGTCGTGAACGGCAGCGGCTCGCCCTTGCGCTGCGGGATGGGGACGGGCACCACCTCGGCCTCGAGCAGGCCGTCCTTCCAGGCCCGGGCGGCACGCTGGTGGGAGCGGGCGGAGAAGGCGTCCTGCTCGGCGCGGCTGAGCCCGGAGTCGCCGTCGTTGGCCGCCTCGGTGAGCAGCCCCATGGCCTGGTCGGTGAAGACGTCCCACAGCCCGTCGTAGGCCATGTGGTCCTTCATCGTCACGTCGCCGTACTTGAAGCCCTCGCGGGAGTCGGTGAGCAGGTGCGGGGCCTGGGTCATCGACTCCATCCCGCCGGCCACCACCACGTCGTACTCCCCGGCACGGATGAGCTGGTCGGCGAGCGCGATGGCGTTGATCCCGGACAGGCAGACCTTGTTGACCGTGATCGACGGGACGGTCATCGGCAGGCCGCCCTTGACCGCCGCCTGGCGGGAGGGGATCTGCCCCGCTCCCGCCTGCAGCACCTGGCCCATGATCACGTACTCCACGGCCTCCGGGGCGAGACCGGCGCGCTCCAGCGCGCCCTTGATCGCGATCCCGCCGAGGTCGGTCGCGGAGAACCCCTTGAGCGACCCCAACAGCCGCCCGATCGGGGTGCGTGCCCCGGCGACGATCACCGACGACCTGGGGGTGGGGGCGACTGCCTCGCTCATGACTCCTCCTCCGCGATCCGGCGGCCCGGGTGCCCGCCGACCTGGAAACCGTAACGCCGGCCCCGGACCGACCCCACGCCCCGCGGAGTGTCCGGCGTCACACCATCCTCGCACCCGGCCGCGGGCGCCGGGACTGCGGCGCAAACCACCCCGCGCACCCCCCCGTCCCGCCCGTCGCGCCCGTAGCCTGGGGGCATGACCGACACCACCCCCGGCGGGCAGGCGACCCCGGCTCCCCTCCCGCAGGAGCTGTTCACCGCGATCGACCACGTCGGCATCGCCGTGCCCGACCTGGACACCGCCATCGCCTTCTACCGCGACGTCTTCGGGATGCGCCTGGAGCACGAGGAGTCCAACGAGGAGCAGGGCGTCCGTGAGGCGATGATGGCCGTCGGGGACTCCGGCTCCGCCGTGCAGCTGCTCGCCCCGCTCACCCCGGAGTCGACCATCGCCCGCTTCCTCGACCGCTCCGGGCCGGGGATCCAGCAGATGGCCTACCGGGTGCGGGACGTGGAGGCGGTGACGGCGACGCTGCGCACCCGCGGGGTCCGGGTGCTGTACGAGACCTCCCGGCGGGGCACCGCGGGCAGCAGGGTCAACTTCGTCCACCCGAAGGACGCCGGGGGCGTTCTGGTCGAGCTCGTGCAGCCGGCGGCGGATGGCCACTGACCCGGGCCGGCCGGCCTCCGGCAGGGACGACGTGACCCGCGTCACGTCGCCGCCGGTGTCGAGCCCCGGACCGCCTGGTTACGTTCGCTGTCTGAGCCCGACGCAGCCCGTCCAGCCAGCTCCGGAGGCTACGCCGTGAAAGAGATCCTCGATGCCATCCTGTCCTCCGCCGGCGCGGCCGAGCTCGCCTCCCTCCCGGTGCCGGACCACTACCGGGCGGTGACCGTGCACGCCGACGAGGTCGGCATGTTCGACGGCGTGCCCACCCGCGAGAAGGACCCGCGCAAGAGCCTGCACGTCGAGGACGTCCCCACCCCGCAGCTGGGCCCCGGCGAGGCCGTCGTCGCGGTGATGGCCAGCTCCATCAACTACAACACGGTGTGGACGTCCATCTTCGAGCCGATGCCGACCTTCGGGTTCCTGCAGCGTTACGGCCGCACCTCGCCGCTGGCGAAGCGGCACGACCTGCCCTACCACGTGATCGGCTCGGACCTGTCCGGCGTGGTGCTGCGCACGGGGCCGGGGGTGCACGCCTGGAAGCCGGGGGACGAGGTGGTGGCGCACTGCCTGTCGGTGGAGCTCGAACGCCCCGAGGGGCACGACGACACGATGCTCGATCCCGAGCAGCGGATCTGGGGCTTCGAGACCAACTTCGGCGGCCTGGCCGAGCTGGCGCTGGTGAAGGCCAACCAGCTGATGCCCAAGCCCGCCCACCTGACCTGGGAAGAGGCGGCCGTCCCGGGGCTGGTGAACTCGACCGCCTACCGGCAGCTGATCTCCAAGAACGGCGCCGGGCTCAAGCTCGGCGACACCGTGCTGATCTGGGGTGCCTCCGGCGGGCTCGGCTCCTACGCCACCCAGCTCGCGCTCGCCGCCGGGGCCACCCCGGTCTGCGTGGTCTCCTCCCCCGAGAAGGCGGAGATCTGCCGCCTGCTGGGCGCCGACCTGGTGATCGACCGCGCCGCCGAGGGCTACCGGTTCTGGAAGGACGAGCACACCCCCGACCCGGCGGAGTGGCGCCGGCTGGGGGGGCGCATCCGCGAACTGCTCGGCGGCCGCGACGTGGACATCGTCTTCGAGCACCCCGGCCGGGAGACCTTCGGCGCGAGCGTCTTCGTGGCCCGCCGCGGGGGCACGATCGTGACCTGCGCCTCCACCTCCGGGTTCATGCACAGCTACGACAACCGGTACCTGTGGATGAACCTCAAGCGGATCGTCGGTTCGCACTTCGCCAACTACTCCGAGGCCTGGGCGGCCAACGACCTGGTCGCCAGGGGGAGGATTCACCCCACGCTGTCCAGGACGTACCCTCTAGCACTAGCCTCACAGGCTGCATTCGATGTCCATCGCAACACCCACCAGGGCAAGGTGGGGGTACTCTGCCTCGCGCCGGGGGAAGGCCTCGGAGTGCGCGATCCCGCCCTTCGGGACCGTCACCACGAGGCGATCATGCGATTCCGAAACGTGTAGGTCCCGGGGCCGGGACCTAGGGAGGTCTCCACAGTGGCCGGCGACCAGAGCCAGCAGAACTTTCCCGTCGTGATGCGCGGATACGACAAGACCCAGGTCGACGATCGGGTCCATACCCTCGAGTCCGCCCTGCGCGACGCCCGGGCACGGTTGGAGGAGGTCGACGGGCGGGCGATGAAGCTCGCCGGTGAGGTCGCCGACGCCCACCGTCAGCTCCGTGAGGTGGAACGGCCGTCCTACAGCGGTCTCGGCGCCCGCATCGAGCAGTTGCTCCGGCTCGCCGAGGAACAGGCCAGCGACGTGATCGCCGCGGCCACCAAGGACGCCGAGGAGATGCTGGCCCAGGCCCGGATCGAGGCGGCCCAGGTACGTGCGGCGGCCCAGAACGAGTCGGCCGAGCTGACCGCGACCGCGCAGCGCGAGAGCGCCGAGGTCCGCCAGTCGGCGACCACCGAGGCCGAGGAGATCGTCGCCTCGGCGACCCGCCGGTCGGAGGAGATGCTCGCCGTCGCCGAGCGCGAGGCGGCCAAGCTCCGCTCGGTCACCGAGCACGAGACCACCGAGAAGCGCACCACCGTCGACCGCGAGCTGGCCCGCATGCGGGCCACGGCCGAGCGCGAGGTGACCGAGCTGCGCGCCGCCGCCAAGCGCGACGTCGACGAGCTGCGGGCCACCGCCAAGCGCGAGGCCGACGAGCACCGGGCCACCGCCGCGTCGCTGCTCGAAGAGGCGCGCAGCAACGCCGAGCAGACGACCACGGACCTCGAGGTCAAGCTCGCCGCCCGGCGCGAGGAGGCCGAGCGCCTCGACGCCGAGCGGCACGAGGCGGCCGTGGCCCAGGCGACGCAACTGGTGGCCGAGGCCGAGCAGCGCGCCTCCGCCGCCGAGCAGCGGGCCTCGAAGGCCGTCGACCAGGCCGAGCAGGTGCGCCGCGAGGCCGACGAGCACGCCAAGGCGCTGGTCAGCACCGCCCGCCGCAACGCCGACCAGGTGATCGCCGAGGCCAGGGCGCACGCGGAGAAGACGATGTCCGAGGCGAAGAGCGAGGCCGAGCGCAACCGGCGCGCCGCGCAGCGCCAGGTGGACGAGCTCAACCGGCAACGGGACAGCATCACCGGGCACCTCGACCAGCTGCGCCACCTGCTCGGTGCGATGCCCGGGCTCGACAAGCTCGCGGCCGCGGCCGCCGCTCCTCCGCCGGCCCCGGCCGGCGCGGGCGAGGCCGACGAGGTGCAGACGGCCGGCGCCATCGCCGACGCCGCCGAGAACCAGCGCACCATCGTGCTGCCGGACACGCACGCCGCGAACTCGGCGAGCTGACCCCGCCCCGGCAGGCGGGCAGCAGCACCGCACCCACGGTGAACGACGGTGGCGCCGGCCCTCAGGGCCGGCGCCACCGTCGTTCACCGGCACGACCTGGCAGGCTTCTCCCGGCGGAGCGCAGCGGAGGGGTGCCATGACCGAGGACCAGCAGGCGGACGGTGCGGAACCGGCGGGCCGGTACGGCCTGCCCGGCGTGCCGGTGAATCGCACGCACCCGTTCTACATCGGGTTCATGGGCGCGATCGGCGTGCTGATGGCCTACTGGCTGCTGGGCCTGCTGGGCCGGCTCAGCTCGGTGCTCACGCTCATGGTGGTGGCGCTGTTCCTGGCGATCGGGCTCGAGCCGGCGGTGCAGCTGCTGCAGCGCCGGGGCCTGCGCCGGGGCGCGGCCGTGGCGGTGGTCTTCGTCGGCGTCATCGCGGTCTTCGTCGGCTTCATCGCCGCCGTGGCGCCGACCCTGGTCGCCCAGGGGACGGCCTTCAGCCAGCAACTCCCCGATCTGGTCACCCGTTTCCAGGACTCCTCGCTGATCCAGCAGCTGGACCGCAAGTACGGGCTGGTCTCGAGCGTGACCGCGCAGATCCAGCAGCGGCTCGCCTCGGGGCAGACGGCCGTCCAGCTCTTCGGCGGCGTCTTCGGTGCCGGCAAGGCGCTCGTCTCGGGGGCGTTCACCGCCTTCACCGTGCTCGTGCTGACGCTCTACTTCCTGGCGTCGCTGCAGTCGATGACGGAGGCCGCCTACCGGCTGGTGCCGGCCTCGCGGCGCGACCGGGTCAAGCTGCTCGCCGACGAGATCATCCGCCGGGTGGGTGCGTACATCGCCGGGCAGGTGAGCATCGCGTCGATCAACGCGGTGTGCTCCTACATCATGCTGACCGTCCTCGGCCTGGACTACCGGCTGGTGCTGGCCATCAGTGTCGGCATCTTCGGCCTGATCCCGTTGGTCGGCGCGACCATCGGCGCCGTGGTCGTGGTGCTGGTGGCGATGTTCCACTCCTGGCAGTACGCGGTCATCGTGCTCGTGTACTACGTGATCTACCAGCAGGTGGAGAACTACCTCATCGCGCCGCGGATCATGTCCCGCACGGTCGCCGTCCCGGGTGCCGTCGCGGTGATCGCGGCGCTCGCGGGGGGAACCCTGCTCGGGGTGGTGGGGGCGTTGGTGGCGATCCCGGTGGCGGCCGGGATGCTGCTGATCATGCAGGAGGTCGTCGTTCCCCGGCAGGCCGAGCACTGAGGCACCGACGGTCGATCCGCCCGCCCCGGGCCCTTGGTCCCGGTTGGGGTGTCCGGCATCTAGTTCAAACCTAAACGTAAGGTCAACGCCCGCGCCCGGGGGACATACGTCCCCAGTACCGTTTTCAACCACCTACCTAACGTGGCGCGCACGACAGACCGCCCCGCGGCACGGCCGCGACACACACGGCGCGCGGGGCCCGGCGGAAGGGCATCCTGCATGCACACCCTGGTTGAGACGGCCCGATCCGGGCTCGTCGACCTGAACGGTCCCGGGCACTACATCCAATGGGGTGTCCTGCAGATCTCATGGGCCAACGCCACCGTCATCCTGCTCATGATCCTGGTCTTCGTCCTCGCCCTCGTGCTGCCGTTCCCGGGCACCCGCCGGGCGTCGGCGGAGCGGGCGAGCCGCACCGGCAGCAGCGCCTCCTCCCCCCGCGGGAACCGGTCATGAGCGCCCCCACCACGGAGCCGAGCCACAACTGGACCGCCCGGCTGCGGGCCCGGACGCTGGAGTCGGTACCGGCCGACCAGGCGCTGCCGGACGAGCAGCCCGCCTACGTCGCCTCCTGGATCTACGTCTTCGGGGTGCTCACCATCGCCGCCCTGGTGGTGATCATCGCCACCGGCACCCTGCTCGCCCTCGGCGGGCCGAGCTGGTGGCACACCAACAGCTTCGGCCACTTCCTCAACAGCATGCACCTGTGGAGCGTGGAGCTGTTCTTCTTCTTCATGGTCGTGCACCTGTGGGGCAAGTTCTTCATGGCCGCCTGGCGCGGTCACCGGGCGCTGACCTGGATCACCGGCGTGGTCTCGTTCCTGGTCTCGATCGCCACCGCCTTCACCGGCTACCTGGTACAGACCAACTTCGATGCGCAGTGGATCGGCGGTGAGGCCAAGGACGGCATCAACTCCACCGGCGCGGGCGCCTTCTGGAACGTGCTGGACACCGGGCAGATGCTGCTGTGGCACGTGATGCTGCTGCCGCTGGCGATCGGCGTCATCGTCATCCTGCACGTGGTGCTGGTGCGGCTGCGCGGAGTGGTGGCGCCGATCGGCGTCGACGACGACGGCAACCTCGTCGAGGGCTCCACGAAGGCGGGTGCGTGATGACCACGACGACCACCGCGCGCACCACCTCGGGCCGCCCCCCGCGCCCCGGCAAGTGGCGCGGACCCATGCGCGAGTACGACCTGGCCAAGGAGTTCGTGGCCGCCCTGGTCGTGGTCGCCCTGCTCACCGCCGTGCTGGCGGTGATCTTCTCCTCCCCCGACGAGAAGAACATCACGCTGCAGGACTGGGCCAAGGCCGCCCCGAGCGACTTCGTCGCCACCGCCTCGACCGAGCTGGACGGCAGCAGCGGCAGCGCCACCTACGGCCCGCCCTACAACAGCAACGGTGACGGGCAGGCCATCGGCCCGCTGACGCTGCAGAAGTGGGCCGGCGTCAGGATCCCGATCGACCCGGCGAACGACTTCGTGATCACGCCGCTGTCCACCCTCACGGCCGACAGCACCACCGCCGCCGCCGTGTCCCAGTGGAAGTCCGCCTCCGCCGACCAGCAGACCAGCTGGGCATCGGCCTACACCGCGGCGCTGGCCGCCGCACCCGACGGCGACCCCGCCCAGGTGGCTGCCGGCGACTACGGGCCGGTGCCGCAGCTGACCGCGGCGCTGCTGGGAATGGCCGACAGCGGGCTGCTCGACAGCCAACTGCTCGACAGCAACGCAGGCTTCTTCCAGACCAACTACACCAAGCCGCTGCTCTTCCTCGCCGACAGCACCTACCTCGAGGACCGGGCAGGTGCCCAGCACCTGCAGGGCGGCGAGTGGGGAATGATGAACGAGACCGGGAACTACCCCGGTCAGGCCTGGCTGTGGCTGTACACGTTCTGGTACCAGATCAAGCCGTTCAGCGTCGAGGGCAACGTCTGGGGTGACAACGCCGACGCGATCATCTGGGGCCTGATGATGCTGCTGTCCCTCGTGCTGGCGCTGCTGCCGTTCATCCCCGGGCTGCGCAGCATCCCGCGGAAGATCCCGATCTACCGGCTGATCTGGCGGGACTACTACCGCAACTACACCGAACCGCCCGGTCGTCCCGCCGCTGCACACTCATCAGCGGACGGCGGCCAGGCCGCGGGCTGAGGCCCGCCGAGGTCCGGATCCCCGGGGCACCGCTCACCCCCGGGGGTCCGGACCTCGTCAGCTCCGGCCCCGGTCAGCTCGCCACCCCGGACCGCCCCCTCAGGCCCCTGCCGCGGCGCGGGGCCGCACCCGGAGCATGAGGGCCAGCACGGCGGCGGCCACCGCGTCCGGTGCCTCCAGCGGGCTCAGGTGCCCGACCGCGGGCAGCACCGTCAGCAGGGCGTCCGCCGCCGTCGCCGCCATCGCCCGGGCCTGGGCCGGCGGGGTGAGCACGTCCTCCTCCCCCACCACGACGGCGACCGGCACCCGCAGGTCGCGCAGCAGGTCGGTGGCGTCGGGGCGGGCGGCCATCGCGCGCTGCGACCACGCCACCCCGGCCACCGGCGCGGCGGCCAGCCGTTCCCGCACCCAGTCGACGAGCTCGGGGCGCCGCGCCCGGGTGCTCGCCCCGAGCAGGCCGTCGAGCATCGGCGCCAGCGCCCGCGGGCCCGCCTCCCCGAGCACCGCCCGGGCGATCCGCTCGCGGTTCTCCCGCGCCTCGGGCGGGTCCGCGGCCGCCTTGGTGTCGATGAGCGCCAGCCCGGCCACCCGCTGCCGGTACCGGCGGGCGAAGGCCAGCGCCACGTAGCCGCCCATCGACACCCCGGCCAGCACCGCCTGCCGGTGGCCGAGCCGATCCAGCAGCGCCGCGACGGCGTCGGCGCTCACGTCGAGCGATGCGCCGGCCCCCGCACCGGCCTGGTGACCCGCCGCAGGCAGCGGGCTGGCGCCGAGGCCGGGCAGGTCCACCAGCAGCAGCGCAAGCACGCCGTCGAGCCGGTCCGCCACCCCCGCCCAGAGGCTGCGGTCGAGGGGGAAGGCGTGCAACAGGACCAGCGGCGCACCGGAAAGGTCCGCGCCGCGCCGCTCGAAGGACAGCTCAGGGATCACGTCAGCCGAGCCTAGGACGCCGCCGCCGGATCCCCAACCACTGCCGCCGGGCGGCCGCTCAGCGCGGGGTGCGCCGCGACCGCGCGGCCCAGCACGGGCTGTGCCAGTGGCGGCGGTCGGCCAGCTCGCCGGCGGATGCCAGCGGGCGCTCGGCGGCCCACACCACCACGTGCGGCGTGCCCGGGCGGATCTCCTGGTCGCAGCCCGGGCAGCGGTAGGTCTTCAGCGCCGACGCGCCGCTCACCCCGGTGACCACCCAGCTGCCGGTGCGGTCGTGCTCCACCCGACGGAACCCCCCGCGCAGCCGGTCGGCGTCCGCCGCTGCCGCGGCCAGGTCGGCGTCCGCGTCGGCGCCGGCCGGTCCGGAGCGGACGGGCCGGCCGCGGCGGCGGGGATGGTTGCTGCGGGGCACGCCACCAGTCTGCCGCCCCGCACCGGCCCACTCCCCTGCCGGGTGCCGGCCGTGGCGGGCGGCGGGGCGGAGTGGATCGACCGCCGGCACCCGGGCATGATGGCGGCACGACCCGACCCACGGAGGCCACGGTGCCCACGTACGACGTCCGCTGCCGCTCCTGCGGCACGACCTTCGAGGTCGTCCGCCCGATGGCCCACGCCGACGACCCGGCGCCGTGCCCCCACGGCCACGACGACACCGTCCGGTTGCTGCCCATGGTCGCCGTGACGGGCCTGTCCTCCGGCTCGACCCGGCCGGCCCCGGCCCCCTCCACCGGCGGTGGCGGTGGCTGTTGCGGCGGCGGCGGGTGCTGCTCGGGCGGCTGAGCCGGCCGCCGGCCGCGCGCCGCAGCCTCAGCCGTAGGTGCGGAACCCGCGGCCCACCTTGCGCCCCAGGTACCCCGCGGTGACCAGGTGCTCCAGCAGCGGGGTGGGGGCGAACCCGGGCTCGCGGAACTCCAGGTACAGCGTGCGCTGGATCGCCAGGGCCACGTCCAGCCCCACCACGTCGAGCAGCTCGAACGGGCCCATCGGGTAGCCGCACCCGGCCTTCATCGCGGTGTCGATGTCGTCGGCGCTCGCGTAGTGCGCGGCGAGCATCCGCACCGAGTCGTTGAGGTAGGGGAACAGCAGCGCGTTCACGATGAACCCCGCCCGGTCGGCGCAGCTCACCGGGTGCTTGCCGAGCGCCCGGCAGACCCCGGCCACAGCGTCCGCCACCTCGCGGCGCCGTCGAGACCGTGTGCACCACCTCGACCAGGCGCATCACCGGGGCCGGGTTGAAGAAGTGCATCCCGACCACGGCCCGGGGCCGCCGGGTGGACGCGGCGCACTCGATCACCGGCAGGCTGGACGTGGTGGTGGCCAGGATCGCGTCGGGGGCGCAGATCTCGTCCAGGTTCTCGAACAGCGCCTGCTTGACCGCGAGGTCCTCCACCACGGCCTCGACCACGAGGTCCACGGCGGACAGGTCCTCCAGCACGGTGGTGCCGCGGATCCGGCCGAGCGCCGCGTCACGGCCGGCCTCGTCGAGCTTGCCCCGCTGCACCGCCTTCTCCAGGCTGCGCGACATCGCCGCGCGCACCGCGGCCACCTTGTCCTGCGCCCGGGCCACGTAGACGACCTCGAACCCGGCCTTGGCGAACACCTCGACGATGCCCGTGGCCATGGTCCCCGACCCGACCACGCCCACGGTGCGCACCCGGGGCGCCCCGGCCTCGGCCGCGCCGTCCGCCGGAGTCTGCTCGTCGGGCACCACCTTGGAGGAGCCCGGCTCGGCATAGGTGTAGAAGCCGCGCCCGCTCTTGCGGCCGCGCAGCCCCGCGGTGACCATCTGCTTCAGCACCGGGCTCGGCGCGTGCAACCGGTCGCGGCCCTGCCGGTACATCGTGTCGAGGATCTCGTAGGCGGTGTCCAGGCCGATCAGGTCCATCAGCGCCAGCGGGCCCATCGGCAGGCCGCAGCCGAGCACCATCGCGGCGTCGATGTCCTCGCGGCTGGCGTAACGCTGCTCGAACAGCGAGACGGCGTGGTTGAGGTAGCCGAACAGCAGCGCGTTGGCGATGAAGCCGGCCTTGTCGCCGACGACCACCGGCTGCTTGCCGAGCCGCTGGGCGAGGGCGACCACGGAGTCGACCACCGGCTGCTCGCTGACGACGGTGCGGATCACCTCGACGAACCGCTGCACGGGGGCGGGGTTGAAGAAGTGCATCCCGACGACCCGCCGGGGGTTGTGCGTCGAGACCGAGATCTCGGTCACGGAAAGGCTCGAGGTGTTCGTCGCGAGCACCGCGTCGGGGCTGCAGATGGTGTCGAGCTTTCCGAAGATCTCGCGCTTGAGGTCGAGGCGCTCGGGCACGGCCTCGATCACCAGGTCCACCCCCGCGAGTCGCTCCAGCGAGGTGGTGAAGTCGATCCTGTCCAGCAGCGCCGCCTGTTCCTCGGCGGTGAGCTTGCCGCGCTCGACAGCCCGCCGGGTGGAACTCGCGACGATGCCGCTGCCATGGGCCAGCGCCGCCTCGTCGGCCTCGACCGCGATCACGGCCAGGCCGTTGCGGGCCAGCACCTCGGCGATCCCGGCGCCCATGGTTCCCAACCCCACGACGCCGACCGTGTCGATGTCCCGCGCCATCCGTCCTCCTCGACGTACCGACCCCGGGCAGTGGCCCGCGTCACCCTGGCTGGCAGTCTCGCAGGTCGGCCGCGGCAGGGTCACCGACGCGCCTGTCGTGCATGCCACACCCGCACGGCCCCGCCCCGGCGGGCCGCCCTCGCGCCGCCCCGGGCGGGCTACCCTCACGCTGTGCGCCTGGTCATCGCCCGTTGCTCGGTGGACTACGCCGGCCGGCTGTCCGCCCATCTCCCGCTCGCCACCCGGCTGCTGCTGGTCAAGGCCGACGGCAGCGTGCTGGTGCACTCCGACGGCGGCTCGTACAAACCGCTGAACTGGATGAGCCCGCCGTGCAGGCTCGCCGTGACCGAGCCGGACGCCGAGGCGGCCGAGGCCGGGGTGGCCGCGGTGTGGACCGTCCAGCACGCGAAGACCGACGACCGGCTCGTGGTGCGCGTGCACGAGGTGCTGCACGACTCGGCGCACGAGCTCGGGGTCGACCCGGGGCTGGTGAAGGACGGCGTCGAGGCCCACCTGCAGGAGCTGCTCGCCGAGCACGTGCACACCTTCGGGACCGGCTGGACCCTGGTGCGCCGCGAGTACATGACCGCCATCGGCCCGGTTGACCTCCTGCTGCGCGACTCCGCGGGCCGCTCGGTGGCGGTGGAGGTCAAGCGCCGCGGCGAGATCGACGGCGTCGAGCAGCTCACCCGCTACCTCGAGCTGCTCAACCGCGATCCGCTGCTCGCGCCGGTGTCGGGGATCTTCGCCGCGCAGGAGATCAAGCCGCAGGCCCGGGTGCTGGCCACCGACCGCGGGATCCGCTGCCTGACCGTGGACTACGACGCCCTGCGCGGCGTCGACACCGGCGAGCACCGGCTGTTCTAGCGGCGCTCCGGGCGGGTGGGCGGCCGCGACGACCGCCCGGCGGCCTCAGCGCAGCAGCGAGACCTGCCCGGTGGGCAGGTCGTAGAACGCCCCGACGACGGCGAGCCTGCCCTCGTGCACGAGTTCGCGGACGATGTCGCTGCGGTGCAGCACCTGCGCCGCCACATGCCGGACGTTGGCCAGCTCCGCCCGGCGCAGCGACGGCGGCCCGAACCCGTCGTCGGCGAGGAACCCCTCCACCGCCGGCCGGATCGCCTCGACGATGGCGCGGATGTGCCCGGGCGGGTGCTCCCCGGTGCGCAGGCTGTCAGCCGTCGCCGCCACCGCGCCGCAGGAACTGTGCCCCAGCACGACCAGCAGCGGGACGCCGAGATGCTCGGCCGCGTACTCGATGCTCCCGAGGACCATCGAGTCGAGCACGTTGCCCGCCACCCGCTGCCCGAACAGGTCGCCGATCCCCTGGTCGAAGAGGATCTCCGCCGGCACCCGCGAGTCGGAGCAGCTGAGGGCCATCGCCGTCGGCTGCTGGCCCCCCACCACCTCCTGCAGCCGGGTGGCCGACTGCCGCGGGTGGTCCGGACGTCCACCGCGGAAGCGCTCGTTGCCGGCCAGCAGCTGCGCCAGCGCCTGCACCGCCCGCGGACCGGCCCCGCCGGCGAGGTGCTCCACCTCGCGCCGGGTGGGCTCATCGATGAGCGGGTCGGCGGCGGGCATCGCCGCAGCGGCCCGCGGCGCCGGCTCCGGCGCCGGCACCTCGGCGCGTGTGTCGACCGCGCCGGGGCCACCGCCCCCGGCCGGCCGGTGCCCGGCGGCAGCCCAGGGCTGCTCCTCCGGTCCCGGTGGAGTCATCACAGTTCCCCCTACATCGGTGGCCGTGAGTTACCTAGGGTCGGCCAATCGGGCGATCATCACACAGGACCGAGGTCCCAGGAAACCGAGCCGGCCGGCATGTCGCCCGCGGGTGCTGGCTCCGCCGGGCCCGAGGCGGCACGATCGGCGCATGGCGCGACGCGTGTGCGTGGTCGGGGCGGGCGTGGTGGGCCTGTGCTGCGCGATCCGGCTGGCGGAGAACGGCTACGCGGTGGACGTACTCGCCCGGGAGCTGCCGCTGGAGACCACGTCGGCGCTGTCCGGGGGGCTGTGGTTGCCGCCGCCGGGCGAGCCGGTGCAGCGGATCCGCGGGTGGGCGCGCACGGGCCTGCTCGAGCTCGCCGCACTCGCCGCCGCCGAGGTCCCGGGGGTGCGGCTGGTGACCGGCCACCTGCTGCACCGGGGGCCGCAGCCCGGGCCCACGCCGGGCTGGGCCGAGGGCACGCAGCAGCGGGTCGACCTGCGCACCGTCACCGACCCGCTGCCCGGGTTCGGCTCGGCGTTCCGGCTCACGGTGCCGCTGCTCGACATGCCCCCCTACCTGGAGTACCTGCGCCGCAGGCTCCTCGCCGCGGGCGGGACACTCACCCGGTTGCCGCTCGCCGCCCTGCCGCGGCGCGGGCTGGTGGTGAACTGCACCGGGCTGGCCGCCCGCGCCCTGGTGCCCGACCCGGGGGTCTTCCCGGTGCGCGACCAGCTGCTCCTGCTCGCCGACCCCGGCCTCGACGGCTGGTGGGTGCACGAGGGCGCGGGCGAGGAGCCGGCGACGTCCGTGCTTCCGCACGGCCACCGGGTCGTGGTCGGCGGCACCGCCGAGCGGGGCGAGTGGTCCACGGCCGCGGACGCCGAGACCGGCCGCCGGCTGCTGGCACGGGCCTGCGCACTGGTCCCGGCACTGCGGACGGCCCGGGTGCTCGGGCACCGGGTGGGGCTCCGCCCGGCGCGCGCCACGGTGCGGCTGGAGGCCGAGGCCGCAGCGACCCCGCAGGACCCGGACCGCACCCTGGTGCACTGCTACGGCCACGGCGGCAGCGGCGTCACGCTGTCGTGGGGCTGCGCCGAGGAGGTGCTCGCGACCGTGCAGCGGTTCGACCCCTGAGCGGCTGCCCCCGCGACCCGCAGCGCGACCGGCCCCGCGACCCGCCCCGCGCTCCGGCACACCCCGACGCGGCGCTGCCCCGCGGTGCGAGACTGCGCGGGTGAGCGTCCAGCCCGACTTCGACCTGTCCGACGACGAGCTGCGCTCCACCGGCTCGGTGAAGTGGACCTGGGCACCGCCGGACGTGCTCCCGGCCTGGGTCGCGGAGATGGACGTGCGGCCCTGCCCGGTGGTCGCCGACGCGGTGCACGACGGGGTGGACCGGGGCGCGTTCGGCTACCCAGCCGCCGACCATGCCACGCAGCTGCCGCAGGCGTGTGCGCAGTTCGTGCACCGCCGCCTCGGCCTCGAGGTCGACCCCGGGCGGGTGGTGGTCTGCGGAGACGTCATGGCCGGCATTCGGCTGGTGCTGGACGCGCTCTGCGAGCCGGCCCCCGTGGTCGTGCCGGTGCCGTCCTACCCGCCCTTCCTCGACATCGTGCCGCTCACCGGCCGCGAACTGGTGACCGTCGCCTGCACCAGCGCGGGAGGGCTCCCGGTGCTCGACGTCGAGGCCGTCGAGGCGGCGCTGGCCGCCGGGGCGCGCACGGTGCTGCTGTCCCAGCCGCACAACCCGCTGGGCCGCTCGTTCACCGGTGCGGAGCTGGCCGCCCTGCGCGACGCGGCGCTGCGCCACGGGGCCCGGGTGATCAGTGACGAGATCCATGCCCCGCTGGTGCTG
Source organism: uncultured Actinomycetota bacterium (assembly GCA_963784535.1). Taxonomy (GTDB): domain Bacteria; phylum Actinomycetota; class Actinomycetes; order Actinomycetales; family Kineosporiaceae; genus CAWARR01. The sequence goes on along the minus strand of CAWARR010000014.1, from coordinate 124,908 downwards.
CCGGGGGCCCGGCACACCCCGTACGCGGCCGTGGAGGGGACGGCGGGGCACGCCACCACGCTGGTGGCCGCCTCGAAGGCCTGGAACATCCCCGGGCTGAAGTGCGCCCAGATCCTGGCGGGCGGCGACGCCGATCTCGCCGCGCTGCGCGGGGTGCCGCACGTCGCGAACCACGGCACCTCCTCCCTCGGGGTGATCGCGTCGATCGCCGCCTACACCGGCGGGGAGCCCTGGCTGGAGGGGGTGCTGTCGCACCTGGCCGGGCAGCGCGACCTGTTCGGGCGGCTGGTCGCCGAGCTGTTGCCGGGGCTGTCCTGGACGCCGATGCAGGCGACGTACCTGGCCTGGCTCGACGCCCGCCCCACCGGGCTGGCCGACCCCGCGGCAGCGGCGCGGGAACGGGGCCGGGTCCTGGTCAACCCGGGGCGGGACTTCGGCCCCGGCTACGAGGGCTTCGTCCGGGTCAACCTCGCCACCTCCGCCGAGCGGCTGGAGCGGGTGGTGCGTGCCCTGGCGGCCGCCTGGGCGGGGCCCTAGCCGAGCGGGGCCAGGCCCCGCGCGCGCCGGATCTCGGCGACGATCCGGCCCATCATCGGGGTCAGGCGGTGGTCCTTGGGGGTGAAGACCGCCGCCACCCCCGCGGCGAGCAGCAACCGCGCATCGGCCGGCGGGATGATCCCGCCGACGACGACCGGGACGTCGTCCAGCCCGTGCGCCCGCATCCCGGTCAGCACGTCGGGCACCAGCTCCAGGTGCGAGCCCGACAGCACCGACAACCCCACGCAGTGCACGTCCTCGGCGACGGCCGCGGCGACGATCTGCGCCGGGGTCAGCCGGATGCCCTGGTAGACCACCTCGAAGCCCACGTCCCGGGCGCGCACGGCCACCTGCTCGGCGCCGTTGGAGTGCCCGTCCAGCCCGGGCTTGCCGACCAGCAGCCGGAGCCTGCCGCCGAGGTCGCCCCCGGTGACGCGCACCGCCTCGCGCACCTCGACCAGCTCGCGTCGCTGCGCCAGCTCACCGTCGGACTGCTCCCCGCCGGAGCCGGTGCCGGGGGCCGTCACCAGCGGCGCCCCACCGCCGGTCACCCCGGTCGGGGCGCGGTACTCGCCGAAGATCTCCCGCAGCGCCCCCGTCCACTCGCCGGTGGTCACCCCGGCGCGGGCACAGGCGAGCGTCGCCGGCACCAGGTTGGCGTCGGTCCTCGCCTCCGCCTGCAACCGGCGCAGGGCCGCCGCGGCGGCACCGGCGCCCTCCGGGGTCGCATCCCGGGCCTGCCGCCAGGCCTGCACGGCGGTCACCGCCGCCTGCTCCACCGCGGGGTCGACGGTCTGGATCGCCGCGGCGAGGTCGGCGGTCAGCGGCGACGGCTCGGTCTCGACGAACCGGTTCACCCCGACCACGACGTCCGTCCCGGCCTCGATCCGGGCCCGGCGCGCGGCGTGCGAGGCCACCAGCGCCGACTTCATGTACCCCGACTCGACGGCCGCGACCGCGCCGCCCATCGCCTGCACCCGGTCGATCTCGGCCCGCGCCCCGGCGAGGATCTGCTCCGTGCGCTGCTGCACCACCCGGCTGCCGTCGAACAGGTCGTCGTACTCCAGCAGGTCGGACTCGAAGGCCAGCACCTGCTGGATCCGCAGCGACCACTGCTGGTCCCACGGGCGCGGCAGGCCCAGCGCCTCGTTCCAGGCGGGCAGTTGCACCGCCCGGGCCCGCGCCGACTTCGACAGCGTCACCGCCAGCATCTCCAGCACGATCCGCTGCACGTTGTTCTCCGGCTGCGCCTCGGTCAGGCCGAGCGAGTTCACCTGCACCCCGTAGCGGAACCTGCGCTTGCGGGGATCGCTCACGCCGTACCGGTCGCGGGTGAGCTCGTCCCACAGCTCGACGAAGGCGCGCAGCTTGCACGCCTCCTCGACGAAACGCACCCCGGCGTTGACGAAGAACGACACCCGCGCCACCACGTCGGCGAAGCGTTCGGGGGGCACCTGCCCCCCGGCACGCAGGGCGTCCAGGACGGCGATCGCCGTGCACATCGCGTAGGCGACCTCCTGCACGGGGGTGGCACCGGCCTCCTGCAGGTGGTAGCTGCAGATGTTGATCGGGTTCCACTGCGGCATCGCCGTCACGGTGTAGGCGATCAGGTCAGTGGTCAGGCGCAGGCTCGGCCCGGGCGGGAAGACGTAGGTGCCCCGGGACAGGTACTCCTTGATGATGTCGTTCTGGGTGGTGCCGGCCAGGACCGCGGGCTGGGCGCCCCGCTCCTCGGCGACCACCTGGTAGAGGCAGAGCAACCACATCGCGGTCGCGTTGATGGTCATCGAGGTGTTCATGTCGGCCATGGGGATGCCGTCGAACAGCGCGCGCAGGTCACCGACGTGGCTGACCGGGACGCCGACCTTGCCGACCTCGCCGCGGGCCAGCTCGTGGTCGGGGTCGTACCCGGTCTGGGTGGGCAGGTCGAAGGCCACGGACAGGCCGGTCTGCCCCTTGGCGAGGTTGCGCCGGTAGAGCGCGTTGGACTCCGCCGGGCTGGAGTGCCCCGCGTAGGTACGCATCACCCAGGGGTGGTCGCGCTCGCGCCGCGGCCCGGCGGTGTCCTCGGATCGCGCCATCACAGCCTCCCGGGTGGTCCCTTCCCGGAGGCTACCCAGCCGCTCCCGGCACGGGCAGCGGCCACGGAGTGACCACGGTCACGGCCGTGGTCAGGCCACCGCCACCGGCTCGACGGCCAGCACCCGGCTGAGCCGGGTGGCCCGGAAGAGCCTCAGCTGCCGCGGCGGCACCTCGGTCAGCACCAACCGGCGGCCGAGCTGGCGTGCCCGGCGGTGGACGCCCACGATGACTCCCAGGCCGCTGGCGTCCCAGATCTCCAGCGCGGCGACGTGCACGAGCAGATCACCACTGCCGGCGTCGACGGCCTGGTGCAGTGCACTTCTGGCCGCTGACGCGCTACGGGCGTCGAGCCGGCCCGAGACGACCAGTTCCGCACCGCCCCGGATCACGTCGATCCGCAACTCCTCCACCATGCTCCTGCCCCCTCCCGCCTTCCCGACGAAGTGCCGCCCCGCAGAAGGGGCCGCTTCGCCGTGTCCTGAGAAACGGCTGGTGCTGCCCTTCCGTTGCCATCCGAGTCCGAACCGTTAGCAACTTCACCAATGGTCAACGATCCATCACTAGAGGTTACACACGGTGAGGCACCCGCGGGGAGCGGATTCCGCGGCCCGTAACGACGTTGTGACCAGAGCAACCCCGCCGCCGCCGGGCAGCCGCAGTCCGGGCCGATCAGCGCCATGATCATCGGCCCGGGCGGGGGGCCACCCCGGGCGCACCCGCGGCGGGGCCGGACCGGTGGCGACCCCCGGGTGCCGCGGGCGGCGGCCCTGCGTGAGCGACCTCCCCGACGCCCCGGCGATGATCACGGTGCGTGGCCGGACCGCCGGGCGGCCGGGCACCACCGGACCGGGTGCAGGGTCGCTCGCGGGCCCGCCGAGCGCGGGTCACACTGTGCTCGTGGGCGACTGGGGCGACCTCCCGCTGCCCGCCCCGCTGGTCGCGCTCGGGGTGGTGGGGATCCTTGCCCTGCTGCTGCGCTGGGCCTTCGGCCACGGCCGCTCGCTGGTGGAACGCCGCCCGCTGCGCGGGTCGCGGCAGGAGTACGGGCTGCTGGTGTGCGTCGCCGCGCCGCGGACCTTCATCGAGGCCGAGATGATCCGCCGCCGGCTGCTGGACGCGGGCCTGCGGGCCACCCTGGCCCCCACCACCGGCGGGCCGGCGGTGATGGTCTTCCCCGAGGACGCCGCGGCCGCCCGGCGCCTGCTGGGCTGAGGCTGCCACCCCGCCAGGGCCTGACGACCGGCCCGGTCAGACGAAGGGCACCGGCTCCGGCACCGTGATCCGGGAGACCTCCGCGCCGAGCGAGCGCAGGGTGGCATCCATCGCCGCGTACCCGCGGTCGATGTGGCTCACCCCGGTCACCACCGTCTCCCCCTCCGCCGCCAGGCCGGCGATCATCAGCGCCGCCCCGGCCCTGATGTCCGACGCCTCGACCGGGGCCGCGGACAACCTGGGGACCCCGCGCACGAACGCGTGGTGCCCGTCCACCTTCACCTGGGCGCCCAGCCGGGCGACTTCCTGGACGAACCGGAAGCGGGCCTCGAAGAGGTTCTCGGTCACCATCGCGGCACCGTCGGCGACGGCGTCCAGGGTGATCACCAGCGGCTGCAGGTCGGTGGGGAAGCCCGGGTAGGGCAGCGTGGCGACGTCCACCGAATGCGGGCGCTGCGGGCCCACCACCCGGAACCCGTCCTTCAGCGCCGAGACGTCGGCACCGCTGGCGACGAGCTTGTCCAGCACCATGCCCATGTGCCCGACCTCGCCGTTGTGGATGACCACGTCGCCGCCGGTGATCACGGCCGCGAACGCCCAGGTCCCGGCGACGATGCGGTCCGGCACCACGCGGTGTTCCACCGGCGAGAGGTGCTCGACCCCCTCGACCGTCAGGGTGGCGGTGCCGACGCCGTCGATGTGGGCCCCCATCCGGCGCAGCATCCGGCACAGGTCGACCACCTCGGGCTCGCGGGCCGCGTTCTCGATCACCGTGCACCCGCGCGCCAGCACGGCAGCCATGAGCAGGTTCTCGGTCGCTCCCACGCTCGGGAACTCCAGCCGGATCGGGCTGCCGCGCAGGCCGTCGGGCGCCTCGGCGACGAGGAAGCCGTGGGCCACCCGCACCTGCGCGCCGAGGGTGACCAGGCCGCCGATGTGCAGGTCGAGCCCGCGCGAACCGATGGCGTCCCCACCCGGCAGCGCCACGTCGGCGCGCCGGCAGCGGGTCAGCAGCGGCCCGAGCACGCTGATCGAAGCCCGCATCGCGCGGACCAGGTCGTAGTCCGCCTGGTGCCCGGGGACCGCCGGCGCGGTGATCGCCACCACGCCGCCCTCGCGATCGTGCGCGATCCCGCAGCCGAGCCGGTGCAGCAGCTCGCCCATGATCCGGACGTCGAGGATGTCCGGCACGTCGACGAGGGTCGTCGTCCCCTCCGCCAGCAAAGCGGCCGCCATCAACTTCAGCGCGCTGTTCTTCGCGCCCGGGACGCGGACCGCCCCGGTGAGCCGGGCGCCGCCCACCACCCTCATCGCATCCACGGGCCCCGATGGTATGCCTCGCAAACCCGACACTCGTGCACGGTCCCACCCGAGCCACCACCGGCGGTGGGAGCCGCGCCGGCCCGAGCACCCACCGGCGGCGCGAGCCGCGTCGGCCTAGGCTGGCGGGATGGTCAACCTCACCCGCATCTACACCCGCACCGGCGACGACGGGACCACCACGCTCGGCGACCTGACCCGGACCCGCAAGACCGATCCCCGCCTGGTGGCCTACGCCGACGTCGACGAGGCGACCTGTGCCGTCGGGGTGGCCCTCGCCAACCACGCCAGCGGGCTCGGGCAGGACGTCGTGGCCCTGCTCACCGGGGTGCAGAACGACCTCTACGACGTCGGCGCCGACCTGTCCACCCCGCTGCACGCCGGCACCGACCCGCAGCCGCTGCGGGTCACCGCGGAGTACGTGCAGGAACTGGAGCAGGCCTGCGACACCTACAACGCCGGGCTGCAGCCGCTGCGCTCGTTCGTGCTGCCCGGGGGTACCCCCGCCGCGGCCCAGCTGCACGTGGCCCGCACCGTGGTCCGGCGGGCCGAGCGGGCGGTGTGGGCGGCGATCGAGGCCCACGGTAGCCAGGCCGAGGGCGGGGTGAACCCGGTCGCCGCGCAGTACCTCAACCGGCTCAGCGACCTGCTGTTCATCCTCTGCAGGCACGCCAACCTCGCCCTGGGCGACGTGGTGTGGACCCCCGGCGGGCGGCACACCCACCCCCGCTGAAGCTCCCCCCGGAGCACGGACGTCCCCCGGGAGCATGACGACGGGCCGGGGCGGGTCAGGTGATGGAGACGTTCTGGCCGGGCGGGGCGGACTCCAGCCAGGTGGCCAGCCCGCTGTAGGCAGGCTCGCTCATCGCCAGCTCGAGCATGCCGTGCCCGTAGGCGCAGCGCACCACGACCCAGCCCGGCATCACGGCGTGCACCTCCGACCCCAGCGGTGGGCGGTGGTCGAGGATGACCAGCCGGGAGCGGGTGAGCGAGCGATGGGCCCGCACGCTGAGGGTGAAGACGCGGAACCAGTCGAGCCGGTCCTGCTCGTACCGGGCCACTCCGAGCATCCAGCCGCCGGTGGTGTGCTCACCCGGCTCGCGCCGCATCGAGCAGTCGAAAGTACCGATCCCGCGCCCGAGCAGGAACCGTCGGACGATGAAGACGCCCACCCCGAGCAGCAGCAGGGCTGCGGCGGTCGCGAGGGCGACGATCGGAACGACGAGATCTCCCACGTCGCCCCGCCGCTCGTCAGACCGTCGCCGACCCGGTCACGAGGGCGGCGCTGTCCGAGACCACGGTGACGCGGTCATGTTCGACGGACAGGAACCCTCCGTCGACGGTGGCTACCACTTCGTCCCCCGTGATCGACATCACCCGCACCTCACCCCGGGCGAGCACCCCGAGGACCGGTGCGTGCCCGGGGAGCACCCCCATCTCGCCGTCCACCGTGCGCGCGACGATCATCGAGGCGTCACCCGACCAGACGCGCCTGTCGGCACTGACCAGCTCTACGCGCAACGGCACGTGCGTTCCCTCCGGAGTGGATGGCATCCCGGCGCACTTGCACGCGACGCCTGGATGCGGGGGCCAAGGGCAGGATACCGGCGCGAGGAGTGGGCCGCTGCACCCCCGCGGGTGGGCGGCCCCGGCCGCAACAGGATCAGGCGCTGAGCTGCTTCTTGATCTCGGCGGCCTTGCGCTCGACGTCCTCCAGGCCACCGCACATGAAGAACGCCTGCTCCGGGACGTCGTCGTACTCGCCGTCGGCGATCTTGGTGAAGGCCTCGACGGTGTCGGTGAGCGGGACGAACGAGCCGTCGAGCCCGGTGAACACCTTCGCCACGAACGTGTTCTGGGACAGGAACCGCTCGATCCGGCGGGCCCGGTTGACGATGGTGCGGTCCTCCTCGGACAGCTCCTCGACACCGAGAATGGCGATGATGTCCTGCAGCTCCTTGTTCCGCTGCAGGATCTGCTTCACCCGGATCGCCGTGTTGTAGTGATCCGTGCTGATGTAGCGCGGGTCGAGGATCCGCGAGGTCGAGGTGAGCGGGTCCACCGCCGGGTAGATCCCCAGCGAGGCCACCGTCCGGGACAGCTCGGTGGTCGCGTCGAGGTGGGCGAAGGTGGTGGCCGGGGCCGGGTCGGTGTAGTCGTCCGCGGGGACGTACACCGCCTGCATCGAGGTGATGGAGTGGCCGCGGGTGGAGGTGATCCGCTCCTGCAGCGTGCCCATCTCGTCGGCGAGGGTCGGCTGGTAGCCGACCGCGCTGGGCATGCGGCCGAGCAGCGTGGAGACCTCGGAGCCGGCCTGGGTGAAGCGGAAGATGTTGTCGATGAACAGCAGCACGTCCTGCTTCTGCACGTCGCGGAAGTACTCCGCCATCGTCAGCGCGGCCAGCGCCACCCGGAGCCGGGTGCCGGGAGGCTCGTCCATCTGCCCGAAGACCAGTGCGGTCTTGTTGATGACCCCGGTCTCGGTCATCTCACCGATCAGCCCGGTGCCCTCGCGGGTACGCTCGCCGACCCCGGCGAACACCGACACGCCACCGAAGTTCTCGGCGACCCGGTAGATCATCTCCTGGATCAGGACCGTCTTGCCGACCCCCGCACCGCCGAACAGGCCGATCTTCCCGCCCTGCACGTAGGGGGTGAGCAGGTCGATGACCTTGATGCCGGTCTCGAACATCTGGGTCCTCGACTCCAGCTGGTCGAAGGCCGGCGCGCTGCGGTGGATCGGCCAGCGCTCGGTGACCTCGAGCCGCTCGCCGTCCTTGAGGTTGAGGCAGTCCCCGATGGTGTTGAAGACGTGCCCCTTGGTCACGTCCCCGACCGGAACGCTGATCGCCTCACCGGTGTCCTCGACCGCGGTGCCGCGGACCAGCCCGTCGGTCGGCTGCATCGAGATGGCGCGGACCATGTTGTCGCCGATGTGCTGGGCCACCTCGAGGGTGAGCATGCGGACGCTGCCGCCGAGCGACACCGACACGTGCAACGCGTTGTACATCTTGGGCATCGCGTCGGCGGGGAACTCGATGTCGACGACGGGGCCGATGACCCGGGACACCCGGCCCACGCCCGCGGCCCCCGGGACCGGTGCGTTCTCAACAGCAGCGGTAGTCATCCTTCTCACTCACTCTCGGGCGTCACTGGCCTGCGGCGTTCGGTCAGGAGTTCTGGGTGCCTGCGTCGGCGAGGGCGTTCGCCCCGCCCACGATCTCGCTGATCTCCTGCGTGATCTCGGACTGGCGCGCGGTGTTGGCCAGCCGGGTGTACTTGCGGATCAGCTCCTCGGCGTTGTCCGTCGCCGACTTCATCGCCCGCTGCCGGGAGGCCAGCTCGCTCGCCGCCGACTGCAGCAGGGCGTTGAAGATCCGGCTCTCCACGTACTTCGGCAACAGGGCGTCGAGCACGGCGCCCGCCGAGGGCTCGAACTCGTACAACGGCAGGACGTCGTCCGGCTCCGGCGGCTCGTCACCCTCGACGACCTCCAGGGGCAGCATGCGCACCACTTCGGGAACCTGGGTGACCATGTTCACGAACCGGGTGTAGACGATGTGGATCTCGTCCACCCCGCCGTCGGCCTCGTCGGCGAGGAAGGCGTTGATCAGCGCCCCGGCGATCTCGCGGGCGTGCTCGTACTGCGGGGCGTCGGAGAACCCCGACCACTCCCCCGCCACCGGTCGGTTGCGGAAGCGGTAGTAGGCGGCACCCTTGCGACCGGCGACGAACGGCACCACCCGCTTGCCCTCACCGCGCAGCAGCTCGGCGAGCGACTCCCCCTCCTTCAGCACGCTGGAGGAGTAGGCGCCGGCCAGCCCGCGGTCGGAGGTGATGAGCAGCATCGCCGCCCGGGTCACCCGTTCCTTCTCGGTGGTCAGCGGGTGGTCCTCGTTGGAGTACGTCGCCACCGCCGAGACGGCGCGGGTGATCGCCCGGGCGTACGGCGTCGAGGCTGCCGTCCGCTGCTGGGCCTTCACCATGCGCGAGGCGGCGATGAGCTCGAACGCGCGGGTGATCTTCTTCATCGAGCCGACCGAGCGAATGCGCGATCGGTAGACCCGAAGCTGGGCTCCCATGTCGTCGTCCTTCCGTCAGCCGCCGGCTCAGCCGCGCTTCTGGCGGACGATCTGCTCCTGCTCGACCTCGGCCTCATCCAGCGCCTCGGCCGACTCCTTGCCCGCGGAGGCGAGCGGCTTGCCCTCACCGGTCTGGAAGCCCTGCTTGAACTCCTCCACCAGGCCGCCGAGCGTGGCGCGGGTGTCCGCGCTGAAGGCGAGCGTCTCGCGGATGGTGTCGAGCAGCTTGGTGTTCCGGCGCAGGTGATCCAGCACCTCGGTCTCGAAGCGGTGGACGTCTTCGGTGGGCACGTCGTCGAGCTGACCGGAGGTGCCCAGCCAGATCGCCACCGCCTGATCCTCCATCGGGTACGGCGAGTACTGCGGCTGCTTGAGCAGCTCCACCAGGCGCTGGCCGCGGGCGAGCTGGGCCCGGGAGGCCGCGTCGAGGTCGGAGGCGAACATCGCGAACGCCTCCAGGGCCCGGAACTGCGCGAGGTCCACCCGCAGCGAGCCGGACACCTCCTTCATCGCCTTCGTCTGCGCCGCGCCGCCGACCCGGCTCACCGAGATGCCGACGTTGATCGCGGGCCTGACGTTGGCGTTGAACAGGTCGGACTCGAGGAAGATCTGCCCGTCGGTGATGGAGATGACGTTCGTCGGGATGTACGCCGAGACGTCGTTCGCCTTGGTCTCGATCACCGGCAGGCCGGTCATCGAACCGGCACCCATGTCGTCGGACAGCTTGGCGCAGCGCTCCAGCAGCCGGCTGTGCAGGTAGAACACGTCGCCGGGGTAGGCCTCGCGGCCGGGCGGGCGGCGCAGCAGCAGCGACACGGCGCGGTAGGCCTCGGCCTGCTTGGTGAGGTCGTCGAAGATGATCAGCACATGCTTGCCGGCGTACATCCAGTGCTGGCCGATGGCCGAACCGGTGTAGGGGGCGAGGTACTTGAACCCTGCCGCGTCGGAGGCGGGTGCGGCCACGATGGTCGTGTACTCCAGCGCCCCGGCCTCGTCCAGGGCCCGCCGCACCCCGGCGATGGTCGAGCCCTTCTGCCCGATCGCGACGTAGATGCAGCGCACCTGCTTCGCCGGGTCGCCGGAGGCCCAGTTGTCCTTCTGGTTGATGATCGTGTCGATCGCGACCGCCGTCTTGCCGGTCTGCCGGTCGCCGATGATCAGCTGACGCTGGCCGCGCCCGATCGGGGTCATCGAGTCGATCGCCTTGATCCCGGTCATCAGCGGCTCGTGCACGTCCTTGCGCTGCATCACCGAGGGTGCCTGCAGCTCCAGCGCGCGCCGGGTCTCGGCGACGACCTCGCCGAGGCCGTCGATCGGGGTGCCGAGCGGGTCGACCACCCGGCCGAGGAAGGCGTCGCCCACCGGCACGGAGAGGACCTCCCCGGTACGGCGTACCTCCTGGCCCTCCTCGATCCCCGCGAACGGGCCGAGGACGACCACGCCGATCTCGCGCACGTCGAGGTTCAGCGCCAGGCCGAGCGTGCCGTCCTCGAACTGGAGGAGCTCGTTGGCCATCACGCTCGGCAGCCCCTCGACCCGGGCGATGCCGTCCATGGCCTCGCTGACCCGCCCGACCTCCTCGCGGGAGGCCGCGCCGGGCTCGTAGGCCTGGACGAAGGCGTCCAGGGCGTCCCGGATCTCCTCCGGACGGATCGTCAGCTCCGCCATCTGAAGCCCCTGCTCTCTCGTCGTCGTCCGGCCCCTCGTCCCGGGACCGCGTCTACCGTCTATGGGTGGTGCCGTCTGGCTGTGGTGCCGTCGGTGCTGGTGCGCGTGCCGATGGTTCCGTGGTGGCCGTACCGGTGGGTACTCAGCCGGCGAGCCTGCGGCTCGCCTCGTCCAACCGGGCGGTGAGGGTGCCGTCGATCAGCTCCCCGCCGATCTGGACCCGCAGGCCCCCGATCACGCTCGGGTCGATGTCGATGTTCAGCCGCACCGTGCGCCCATAGGCCCGGCGCAGCCCGGCGGCCAGCCGGTCGCGCTGCGCCGTGGTCAGCGGGACCGCAGTGACCACGTGCGCGATGAACTGGCGGCGGCGCAGGGCTGCCGCCTCCACGTAGGCCGCGAGCACCTGCTCGGTACGCATCCCGCGGGGGTGGGCCGCCGCCTGCACGGCCAGCCGCAGCGTCTGCGGCGCGACCTTCCCCCCGAGCAGACCCGTCACCAGCGCGGCCTTGCGCTGCCACCCCTCGCTGCGCTGGGAGAAGGCATCGCGCAGGCCGGTGTCCCCGGCCACGATCCGGGAGAACCGGAAGAGCTCGTCCTCGACCGCTTCCAACCGCCCGGCGCGCTCGGCGCCGGCCAGGGCCGCGGAGACGGCCAGCCGCTCCACGGCCTCGGTGAGATCGCCGGCGGCGCCCCAGCGGCTGCCGGCGAGCCCGGCCAGCAGCTCGGCCGACACCGCGCCCACCTTGCCCTGCAGCAGCGAGGTGACCAGCGCCGCCTTCGCCTCCCCGGCCCGAGCGGGGTCGGTCAGCGCGCGCCGCAGGCCGGGGTTGGCCGCCAGCAGCCCGGTGACGGAGAACAGGTCGTCCGCCACCGCGTCCTCGCCGCCCCCCGCGCCGAGCAGGGCGTCGAGACGCTCCTGCCCCGCCGCGAGGGAGGCACGGCTGGTGCCGCGCATCAAGACCCCTGCCCCGCCGGCTCGCCGGCTTCGATCTCGGCCAGGAACCGCTCGACCACGCGGCTCTGCCGGGCCTCGTCGGCGAGCGACTCGCCGACGATGCGGGAGGCGAGCTCGGTGGCCAGCTCCCCGACCTCGGCCCGCAGCTGCACCAGCGCCTGCTGCCGCTCGGCCTCGATCTGCTGCTGGGCGTTCGCGGTGATCCGATCGGCCTGCTCCTGCGCACGCTCGCGCAGCTCGGCGATGATCGTGGCGCCCTCGGCCTGGGCCTCGACCCGGATCCGCCCTGCCTCGGCACGGGCCTGGGCCAGCATGTCCTGGTATTCGTGCAGCGCCGCGGCGGCCTCGGCCTGGGCCAGTTCCGCCTTGGCGATGCCGCCCTCGATCGCCGCCGTGCGCTCGGCGTACATCTCCTCGAAGCGCGGCACGACGTACTTGCGCACCGCCCAGTAGACGATGCCGAAGAAGACCAGCCCGACGATCAGTTCCGCCGGCTGGGGAATGATCGGCACCTTGCCGCCCCAGCCGTTGCTGTCGGCCGCGGCCACGAGTACTGCTGCGTTCACGTCTGACCTCCCTGCGCGTCAGCCCCGACCGTGGTCGTGTGGCTCAGGACTTGAAGAGGAACATGAACACCAGGCCGAGCAGGGCCAGCGCCTCGGTCAGCGCGAAGCCGGTGAAGGCGATGGTCTGCAGCATGCTGCGCGCCTCGGGCTGACGGGCGACACCGTTGATGTAGGCAGCGAAGATCAGCCCGATGCCGATGCCGGGGCCGATGGCGGCGAGACCGTAGCCGAGGATTGCGATGTTGCCGGTCATTGTCCTGGGGTTCCTTTCGATTCCCGGCGCGGGGTGCGCAGGCGTGCGGGTCAGTGCTCGCTGGCGACCGCGCCTGCGAGGTACAGGGCGGCGAGGAGGGTGAAGATGTAGGCCTGGAGGAACTCGACCAGGATCTCGAAGACGGACATCACGATGGTGAACAGGAACGACAGCCCACCGGCCGCCTTGTTCGGCACCGTCGAGTGCAGCAGCAGGTACTGGCCGCCGAGGGTGAACACCAGCAGCAGCAGGTGGCCGGCGAACATGTTGCCGAACAGACGAAGGGCGAGCGTGACCGGCCGGTTGATGAAGTAGGTGAGGAACTCCAGCACGAACATCGGCACGATCATGTATCCGGGCAGATCCGGCGGGACCAGGCTCTTCATGTACCCGAAGAAGCCCTTCCGGCGGAAGGCGACCGTCTGGTACACGATGTAGACCACGATCGTCAGCGCGATCGGGAAGCCGATCCGGCTCATCGTCGGGAACTGGATGAACGGGATGATCCCGAAGAGGTTGTTCAGCAGCAGCAGCGTGAACAGGCTGAACAGGAACGGGACGAACTTCAGGAATTCCTTGCTGCCGATGATGTCCCGGGCGATCCCGTTGCGCACCAGGCCGTACACGCCCTCGGCCATGAACTGCGCCTTGCCGGGGACGACGGCCATCCGGCGGGCCACGGTGACGAAGAACCAGAGGATCGCCGCCGCGGAGATGGCCATGACCACCGAGGGGCGGGTCAGCGCGAACGCCCCGTCGCCCACCAGCGGCTGCCAGAAGTCACCGACACCAGGGGCCTCGAAGCCGTCAGCTCTGACGGCGAGCAGGACGCTCACGAGGTCTCCTCACTCAACGTTGACCTTTGGCGTTGCGCGAACGCCGTTGGTGGTCCAGGGTCGTGGCGAAGGGTAGCGAACCGCCCGGCTGCGCCGGACGGCGGATCGTGCATTGCCCCCCGGAGATGTCCCCTCGGGGCCAGCCGCCTCACCCCGCCCTGCATGGCGCAAAGCCCTGGAGTTCGGCGGCGGATGAGAGTCTGCCCGTCACCGTCAACAGGCGCGCTGCAACGGCGGTGGGCGTCCTCGTCCATCGCTGCTGACCCTATCAGCGCGCCACAAGCACTCCGCGCAGGGGGCTCCCCCGCGCCGGCCCCGCACCCGCCGGTACGGGCGCACCGCGGCTAGCCCCCGGCACCCGCCGCAGCGCCGCCGCCGGCGGCCTCGGGTAGGTCGTACAGGTGCTGGCGCAGCCGCCGCATCGCCCGCATGACGCCGAGGCTCCAGGCCACGGTGACCACCCCGAACCCCACCCCGGCCGCCGCGGGCGACAGCCACGACAGCCCGCTGACCAGCGAGTACACCCACCACAGCAGCGCCATCACGGCCGCGTAGACCCCCAGCGCCAGGCCGAGCACGACCTCCGCCGGCCAGCCGCGGGTCCAGCGCATCAGCCCCGGGACGACGGCCAGCGCGGGCAGGGCGCACCCCGCGCCGAGGGCCGCGCCGGCCCCCGCCCGTGTGCTGAGGATCACGGCGCCCGCCGAGACCAGCGCCCCGCAGGCCAGCGCCGGCAGCAGGCCGCCGCGCAGCATCACCACCGCGGGGTCCTGCGGCCTCGCCCCGGTGCCACCGTTCACTGCCGGTCCCGGTTCACTGGGCGTGCCGGTGCCGGTGCCGGCGGCCGCGCAGCGGGCCGAAGGTGAGCGCCACCGCGACGAGCACCGCCACGCTCCCCCCGGACAGGGCCGCCACCGGGGTGACGAAGGCCACCGAGGCCACGCCGAAGGCGACGATCGCGGTCCAGACGTACATGATCAGCACCGCCCGGGCGTGGCTGTGGCCGAGCGCCAGCATCCGGTGGTGCAGGTGCATCTTGTCCGGCTGCCACGGCATCCGGCCTGCCCTGGTGCGGCGAACCACGGCCAGCAGCAGGTCGATCAGCGGCAGCGCCATCACCGCCAGCGGCAGCACCAGCGGGAAGAACGCCGGCACGATCTTCGCCTTCGACACCACGGTGGGGTCGACCTGCCCGGTGACGGCGATGGTCGCGGAGGCGAGCAGCAGGCCGATGAGCATCGAGCCGGAGTCGCCCATGAACACCCGGGCCGGGTTGAAGTTGTGCGGCAGGAACCCCAGGCACACCCCGACCAGTGCCGAGGTCACCAGGGAGGCGAGCGAGGAGTAGTCCGACGGCGCCGGCGCGTCCTTGGACAGCAGGTAGGAGTAGACGAAGAAGGCCGACGCGGCGATCCCGATGATGCCCGCTGCCAGCCCGTCCAGGCCGTCGACGAAGTTCACCGCATTGATGGTGAGCACCACGATCAGCACCGTGAGCACCAGCAGCATCCCGGAGGAGGGGATCGTCACCCCGGCGATGGGGAGCGAGACGAGCTGCACCCCCTTCCACGACATCAGCACTGCCGCGACCGCCTGCCCGGCCAGCTTGGTGACCGCGTCGAGGCTCCACAGGTCGTCGACGATGCCGAGCACGCACACCGCGGTCGCCCCCAGCAGCACCCCCCACGGCGCGCCACCGCCGGCGAAGATCTGGGACAGGAACGGCATCCGGCTGGCCGCGATCATCGCCACGGCGAACCCGATGAGCATCGCCAGGCCGCCCATCCGCGGGATGGGAACGGTGTGCACGTCCCGGTCGCGCACCGGGGTGATCGCCCCGATGCGGCGGGCGATGCGGCGCACCAGCGGCGTCATCAGGTACGTCACCGCGGCGGCGACGAGCATCACGAACAGGTACGCGCGCACCTAGACCGCCACTCCCGACGGCGGCTGCAGCTCGCCCCCGGCCACCTCACGCAGTTGCTCCAGGCTGACCTCGCCCAGGCGCAGCACCCGCACCCGCTCGGTGCTGACGTCGAGGATGGTCGAGGGCGGCCCGCCGGTCAGCGGCCCGGCGTCGAGGTAGACCGCCACCGCGTCCCCGAGGGCGGCCTGGGCCCGGTCGCAGTCCAGCACGGCGGGCATCCCGGCGAGGTTGGCGCCGGTCACCGCCATCGGGCCGACCTCGTCGAGCAGCTCCAGGGCCAGCGGGTGCAGCGGCATGCGGACCGCGACGGTGCCGTGGGTGTCGCCGAGGTTCCAGTGCAGCGAGGGCTGCGCCTGACAGACCAGGGTCAGTCCGCCCGGCCAGAACGCCTCGGCCAGCGCCCGCGCCGCGTCCGTGAGGTCGGCCGCGATCCCGTCCAGCGTGCGCCAATGCGCGATCAGCACCGGCGGCGGCTGATGCCGGGTGGCGCCGCGGGCGGCGTGCAGCGCGGCCACCGCCGGAGGGGAGAACGCGTCGCACCCCACTCCGTACACCGTGCCCGTGGGCAGCACCACGAGGTCCCCGGCGGCCAGGGTGGTGACGGCGGTGGCGATCGCGTTGCCGCGGCCCGACGGCTCGGCGCAGTCGAAGCGGTAGCTCACGGGCTCAGTCTGTCACCGTCGTCGCGCGCACCCGCAGCACCCGCGGCCGGCCGGCGAGGTCGGCGACGGTCCGTGCGGGGCCCCAGCCGGCGCCGTCGACCAGCGCCCGGGTGGCCGGCCCCTGCGTGTCGGCGTGCTCCATCACCAGCAGGCCACCCGGCACGAGCAACCCGCGCGCGGCGCGGACCACGCCCGCCGGGACGGCCAGGCCGTCCTGCCCGCCCCCGTACAGGGCGGCCTCGGGGTCGTGGTCGGCGACCTCGGGCTCCAGCGGGCGGGCGCCGGGCGGGATGTAGGGCGGGTTGGCCACCACCACGTCCACTCCGCCGGCGAGATCGGCGAGCACCCCGGTGTGCGCGTCGACCGCGCTGCCGAGCCGCAGCTCGACCCGGTCGGCCAGGCCCCGCGCCTCGATGTTCGCCCAGGCCCAGGCGTATGCCTCCGGCTCCAGCTCGACGGCCAGCACCCGGGCGGAGGGCACCTCGGCGGCCACCGCCAGCGCGATGGCTCCCGATCCCGTGCACAGGTCCACCACCAGCACGCCGCCCGGCCGTGCCGCCGGGCCCGCCCGGCGCTGTGCCTCCGCGATCGCCAGGCCGGCGGTGACCTCGGTCTCGGGGCGGGGGACGAAGACCCCCGGTCCCACCCGCAGCTCGCCGCCACGGAAGGGGGCCCGCCCGGTGAGGTGCTGCAGCGGCACCCGCTGCGCCCGCTGTGCCACCAGCCCGGCGAGGCGCTGCTCCGCGTCGGCGGGCAGCGCGGCACCGACCAGGGCCCGCGCCGCCAACTCACCCCGCCCCACCCCGAGCACGTGGGCCGCGAGCAACTCGGCGTCGGCCCGCGGGCTGGGCACCCCGGCCTCCGCGAGCAGTGCTGTCGCCTCCCGGACGGCGCGCCCGAGGTCCGGCCCGCGCTGCGGGCGCGGTTCCCGCTGCGGAGCCGAGGCCGTCACGGCACCCGCTCGGCGGCCAGCCGGCTCGCCTCGTCGGCCTCCAGGCAGGAGCGCAGCAGCGCGTCGAGGTCGCCGTTGAGCACCTGGTCGAGGTTGTAGGCCTTGTACCCGGTGCGGTGGTCGGCGATGCGGTTCTCCGGGAAGTTGTAGGTGCGGATGCGCTCGGAGCGGTCGACGGTGCGCACCTGGGAGCGGCGCGTCCGGGCGGCCTGCGCCTCGGCCTGTTCCACGGCGGCGGCGTGCAGCCGGGCGCGCAGGATCCGCAGCGCCTGCTCCTTGTTCTGCAGCTGCGACTTCTCGTTCTGGCACGAGACCACGATGCCCGTCGGCAGGTGCGTGATCCGCACCGCCGAGTCGGTGGTGTTCACGCTCTGCCCGCCGGGGCCGGAGGAACGGAACACGTCGATGCGCAGGTCGTCGGGGTCGATCGTCGACCTCGACGTCCTCGACCTCGGGCAGCACCAGCACGCCCGCCGCGGAGGTGTGGATGCGCCCCTGCGACTCGGTCACCGGCACCCGCTGCACGCGGTGCACGCCCCCCTCGTACTTCAGCCGCGCGTAGACGCCCTCACCCGGCGCCGGGGTGCCGCGCGCCTTCACCGCCACCGAGACGTCCTTGTAGCCGCCGAGGTCGCTGTGGGTGGCGTCGAGCACCTCGGTGCGCCACCCCTGCCGCTCGGCGTAGCGCAGGTACATCCGCAGCAGGTCCGCGGCGAACAGGGCCGACTCCTCGCCGCCCTCGCCGGCCATGATCTCGACGATGACGTCGCGGTCGTCGTCGGGGTCGCGCGGGACGAGCAGGCCGCGCAGGTGGTCGCGGGAGGCCTGGGCGGCCTGCTCCAGGACGGCCAGTTCGGTCGCGAACGCCGGGTCCTCGAGGGCCAGCTCGCGCGCGGCGCCGACGTCGTCGGTGGCGCTGCGCAGGGCCTGGTAGGACTCCACGACGGCGGTGAGCTCCGCGTAGCGTCGCCCGAGCGCCCGGGCTCTGGACTGGTCGGCGTGCACGGCGGGGTCCGCCAGCTGCCGCTCGAGCACGGCGTGCTCGGCCAGCAACGGCTCGACGGCGGCGCCCAGCGCGTCGTCGGCTCCTGCCTCTGACACCCGTTCCTCCGTCCCGGGTGGCCCGGCGGCCACCGTTCCTCCGTCCCGGGTGGCCCGGCGGCCACCGGCCCCCCGGAGCGGGTGGCCCGGCCGCACGCAGGGCCCCCCCGTGTCGACCTGCCCGGCGGGACGCCGGGCAAGTGAGGCGCCGGGCGGGCCGCCCCCCGTCGCTCGACGGGAGGGCTGCCCGGCCGGCGCCGTCAGAGCCCTACTTGCCCGCTGCCTTCTTGCCGTAACGCTGCTGGAACTTGGCGACCCGGCCACCGGTGTCCATGATCTTCTGCTTGCCGGTGTAGAAGGGGTGGCACTGGCTGCACACGTCCGCGTGGATCGTGCCCTTCTTGGCGGTGCTCCGCGTGGTGAACGTGTTGCCGCAGGTGCAGGTGACCTCGGTCAGCACGTAATCGGGGTGAATCCCGCTCTTCATCGTCGCTCCTCGTTCGGCTCCTGCTCCGGGTCGTCAGCGCCGACGGGCGACGTGAACCGGAGACCGCCATCCAGTGTGCCAGACGGCACACGCGGATCCGACAACGCCGCCGCCGCGGCTGCTGTTCCCGTCGCCGGTGCCCCACGAGATCGGGCGGACACGCTCCGTCACCCAGAGGCCGGTGGGGAGTGCCGAACGTCACGCCGACGAGGCGGCGGGCGGCACTCCCCGCGCCGCTCGGCGCCACCCTTCCACCCCTCGTCGTGGCGAACGGCCCCCGAGGACGTATGGCCCCGGGGGTATCCGCGGACCCCGCGCACACTTCCGAGGAGCTACGCCGGTGCGACGGGAAGGGCGAGCTGGTGGAGGAATCCATGACGTACGAGGGATCCGAGGCGCTGCGGGGTACGGGTGGCGACACCGTGCACCCCGGGCCCGGGGCGACGTTGGGGCAGCTGCTCACCTCCGCGGGGGTGAGCCGGCGTGCGTTCCTGTCGTGGGCCGGGAGCATCACCGCGGTGCTCGCGCTCCCCCCGGTGTTCGCGCCGCAGGTTGCGGCGGCGGTGGAGAAGGCGGTCCGGCCCACGCTGGTCTGGCTGGAGTTCCAGGACTGCACCGGTGACACCGAGTCGTTCCTGCGGGCCCGCAACCCGGGCGTCGGCGACATCATCCTCAACACCGTCTCGCTGGACTACCACGAGACGATCATGGCGGCCTCCGGCGCCCGGGCGGAGAAGTCGCTCGCCGACGCCGTCGCCGCCGGCGGGCACATCGTCGTGGTCGAGGGTTCGATCCCGCTCGGCGGCAACGGCACCTTCTGCGTGATCGGCGGGAGGACAGCGCGGCAGCGCCTGGAGGAGGCCGCCCGCGGCGCCGTCGCCATCATCGCGGTGGGCACCTGCTCGGCCTCCGGGGGACTGCCCGCGGCCCGCCCGAACCCCACCGGCGCGGTCGGGGTCGCCGACGTGGTCTCGGGGGTACCGGTCGATCAACCTGCCCGGCTGCCCGGCGAACGTCGACAACATCACCGCCACGTTGGTGCACTACCTGACGTTCCAGCACCTGCCGCCCACCGACGACCAGGGACGGCCGCTGTTCGCCTACGGGGAACGCATCCATGACAACTGCCCCCGCCGCGGGCACTTCGACGCCGGCAACTTCGCCCTCGCCTTCGGCGACGAGGGCCACCGCAAGGGGTGGTGCCTGTACAAGCTCGGTTGCAAGGGGCCCTCCACCTTCCATAACTGCCCGGTGCAGCAGTGGAACGGCCACACCAACTGGCCGATCGGCGTCGGGGCTCCCTGCGTGGGCTGCTCCGAGCCCGGCTTCTGGGACACCATGACGCCGATCTATGACCGGCTGCCGCACGTGAACGCCGCCGGGCGGGACCTGACCGCCGACAAGCTCGGCCTCGGCCTGCTCGGCGCCACCGTCGTCGGGGCCAGTGCCCACGGCGTAGCCAAGGTGATCCAGCAGAAGCGGTACTTCACCGCCGAGCGCGCCGAGACCGACCCCGCAGGGAGTGCCGTCGCCGGCCCCGACCCGAAGGACGAACCGTGAGCAGGATCGTTGTCGACCCGATCACCCGGATCGAGGGGCATCTGCGCATCGAGGCGCAGGTCGAGGGCGGGAAGGTCGCGCAGGCGTGGTCCTCGGCCACGATGTGGCGGGGCCTGGAGCAGATCATCACCGGGCGCGACCCGCGCGACGCCTGGTACTTCGCCCAGCGCATCTGCGGCGTGTGCACCACGGTGCACGCACTGGCCTCCGTGCGCGCCGTCGAGGACGCCCTGGACATCACTCCCCCGCCGAACGCGCTGCTGCTGCGGGACCTCATCGCGGCGACCCAGTACGTCCACGACCACGTCGTGCACTTCTACCACCTGCACGCCCTGGACTGGGTCGACGTCACCTCGGCGCTGAAGGGCGACCCCGCCAAGGCCGCGGCCGTCGCCGCGTCGATCTCGGACTACCCGGGATCCTCCAGCAGCAAGCTGGCCTCGGTCCGCGACCGGCTGACCAGTTTCGTCTCCGGCGGGCGCCTCGGCCCCTTCGCCAACGGGTACTGGGGGCACCCTGCATACCGGCTCTCCCCCGAGGTGAACCTGCTGGCCGTCTCGCACTACCTCGACGCGCTGGACTTCCAGCGTGACTACGTGAAGATCCACGCGATCCTCGGCGGGAAGAACCCGCACCCGCAGTCCTACCTGGTCGGCGGCATGTCCACCGCGATCGACCCGACCAGCCAGGCGGCCCTGAACGACTCGGGGATGGCCGCCATCCGTGACCTGCTCCAGCGCGGCCTCGACTTCGTCAACCAGGCGTACATCCCCGACCTGGTCGCCATCGCCTCGGCCTACCCGGAATGGACCGGGATCGGCGCCGGGTTGGGCAACTTCCTGTCCTTCGGCGACTTCAACGCCGGGCCCCAGCCCCGCGGCGGCGTCATCACCGACGGCGTGCTGCCCTCCGGCGTGATCCGCGGCAAGGACCTCGCCCACGTGGAGGCCGTCGACCCGGCGAAGATCGCCGAGTTCGCCGCACGTTCGTGGTACAGCTACTCCGGCGGTCAGGACGCCGGGCTGGCGCCGTGGCAGGGCGAGACCACCGCGCACTACACCGGGCCGACGCCCCCCTACGAGCACCTCGATGTCGAGGCGGCCTACTCGTGGCTGAAGTCGCCCCGCTACGACGGCCTCGCCGTGGAGGTCGGCCCGCTGGCCCGCGTCCTGATCGGCTATGCCCGCCGCAGCCCCCGCTACGTCCAGCTCGTCGACGGCGCCCTGCACCAGCTCAAGGCGGGGCCGCAGGCGCTGCTGTCCACCCTGGGGCGGACGCTCGCCCGCGGCCTGGAGACGGTGGTGATGGCCGAGCACTCGCTCGCCCTGCTCGACCAGTTGCAGGCCAGCATCGCCTCCGGTGACCTGCGCATCCACGACGACACCCGCTGGGACCCCGCCACCTGGCCGGCCGGCGCCCGCGGGGTCGGCTTCCACGAGGCGCCCCGCGGCGGGCTCTCGCACTGGGTCGTCATCGACGGCGGCAAGGTGGCCAACTACCAGGCGGTCGTCCCCACCACCTGGAACGCCGGGCCGCGCGATGCCGCCGGCGCTCCCGGCGCCTACGAGGCGGCCCTGGTCGACACCCCGCTCGCCGACCCCGAGCAGCCGTTGGAGATCCTGCGCACCATCCACTCCTTCGACCCGTGCATGGCCTGCGCCGCCCACGTGCTGGACGCCGACGGGAACCCCGTGACGGAGGTGAAGGTCCAGTGAGCAGCAACACCCACCGACCTCCCACCCACCCCGACGTCGTGGTCAGCTCCGAGTGCGTCTCGTCGGTGAAGGTCTGGCAGCCGTGGATCCGCACGCTGCACTGGACCCTCGCCGGCAGCGTGCTGGTGCTGTCGGTGACCGGCTTCTACATCGGCAACCCGACGGTGGTTCCTCCGGGCCGGTGGAACCTGATGTCGATCATGCGCACCGTTCACCTGGTCACGGCATGGGTGTTCGTCGCGGTGCTCGTCGGCCGGGTGTTCCTCGCCTTCACCGGCAACCCCTGGGCCCGCTGGGACCAGCTGATCCCGGCGCACGCCGGCCGCCGGGCCCAGCTGCGCCGCTCGTTGCGCTACTACCTGTTCCTCGACACCGAGCCCGCCGAGGTGGTCGGCCACAACCCGATGGCGGGCCTGTCCTACCTCGGCGTGTTCCTGGTGATGGTGGCGCAGACGTTCACCGGCATCTCGCTGATGGCGACCAGCGACAACATGGACGGCTGGCAGCACACGCTCACGGGATGGCTGATGGGTGACGTCACCCCGCCCACCCAGCGCCTGGTCCACCACCTGCTCATGTGGGTGATCTGGGCCTTCGTCGTGCTGCACCTGTACGCAGCGACGTTCAGCGACCGGATCGAGCGCGGCGGGGAGATCAGCTCCATGGTCGGCGGGTGGAAGCAGCTGCCCACCGAGCGGGTCAACGCCGAGCTCGGCGCCGACGCCGACCGCCGGCGCCGCCGCTACCTGCGATGACCGCGGCGATGGCCGCTACCGGCGCCTGGCCCCTGCCGCAGCCCGTCCTCGTGCTCGGGGTGGGCAACGAGTTGTTCACCGACGAGGGGCTGGGGTGTGTCGCCGCCCGTGAGATCGAGCAGCTGCAGCTGGAGGGGGTCGACGTGCGCGACGGCTCCACGCTGGGGATCGCGCTGCTGCCGGAGCTGGCGGGTCGTTCGGCGGTGCTCATCCTCGACGCCATCACCCGCGAGGACGCCCTGCCCGGCGAGCTGGTGGTGCTGCACGGCGAGCAGGTCCCGGCCAACCGGCAGCTCACCGTCTCGGCCCACCAGATCGGCGTCTCGCAGGCCCTGGCGGCCGCGGAGCTGGCCGGGTGCCGACCCGCCCGGCTCGCCGCCGTGGGCATGGTCCCCGTCGACCTCACCACCGGCTGGGGGCTGAGCCCCGCGGTAGCCACCCAGCTGCCGGAGATGGTGTCCCGGGCGCGGGAGATCCTGCGCGGGTGGGGGGTACCGGGGGCCTGAGCGCGGCGTTGGGTGAGCGCGACGAAGGGGTGGGCACGGCCTCGGCCGCGCCCACCCCTTCGTCGCGCTGCGATCAGTCGTCGTCGCCGCGCCCCGGCACCGGCGTCGTCTTCTGCACCTGCATGAGGAACTCGATGTTGCTCCGGGCCTGCTTCACCCGGTCCAGCAGCAGCTCGATCGCCTGCTGCGCCTCCAGCGCGCCCATCACCCGGCGGAGCTTCCAGATGACGCTGAGCTCGTCCTTCGCCATGAGGATCTCCTCGCGGCGGGTGCCCGAGGCATTCACGTCGACGGCGGGGAAGATCCGCTTGTCGGCGAGCTGGCGGCCGAGCCGCAGCTCCATGTTCCCGGTGCCCTTGAACTCCTCGAAGATGACCTCGTCCATCTTCGAGCCGGTCTCCACCAGCGCGGTGGCCAGGATGGTCAGCGAGCCGCCGTGCTCGATGTTGCGGGCGGCGCCGAAGAAGCGCTTCGGCGGGTAGAGCGCGCTGGAGTCCACCCCACCGGACAGGATCCGGCCGCTGGCCGGGGCCGCGAGGTTGTAGGCCCGGCCGAGGCGGGTGATCGAGTCGAGCAGCACCACCACGTCGTGCCCCAGCTCCACCAGCCGCTTGGCCCGCTCGATGGCGAGCTCGGCGACGGTGGTGTGGTCGTCCGCGGGGCGGTCGAAGGTCGAGGCGATGACCTCGCCCTTGACCGTGCGCTGCATGTCCGTGACCTCCTCAGGGCGCTCGTCCACGAGGACGACCATGAGGTGGCACTCCGGGTTGTTGCGGGTGATCGCGTTCGCGATCGCCTGCAGGATCAGGGTCTTGCCCGCCTTCGGCGGCGAGACGATCAGTCCGCGCTGACCCTTGCCGATCGGGGCGACGAGGTCGATGATCCGGGTGGAGATCTGGTTCGCGTCGGTCTCCAGCCGCAGCCGCTCCTGCGGGTACAGCGGGGTGAGCTTGCCGAACTCCGGCCGGTCGCGGGACTCGTCCGGTCCGGCGCCGTTCACGGCGTCGATCCGCACCAGGGCGTTGAACTTCTGCCGCTGCTGCTCGCCGTCACGCGGCTGGCGCACGGCGCCGACCACGGCGTCACCCTTGCGCAGCCCGTACTTCTTCACCTGACCGAGCGAGACGTAGACGTCGTTCGGCCCGGGCAGGTAGCCGGAGGTACGCAGGAAGGCGTAGTTGTCGAGCACGTCGAGGATCCCGGCGACGGGGACGAGCACGTCGTCGTCGCCGACCTCCGGCTCCTCCGGGGTGGCCGTGGTGCCCTCGGGGCCGCGGCCGCGACGCTTGCGGTCGCGGTAGCGCCCGCGACGGCGACGACCGCGGCCGTCGCCGTCCTCGTCGTCGTCCCCGCCCCTGCTGTCGTTGCCACCGCGGGGGTCGTTGCCACCGCGGGGGTCGTTTCCAGCGCGGGTGTCGTTGCCGCCCCGGGTGTCGTTGCCACCCCGGGCGTCGTTGCCACCCCGGCTGTCGTTGCCGCCGCGGGTGTCGCGGCCGTCGCCGCCGCCCTCACGGCTCTGGCCGCCGTCCCGTCGCTGTCCGCCCTCACGGTGCTGGCGTCCCTGGCGATCGCCGCCGTCACGCTCGCCGCGGCGGGCGTCGGCCGGGGCGTTGGCGTTGCCCGCGGCCGCTGCGTTCGCGGGTGGGGTCGCATCGTCGCCCATCGGGAGCGCCTGCTGGCCCCCGGTGGCCGCCGTCGCCGCCGGCTCGGCCTGCGGCGCGGGCTCACGGGTTGCGGGCTGCTGCGTGAAGGGCTGCCGCTCGGGCGGCGACTGCTGGGCCGCGGCGGCCGGCGCCTGCGTGGCGGAGGCCGCTGACGGCGCCCCCGCTGCGGCCGGGCTCGCCTCGGCGGCGGCGGGAGGCGTGTCGCCCCCGCTGCGCGCCCGGGTCGGAGGCGGGCCTGCCGCGGCGGCCGCCCGCCGCACCGGCGCCTGCCCGGTGCCTCCGTTCTGGTGCGCCCGGATGGCATCGAGCAGGTCGGACTTCCGCATCCGAGCCGTGCCGCTGATCCCGAGCTCAGCGGCGACCGCCTGCAGCTCGGTCAGCCGCATCGCGGCGAGGCTGCCACGCAGGGATGTCGGCGATTCGGTGCCTGCCGATTCCGAAGCGGCGACCTGGCTGGTGTCTGTCACTAAGGGTCCTTCCCCTCGTCGGCCGCATCGTAGGAGTCACGGCCAGCGGGTTGCGTCCGGAGTAGCCCGGACCATCGAGTTGCCGCGCGCACACACGTCGGTGGCGAAGAGATCGCGGCTGGAGCAACAACAGGAGCTCGGAACCGAGCCTCCATGGCGTTGCGCACACACTGTAACACCGGCGACGGTACAGGGGCAGAGGCTGCCGGGGGTGTCGCTGGTGACAGCTGCCCACAACACGCCGCGCCCTGCGGGTGTTCCCTGCCCGGCGCAAGGGACCCTCATCCCGGGCTGCCGCTCAGATCATCCTGCTTGGGCACCCTCCGTAGTCAAGTGAGCACCTAAAGTGTCGATCTCTGGTGACACGATGCGCCAGCCGGCCGGCCTCGCCCCGAGGACGTCGCGGACCAGGGACGCCGGCCCGCCTCCCACCCCCAGCACGAGCACGCTCGGCCCGGCTCCCGAGACCACCGCCGCCCCTCCCGCCGCCCGCAGCGCCGCCACGAGCTCGGCGGTGCGCGGCATCGCCGAAGCCCGCTGCTGCTGGTGCAGCCGGTCCTGCGTGGCCGCCGGCAGCAACTCCGGCCGCGCCGTCAGCGCGTGCACCAGCAGCGCGCTGCGGCCGGCGTTGAAGGCAGCGTCACCGTGCGCCACCTGTGTCGGCAGCATCGCCCGCGCCGTGCGGGTGGCGAGCTCCACCTCGGGCACGCACACCACCACCCGCAGCTGCGGGTGCAGTGGCAGCCGCACCGCGCGCGCCACCCCCGGGTCGCCCTCCGACCCGGAACCGGCCACCGGGCCCGGGTCGTCCCCCGGTTCCGTCCACGACACCGTGAGGCCGCCGAGCAGGGCAGCAGCGGCGTTGTCGGGGTGTCCCTCGAAACGGGTCGCCGCTGCCAGCACCGCCGCCTCGTCGAGCGGGGCCGGCCGGGCGAGCAGCCCGCGCGCCGCCACCAGCCCCGCCACCACCGCCGCGGCCGAGGAACCGAGCCCCCGCCCGTGCGGCACCGCGTTCACGCACGACAGCCGCAACCCTGGTTGGGCGGCCCCCGCGCGGGCCAGGCCGGCCCGCAGCGCCCGCACGACCAGGTGACTCTCGTCCCGGGGAACGGCGTCCGCGCCCTCTCCGGACACGCACACCTCGACGCCCCCCGCGGTGGCCTCCACCTCCACGACGTCGTACAGGCCGAGCGCCAGGCCGAGGCAGTCGAACCCCGGCCCCAGGTTGGCGCTGGTGGCCGGCACCCGCACGCTCACCCGGACGCCGGTGAGGACCTGAGCGCCGGCGGTGCTGCTGGCCCCCGGCGGCGAGGTCATGCCTCCAACCCGAGCGCGCGGGCGGCCGACAGCGCGTCGATGCTGATCCGCTGCGGCTGCACCGGCTCGCCGTCTGGTCCGCGCAGCGCCCACTGCGGGTCCTTCAGGCCGTGCCCGGTCACGGTGCAGACCACCAGCTGGCCCGGATCGAGCAGGCCCGCGGCGTGGCCGGCGAGCAGGCCCGCGACCGAGGCCGCCGAGGCCGGCTCGACGAACATGCCCTCGGCCGCCGCCAACAGCCGGTGCGCGGCCAGGATCTGCTCGTCGGTCACCGCATCGATCAGCCCGCCGGACTCGTCCCGCGCGGCGACCGCCTGCTGCCACGACGCCGGGTTGCCGATCCGGATCGCGGTGGCGATGGTCTCGGGGTGGTCCACCGGGTGACCGAGCACGATCGGCGCCGCCCCCGCCGCCTGGAAGCCCCACATCCGCGGACGGCGCGTCGCGGGGCCGGCCGCCCCCGACGCCGCCAGGGCGGCACCCTCGCCCGACGCCGAGTACTCCACGTACCCCCGCCAGTAGGCGGTGATGTTCCCGGCGTTGCCCACCGGCAGGCAGTGGATGTCCGGCGCGTCGCCGAGGAAGTCGACGATCTCGAAGGCAGCCGTCTTCTGCCCCTCGATCCGGGCCGGGTTCACCGAGTTCACCAGCTCGACCGGGTAGGCGTCCGCCAGCTTGCGGGCCAGCGTCAGGCAGTCGTCGAAGTTGCCCTCCACCTGCAGCAGCCTGGCGCCGTGGGCCACGGCCTGGCTGAGCTTCCCCATCGCGATCTTGCCGTCGGGGACCAGCACCGCGCAGGTCATCCCCGCGGCGGCCGCGTAGGCGGCGGCCGACGCCGAGGTGTTGCCGGTGGAGGCGCAGATGACCACCTTCGCCCCGGCCTCCGCGGCCTTGGAGATGGCCATCGTCATCCCGCGGTCCTTGAAGGACCCGGTCGGGTTGACCCCCTCGACCTTCAGCCACACCTCGCAGCCCGTCCGCTCCGAGAGGGTGCGCGCCCGCACCAGCGGCGTCCCCCCCTCCCGCAGGGTCACCACGGGGGTGCGCGCGCCGACCGGCAGCCGGTCCCGGTACTCCTCGATCACCCCGCGCCACTGGTGGGCCATCAGCGCTCTCCTTCCACCCGCATCACGCTGACCACGGCCTCGACGCCGTCGAGCCCGGCCAGCGACTCCACCGTCGCGGCCAGCGCCGCGTCCACCGCCGTGTGGGTCACCACCACCAGCGCGGCCCGCCCGTCGGCGACCGGGTCGCCGTCCCTGGCGGGCAGCTGCTGCTGCCGGACGGTCTCGATCGACACCCCGTGCTCGGCGAAGACCTGGGCGACCTGGGCCAGCACGCCCGGCCGATCGGCGACGTCGAGGCTGATGTGGTAGCGGGTGGGCACCTCGCCCATCGCCCGGATCGGCAGGTCGGCGTAGGCGCTCTCGCCCGGGCCGCGGCCGCCCTGGACGCGGTTGCGGGCCAGCCCGATGACGTCCCCCAGCACCGCGCTCGCGGTGGGCTGCCCGCCCGCGCCGCGGCCGTAGAACATCAGCTCGCCGGCGGCCTCGGCCTCGACGAACACCGCGTTGAACGCCTCCCCGACGCCGGCCAGCGGGTGCGCCACCGGGATCATCGCCGGGTGCACCCGCACCGACACCCCCTCGCCGCCGTCCGCGTCCCTGGTCCGCTCGCAGATCGCCAGCAGCTTGACCACCGACCCCAGCTGGCGGGCCGCCGCGACGTCCGCCGCGGTGACCGAGGTGATGCCCTCCCGGTGCACGTCGGCGGCCCGCACCCGGGTGTGGAAGGCCAGCGAGGCGAGGATGGCGGCCTTCGCGGCGGCGTCGAACCCTTCGACGTCGGCGGTCGGGTCGGCCTCGGCGTACCCGAGGGCCTGGGCCTGGGACACCGCCTCGGCGAACCCGAGCCCGGCGGCGTCCATCTTGTCGAGCACGTAGTTGGTGGTGCCGTTGACGATGCCGAGCACCCGCCTCACCCGGTCCCCGGCCAGCGACTCGCGCAGCGGGCGCAGCAGCGGGATGGCACCGGCGACGGCGGCCTCGAAGTACAGGTCCACGCCGTGCTCGGCCGCCGCGGCGTACAGCGTCGGGCCGTCCTCGGCGAGCAGGGCCTTGTTGGCGGTGACCACGCCCGCGCCCGCGGCCATCGCCTCGAGCAGCAGGGTGCGGGCGGGCTCGATCCCGCCGATCACCTCGATCACGATGTCGGCGCGCTTGACCAGCTCGTGGGCGTCGGTGGTGAACAGTGCCGGGTCGACATCGAGGTCGCGGGCGCGGCCCAGCCGGCGGACGGCGATCCCGACCAGCTCGAGCGGTGCCCCCACCCGCTGGGCGAGCTCGCCCGCGTGCGCCGTGATCAGC
The DNA here is from genome assembly GCA_963784535.1 of uncultured Actinomycetota bacterium. Taxonomy (GTDB): domain Bacteria; phylum Actinomycetota; class Actinomycetes; order Actinomycetales; family Kineosporiaceae; genus CAWARR01. The sequence goes on along the minus strand of CAWARR010000014.1, from coordinate 95,978 downwards.
CGGGCCACCTCGGTCCCGACCACCCCGCAGCCCAGCAGGGCCACGCGCAGCGGCTCAGGTCGCGGCGGGTGCGGCTTCAGCGGCTCCACGTCCGGCTCCTCTCCGATCTGGACGGCGGCGAGCTCCGCGGCTCGATCCGGGGCCCGGCGGGGCCCCGCCCCCGCTCGGACCTGTGTCCCACATCGCGCTCCCCCGCGGTCGCTCCATCTCACCATCCGGACGACCGGCCCGTGCCGCCCGGCCCTGCGCCGCGCCGCCGGCCCGGTCCCCCGGCACCCTGCTCAGCCCACGTCGAGCGCGAGCAGGTCCTCCTCGGTCTCCCGGCGCAGCAGCAGCCGGGCCGCGCCGTCCCGGACCGCGACCACCGGCGGGCGCGGCACGTGGTTGTACTGGCTGGCCATGCTCCGGCAGTAGGCCCCCGTACCGGGGACGGCGAGCAGGTCACCCGCGGCGATGTCGCACGGGAGGAACTCGTCCTTGACCACGATGTCGCCACTCTCGCAGTGCTTGCCCACCACCCGCGACAACGTCGGGGCGGCGGTGGAGGCCCGCGAGGCGAGCGTGCAGGAGTAGTCGGCGTCGTACAGCGCGGTGCGGATGTTGTCGCTCATCCCGCCGTCCACCGCGACGTAGCGACGGGTCAGGCCGTGGTCGAGCGCGACGTCCTTGAGCGTGCCGACGGTGTACAGGGTGAAGGTGCTCGGCCCGGCGATCGCCCGCCCGGGCTCGACCGACACCCGCGGCACCGCGATGCCCAGCGCGCCGCACTCGCGCCGGACGATCTCGGCCAGCCCGTCCGCGAGCGACTTCGGGTCGAGGGGGTCGTGCTCGCTGGTGTAGGCGATGCCGAAGCCGCCACCGAGGTCGATCTCGGGCAACTCCACGCCGTGCTCACGCTGCACCTCGGCGTGCAGCCCGAGCAGCCGGCGGGCGGAGATCTCGAACCCCGAGGTGTCGAAGATCTGCGAGCCGATGTGCGAGTGCAGGCCCATCAGCCGCAGCTCGGGAGGGCCAGCACCCGGCGCACGGCCTCGGCCGCGTGCCCGCCGGACAGCGACAGCCCGAACTTCTGGTCCTCGTGCGCGGTGGCGATGTACTCGTGGGTGTGCGCCTCCACCCCCACGGTGACCCGCAACAGCACCCGGGCGGTGACGCCGAGCCCGGCGGCGATGGCGGCGATCCGGTCGATCTCCTCCAGCGAGTCCACCACGATGCGGCCGATACCGGCCCGCAGCGCGCGCTCGAGCTCGGCGTCGGACTTGTTGTTGCCGTGCAGCGCCAACCGGTCCGCGGGCACCCCGCCGCGCAGCGCCACCGCGAGCTCCCCGCCGGAGACAGGTCTCCAGCCGCGACCCCGTCGTCGGCCACCCAGCGGGCGACGGCGGTGCACAGGAACGCCTTGCCCGCGTAGTAGACGTCCGCGCCGCCGCAGAGGTCGGCGAAGGCGTCGCGGAAGGCGTCGCGGAAGGCGGCGATCCGGCCGCGGAAGTCGGCCTCGTCCAGCACGTAGGCGGGGTGCCGAACTCCGCGGCAAGATCGCGCACGTCCACCCCGCCCACCACCAGGCAGCCGTCGCCACCGCGATGCACGGAACCCGCCCAGATCGCGGGCAGCAGCGCATTGACGTCGCCCGGCGGCCGCAGCCACCCCGGGACGCTGGCGACACCGCCGTACCCCGGCGCGTGCAGTGCGCCGGCCTCGTGAGCACCCATCCGAGGGCCTACATCCGTTCCGGGGCGGACACGCCGAGCAGGCCGAGGCCGTTGGCGATGCACCGTGCGGGTGGCCTCGCCCAGCCACAGCCGGGCGCGGTGGACGTCGGTGACCGGGTCGCCGCCCAGCGGGATGACCCGGCAGGCGTCGTACCACTTGTGGAAGTGGCCGGCCAGCTCCTCGAGGTAGCGCGCCACCCGGTGCGGCTCGCGCAGCTCGCCGGCGTGGGCCACCACCCGGGGGAACTCCCCGAGCGCGGCGAGCAGCACCGATTCCGTCTCGTGCACGAGCAGCGCCGGGTCGAAGCCGGGCCCGTCCAGCACCAGGCCCGCCACCTCGGCGGCGTTCCGGATGATGCCCGCGATCCGGGCGTGGGCGTACTGCACGTAGAACACCGGGTTGTCGTTGCTGCGCCGGGTGAGCAGGTCGAGGTCGATGTCGATCGGGGAGTCGACCGAGGAGCGGGCCAGCGCGTACCGGGCAGCGTCCACCCCGACGGCGTCCACCAGGTCCTCCAGGGTGACGACGGTGCCGGCCCGCTTGCTCATCCGCACCGGCTGCCCGCCGTAGACCAGGTTGACCATCTGGCCGATGAGGATCTCGAGGTTCTCGTGCGGGGTGTCGCCGAACGCGGCGCACATCGCCATCATCCGGCCGATGTAGCCGTGGTGGTCGGCCCCGAGCATGATCACCACGCGGTCGAAGCCCCGCTCGCGCTTGTCGAGGTAGTAGGCGAGGTCGGCGGCGATGTAGGCCGCCTCGCCGTCGCTCTTGATGATCACCCGGTCCTTGTCGTCGCCGAAGTCGGTGGTGCGCAGCCACGTCGCCCCGTCGGCGTCGTAGACGTGGCCGAGCTCGCGCAGCCGGGTCGACGGCCCGCTCGACGGCGCCGGAGTCGTGCAGCGAGTTCTCGTGGAAGTAGACGTCGAAGTCCACCCCGAAGTCGTGCAGGGACGCCTTGATCTCGTCGAACATCAGCTCGACGCCGTAGGCCCGGAACGCCTCCTGGGCCTGCTCGTCGGGCAGCCCGAGCGGGTCGGGCCCGCCCTGCGCGGCGGTCAGGGCGAGCACCCGGGTGGCGATGTCCTCGATGTAGTCCCCGCCGTAGCCGTCCTCGGGCGGCTGCTGGCCCCGGGCCGGGCCAGCAGGGACCGGGCGAACCGGTCGATCTGCGCGCCGTGGTCGTTGAAGTAGTACTCGCGGGTGACCTCGGCACCGGTCGCCTGCAGGATCCGGGCCAGGCTGTCGCCGACCGCGGCCCAGCGGGCACCGCCGATGTGGACCGGGCCGGTGGGGTTGGCGGAGACGAACTCGAGGTTGACCCGGTGCCCGGAGCCGGTCTCGCTGTGGCCGTAGGCGGGCCCCGCCTCGACGATGGTGCGGGCCAGCTCGCCCGCCGCTGCGGCGTCCAGCATGATGTTCAGGAACCCGGGCCCGGCGACGTCGACGCTCTTCACCCCGGGCACCTCGCCCAGCCGGGTGGCCAGCAGGGTGGCGACCTCGCGCGGCGGGCGCCCCGCCTGCTTGGCCAGCTGCAGCGCGATGTTCGTGGCCCAGTCCCCGTGCTCACGCTGCCTCGGTCGCTCCACCCGGATCTCGGCGGGCACGGTGACAGCGAGATCGCCGGCGGCTACGGCGGCCAGCAGGCAGGCCCGAACGGCGTCGGACAGCTCGGTGGGGGTCACCGTCTCAGGGTATCGGGACGCGCGAGCGGGATTCCGAGGTCGTCCTCGACCGTGCGCGGGCGCCCGGCCAACCAGCCGCCGAGCACGAGCAGCACGATCGTCGCGTCGAGGGCGAGGAACGGAGCCGTCCAGCCGCCGGTGAGCTGGTGCAGCGCCCCGACCCCGAGCGGGCCGAGGCCCGCGCCGAGGTAGCCGTACCCCTGGGCGAACCCCGACAGCGCGCCGGCGCTGGCAGGTGAGCGGGTGCGCAGCCCGACCAGCGTGAGCGCCAGCGGGAAGCCCGAGGTGCCCACCCCGCAGACCAGGGCCCACACCAGGGTGGCGTGGGTGGGCGCCAGCAGCAGGCCCGCGTACCCGGTGACCAGGCAGGCGGCGAAGGTGGTGACGAGCGGGAACTGCCGTCGCAGTCGGGCGGCGAGCATCGGGACGGCCAGCGAGGCCGGCACGCCGAACCCGGCGAGGGTGGCGAGCGCGGTGCCGGCCGCCTGTTCGCCCAGGCCCGCGTCGACCAGCCGCACCGGGAGCCAGGCGAACAGCGAGTAGGTGTTCAGGGACGTCACCCCGAACACCAGCAGGACGCCCCAGGCGGTGGCGCTGCGGTGCACCGGGAGCCGCTGGTGCACCCCGACGGCGGGCCCGAGCCGGGCGGGAGTGGCAGGCAGGGCCGGAGTGGCAGGCAGGGCCGGAGTGGCACGCGGGGGCGGGGTGGCCCGTGGGTGCAGCGCGGGGAGCACCCAGGGCAGCAGCACCAGCCCCGCGAAGGCCCCCCACCAGGCGAGCGCGACCCGCCAGCCGAGGACGGCCGAGCCGGCGCCGCCCGCGACCGCGTCGGCAACCGGCACCGCCAGCAGCGGCGGGACGGCCGTGCCGAGCGTCACGGCGGTCACGTACAGCGCGGTGACCTGCCCGATCCGGTGCGGGAACCACGCCTTGACCAGCACCGGCAGCACGACGTTGCCCGTGCCCATGCCGAGCAGGGCGAGCACCGAGAAGCCGAGGAACGTGAGCGGGCCCGGCGCCCACGGCCGGGCCAGCTGCCCGAGGCAGGCCAGGGCAAGGGCGACCAGCACCACCCGCTCGGCCGGCAGCCGGCGCAGCACCCGCGGGCCGGCCAGGGCGGACAGGGCGAAGCAGAAGGGCGGCAGCGCGCCGAGCAGACCGGCCTCGGCCGAGCTGAGCCCGGTGCCCGCGCTGACCCGCGGCAACAGCGGGGACAGGCCGGTGACCGCGGCCCGCAGGTTGACGGCGAGGAGGATGATCGCCAGCAGCACCAGCCCTGCAGGCGCCCGGGTGCGCGTCTGCGTGCCAGGGTGTGCGTGCCCGACGTCCACCGGCGAAGGTTACCCGGGGAACGGGCAGCAGATAGGATGATGGGATGATGACTGTCGGTGACGAGGCGGACCACTCGTCGCTGCGGACCGCGCGGCGCACCGGCCTCATCGGCCAGGTGATCGACCAGGTCCGGGACCAGATCACCCGCGGAGGCTGGCCCATCGGCAGCCGGATCCCGACCGAGGCCGAACTCGCCCAGCTCACCGGCACCAGCCGGAACACCGTTCGCGAGGCCGTCCAGTCGCTGGTGCACTCGGGCCTGCTCGAGCGACGGCAGGGCTCCGGCACGTACGTGCTCGCCGCCAGCGAGCTCGCCGGCGCGGTCAGCCGGCGGGTGGCCGGCGCGCACCAACTGCACGTGCTGGAGGTGCGCCGCACCCTCGAGGTGGGCGCCGCCCGGCTCGCCGCGCAGCGGCACACCCCGCAGGACGTCGCCCTGATGCGCGACCTGCTGGCCCGCCGGAACGAGGCCGCCCGGCGCAACGACCTCGACGGGGTGGTGGGCATGGACGTGGCCCTGCACCGCGCCATCGGGCAGGCCGCCCACAACCCGGTGCTCACCGACCTGTACGAGCACTTCCTGGACGCCATGCATGACAACGTCCGCACCAACGCCGCCTCCGGGCGGGGGCAGGACCCGGCCGAGCACGTCGCACTGATCGACGCGATCGCCGCCGGTGACGGCGAGGCCGCCGCCGCCGAGGCCGCCTGCTACCTCGACGTGCTGCTCGAGCAGGAGCTGCGACACGCCGCCGGCGAGGCGGCCACAACCGGGTTCAGCCCCGACCGCCCGGCCTGATATCGTCGACCGGTCCCGAGCCCCCGTAGCTCAGGGGATAGAGCACCGCCCTCCGGAGGCGGTGGCGCAGGTTCGAATCCTGCCGGGGGCGCCCCGTCTGACCAGTGTGTATGACCTTTTGTAATCGCCCTCCTAGCTCGTCTTGGCGATCGTGGTGCAGTTCGTGGAGCGAGATGACCGCCGACTCGCCCCACGCCACGGCGCTTCGACGCCGCGTCCCTACATGCCTGTTGCAGAGGTAGGGGCGTTGATCTGCGGTGCCGCCCGCTGGGATGCGAAGCGGGAAGGATTCGAGGTCACCGCGCGGCGAGCGGTGCTCACCGCATGCCTGATTTCCAGGACTGGATACGCTCCGCTATCCGGCCAGGTCAGACGCCTAGTGGCCCCCGACTGCATGATCGACAGACGGGCACCGACGAGGCACTGCCGCGACATGCAGCCAGGGTTGACCACGATCTGGTCGACGCCCGGCTGTCTCGAGGTCGACCACGTCGCGACGAGGGCGCAGCCCATGGGCCGCCACGGCGAACTGGACCTCGACGACGCGAAGGCCGACCTGCTGGCCGGGATGTCGGCGGCCACCATCGACCGGAAGCTCGCGGGCGCCCGGGCCAAGATGCTGCCCCACGGGCGGTCGCACACCAAGCCGGGGTCGATCCTGAAGTCGAAGATCGCGATGCGGACCTGGGCCGACCACGACGAGGGCGGCAACCCGGCTGGGCGGTTCGCCTTCACCCTGACCGTGACCGACATCGCCACCGGCTGGACGGAGAACCGGACCGTGGCCGACAAGCGGCAGGCCGGGGTCCTGGCGGCGTTGACGGATGTGGTCACCCACCTGCCGTTCCCGATCCGCGGCATTGACGCCGACAACGGCAGCGAGTTCATCAACCAGGCCCTGTTCGCGTTCTGCCGCAACAACAATCTGAAGTTCACCCGATCCCGATCTGGGCACAGCAACGACGGCGCGCACGTGGAACAGAAGAACTGGACCACCGTCCGGCAACTGGTCGGCTACCTGCGCTACGACACCCCCGGCGAGCTGGAACTGCTCAACCAGATCTGGGCCCTGCAGTCCCTGATCGGCAACCACTTCTACCCCCAGCAGAAGCTGATCTCCAAGGTCCGCGACGGCGCCAAGGTCACCAAGCGGTACGACCCGGCTCGCACCCCCTACGCCCGGGCCGTGGCCCATCCGGCGGTCAAGCCGCTGCGTCGCCGGCGGCTGGACGCCCAGCACGCCTCGTTCAACCCCGCCGCCGTCCAGCGCCAGATCCAGGCCCTGTGCGGCGAGCTGCTGACCCTGGCCACCGCCAAGAACCAGCCCGCCACCAAGCCCGTGGTCACCCAGCCAGCAGCTCTGCGACCAGCACGCTGACCGCCAGCGATCAAGGACCACCCTCGCGGACCTTCTACATGAGGCAACGAACAGACCCACGCGGACCTATTGACACGAGGCAACAGGCTCTCCTTAGGGACCTGTTGGATGGAGGCCGGTGGCGATCGAGCCTATGACCTGTACGTCCGCAACGGATCCTTCGAGCCTGCCTACAGATGCCAGGTGACACGGGGCCGGGGAGGCGCCGACCACGAGCGGATCCTGTAGCGGGGCCCGGAAGCCGCTCCGAGGAGCTTCAGGTCCTCTTCCTTAGTGACGTTCGCAGGCGATGCCGTCCCCGTCACGGTCCCGAGCGGTGTTCGCGTTATAGAGGGCGGTGTTGACGTAGAAGTTGGTCACTGGTGTCCCGGACGTGTGATCCACCGCTCCGGACCGCCCCACGCCGTGGGGGTAGACCGCGTTCATGTCGGCACAGTTGGCGAACACTCGGACGCTGGGCTTGGGTTTGGTGGTCGTGGGCTTCGGCTTGGTGGTCGCGGTCTTCGGCCGGGTCGTGGTCGTCCGAGTGGTCGGTGCGGTCGTGACCGCACGTCGTGTAGTCGTCGTTGCCGTCGTTGCGACGGCTACGGCTGTGGTGGTGGAGGCCGCGGTGGGAGTCGGGGGTGTGCTACGAGCCGTCGTCGGAGTCGTGCTGCTGCTGGCGACCGACTTGGTCTTCACCGGGTCCACGGCGTTGCCAATGATCCCAATGGTCATGAACAGGGCGAAGGCGGCCAGGACTCCGGTGACAATCTTGTGGCGGCGGAACCAATTCCCCTGTCGTGGCTGCGGGAGGCCCATCGTTTGCTGCTCGGGTACCCACGCCTGTCCGTCCCAGCGGAGCCACTGATGTCCGTCCCAGTGCCGGTATGGATCCTGATCTGTCATCTCTCTCGTTCTCTCTCTCGCACGTTAGACGTTGAGCCGTTCGCACTCGTCCGACCAGTCGCCCGGCAGCGAGACTGTGGTCTGGCCGGGAACGATGGTTCTCGGTAAGCGCAGCGACGGCGTCGTCAGCGGGAATACCGCGCAGCATGATGATCCGCTGCGTGCCCAGAACACGGCCGGGTCGGTCGCTGCTCCTTGGATCTGTTGGTCGAGGTTCTGGATCTGCTCCCAGGAGGACTCGGCCGTCTTATCGAGTTGCTTCTGCAAGGAGACGTTGTCGGTTTTGCTAGATGCCAGAGCGCACGCGTATCTCGAATCGTCTACCGTTCTTGGAGTGCGAGGACAGACGAAGCCGCGATGACGCCGATGGCTATCACGAGCGCCGCCGCGGTTAGCCATTCTCGTCTCATGGCTCTTCATCCCTAGGTATCGATCATCCTGGTCAGCAGTATCAGCCTCGATTTTTCGCGGGCGTGACGTCGTTGGCTGACGGGGTCGGCTGACGGCCGTGTGGATCTTGGTTTCGGCGGGTGGGTAGCCGGTAGTGCCGGCGGTCGCGCCGGGCGCCGGTTCCACGGGCCGGTTCGGTGTCTCCTTCCTGGGGTTGAGGGGGTGGTGGCGCTGCAGGTCAGGTCGGCGCCGGGAGGGCTTGGACCCGGGTGAACGCGGTGGCCAGTTGGTCGGCCCAGGGCCAGGTGGGTGGGATGTTCAGCCAGCGCAGGCGTTGGCCGTGGGTGATCCGGGCGGCGGTGTGCAGGAGCCGGTAGCGCAGGGTCTTGGGTTCGGCGCGGGCGAGGTCGCCGTCCAGGGTGAGGTGGCGTAGCCAGGCGAGCAGGTCGGTGGCCAGGGCGACGACCTGGCACCAGGCCTCGTTGATCCCCCAGGACTTGCTCGGGAGCCTACGAAGCCCGGTGGCCTTGGCGGTGCGGACACCATCCTCGACGCGGGCGTGGACACGGTGGCGGGCCTCCAGCCGCTGCAACTGCCCGCCCGGGGTGTTGGTGGCGGTGACCTGGTAGCGGTAGCCGTCGTGCTGTTCGAACAAGGAGACCTGCATCCCGGCGGGAATCGGTTCACGGCGCACGATGACCCGCAGATCGGGTGGCCAGTCGGCCAGCTTGTCCCCGTCGACCGACTCACGCAGCAGGCCGGTCAGCTCGGCGACGTGCGCGTCGGCGCGGGGTTTGCCGTCGGCGTCCAGCGCCGGTTCCCAGACCTTGGCGGGCAGACGGCTGATCGCTTGGCGGGCGCGTTCGTCCAGGTCGAACCCGATCGAGTAGTGCACCTTGTGACCGCGGCGGGCGTTCAACGCGGACAGGTGGTCCACGATCTGGTGGCCGGCGCCGGCGCCGTCGATGGTGACCAGTAGGTCCCGCCGGTACTGGGCGGGGATCTGGGCGATCGCGGTGTCCAGGACCTTCACGTGGTCGCTGCCGGTGTTCGAGCCGGCGTTGCCCTCCCGGAGCATGACCACGAGCAGCTCACCGGTGTTGTCACACACGGCCAGGAGCGGGTGGTGCCCGTACGTCCCCTTGAAAGTGCCCCGGGCGCCGACCTTGTCGGAATGGGCGATCACGATCGAGGCGTCCAGGCGGATCACGATGGTCTTGCCGAGATCGCCGTAACACGTTCGCGCGGAAGGGATTCCCCCGTGCCGGGCTGCGACCTGCTTCCAGACGTGAGCACGGGTCTTGGCGCGTGCCCGGTCGATCCGGGCCAACTGCACGGCGCCGATCTCGCCCAGGCTCCGCCACGCGGTCGGGGTGGAGGCCACCCGCCCGAACAGGTCGCCCTGGTCGCGCAGCGCCTTCAGATCATCGATCGTGGTCGCGCCGTCGGCGACCGCCACCGCCAGATCGGCCAGCAGCCGGCCACGGTCGATGTCCGGGTGGAACCCGCGCACCGTCAACGCCTTCGATAACGCGGTGGTCAGCCCGACCTGGTCGCCGAGCAGACGCAGCAGCGCCGACCCCACGTGCGAGACCACGCCCTTGCCCGCCACCCGCACCCGCAGATCGCGGGCCCATCCCGTACGCTGTGACACCGGAAAGGTGCTCCTCTTCCCGCGGTTTTGGACCCTCAGCAAGTCCTATTATCGCAGGTCAGGGCACCTTTCCTCATTGTCGATCAAGCTACTCCGGCCGCCTCATGAATAGCCGAGGTCAGTAGTACCCGAAGTGGAGCGGCCCGGTGTCCGTTTCTGGTGGAAAAGGACGGCTCCTCCATTCCCAACATCATCTTCGCCAGCGGGAAGGGCGCCGATCGCTGGCTGTAAGGATGGGATGCGGCTAGCGCTCACGAAGGCTCGGAGGAGGCGACCCACCCGCCCGACGCACGAACTCCGCGACCTGAGCATGATCCATGACCGGAGCCAGCCGACCGAGGAGGTCCTGCACCTAGGCCCGAGCCCGAACGGACCGTAGTTCGCAGCCGCGACAACGCCGGCCGCGCCCAGAGCCGGGCCTTGTTCGATGTCGCCGGCCCCGAGATGCCCCGCCGCGAGGACGCATTAGCAGAACGAGATGCTCCGGGCATACAGCGGGTCAGCGTCGTAGACGGCGACGCGGCCGTACTCGATCGCCTTGTCCGGGATGCCAAGGTCCCGGTGGGAGTGGGCGAAACGTCCCCTGCCTGACCACCAAGGCCGGGGCTTTGTGTGAAGTGCCGCAGGGCCAGCGCGTGCCAAATCTGGCTCTACTGACGCATCCGTGGGTGGGTTCGGCGCGCTGACGTGGTGACACGCCGTCTCGTGTCTAGATTTCCGGCTTGTCGAAGGCTGGGAATCTCTGGACGGAGAACGGCGTGTCGAACGTCAGGGCCAGGAGCCGCCAGAGTGAGAGCGGACATGGCAACCTCCTCGTGGGCGGACAGGTGATCTCCCTTCCTGCGGACAGCTGATCTCCCTGTCTGCGGCCCTGGTGACGGGTCGTGTCGGTCCCGATGTAGTGATCCCTCCGGCGGTTGGCTGCGAGGTCTCTGACCACCTCGTGTGAGCCACCGTCCGGAGGGACCGTTGAAGAAGTCTGACAGGGAGATCATGGAGATTCTGGAGGCGTTCGACGCCACGGGCTGCGCGCACTCGGCGGCCCGGTTGGCGGGGGTGGACGCGAAGACGGTCCGGTCGTATGTCGCCGCGCGGGACGCGGGGGCCCCGGTGGGTGGGCCGGGGCGGCGGGAGCGGTTGATCGATCCGTTCCTGGACAAGGTCGAGGAGTGGGTGGACCGCTCGCAGGCGGGGGTTCGGGCGGACAAGGTCCATGAGCGGCTGGTGGTGCTGGGGTTCGCCGGGGACGAGCGGACCACCCGCCGGGCCGTGCACGAGGCGAAGGCGCGGTGGCGGGCTGGGCACCGGCGCACGTATCGGCCGTGGATCAGCGAGCCGGGCCTGTGGCTGCAGTTCGACTGGGGGTACGGGCCGCGGGTGCCCGGGGCGGACGGCGCGCTGAGGGGAACGCTGCTGTTCTGCGCGTGGCTGGCCTGGTCCCGGTTCCGGGTGGTGATCCCGACCTGGGACCGCACCCTGCCGACGCTGATCGCGTGCCTGGACACCACCCTGCGGCGCCTGGGTGGGGCGCCGACGTACGCGTTGACGGACAACGAGAAGACGGTGACCGTCGAGCACGTCGCCGGGATCCCGGTGCGGCACCCGGACATCGTCGCGGCGGGCCGGCACTACGGGATGGCCGTGCACACGTGTGTCCCGTTCGACCCCGAGTCCAAGGGCGGGTCGGAGGCCACCGTCCGGATCGCCAAGGCCGACCTGGTCCCGACCGAGGCGAACCTGCGCCCGGCCTACCGGTCGTTCGCCGAGCTCGCCACGGCGTGCGCGGGGTTCTGCGAGCACGTCAACACCCGGGTGCACCGCGAGACCGCCCGGACCCCGTCGTCATCGCTGGACGTCGAACGCACCCGCCTGCACCCGCTGCCCGCAGACCCGCACACCCTCGCGCTGGGCACGACCCGGTCGGTGGGCACCGATCAGACGGTCCGGTTCGGGTCGGTGCGCTACTCCACCCCACCCGGCCTGGTCGGCGCGGAGGTGTGGGTGCGCGCCGACGGCGACGAACTGGTGGTGGTCGCAGACCTGAACGCCCTGCCCGTCCCGCCGCCCTGGGCAGCCGGACAGGGCGCGGTCGGGCTGGTCGAAGTCGCCCGGCACGCCCTGTCCACCCCGGGTCGGCCCCAGATCGACCTGGGCCACTACCCCGGCCACCCGCAGAACCCCGACGGCGGGCCCCGCACCCCGACCCCGCGGGCGGTCACCCCAGCCGAGAAGGCGTTCCTGGCGTTGGGGTCCGGGGCGCACGCCTGGCTGGTCGAGGCCGCCGCGGTCGGCGCGCAACGCGTGCGCGCCAAGATGGCCGACGCCGTCGAACTGGCCGCCCTGCTCGGCACCACGGTGGTGGATGAGGCCCTCGGAGTCGCCGCAGCCGCGGGCCGGTTCGCCGAGGCCGACCTGCTGTCCATCGTCGAACACCGCGCCACCGGCGCCTCCGGCGCCGACCTGGTCCACGCCGACGAGACCCACTCCGTCCAACCCGGCACCGCCAGCTGGGCCGGGTTCACCACCACAGGTGTGAGCACCGTGCAGGCCGAACTCGACCTCACCCGCCGGCCCGCGGACCCGGAGGAGACGCAGTGAGCCCCGCGGCCACCACCACCCGCCCGGACACCACCCGACCCGCCCGGCGGGTGGGAATCCGTTCAACGGGTCTGGCCACCGAGACTGACCTGCCCCAAGCTGTGGTCCCGGCCGCACCGGCCCCGCCACCACTGACCCCGGACCTGCTGGCGGTGCTGACCCGGATGCGGCTGCCCTACCTACGGGCCGCCGCCCCCGAGATCCTCGCGACCGCCCGGGCCCAACGCTGGGACCCCGCCGAGGTCGTCCGGGTCCTGCTCACCGAGGAGATCACCGGCCGCGACGAAGCCACCCGGCGGATGCGCCGCAAGTCCGCCGGACTGCCCGCCGGGAAGACCTTCGCGTCCTGGCGGGCAGCCGACTCCTCCATCCCACCCGGCACCCAGTCCGGACTGGCCACCCTGGAATGGATCGGCCGGGCGGAGAACCTGGCCGTCGCAGGCCCGTCCGGCACGGGCAAGAGCCACTTCGTCGAAGCGTTGGCGCACAAGGTGATCGACGCCGGGATGCGGGTCGCGTGGTTCACCCTCGAATCCCTCACCGCCACCATCGGGCGGGCCGCGGTCGACGGGACCGTCGCCAAGACCATCGCCCGGATCGCCCGCGCCGAGTTGATCGTGGTCGATGACATCGGGATGCTCCCTGCCGGCCAGGCCGCCGGCGAGGCGTTCTACCGCTTGGTCGACGCCGCCTACGAACGCCGGTCCGTGGCCGTGACCAGCAACATCCACCCCAGCGGCTTCGACACGATCATGCCCAAGACCCTGGCCACCGCCACCGTCGACAGGCTCCTGCACCACGCCCACGTCGTGCTCACCGAAGGCACCAGCCTGCGCCTGGCCGAGGCCACCGCCGGAGCGGGGGTGATCCCCCTGACCTAACCGCCCGGGAGATCAGCTGACCGCGGACAGGGAGATGAACTGTCCGCCAACGCGGAGATCAACTGTCCGCCCACAGGGAAATGATCTTGTCCGTTGACAAGAGGCCGGTCACTGGCCGGCGAAGACCGAGGCGGCCGGTGACCGACCGCCGCGACCAGGCAAGCCAGACCGACATCGACCCCCGCGGGTCAGCAACCGAAGCAGAGTCAGCGACCCGAGCAGCGGGAAGGGATGCGGGCGCACTGCGGCCCCCACGCGGAGAGACAGGCCCCAAGGAGGCCGCAGTGGCCCCGGCTGGCGCAACGGCGATCCCTGCCGACCACCGCCCGCACCGGGCGCCTGGATCGGCCAGACCACGCAGGGACACCAAGGGGTCAACACCCGCGCGGCCCGGCCGAGACACCCACTCTAGCCGAGAATCCGGAACCTGGTAACTATTCCCGGAACTCGATCGCCTAGATCAGCGACAGTCAGGTGTTCAGCTACAGGACTCGACCGAACCCGCCGACCATCCGCCCATGGCCGGAATCGGGCACATCATCGCCAACAACATCCGCGCCGAACGCGCCCGCCGCCGCATGACCCAAGCCGACCTCGCGGCAGCCATCGGCTGGCCCCGCTCCTCCATCCACGACATCGAAGCCGGCCGCCGCAAAATCAGCCCCGACGACCTCGTCGCCCTCTGCCGTGTCTTCGGCATCACCCTCACCGAACTCGCCCACGGCGCCAACCCCGACGACCTCACCACCCTCGGCCTATAGCCATCGGCCTCCGAGATCAGCGATGACGATCACGCATTGGGTGTAGGCGGCTCAAAGACCGGATTGGGTATGAAGTCACCCACGATCCGACCTTCGTCATCGACCTTCCGGGCCCCTCGGATCGCCGTCGGGGGGACCGCATCCTCAGGCCCGTAATCTCCAGCGATCTCGTAGACCCACCCACCCGGACGCGTCCTAGCCTCAGCAACCAGCTCTGCCGGCAACTCACGGTCACCCATCACGCCGCCCGCCATCCCCTGGCCCACTTTGTCGCCACTGATCGAACCATCCGCGTTGCTCGTCCACGGTCGCCAACACAGCCGATTCCGGCGCGACAGCGAAGACGTCCACCACCGAAGGCTTGCCCGCAGTCCTGGGAAGGTCCAGGACGTAGGCCCGCCGACCAGCCGCCGCCTGACGCAGCATGGGCGAGGGGAAGACGTCCCGCCGGGCGCCGTTGCAGACCAACATCACGTCTTGAGCCTCAAGCGTGCGACGAACCGACACGAGAGCCTCGAACAAGTCGCGTCCCTCACCCCGGACTTCGAGCCCACTCCCAACGGTCACCTCCACCACGCACACCTCGCCCACGGCGAACCGCACGCGCGCGGCGACCGCCTCCCCCCTTCGGACAGCAGGTAGCTGAACCTCTTCCCACGTCACGGCACCCACCCCGAGTTTGGCACCCAACCACCCGGGTCGTCAGGATCCGCACGGCGGTGGTCTTCCCGGCCCCGTTCGGCCCGAGCAGACCGTACACCCTGACCACCGCCAAGTGATCGCCGCCGCCGCCGAACTCGCCGATGGCGACCAGGACCTGGCCACCTTGTCGATGCGGCGGGTCGCGGAACTCCTCCCGGACGCGACGTAGGTGTAGCGCTACACGAGAAGGCTTGGCCGGACGGACTGCGTCGGGTCGCGCGGGTGAGCTGGAACCTCTGTGTGCACCATCAATGGGTGCTGCAGGTATTCACCGGGCGTCCCCCGTTGGGACCCCAGGCGCTCGCCAAGTACGAGTTACCCACGTCGAAGGTGTCGCTCGCCGCCGGATCGAAGCCGACCGCGCCGGGCGCCGCACCGGCATCACCGTCGCGATGCGCGGACCTTGACGACCGCGACAGGGCGAGCCACACCCAGCCTCGGTGGATCAACCCTTGCGATGTCCGTCCCGCCGGACCTCGCCGTGACGTCCACCCGCGGACACCACCGGGCCCGTGACCAGCAAGTTCGGGTTCGAGTGATGACACGTTGGCGGCGACCTGCACGGCGCGATCGCGCCGCTGCCGTCCGGGCGTCACGAGGCGTGAGCCGGGGAAGGGGCTATGCGCCGTCGTTGCGGTCGTGCAGGGAACCGATCATGCTGCGCAGGATCCGGAACGCGTCCGACTGCTCGGCCTCGGTCATGCCGGCCAGCATTCTCACCTCGACGGACCGGACCGCTACGGTCGCCTTGTCCAGGCCGGCTCGGCCGCGAGGCGTGAGCCGCGCGGGAAGAACCTTCCCGACAGGTGCCTGCGCGGGCCTGGTCACGTAGCCCTCTCGTTCCAGGGCCTGGAGCAGGACGTTCATCGACTGCCGGGTCACGAACGCGCCCCGCGCGAGCTCGGAGTTCGACAAGCCCGGTCGTTGAGCCAGCAGCTCGAGGCAGGAGTAGCGGGTCACGCTCATCCCGAGCGGGCGCAGCACCTCCTCCATGGCTGCGCGCAGGGCGCTGGACGCCTCTTTCAGCAGGTAGCCCAGCGACGTCTCCAGGTCGACGCCGACACCGTCTTGACTCATGTCAACATTCTGACATACGGTGATCTGTGTCAGGAAGCTGACACGAACCAAGGAGCATCGCCATGCCCGTCACCGGCCCCGACTTCATCTCGCTCCAGACCCGCGACCTCGCCGCTTCGCAGGCGTTCTACGAGCAGTACCTCGGCCTCGTCCGCTCACCGGCCGGACCGCCGCACGCCGTCGTCTTCGAGACCAAGCCGATCGTGTTCGCCCTGCGCGACGTCGTTCCCGGCACCGATCTGGCATCCGTTGCCCATCCCGGCATCGGTGCCGCGATCTGGCTGCACGCCACCGACGTCCAGGCCATCCACGACGCGCTCCTCGCCGACGGTCACACCATCGTCTCCGCACCGATCGACGGCCCCTTCGGCCGGACGTTCACCTTCGCCGACCCCGACGGCTACCAGATCACTCTCCACGACCGCGCCTGACGGGCCACACACCGCCGCACGATCACCGCAGCCCGCTCGACCACCGGCGGCTTCAGACCCCGACTAAGCCCCTCGGTCGTGCAGAGCCGCCCCGGGCGGCACCACGGCTCCGGCTCAGCGGTCCGACGTGGACCGGCCGGCCAGCACGCGTTCCACGCGTGCTCGTACGTCACTGCCGCGGAAGGGCTTGGTGACGTAGTCATCCACTCCTGCGGCGTACCCGAGTTCACGATCGAACTCCTGGTCACGGGCGGTGATCAAAATGACCGGTATCGGCGCGAGGTCGGGGTGGGCCCGCACGGCCCGGCAGATTTCCAGCCCGGACAGCCCCGGGAGCAACCAGTCCAGCAGGATCACGTCGGGCCTCAGCTTGCACGCCGCCCGCAGTCCGGCTTCGCCGTCGGGCTCCGTCCACGCGTCGAACCCGGCCTGCTGGAGCACCTGCCGCAGCAGGCTCCTGATCTCAGGATCGTCGTCGATGACGAGCGCGGAAGGCATGGCAACCTCCGACCTGTCCGGCGCGAGCATGCGGTCCACCGCCGCGTGCCACTGTCCCGGGTATCGGTCGACGCCCGACCGAACCTGAGTACCTGGTGTGCCCTGGAGGCATCACGCCGCTTGCAGACTCGTTGTGATCATGTGCCTACTGCGAGTAGAGATTGGTGCGTGACCAGCGAAGTCGGACCAGCGCACCCGCTTCCGGTGGGCGGCCAGGAACCCGTGACGTCCCATGACCAGAGTGGAGCGTGGCGATGAGCATGGACGAGTCTCGCTACGCGGTGGTGTGGGAGTCCGCCATCGAGATCCTCGGCACTCGCACGCCGGAGGAGATCGCCCTCGCCACCCGGATCGTCAAGGGCTTCGATGCCAAGGCCGAGCGCCTGCTGCGCGAATTCGACAGTGGCCTGAGCGAGGGAGACCTGCGGGCGGCATGCAGGGCGGCACACACGCTCAAGGGCAGTGCGCTCAATCTCGGTCTGTCACGGCTGGCCGACGCCTGCCAGCTCCTCGAGGACGGCGCCCGCGGCGAGGTCGGCACCCACGTCGTCGCCCTTCGCCGGGCCACGGTGACCGAGCTCGCCGGTGAGGCCACCGGCGTGCTGGCGCGGATCGCCGCGCAGTTGCTGCCCGATTCGTGACCGCCTCACCCGAACGGGCGCTCCGGACGGGCCGCCGGAGTGCCGATGACCGTGCCCTCGTCTTCAGCGAAGGCAGGGAAATCGGTGACCGTTACCACCAGTGGCTCACTGCCGGCACCCGCCGGGAGTCCGTCGAGACAGGCTCCGATCACCGTGGAGCATTCGCCGCCGCGGGTCCTGGTGGTTGACGACGACCAGGACGAGCGCGAGCTCGTCGCGTCATTCCTGCGCCAGGGCGGCTTCGCCGTGGTCACCGCGGAGTGCGCCAAGGCAGCGATCCACCTTGCCACGACGGGGTGGGTCGATGCCGCCGTCCTTGACGTCGTCATGCCCGAGCCGGACGGCTGGGAGATCTGCCGCCGGCTGGTGGACATGTTCGCACCCGGCCGGATGCCCGTCGTCATGATGACAGCCCTGCCGGCGCCTGACGCCCTCCCGCGCAGCTTCGAGGAGGGAGCCGTGGCGCACGTCTGCAAGCCGATCCGCATGTCCGTACTGGTATCGACGTTGCGGCAGCAACTCCTCGGCTGAGCGGGCAACCGAACCGCGGGCACGACGCCATGCCGCCACCGGGGTGAACCGGGACCCGCTGCCTACAGATTCCAGCTCCCGCCGTCGACAACGAGGCCTCGCGACACCTTCCGAGGAGGACGACGTGGGAGTTCCTCACCCTAGGTGCAAGCCGGACCCCGACACCGATGCGGCGGAAGCGATACCCGCCGTCCTCGACCGCTTCGGCCGCGAACTCCTGTGGCCGCCCCACCGGGCTCCGATCGTTCTGGTCGTGGAGGATGACGACGACACGCGCATGGCGGTCTGCCTCATCCTCAAGCGCCACGGCCTGGACACGGTGGGAGCTGCGACCGCGCGGCAGGCCTTCGAGCTTCTCGCCATCCATCACGTGTCTGCCGTCGTCCTTGACCTCGGGCTGCCCGATGAGCCGGGCGAGATGCTGTGCACCCTGCTGCGCAGCGACCCCGACACGGCCCACCTGCCGGTCGTCATGTTGACCGCGCGCGACAGCCTCGAGGAGGAACTGGCGGGCATTCTCCTGGGCGCCAACGCCTACCTCGTCAAACCCGTGAGGGCGAGCCACCTCGTCGACCGTCTCTACGACCTGCTGTAGCCCCACAGCGGTTCCGGGTCGGCGTCCAGCGGGAACGCCAGGCGGAAGGACGTCCCGGACGCGTCGCTCTCGAAGCTGATCTCGGCTCCCAGTTGGCACACCTGCTTGCGCACGATGTACAGGCCCAGGCCGCTGCCCGGGATCGACGCACCGTGGAAACGCTTGAACATCCCGAAGACCTCGCCCTGGCGCTCGGCCGGGATGCCAGGGCCGTTGTCCTCGACCCGCACGAAGAGAGCCGATTCGGTGTTGAAGGTCAGCATGCGCACCGTGTGTTCGCTCTTGCGCGGATCGACGTACTTGATGGCATTGCCGATGAGATTGTCGAGCACCTGGGTCAGCCGGGTCGGTTGCACGTGGAGCGGGACCCGGTGCCGGAGGTCGAACTGCAGGTCTACCTGGCCGGCCGCCAGTCCGGCGGCGAACTTGTCCCGGCAGACGCCGGCGAAGGCCCCGAAGTCGAACGAACTCACCGGCTCGTCGGCGGAGTCGATCCGGGTGAGGGCGAGGATGTCGTCGATGAGGGTCAGCAGGTTGCCGGTCAGGCCGGTGATCCGGGCCAGGCCGTCGCGTGCGGCCGCCCGGTCGCCGTCGTCCAGGAACTCGAGCACGCATTCGGCCATGCCGGCGATCGATTTCAGCGGCGACTTGAGGTCGTGCGACGTCCGGTAGGCGAAGGCCTCGAGCTCCGCGGTCTTCCGCTGGATCTCGGCCTCGGCATGCTTGCGAACGCTGATGTCCACCACCGAGGAGATGATGTAGCTCTCCCCGTCCGCGGAGATGGGTTGAAGGCCGATCTCCACCGGAATCAGCCTCCCCGACCGGTGCCTGCCCCAGACATCTCGCCCCATCCCCATGGGTCGCGGCTGCGGTTCCGCGGAGTACGACTCGACGAATTGCGCGTGGTGGGCCCGGGACTCATCCGGCACGAGCAGTTGGATCGGCTGGCCGAGCAGTTCCTCGCGGGGGAAGCCGAAGATCTCCTGCGCCCGTGCGTTCGCCAGGACGATTCGTCCCCGCGCGTCGACCACGATCATGCCGTTGGGGGCCGCTTCGACCGCCGTCCGGAACCACTGCTCGCCCTTGCGTCGCGCGCTCAGGTCGATCACGGAACAGAGCAGGTACTGCGCACCGTCCACGTCCGCCGGAACGAGGTCGACCTCGACCTCGAACGTCCCCCCACCGTTTCTCACACCGAGCAGGTCCGGCCTCGAGGGCCAGGCTCTGCCGAATCCCGCCACCGGATCGGGCCGCCTGCTGCTCAAGACGTGCGGCACCAGGGTATCGATCGTGGCGTCGAGGAGTTCTGACCGTTCATACCGGAAGAGCCGCTCAGCGTGCGGGTTGACCTCGACGATCCTCCCGTCCAGGTGGAGCAGCAGGATCGCGGCGGGACCGTGCTCGAAGAGCTGCTTGATGTGCGGGCTCATGTCATGAACCGGGAGACGAAGGATCTCATCCTCGCCAGCCCCGCTGGCTTGACCAGGTACTCGTCAGCACCCAAGGCCCTGGCTCGCATCCTGTCCTGAGCCTGGTCGGACGACGTGAGCATGACCACGGGCTTGATCGCAGACAACTCCGGATGCGCCTCCCGCAGATGACGAAGGCCATCGAGGAAGCCGAACCCGTCCAGGCGCGGCATGTTCACATCCACGAAGATCGCCTGGGGGAACGTCTCGGGCATCGGCAATGCCCGGCGGAGGGCATCGAGCGCTTCGACGCCGTCGCTCGCGAACAGCGGTTCGGGCACAGACTCCATCCGGCGACAGACATGCGCCGCGATCTGCAGGAACGTGTCGTCGTCGTCGACGAACATGAACAGGTTCCGCATGCCCGGCTCCCTCCACTGCGCCGTGCCGCCCGCGCGGGACAGTGGCTGACAGGGTCCTGCACGATGATCATGGTTCTCGGAGAAGTGACCTAAGTCCGTCTCGGCGGGGGCAGGCCGCACCTTGAGAGTCACGCCGGAGCGACGCTCACAGCCGGCACATGGGATCGGGCCAGGACAGGCAAAGTGCCGGGCCCGAGCCTTCGAGCATGACCACGACCTACCCGCACCCCTCCCCGCCGACCCTGGCCCCGGGCCCGGTCGGCGCCCCCGTGCTGGACGTGGTGATCCCGGTGTACAACGAGCAGACCGATCTGGCCGCGTGCGTCCACCGACTGCGCGGCTACCTCAACCAGCACTTCCCCTACCGGTTCCGGATCACCGTCGCCGACAACGCCTCCACCGACCGGACCTGGGAGATCGCCCAGGAGCTCGCCCGGACGCTGCCGGACGTGACCGCCCGGCACCTGGACGCCAAGGGCCGCGGACGGGCGCTGCGCCAGGTGTGGCAGGCCAGCGACGCGACCGTGCTCGCCTACATGGACGTGGACCTGTCCACCGACCTGGCCGCGCTGCTGCCGCTGGTGGCCCCGTTGATCAGCGGGCACTCCGACCTGGCCATCGGCACCCGGCTGGCCCGCGGGTCCCAGGTGGTCCGCGGGCCCGAAACGGGAGTTCATCTCCCGCTCCTACAACCTGATCCTGCGCTCCACCCTGGCCACCCGGTTCAGCGACGCCCAGTGCGGGTTCAAGGCGATCCGCGGCCAGGTCGCCGAGCGGTTGCTGCCGCTGGTGGAGGACACCGGCTGGTTCTTCGACACCGAGCTGCTGGTGCTCGCCGAGCGGGCCGGGCTGCGCATCCACGAGGTGCCGGTGGACTGGGTCGACGACCCGGACAGCCGGGTCGCCATCGTCCGCACGGCGATCGACGACCTCAAGGGCATCGCCCGCCTCGGCCGAACCCTGGCCGGTGGCGAACTCCCGCTGCACACCCTGGCCGACCGCGGCCGGCGGGCGCGGGAGACCGCCACCGGGCTGCCCTGGCAGCTGCTCAGCTTCGCCGCCATCGGGGTCGCCTCGACCCTGACCTACGCGCTGCTGTTCCTGTTCCTGCGCAACGGGTTCGGAGCACAGGCAGCGAACCTCGTCGCGCTGGCGGCGACCGCGATCGCGAACACGGCCGCGAACCGGCGGCTCACCTTCGGGGTGTCCGGCCGGGCCGGCCGGGCCCGGCACCAGTTCCAGGGACTGCTCGTCTTCGGCCTCGGGCTGGGCCTGACCAGCGGCGCCCTGGCCCTGCTGCACGCGGGCGGTGGCACGTCGCCGCGCTCGGCCGAGCTCGCCGTGCTGGTGGCCGCCAACCTGGTGGCCACCGTGCTGCGCTTCCTGCTGATGCGGGCCTGGATCTTCCGTCGCCACCGCCACCACGGCGGCTGACCCGCGGCACGGCGGCGGCCGGGTGAGCTCCCACGGGGACGCCGGCCGCGGGCCGCGCGACGGCCTCAGACGCGGTCGCGCTCTGCCGGCGGGGGCCCGGGCTCGGCCACCGGCTGCGCCGGCACCGCCGCGGGATGGTGGGTGCGGATCGCGGCGAAGGTCCACAGCTTGTTGAGCACGAACGCCATCGGCGTCACCACGGCGATCACGATCAGCTGGGCCCAGTAGAGCCGGGTGCGCAGCCCGGTGGAGTCGTCGAGCAGGTCGGTGGGCAGCGACAACGGCGAGCCGCGGTGCATCAGCAGGGTGAGCACGATCAGCCCGATCACCTGGCCGAGGAGGCCGACCAGGAGGAAGGGCCCGTACTCCTTCCACCAGGGGGCGTGCCCGGCGCTGCGGAAGGTCCAACTGCGGTTCAGCTGGAAGTTCCCCAGGTTCGCGACCAGGAAGGCGGCGGTGGAGTAGGCGTGGTACCAGCGCACGTGGAAGGCGGTGGGATGCAGGCCGATGATGGCCACCTCCGGGGCCGGGCCCAGCCGCTTCACCATGATCAGCACGGCCATGTTGACCGCGACGCCGAAGGCACCGACGACGGCGAACCGGCCGAACTGCAGCAGGTTGCGCCGGTACCGGTTCGTCAGGGCCGAGCGCCCGGTGCTCACGGGGCAGGAGCCTAGCCGCACCGGGGCTCGGCGGTCAGGCCGGCCGGGGTTGCGGACGTTCGGCCGGTCCAGGCGGTGATCATCCCCGTCAGGACCCGCCGTCATGACGTGAGCTGACCCGGCTCGCCCGCCACAGGCTGTACGGGAGCAGCGCCACGACAACGACGGGCATCACCCACCAGCTGGCGATCGACGTGGAGCTGAGCCCGTAGGTGACGGCGAGGCCGATCACGACGCCGACCGCGATCCGCCAGTCGTCGCCGATGACGAAGTCGTACCAGAAGGCGAGGAAGGCGCGGATTCCGGCGATCATGCCCAGTCACCGTCCACCGCGACGGCAGGTGCCGCCGCCACCACGGGCACCACGGCCGCGGAGCGCCGCAACCCGGCGACGAGCAGCAGCGCGAAGCCGGCGATGGCCGGCACGAGCACCAGCAGCGCGGCGTCCGAACCCGGCCAGCGGGCACCCGCCCCCTCGGCGCCCCAGAAGGTGCCGAAGCCGGTCAGCATGACCCCGACGACGAACTTCATCGTGTTCTCCGGGATCCGGGACAGCGGCGCCCGCACGGCCACCCCGAGGGCGACCACGACGACCACGGCGGCCACCGCGGCGAGCGCGGCGAGCGGCAGGTCGTGCTGGTTGCTACCGAAGGTCACCGCGATGAACACCACTTCGAGCCCCTCCAGCAGGACGCCCTTGAACGACAGGGTGAAGGCGTACCAGTCGGGCACCGCGCCGAACCGGCGGGCCGGGGCAACCCGGGCGGCAGCGGCCTCGGCGGCGAAGATCTTCGCCTCGTCGTGCAGCTCCTTGTACCCGCCGGCACGCAGGATCGCCTTGCGCAGCCACTGCAGGCCGAAGACGAGCAGCAGCGCGCCGACCCCCAGTCGCAGGCCACGCAGCGGCAGCGCCGAGACCGCGGGGCCGATCAGCGCGACGATCAGCGCGAGCACCCCCAGGGCCGTGACCACCCCGGTGTTCGCCGAGCGCCAGTCCCGCACCGTGCCCGCCGCCAGCACGATGGTGGTGGCCTCGACGGCCTCCACCGCGCAGGCGAGGAAGACCGCGAGAAAGAGCGAACCAGCAATCACAGCAACTCCTCGACCGGTCGGCCCGACAACTCCCGGTGTTCGCCGGCCTGCGTCGCGGTCCCGGCCGGGAGCCCAGTGAGGGCGGGTCTGAGTTTAACAGCGGTTATGTCCACGGCATGACGATCATCTTCTTGCCCCGGCCCGGCGTCCACCGCGGGGTAGATGAAGCACCCTGCCGGATCCAGCGTCACCGTCACGTCGGCACCGCGCGCATGCGCCTGGGGGGCGAACACGGAGGTGAGGGTTCCGGCCCGGGTGTCCACCACATGGTCGTAGCCACGCCCGCGGTAGGCGAGGTCGACCACGACCCCGCTCAGGCCCGGCGGCGCCGCCGGGCCCGCACCGGCGCTCAGCCGGGTGGCGGCCGGCCTGACCATGACGGCGACCCTCGCTCCCGCCCGGGCGGGCGCCATCAGCCGCCCGGCCAGCGCATGCCCGGACACCCGGACGGTGGTCTCCTGCCCACCGGTGGAGATCAGCTCACCCGCCAACTCACCCGCGAGTCCGGTGAAGCGGGCCACGAACCGGCTCGCCGGCCGGTGGTACACCTGCTCCGGCGGGGCGACCTGCACCAGCCGGCCCGCGTCGAGCACGGCGATCTCGTCTGCCAGGGCGAAGGCCTCGGACTGGTCGTGGGTGATGTACACGGCCGTCGCCCCGCACTCCCGGGTCAGGGTCGCGATCTCCACCCGCAGGCGTTCCCGCAGGTCGGCGTCGAGGTTGGACAGGGGCTCGTCGAACAGCAGCAGGCCCGGTTCGGCGACCACGGCCCGGGCCAGCGCGACCCGCTGCTGCTCCCCACCCGACAGTTCGTGCGGGTAGCGCTGCGCGTGCCGGTCCAACCCCACCCGCTCCAGGGCCTGCAGCGCCCGGCGGCGCGCCTCGACGGAGCCGAGCCGGCGGCGGCGCAGGGCGTAGCCGACGTTCCCGAGCACGGTCAGATGCGGCCACAGCGCGTAGTCCTGGAAGACCATCGCGAGGTTGCGCCGCTCCGGAGGCAGCTGCCGGAGCCTGTCCGCGACGAGCACCTCGCCCAGCCGCAGCTCGCCGCCGTCGAGGCGCTCCACCCCCGCCAGCAGGCGCGCGAGGGTCGACTTGCCCGAGCCGGACGGGCCGAGCAGGACGAGGAAGCGCCCGGCGGGCACCTGCAGGCTCACCCTGTCGATGGCGGTCACCCGGCCGTAGCGCTTCACCGCGTCGACGACGCGCAGCTGGTGGCCCCGCACCGGCCCGCTCACGATGCCGCCCCCAGGCGCCGCCACCCGGCGGGCGCCAGCAGCCGGAACAGGCCCAGGACCACCGCCGCGACGAGCAGCGCGAAGCCGATGGTGAGGACCTCCATCGCGGTGCCCCCGCCGAAGTCGTAGTTGGCCAGCGCCTTGGTGATGCCCACCGCGACCGGGGGCTGGTTCGGCGGGTACAGCAGTTCCGACACGGGCAGCTCCAGCAGGGTCGCAGCGAAGGCGAGCACCCAGGCCATCAGGAGCGGCCGGGCCAGCACCGGCAGCACCGCCCGCAGCCAGGACTGCAGCGCCCCCGACCCGTGCACCCGGCCGGCCTCGCGCAGCGAGTCCTGCACCTGGCCGACGGCGCCGAGCAGCACCCTGGACGTGGACGGCAGCGCGGTCGCGAGGTATCCCAGCGCCAGCAGCGTGGTGGTCTGGTACAGGTGCAGCCCCAGCCGCGCGGTCCAGGGCAGGTTGTAGGTGAAGATGTAGCCGGCGGCGAAGACGATGCCGGGTAGCGCGACCGCGGTGATCAGCACCAGGTCCAGCACCCGGGCGCTGATCCGGCCCCGCCGGGCCGAAAGGATGCGGGCCGTGACGACGCCGAGCAGAGTGGTGGCGGTGGCGGTGGCGGTGACGGCGGCCAGCCGGGCCGAGTACCAGACCGGGCCGCCGAGCGCGGCGCTGTGCCAGACACGCTGATAGTTGGCCAGCGTGAGGTTGTGGGTGCCGAGCAGGGTGCCCAGGCCGTCGATCAGCGAAGCGGAGACCGCGCCGAACGCCGGCACCCCGACCCCGACCAGCAGCAGCAGCCCCAGCCCGGCGGCCGCACCGGCACGCAGCGGTGCCGCCAGTCGGTGCCTGCGCGCCGGCCGGCTGCGCCCGCCGAGCACCTGGTAGCTGCGCCCGCGCAGGGCCAGCGACTGCGCCGCCACCGCCACGCCCGCCAGCGCCATCAGCACCCAGCCCACCGCCGCAGCCACCGGGAAGTTGACCGGGAAGGCATCGACGGCGGTGTACAGGGTGTACGTCGCCACCGGGAAGTGGGCGTCGTTGGCCAGCGTGGCCGCCACCCCGAAGTCGCTGACCGACTCGGCGAACACGATCGCCAGCGCAGACCACACGGCGGGCCCGAGCAGGGCCACCACGATGCGCAGGGCCGCCAGCTGACCGCCCCCGTGCACCCGCGAGGCCGCCTCGAACTCCTCACCCAGCCCGCGCAGCGCGGCCGAGACGGCCAGGTAGGCGAACGGCACGCCCTTGACGGTGAGCACCACGATCACCCCGACGGGCCCGTAGAACACCGATCGCACCCCGGCCGCGGGAAGGCCCAGCAGATCCAGCACCCCTGCCGGCTCCAGCAACCGCTCCCAGCCGAGCGCGATCAGGTACGACGGCGCCAGCAGCAGCACGAACATCGCCCCGGACCACAACCGCGGTGCCGGCACGTCGGTGCGCTGCACCAGCCAGGACACGCCGAACCCGATCACCGCCGCAGCCAGCGCACTGAGCACGCCGACCAGCAGCGAGTTCAGCGTTCCCCGCAGCAGTGCCCCGGTGAACGCCTGCCGGAACCCGAGAGGGTGAACCAGGCGCTGCCCTGGTCGAACAGCCGGGGGCTGAACGCCACCAGCAGGAACAGGGCGATCGGCAGCACCAGGATCGCGACGATGAGCAGCCAGAAGGCCAGCAGCGGCCCGGCGCCGAACCGGGACAGGGCCAGCTGCAGCCCGCTCGGGCCCAACCCCGGTGGGGTCGGGTCCGGCCGCGGCGAGGTCACCACCCCACCGGGAGCCCTCACTTGATGGACCCGTCGAACCAGCTGTTCACCTGACCCTCCAGCGGACCCCAGAAGTAGGGGTCGATCGTCTGGAAGGTGGTCGGGAACGCCTGCAGGCCGGGCAACGCGGGGACGCCGGGCACGACCGGCCAGTACAGCGAGTCGCCCTGCGGGTCACCCGCCTGCATCGCCTGCTGCCCGGCCGGGGACAGCACGAAGTCGACGAACTTCTCCGCCTCGGCCTGCTCGGGAGCCGGCGCCGCCTTGTCGATGCCGATCACGCTCGGCAGCAGGGTGGACTGCGGCAGGTAGACGACCTTCGGCTCGAAGCTGGTGCTCGTCGGCGCCTTGAGCACCTCACCGGTCGCCGCCGAGCTCTGGATCAGCCCGTAGTCGATCTGCCCGGTCTCGAGGGCATGCAGGGTGTCCCCGTTGGTGGGGAACACGTGCAGCCCGTTGGCCTTCAGCTGGCTGAAGTAGCGCTCGCCCCGGGCCACCCCGCCGCTGCGGCCGCCGAGCTGGTTCATCAGCCCGGCGATGAACGGGTAGGTGGGGCCGGACTGCGACGGGTCGTTCATCCCGACCAGGCCCCTGAACGCCGGCCGCAGCAGGTCCTGGTAGCTCGTCGGCACCTGCTCGACCTTCGCCGCGTTGTAGATCAGCGCCGCCATCACCGTCGTCCCGGTGGGGGTGTAGGCATGGTCGGCGGGGACGATCTGCCGGCCCGCGGCGGTCAGGGTGACCGGCGAGGTGTAGTCGAGCAGCTGGCCCTGCTGGTCCAGGGCGGCGAAGGCCGTGTCACCGTCCACCCAGAGCAGGCCCCACTGCGGGTTGCTCCGCTCGGCGGCGATCTTCGTCAGCAGCGGGCCGGTGCTGTCGTCGTCCAGCTTCACCGGAATCCCGGTGGACCGGGTGAAGGCCTTGGTCACCGGCGCGTCGTACCCCTGCGCCGAGTACACCACCAGCGGCACCACGGCCGCCCCGCCGTCGGTGCTCGCCGCCGCACTGCCGGGCGCCGACGAGCTCGCCGCCGTAGCCCCGCCGCCGCAGCCGGCCAGTGCCAGGGCGCTGATTGACACCAATCCTGCAACCGCCACCCACCGGGCACGTCCAGCGATCATCATCGTCTCCCTCGAAAGCGTGTTGACCTTGAGAGTTAACAGCCGTTATGGACGGTGGGTGACAGGCATGTCTTCGGGCGGGAGTGCGAGTGACGCGGTGGTGAACAGTGGCCAAGGACTCGGCAGCGCCGCCACCCACCCCGACCGGGCCACCCCGGCCCGCACCGGGCGGCCGTAGCCTTGGATCACGTCCACCGTCGACCACGTCCACCGTCGACCACGTCCAGTGCCCGCCCCGGAGGTTGCCGGTGCCCCCTGCAGTTCCCGGCCCGCCCGACCCTGCTGTTCCCGGCCCGCCCGACCCTGCAGTCCACGCCCACGCCTGGTTGCTGCTGATCTACCGGGTGCCCTCCGAGCCGACCCGGCTGCGCGCCGGCGTCTGGCGCAAGCTCAAGGGCCTGGGCGCGATCTACCTGCAGAACTCCGCAGCGGCCCTGCCCGCGGGGGC
Source organism: uncultured Actinomycetota bacterium (assembly GCA_963784535.1). Classification (GTDB taxonomy): domain Bacteria; phylum Actinomycetota; class Actinomycetes; order Actinomycetales; family Kineosporiaceae; genus CAWARR01. The sequence continues at coordinate 67,830 of CAWARR010000014.1, read as the reverse complement.
CGCCGGCGAGCGCGCGCTGCGGACGCTGCGCAGGGAGATCACCCAGATGGGAGGTTCCGCCTACCTGCTGGGCTTCGACGTTCTCGCCGGCGAGAGCGACGTGCTCGCCGCCTTCGAGGCCGCGCGCAACGACGAGTACGAGGAGATCGTCGACAAGTGCAGCGACTTCCAGGCGCAACTGCGGAAGGAGTACACCGCCCGCCACTTCACCTACGCCGAGCTGGAGGAGAACGACGAGGACCTCACCAAGCTGCGCAACTGGTTCGCCAAGGTCAAGGCCCGGGACGTGTTCGGCGCCTCCGGCGCCCGCGCCACCCGGGAGGCGCTCGACGGCTGCGAGCAGGCGCTCGAGGAGTACGCCACCCGGGTGTATGCCGAGGAGGGCGAGAGCCGCTGACCGGGCGGGTGGGCGGTCCGGCGCGGCGGTGGCCCGACCTACCCGGCCGGAGCGCGCGCGAGGATGATCGTGGTCGGCGCCCCGACGACCCGCCGGGACGGGCAATCCGTGGAGGCTGAGACATGCCCACCCCTGCCGTCCCCCGCCCGGGAACCCCCGCAGACCCCGGGCTGACCTGCCCGCACTGCGGTACCGGCCGGCTGTCCCTCCCCGAGCCGGTGAACCCCTCCGAGCCGGTGAACCCCTCCGAGCCGGTGAACCCCTCCGAGCCGCCCTCGGGGTTCACCTGGTGCCCGCAGTGCGGGCACCGGGCGGCAACGCAGTACGTCGCCGAGCAGCTGTGGCTGCAGCGCGAGCAGGGTTTGCTCCAGGCCCGGCTCGCCTGGGTGCGCGACCGGGTGGCCGCCGGTGACGCCGCGCCCGGACAGCCCGGCGTGCCGGCGGCGGCCGCCCTCGCGCCGACCTCCCAACCGCACCGCCCGGCGACGGTGCAGACCCTGCTGCTCAGCGCCGGCGCACTGCTGCTGGTGCTGGCCGCCGTGGTCTTCGCCGCGGTGGCCTGGGACCGGATCGGCGCCGCCGGGCAGGTCGCCGTGCTGGCGGCCGTGGTGACGGCCCTGTCGACGGCGGCGCACCTGTTGCGCAGCTCCTACCGCAGCACCGCAGAGTCGCTCGCCGCGATCGCCGCGGCGGTCGCGGCGGTCGCGCTGCTCGCCGCGCCGCACCTCGGGCTGGGACCGGACTGGGCGCGCGCCCGGCCCGCCGGCTGGGCCGCCATCGCGCTGGCCGCCCTCGCCCTGCTCGCACTGACGCTGGCACGGGTGTCCCGCCTGGTCGCCTGGCACGTGGCGCTGGTCGCGGCGCTGCTCGCGGCGGCCTTCTCCGCGACGCTGGCGGCCGGCGGCGGGGCGTCGATCACGCCGGTCGGCTGCGCCGGGCTCGGCGTCGCAGCGGCTGCCGTCGTCGTGCTGCACCCCGGCCGGCGAACGGGCTACGACCTCGACGCCCGCTGGGTGGGCGCGGGCCTCGGCGTACTCGCCGTCGCCACCGGGCTGACCGGCTACGCCCGGCTCGACGACGCCACCGCCTGGGCCGTGGCGTGGCTCGTCCTGGCGGTGTGCGCCGTCGCGGTGCCGGCCCCGGTGTGGGGTTCCGCCGGGGCACCCGCGCGGTTCGCGGTGCTGCCCACCGTGGTGGCCGGCCTCGCCCTGGGGCAGGCCCTCCCGCTGCTGGCCCGGGGCAGCGGCCTGGCCGGCTGGGTGAGCGCGCCCTCGCTCGCGGCGTGCGGTGCCGGGCTGCTGGCGGCCACCCTGCTCCCGCGGCTGCTGGCGGCGGGAACCACCGCCGCCACGACCGTGTGGGTGGTCTCCCTGCCGGTGATCGCCTCGGCCGAACCGCTGGACTCGGCGCAGGTCGCGACCTTCCTGGCGATCATCGCCGTCGCCCTGCTGGGGATGTCGTGGACGCCCGGACGGGTGGCCCTGGTCTGGCCCGCCGCGGTGATCGGCAGCGTCGCGGTGTGGACGATGCTCGGCGACCACCAGGTCTCCACCCCCGAGGCGTTCACCGGGGGCTCGGCCGGCCTGCTGCTGCTCGCCGGCCTGCTGCAGCGGCGGGCGCAGGTCACCCGCAACTCCCTGGTCACGTTCGGGCCTGCCCTGGCGATGGCGGGCCTGCCGTCCGCCGTCATCGCCCTCGACCAGGGCGGGCGCGGCGAGGACGTGCTGCGCGCCGTGCTCGTCCTGCTCGGCGGCACCGGGTGCGCCCTGCTCGGCGCCCGGCTGCGGGTGCGGGCCCCACTGCTGGTGGGGCTCGTGGCGGTGGTCGTCGCCGGGCTGGGCCAGGTGCGGGCCCTCGTCGACGTCGTCCCGCGCTGGGGGGCGCTGGCGGTGGCGGGCGTGCTGCTGCTCGGCGCCGGGTTCAGCGCCGAGCGGTTGGGGCGCGCCGGTCGGCATGCCTGGCGGGCGACCAGGCAGATGTGGTGAGGCATCCGGGGCCGACCGCGCCGCGCCCGCTCACGAGGCCCGGGACGGCACCGGCGGGGACACCACGATCACGGCGCGGCCGAGGCCGCCCGACCCGATCGCCGACATCGGCGACCAGGTGCGATCCGGAGCCAGCCGGCGCAACCTGGCCGACCAGGACCAGCCCGGGGTGTCCGGGAACTCGATGACGTAGACGACGGCGGCCGCGGGCAGGGCCCGCACGTCGGTGGGCTCACGCGCGTCACAGCCGCTGACCCAGGCCGCCTCCACCGACAGCCGGGTGATGACCAGGCACGGCGATCCCCCGCCCGGGCGGGGGATCGACAACCCCGCGGTGGCGGCGCGGGCGGTCGCCGCCCGGGCTGCGGGTGCGCGGGTGGCGGCGGAGCGTCCGGGCCGCCTCGGCACCACCCCCGCAGCCCGTCCCGCCGCAGCCCGTCCCGCCGCAGCCCGTCCCGCCGCGGGCAGCCGCAGCCCCGGCGCGAGCTGCGCGGCGACGGCGTCGACGGCGTCCCGGGACACCGTCACCGCGGCCACCTCACGGCCGACGAGCACCGCGGTGGCCCCGGTGGCGGCGACGGCGAGCACGGCGGTGGCGAGCAGTGCGCTGCCCGCCCACCGCCCCGCGGCGCGGCCGACGGCGTCCACTCCGAGCACGATCAGGGTGATCATGGTGAACAGCGCGAACCGGCTCTCGCCGTGGGCGATCACCCCGAGCAGCAGCAGCTCCAGCACGGCCGCGAGCCCGAGGAACAGCCGCTCACGGTCGCCTCCCCGTCCCGCCCCCTCACCGCCGGTGAGCCCCTCGCCGGGGACGACGGGATCGGCGCGGCGCAGCCTCCGCGCCGCGGCCAGCGCGGCGAGCGCTCCGGCCGCGGCCACGACGGCTCCGAGCACGCCCGCCAGCTTGTAGGGGTAGGCCTGCACGTAGTAGACGAGCCCCTGGCCCAGGTAGGCCCGGTGCGCCACCACGCCGGCCTGCACCAGGACGCCGATCCACGACCCGGTGGCCCGGTGGCTGTACACGGCCAGCGGGGCGAGCCCGGCGGCCAGCACCGCCAGCGCGGCGGCCACCTCGCGCCAGGCGCGCAGCCACACCCGTGGCCCCCAGGCGAGCACTCCCGCGGCGGCGATCGACACCAGCCCCGCGGCGGCCCCGTAGCGGACCAGCACCGCGAGCACTCCCACCGCGGCGGCGGCCGGTAGCGCCCAGCGACCACCCGGGCGGCGCGAACGCAGCACCAGGTAGGCGGACAGCAGCAGCAGCCCCGCCGAGGGGATGTCGTCGAGGAACTCCGGCAGCCGGCGCAGGAACGTCGCACCGCTGAGGACCACCAGCACGGCCACCGCGGCGCGCCGCGGTGAGCTCACCCGCGCGCCGACCAGGTACACGATCGCCAACGTGAGCAGGGTCAGGGCGAGCCCGACGGCGCGCAGCGCCCCGGTGCTGTCGCTCACCCGCAGCGCCAGCGTCCCCAGCAGGGGAAGGCCCACCGGCCGGTAGCCGCCCCACCCCACTGCCGGGGTGCCGATCAGCCAGGCGCGGGCCTGGCCGGCGTAGACGCTCTCGTCGTGGCCGAGGTAGGGCTCCACCCGCTGCAGCCACGCCCACACCCCGGCCGCGAGGGTCAAGCCCGCCGCGAGCACCACCGGCGGAGGCAGCGCGCGTGCCCGGGCCGCGACCGGGTCGAGGGCGCGCAGCAGGCGCCCGCCGGGGCTCGCGTCGGCGCGCGAGGAGAGAAGCACTGAGCATTCGTACCGCGACTACCTGTGATCAACCTGTGTGCCGGCGGGCGTGTCGCGCACCCGCCGCCCCGGCGGCCGGCGATCAGGGGAACGGCCGGCCCAGTGGGTCGGTGAAGACGTACCCGCGGGACTTGTACCAGACGATGATCCGCGCCAGCGCGGTGAGCTCGTTGACCTTGTTGTCCGCGTGCCCGTCGTGCATGAGCACGATCGGGTGGTCGCCGGCGGCGGTGAGCCGCGACACGATGAGGTCGGTCCAGGCGGGGTCGTACCCGGCGTTGCGGGGGTCACCGGCGTCGTGGGCGCTACGGGTGGTGTCGACGACGGTGAGCCCGAACCCGTGCGCGATGCCCAGCACGTAGGCGTTGCGGTGGTCCTCCCCCGGCGCGCGGAAGAAGCACGGCCGCTGCCCCGCGAGCTGGGTGAGGGTGGTCTGTGCCCGGCCGATCTCCGCGGTCACCACCGGCCGGGACAGCTGGTGCAGGCTCGGGTGCAACGGGTGGTCCCAGGTGTGGTTGCCCACCAGGTCCCCGGCGGCCACGACCTGGGCGACGACGTCGGACGCGCGGCGGCCCGCGAGGCGACCATGAAGAAGGTGCCGTGCACGCCGTACTTCGCGAGCACGGCGAGGAACTGGGGCGTCCACTGGCTGGGTCCGTCGTCGAAGGTGAGCGCGACGGTCCGCGCCGACGTGGCCGGCGTGCTGCGCAGGAAGCCGGCGCCCGGGCGGGGGCAGGCCGGCGCGCGGGGCGGCACGGCGCGCGGAGCGGGCACCGCGGCCGCCGGGCGGCCACCGCCACCGCGCCCGGCCGTTGCCGGGACGAGGGCGGGGACGAAGCCGCGGACTTCGGTCCGCCCGCCGCGCCGGAACAGGCAGCCACCGCGGTGACCAGGGAGAGGGTGAGGCTCGCGCCGAGCACGTGGGCGCCGCGCCTGCCGGTGCCACCCCGGGCGCCCGGCGCCGCCGGACCGGCGCGCCCTGCGCGCCCCCCGTACCCGCCCGGTGCAGAACTCACCCCGCGAGGGTAGCCGGGAGCGACCGCCGAAGAGCCCCGCGACACCGGACGGTCACCCTGATGGCCCCGAACCGGTGCGGCCCACCGGGTGTCCGACGCCACCCTCGACGCAGCGTGAGCAGGACCCGGGCCGCGGCCGCAGGGGTGGGGTCGGTCATCGCGAGCAGCGCTCGGGCAGTTGTGCGGAGCCGTCGACGAACCTGTGCAGCTGCGGGGTCACCCGCACCGTGCCGTCGCCGAGCACCAGCAGCGCGGCGACGTCCAGCGTCTCCAGCAGGGCCAGCGCCTCCCGGTGCCCGGAACCGACCAGCGCCGCCTTGGTGGCGGCATCGGCCCAGGCCGCGTCGTCGGCCACCACGGTCGCCGCGACCACGTCCCCGGTCGCCGGGGCTCCGGTGAGCGGGTCGAGCAGGTGGTGCACTCCCGGCGCCCAGCGCCGCACCAGCACCGACGACGTCGCCACCGCTGCCCCGCCCGGAGGCAGGCTGAGCACGCCGAGGGGCTCCCCGCCCCAGGGGTCCTCGATGCCGACCGCCCAGCGCCCGTCGGGGCCAGGGCCTCGACCGCGGCAGCGCACATCGCCCGCCAGGTTGGCGCACGCTCCCACCGCGCCCGCGGCGAGCATCGCCTTGGTCACCAGATCCGCCGCCAGCCCCTTGCCGATCCCCCCGGGATCCAGACGCAGGCCCGGCGGCAGCCTCACCGTTCCGGCGGCGTCGTCGACCACGACCTGGGCGCACCCCCCGCTCGGCCGCGGCGCCGCGGGGGCGGGCGGATCGGGCGCAGCGGCGATCAGTTCGAAGCTGCGGTCGTACCCGAGCAGCTCGAGCGCGTCGAGCACCCCGGGATCGAACCGGCCACCGGTGCGGTGCCAGGCCTGCACGGCGCGGCGCACCAGCAGCCGGGTGTCCGCGGACACCGGCAACGCCCGGCCCTGCGCGCGGCCCAGCCGGGTGACCTCGCTGCCGGGCCGGAAGCGGCTCCAGCGCTGCTCCAGCTCCTCCAGCCGGCGGGCGGCGGCGGCCAGCGCCCGCTCCGCCGCGCTCGGGTCGGCCCCCCTCCGCCCCGACTCCGCCGGTGAGGGCCAGCAGGTGCGCGTTGCCCCCCATCGCGGGCAGGTGCCGCTCGAGCACCGGAGCGCTCAGCCCGCCGCCGTCCCCAGGGAGAAGCCGGGCGGCAGCCCGGTGGCCCCGGCGATCCGGGCCGCGACCGTCTGCAGCAGGTCGCCGCCCAGCGGCTGCGAGCCCTGTGGAGCGGCGGAGGCCACGGCTCGGGTGAGGGTCGACATCAGGCTGGCACCCGAGACGCCCTTCGAGGCCGCGACGGCCGACAGGCTCTGCCCGCCGCCGAGCTGACGGATCAGGTCCTGCGGCTGCATGCCCAGCAGCTGCGAGGCCGCACCGATCGACGCCTGCATCCTGCCGACCGCCCCGGAGCCGCCGAGTCGCCGGCTGGCACCGCTCCAGGTGGCGGGGGGGTTCTGGATCCCGCTCGCGCCACCAACGCCCGCCGCACCGATCCCGCTGACGTCCATCACGCCTACCTCCGCTCCTCCCGCGGCGGGTGTCGCCGCGGGTGCTGTCGTGGCCGGACCGGCGGCCGCTGCGCCGGTACCCCGCGGTGTGACTGATCGGCGTGAACTTGTGAAAGTTGAACGAGTCTGGCCACCCTGCACGGAACCCGGACAGATGCTGGGAGAACGCTGGGAGCCCCTCCGCGAGCGGCGGGCCCCGGAGGGTGGCGGGGCCAAGGTCCCGCGGTGGCCGGGTGGCACCGACCTACCGTGCGCTGGTGGGAGCGGCAGCGGGCACGGCGATGCGCGGGACCGGCGCACCCACGGCCCTGCCCGCCCCGCGCTACCTGTTGCCCGACTACGCCCTGCTGCTGACCCGCGACGGCGACCCGCACGGCCGCGGCCCCGCCCGCACCGCCGGCGACGCGCTCGAAGTGCTGCTGGCCGCCTACCCGCAGGTGCCCGCGCGGGCGGGAAGGCCCCGCCCGCTGGGTCGGATCGACGCGCTGCTCGCCCCGGTGCTCCCCCCGCCACCCGCCACCGGCGCCGACCTCGAGCAGCTGCTCACCCGCTTCTGGCACCGGCTGCACGCCCTGGCGGGGCCCGGCTACCTGACCGTGGGCCCCGGCGACGGGCCGGTCGCCCGGGTGCTGCTGCGGATCGCCGCCACCGAGCCCCGCGCGGACGCGGCGCGCGCCGGGCACCCCCCGCGGCTCGTGCTCCGGGTCGACCCCGAGCTCACCCCCGACGAGCTCATCGCCGCGGCGCTGGCGATCCCGGTCACGGCCGGCGGCCCGCTGCTCGCCGCGGACGCCGCGCGGCCGCCCGGGATCGGCCCCGACCACGCTCTCGCCGACACCGGCATCCGGCTGCCCACCGGCGGCGGCGCCTACGGCCTGGTCCGCTTCGACCTGCTCGCCGGGGTGCTGCAGCACCGCGGAGGCCTAACGGAATACCTCGACCGCACCCTGCCGGAGCAGCTCGACCTCTTCGCCCGGATGCTCGCCGCCGGTTCGGCCCGCGCCGCCTCCGCCCCCGACCTGCTCGCCGGGACGGTGGCCGGCCGGCGCGGGCCTGCTGCGCCGCGAACGGTTCGGGGCGGTGTTCGCGGTGACCGGCGTGGCCGAGGCCGCCGCCCGGCTGGCAGGTGGCGGTGATCCGGCCCCCGTGGTGCGGGCGCTGCGCGCCCGGGTCAGCGAGCGGGTGGCCGCCGTGGCGATGCCGCACTGCCGGGGCGGGGACGGGCGGGCCTGGCTGTACCTGCCGTCGGGGCTCCCCGGCGAGCCGGACCCGACCGGCGCTCCCACCAGCAGTGCGGTCGAGGTGGTCGAACTGCCCGCGGGCGCGCCACCCGAGCTGGCGGTGGCGCGGGTACGCGCCGCGCTGGCGGGCGGAGCACCCACCTGCACCGTGCGCCCGGTGGGGCAGGCCGGTCGCCGGGTCACCGGCTTCCTCGCCCGCGAGCGGGCCGGGGCGGGCGCCGACCCGGGGCCGGACGGCGGCGGGTACGTCGCCGGCACCGTCGAGCGCTCCACCATCGACGGCCCGGGTCAGCGCTTCGTCGCCTTCCTGCAGGGCTGCGGGTACGACTGCCTGAGCTGCCACAACCCGTGCTCGATCCCGGCCGCCCCACCAGGGATGCGGCGCACCGCGGTGCCGGAACTGCTCGACCAGCTGCGGCCGCTGGCCGCCACCCTCGACGGGGTGACCGTCTCCGGCGGCGAGGCCACCGGGCAGGCCGACTTCGTGTACGCGCTGTTCGCGGCGCTGCGGGCCGACCCGGTGACGGCGGGGCTGTCCCGGTTCGTCGACAGCAACGGTGACGCCGACCCCGCGGTGTGGCCGCGGCTGGCCCCCGTGACCGACGGGGTGATGCTCGATCTGAAGGCCCTGGACGACGAGATGCACGTGGTGCTCACCGGCGCCTCGAACCGGCGCTGCCTGGCGAGCATCCGGGCGGTGGCGTCGCTGGGCCTGCTGCACGAGGTGCGGCTGCTGCTGGTGCCGGGGCTGAACGACTCCGCGCAGGTGCTGCACCGCACCGCGGGCTGGCTGCTCGACGTCGCGCCCGGGGTGCGGGTGGTGGTCAACCCGTTCCGCCGGTCGGGAACCCGCGCCTGCGCGCGGGACCTGCTCGAGCCGGGCCCGCGCGACCTGGAGCGCTACCGCGAGGTGCTCACCGCCGCCGGCATCACCGACCTGCACGGGCTCGGCGACCCGGAGCACCGCGCCGGCCGGCCCGCGGCGCCCGCGCAGCCCGCGCAGCCCGCGGCGCCCGCGGCGGTCAGCGGGCCGGGGGCCGGGCGCCGGGCGCGGTGAACGGGTCCGCGAGGACGATCGCCGCGGCCGGGGCTCCCGCGGCGGCGCCGGCGCTGGCGCCGCCGGGGCCGGCGTCGCCGGCCCGGTGCCCAGGCCGGGGTCCTCCGACAGCAGCAGTGCCCGGATCAGGGTGGCCACGTCCGCCGCGCGCCGCGCGTCCACCTCGAACACCGGGACGCTCAGAGCCGGCCGCGGCGAGCGTCGCGCGGTAGTCCGGCAACGCGGGGACCCGGCTGAGGTCCATCGCCGTGACGCCGACGGCCAGCCGGGTGGTGGGGATCATCGCGTCGAAGGCTCCGAGGAAGAAGCGCAGGTCGGCGAGCGGGTCGGGGCGGGTGTTGGTCATCAGCAGGACCAGCCCGATCGCCCCCTCGGAGAGGATCTCCCACATGAAGTCGAACCGTTCCTGCCCGGGCGTGCCGTACAGGTGCACCCGCTCGTCACCCTCGAGCCGGAGCACCCCGTAGTCCATCGCGACGGTGGTGGTCTCCTTGACCTCCCGGGTCGCGTCGGTGGCGTGCATGTCGGTCAGCACCGGCGGGACGTCGCTGACGGCCCCGATCGCGGTCGTCTTCCCGGCCCCGACCGGACCAGAGAAGATGATCTTGTAGTGGGTCACGCTCGCTCCTGTCACTGCCGCGGCACCGGGGCGCCCTGGTACAGCCGGTCGAACACCCTACGCAACAGTCCTCGGCGTGGGCTCGGCGGCATCGGTGCCGGGCGCGGGCCGTCCGGGAGGCGCTCCACCGGCATCACCAGGCCGAGCGCGCCGGCCGCGCTGAAGAAGGTGAACACGTGTTCGGCGGGCAGGTCGAGCAGCCGCGCGGTGCCCGCCAGGGTGTGCGCCTCACGGGTCCACAGGGCGGCGATGCTCATCGCCCCGGGCGTCGGCGCGAGCCGGGTGAAGTTCGGCCAGTCGCGGAGCTGGAAGTGGGCGTCCGCGGGGGTTCCGAGCGGAAGCCGCCCGCGCGAGGCCACCAGGGCGAGCCCCCACACCAGCGTGTCGAGGCCGAGGGCGTCCGGATGGTTCGGGCTGAACAGCGGGTCGGGGGCGAACTGCACGTCGGCCTGCTCCGGCGCCCCCGGCTGCGCAGCGGGCCCGAGCAGGCCGGCGGCGCCCCCCGCGACGACGGCGGTCCCGCTGCCCGGGAACAGCGTGATCGTCGGCCACGGCCCCTGCAGGTGCACGGCCTTGCCGAGCATGCGGGCCTGCAGGACGGCACGGGTCACCAGCCCCTGCAAGAACAGGTCGGGGTCGTAGCGGTCGGGGTCGGGGTCGTAGCGGTCGGGGTCGGGGTCGTAGCGGTCGGGGTCGGGCAGCCGCGGAGGTTCACGCCACTCGGCTGCGTCCCCACCCTGACCTCGCACCCGCGGATCTCCCGCGCCCGGGGCCGCCGCCGGCGCGAGGTGTCGCCGGCGCGCGGCCCCGGGCGCCTGGGCTTGGCCGCCCCCCGCGGCGGGGAGCGCGGCTCCGGCCGCCGGAGGCGGTGGCACGGGCAGCGGCTCGGGCGGCGGCGCGATGGGCGGTGGCTCGATTGCCGACGGTTCTGGCAGCGGCACGGGCAGCGGCACGGGCAGCGGCACGGGCGGCGACAGGGGCAGCGACAGGGTGGCGGGCCGCAGCCGGGTGACCCGCGGCCGCGTCGGGCCGGGGTCGGGGGACCAGACGCCGCCCTCGACCCGCGCCCGAGCGGTGGCGACCGCCCCGACGAGGGCATCGATGCGGGTCGGCTTGGCCACGAAGATGTCCCGGCCGAGGACGTGCTCGGGCAGCCGGTTCAGCGCGATGAGCACCAGTGGCCGCTCCGGGTGGTCGCGACGCTGCGCGGCGAGCACCGCCTCGGCGCGGTAACTGTCCATGTCGAGGATGCAGGCCTGGGCGAGTTCGTCGGCGACGATGAGGCAGACGTTCTCACCGGGCCCGGCGAAAACCATCTCCAGCAGGTTCACCCGCCGGGCGTCCATCCCCACCACGCACACCCGCAGCGGTGAACCGGCACCCGACCTCGCCGGGTCCCGCGTCGCACCCACCGGCCGGCTCCCGGCTGTCACCCCTTGCCCGCGGCGAGGCCGTCCAGCTCCAGCAGCCGGTTCACCAGCGCCGAGGACAGCCGGTGCATCTCGGTGACCTCCAACTCGGCCTCCTCCGGCCGCCCCTCGGCGAGGGTCCGCAGGGCGCGGCCGCTGGCCGAGTGGAAGCGTTCGTGCGGGTCGTGCAGCGCGTTGAAGGTCACCGTGGCCTCCGGCCCGGCCTCGGCGGCCTCCCGGGCACCGGTGGTGTCCATCCAGACCCCGAGCTTGCAGGCGTGATGGTCGCCGCCGCGGAAGTCGCCGGTGCCCTCCAGGGTGTCCTTGATCTTGCGCAGGTACTGCATGTGGTCGTTGATGCGGAGCAGGAAGAACGCGCCCATGGCTGCTGATTGCCCTTCGCGGTCAGAGGATCTTGATGATCTTCTCGGCGGCACGCCGCACGTCCAGGAAGATCAGGCCGAGCTTGGCGCTGGACTTCGTCATCACCGCGAGGACTGCCTCGCTGCCGGCCTGGGTGAGCACCACGTAGCCGTCGTTGCCCTTGATCAGCACCTGCTCCAGCACCCCGCGGGACAGTTCCTCGGCGGTGCGGCTGCCGAGCGCGAGGATGGCCGCGCTCATCGCACCGATGCGGTCGCCCTCCAGCCCGGGCGGCAGCAGCGAGGCCATCATCAGGCCGTCGGAGGAGATCACCGCCGAGGCCTCGATGTCGACCGAGGACCCGTTCAGGTCGTTGAGGATCGTGGTGAGCATGTCGTCGCGCATCTGCGTCTCCAGCGGGGTGTGGGTCGGAAGGTCGGGCGGCGTGGCTGCCCGGCCGGGCGCGGGTGCCGCCCGGTGGGCGACGTGGCCGGGCCATGGCCCGTCCCCCACCGGGAGGCCCGACGCGCGACGACGCCCGGGCGGCACCGCACGGTGGGCCTCGGGGTGAGGCTGGCGTGGTCCCGAGTGTGGACCTCGGGTGACCATGCGATTCCACTGCGTGGCCTACCCGGCCGGTCGAAGCCACTTTTGGCTACGGCCAGCCACCACCGTTAACTGATCTGTCGGACATGACCGCACCCTGCCACAGCTAGGGCACCGAGCGTTAGAGTTTTGGATCATGTCAGTCGATCTTGAAATGATACGGTGGCCCGAGGAGACGGCGATCCATCCCGGGGCTAGCGTCGGAGGGCAGCCCTTCGGGGCCATCGACAGGCAGGAGGCAGCCGTGAACGTCGATGAGGTACTGGGCGCGGCACGCGAGGCGCTCACCGTCCGCCGGGTGTTCGCCGACCCTTACGAGAAGGACGGCGTGACCGTCATCCCCGCGGCCGCGGTGTCCGGCGGCGGGGGCGGCGGGCAGGGCCGGCACCAGGGTGAGGACGAGGGCACCGGTGGCGGGTTCGGGATGTCCGCCCGCCCGGCCGGTGTGTACGAGCTGTCCGCGGGGCGGGTGCGCTGGCGCCCGGCCGTCGACGTCAACCGCCTGGCGACCTCGGCGGCACTGGTCGCGGTGGTCTTCCTGGTCACCCGCAGCCGGATCGTCCGCGCGCGCCTGAAGGCGGCAGGGCGGGAGGGCTGACCCCCCGCGCCGGCCGGCCCCACCCCGCCGGTCAGGCCGGTCGGCCGGTCAGGCGGGTCGCTGCGCGGCCCGCTGCAGTACGCGCCGGGTGAGCAGCCTGGCCAGATGCCGCCGGTAGTCCGCCGAGGCCTCGGCGTCATCGGGGGGCGAGGTGCCCTCGTCGGCGCGCTGAGCCGCGCGCTCCGCGCCGCCCCCGGCCGCCAGCACCTGCTCGGTGGACGCCGCGCGCACCGGGGTGGGTGCGACGCCCGCCAGCGCCACCCTCCCGTCCACCGCCGCCACCGCCACCGTCGCCCAGTCGTTGGGCCGCAGGGCGAACTTCTCATACCCCCAACCCGCGGACCCCGTCCGCGGCACCCGCACCTGCACGAGCAGCTCGTCGGGCGCCAGGGCGGTCTCGAAGAACCAGGTGAAGAACTCCGTGGCGGGCACCGAGCGCTGCCCGCCCGAGCCCACGAGCACGAAGGTGGCGCCCAGCGCGAGCAGGGCAGTCGGCAGGTCGGCCACGGGATCGGCGTGTGCCACCGACCCGCCGATGGTGCCGCGGTGGCGGATCTGCCGGTCCCCCACCTGTGCCGCCACCGCCGGCAGCAGCGGCACCTGGGCGCGCAGCAGCTGCGAGCCCAGCAGCGCGCAGTGCCGGGTCAGCGCGCCGATCGCCACCTCCTCGCCCTCGACCCGCACGTAGCGCAGTTCGTGCAGCCGGCCGATGTCGACCAGCAGCGCGGGGCGGGCCATCCGCAGCTTCATCATCGGCAGCAACGACTGCCCGCCGGCGATCACCTTGGCGTCCGTGCCGTGCTCGGCCAGCAGCGCCAGCGCGTGCGCCACGCTCTCCGCCCGGCGGTAGTCGAACGCGGCGGGGATCACCGCCCCGCCCGCCCGTCGGGTCCACCCGCCGGGGTTGCTGCCGCAGCCGCCGCGGCGCCGGCCGCGGCGACGACGGGGGCGGCGGCGAGCACCGCCCGGACGATGTTGTGGTAGCCGGTGCAGCGGCAGAGGTTGCCCTCCAGGCCCGCCCGCACCTGCTCGGCGCTCGGGTCGGGCTCGTCCGCCAGCAGCGACACCGCGGCCATCACCATTCCCGGGGTGCAGAACCCGCACTGCAGGCCGTGTTCGGCGCGGAAGGCCTCCTGCACCGGGTGCAGCGTGCCGTCCGTCGCGGCCAGCCCCTCGAGCGTGGTCACCGCACCGCCGTCCGCCTGCACCGCGAGCACGGTGCACGACTTCACCGACTCCCCGTCGAGCAGCACCGTGCACGCCCCGCACGAGGTCGTGTCGCAGCCGACGTTCGTGGCCCGCAGCCCGGCCACGTCGCGCAGGTAGTGCACCAGCAGCAGCCGCGCATCGACGTCGTCGACCCGAGCCACCCCGTTCACCGCGATCCGCACCTGCATCACGCCCCGGCTCCCGTCGCCGTCGCATCCCCTACCCGCCCGCGGGCCTCCCGCAGTGCTGCCCACACCCGCTCGGGGGTGGCCGGCATGTCGATGTGCCGCACCCCCAGGTGCGCCACGGCGTCCACCACCGCGGCCAGCACCGCGGGGGTGGCCCCGATCGTTCCCGACTCCCCGATCCCCTTGGCGCCCAACGGGTTGTACGGCGTCGGTGTGGCCATGTCGACCAGCTCGAAATCGGGCACCTCGGTGATCGGCAGGAACGGGTAGTGCGCCAGCGTGCGGGTCAGCGGGTTGCCGTCGTCGTCGTAGCGGACCTGCTCGTACAGCGCCTGCGCGACGCCCTGCGCGATCCCGCCGTGGCGCTGGCCCTCGGCGAGCAACGGGTTGAGCACCGTACCGGCGTCGTCCACGCTCACCACGCGGCGCAGCGCGACCTTGCCCGACTCGGTGTCCACCTCGACGACCGCGACGTGCGCGCCGAACGGGAAGGTCGGACCGGGAGCGGTGAAGACGGTGTACACCGACAGCGGCTCGCGCCCGGCGAGGTCGGCCAGCGTGATCCCGGCACCCGGAGCGCCACGGACCACCACCGCCGCCCGCGCGGGGTCGAGCACCAGATCCTCCACGTTCGCCTCGAGCACGTCCGCGGCGCGCCGGCGGGCGAGCGCGACCAGCTCGCGAGCGGCCTGCTGGACCGCTGCACCGCCCTGCTGCAGGCTGCGGGAGCCGGCGGTGCCCCCTCCCCGCGGCACCAGGTCGGTGTCCCCGTGCAGCACGGTGATCCGTTCCACCGGGATGCCGAGCTCCTGCGCTGCCAGCATCGCCCAGGCCGTGGCGTGCCCCTGCCCGTGGGGAGAGGTGCCGGTGAGGACGGTGACGCTGCCGTCGGGGTGAACCTCGACGGTGGCGTTCTCCTCGGGGCGCCGGCCTCCACGCCCGCCCCGGTGATCTCCACGTAGACGCACACCCCGATGCCGAGCTGCACGGGGTCGGCGGCGGCCCGGCGCTGCGCCTGCTGCGCCCGCAGCTGCTCGTAGCCCGCGGCGGCCAGCACCCGGTCGAGCGCGGCCGGGTAGTCGCCGCAGTCGTAGGTCGCCCCGGTGACGGTGGTCAGCGGCCGGTCGAAGGCGGGCAGCAGGTTGCGCCGGCGCACCTGTGCCGGGTCCAGGCCGAGCTCGGCGGCGAACAGGTCCATCGCCCGCTCGATCGCCGAGGTGGCCTCGGGCCGGCCCGCGCCCCGGTAGGCGCCCACCGGGGTGGCCGAGCTGACGACGCTGCGCGCCGAGGAGGCCACCCGGGCGATGTCGTACACCCCCGGCGCCATCATCCGGGTCAGCTCCGGCAGCACCGCGCCCAGGGCCGGGTAGGCGCCGCAGTCCTGGATCAGGTCGAGCCGGTAGGCGAGCACCCGGCCGTCGCGGGAACCGCCGATGGTGACGGTCTGCTCCTGGGCGCGGCCGTGGGTCATCCCCACCAGGTTCTCCGAACGGGTCTCCACCCAGCGCACCGGGCGGCCCAGCGTGCGGGCGATCCAGCCGAGCACGGCGATCTCGGGGTCGGCGCCGTACTTCGCGCCGAACCCGCCACCGACGTCCGGGGTTACCACCCGCACCTGCTCGGCGGGTATGCCGAGCATCCGGGCGATCGCCGCCCGCGCGTGCTGTGCACCCTGGTTGGGCAGCCACACCGTGAGCCGCCCGTCCGCGCCCACCGCAGCGGCACCGGCCCGGACCTCCAGCGGGGCCGGGGCCAGCCGCTGGTTCACCAGCTGCCGCGTCACCACCACCTCGCAGCCGTCGAACAGCGGGTCGGGCCCCTCCGGCGGCGCAGTTCCGAAGGTGGCCACGGTGTTGGTGCCCGCCGCGGCGAACAGCAGCACCTCGTCCCGCGCCGCCGCCCGGGGGCCGACCACGGCCGGCAGCCCCTCGTAGTCGACGTCCACGAGCTCGGCGGCGTCCTCGCCGCCCTGCGGGTGGGTGGTGACGACGGCCGCCACCGGCTCGCCCACGTAGCGGACGGTCTCCGCCGCCAGCAGCGGGCGCAGCATGTGCTGGTTCAGGAACGGCGCCATCGGGCGGATCGGCGCGAGCCCGGCCAGATCGCTCGCGGTGACCACGGCGACCACGCCCGCCGCGGCGCGGGCTGCGGAGGTGTCGATCCCGAGCACCCGGGCGTGGGCCAGCGGCGAGCGGACGAAGCTCAGGTGCAGGGCCCCGGCCAGAGCCTCGTCGCGCAGGTCCTCGGTGTAGGTACCACCGGTCGTCAGCAGCCGCGGGTCCTCGGTGCGGACGACGCGGGCGCCGATGATGCCCATGGACCCCCCGTCGACCGGCCGGATGCCGCAACTCCTGGGCGGACGGTAACCGACCCCGCGCATCGGGACAATCGCAGGGCTCGGGCCGCGGTGGTGCGGAGAATCGCTGGCGTGGCCCGCGCCGGGTCAGTTCCGGGCGATCCCCAGGTCCTGCTCACCCGGCTGGTACTGCCAGTGCCACGGCTCGTGCGGGCCGCCGCCACCCGGCAGCGCCCAGCTCGGGTTGTACCAGCCGTAGGCGGCGGCGTTGTTGCGCAGCCACCAGTAGGTGGCGCTGGTCCCGGAGGTGACGCCGTCGCACAGGTCGACCGCGATCCCGTAACCGTGCTCGCTGGTCCCCGGAGTGGCCGCGTAGCCGCCGCGGGCCTCCTTGACCGCATACTGCTGCGCCAGCGTGCGGTACCCGTCGCTGATGCACATGTCGTGGCCGAACTTCTTCTGGTAAGCGATGTTCAGCTTGGCCAGCGCCACGGCGGCGTCGGCGCGCAACTTGTGCTTGCCCGGGTCCCACAGTGTGCACAGGTCGGCGGCGGGGACGGCCCCGTTGGACATCGAGGTGACCGGCACCTCGCCGTCGCAGCCGGGCAGCACGGCCCGCTCGCTGCTGCGCGAGGCCCGCCCGACCAGCACGGTGCGCGGCGCGGCGAGTACCGCGGGCACCGAACTGAACCCGGACCCGGGGATCAGCCGCAGGTCCTCCACCGCGTTCGACGGCTGCACCAGCTGGGGGAACAGCGGTGCGCCGGCCATCGACGTGCGCACCACGGCGTTCGCCGACTTCGCCGGCGTCGAGGCCAGCAGCCCGGTCAACGGCGCGGCGATCGTGGCCAGGCCGATCGCGCTGGCGATGCCGACCTGGGGAACGCTGAACGACAGGGTCTGCGGGGAGCGGCGGCCAGCCCTGCCTGCGCGACCGACCGGGGCCTGCGCCGCGGGGCGGGTGCCGGGGCGGCGCCGGCCGCCCGCGGGCGGGGTGCGGGGTGCGGACACCGCGAGCGGCAGGGGCAGCGGCAGCGGCCCGTCCACCGCCAGCGGCCCGGCTCCCGGCTCGTCCACCGGCGGCGGCCCGTCCACCGACCCGGCTACCGGCCCGGCCACCGGCCAGGTGCCGGTGAGCTCGGCCAGCCGGCGGGCCTCCCGGCGGGTCAGCGGTGCGGGGCGGCCCGGCTGCACCCCCGGCGGCGCGGGCTGCGGGGTCACCGCTGCGGGCGGGAACGCCGGCGCGGGGGGCGGGACGTGGCCGAGGGGCGGGACGTGGCCGAGGGGCGGGACGTAGCCGAGCGGGGCGGCGGGGCCCAACGGTTCGAGCCGGCCCGGATGCTGCGCCCGGGGCTGGGCGCTCAGGCGGCCCGGATGCTCGGCCCGGGGAGGGTGGTCGGGGCGCGCCGGGTGGTGCCCGCCACCGGGGTGCTCAGCGCGCCCGGGGTGCTGGCGGCGGGCCGGCTGGGCCATGAACTCGAAGGGGTCCGTCGCGTCGAACACGCCGGGGTTGCCCAGCAGCGCCGGTCCGCCGAACAGGCCCGAGTCGCCGTACAGGTCGGGGCGACCCCCCCGGGCGCCGTGTCCGGCCGGTTCGAGCTGAGCCACCGGCCGCTCCTCGTGCCGCCGCGACCTGCGGGTCACGACCGGCGGGGGGTCAGCGCGGTGCGACGGCACCTCATGACCTCCTGGGGGGAGCAGGACCGGCTACCACGTCATTGCCTTTGCCTGTACCGCGACTGCCTGTACCGCGACGGCCTGTACCGCGATGCTCCGCGGGATCAGGTCACGGAACTATAAAGCGTGCCCACCCGGAGGTAGCAAGTCGGGTCCGGCGTGTCGAGTCGATTGAGGTGTCGGTCACGCCGGACGGCCACGCGCGGGCGTTGCGCGCCTCCGGGTTGTGATCGTCCGTACCCGACACGCCGCACACTGTGCGCCTCCGCTTCACGCTCGGTGTCGAAGCCTTCGGCGGAACCCGTCGCCCGCCGGCGGCGCCGCCCCGGGACCTCACCCCGGCTGGGCCCGCCGCGTGCCGTCGCGCACCTCCCCCACGAGCACCTCGAGCACGTCTTCGAAGAACACCACGCCCAGGGTGCGACCCGCCGCGTCCAGCACCCGGGCAAGGTGGGTCCCGGTGTGGCGCATCGCCGCCAGCACCTCGGTGATGCCCTCGCCGGCGGCAACCGCGGGCAGCACCCGCACCCGTTCCACCGGCACCGGCTGCAGGTACTGCCCGTCGTCGGCGTAGAGCAGATCCTTCACGTGCACGTACCCGGCCAGCGCCCGCTCGCCGGCGCCGCCGCCCGGGCCACCCCCCGGGGCGGGTGCCAGCACCGGGAAGCGGCTGAACCCGCTGCGCGCCACCGCCGCCTCGACGTCGGCGGGCGTGCTGCCCGCAGCCAGGGTGAGCAGGGCGGCGCGGGGCACCATCACGTCGGCGGCACAGGTGCCCGACAGGTCGATCGCCCCGGTGAGCACGCGGTGCTCGTCGTCGAGCAACCCCTCGCGGAAGGACTGCTCCAGGATCGGGTGCAGCTGCTGCGCCGTGTACCCCGACGCGACCTCGGCCCCCGCCCGCACGCCCACCGGCCGCAGCAGGCCGCGCGCGGCCAGGTTCAGCACCCACACCAGCGGGGAGCTCGCCCGCGCCAGCGCCACCAGCGGCGGGACCAGCACCACGGCGGCCCGTTCCGGCCCGGCCAGCGCCAGGTTCTTCGGCACCAGCTCCCCCGCCACCACGTGCGCGAACACCACGACACCCAGGGCGAGGGCGAAGGCAACCGGATGGGCGGCGGCGGCGGGCAGGCCCACCGCCGCGAAGACCTCCTCGAGCAGCCCGGCCAGCGCCGGCTCGGCCACGGCGCCGAGCCCCAGCGAGCAGACGGTGATCCCCAGCTGGGCCCCCGCGAGCACCATCGACAGGTGCTCCATCGCCCACATCGTGGTCCGGGCCCCGCGCCGGCCGGCAGCCGCCAGCGGCTCGATCTGGCTGCGCCGCGCGGCGACGACGGCGAACTCGGCCGCGACGAAGACCCCGTTGAACCCGAGCAGCAGGGCACCCACCCACAGGGCCGTCACGGCGCTCACCGGGCCCGCCCGACCTCGGGCAGCGGCACCAGCCGCACCCGGTCGACCCGGCGCCCGTCCATCCGCTCCACCCGCAGCCGCGCGGCGGGCAGCGCCAGCTCGTCCCCGGGGCTGGGCACGCGCCCGAGCACGGCCATCACCAGACCGCCGACGGTCTCGTACGCCGGCGACTCGGGCACCTGCACCCCGGTCCGCAGCCGCACCTCGTCCGGGCGCAGCAGCCCCGGCACCAGCCACGAACCGTCGGCCCGGCGGACCACCCCCGGGCGGGAGCGGTCGTGCTCGTCGGACACCTCGCCGACGACCTCCTCGACGACGTCCTCGAGCGTGACCACGCCCGCGGTTCCGCCGTACTCGTCGACCACCACCGCCAGCTGCAGCCCGTGCCCGCGCAGCGCGACGAGCAGCGGGTCGAGCCGGACGGTCTCGGGCAGCCGGAGGGCGGGGACCATCAGCCGCGACACCGGCAGCTGCGCCCGCTCGGCCCGCGGCACCGCCACCGCCGCCTTCAGGTGCACCACCCCGAGCACGTCGTCCATGTCCTGACCGATCACCGGGAACCGGCTCCGGCCGCTGCTGCGGGCGGCCGCCACCACGTCCGCGGCGCTGTCCCGGTCGTGCACGACGACGGCGCGAACCCGCGGGGTCATCACGTCCGCCGCGGTGCGGGCGGGCAGCTCCAGCGAGCGGGTGAGCAGGTCGGCGGTGCCCTCGGACAGCAGGCCGAGGGCCGCGCTGCGGCGCACCAGCGCGGCCAGCTCGGGCGCCGGGCGGGCGGACGGCAGCTCCTCGCGCGCGACCACCCCGACCAGGCCGAGCACGGCGGTGGCGCAGCGGTCGAGCAGCCGGATCAGCGGGCCCAGGCCCGCGGCCACCGCACGCAGCGGCCGGGCCACCGCCCGGGCGGTGGCCGCCGGCCGGGCGATGGCAAGGTTCTTCGGCGCCAGCTCACCGACCACCATCGAGAACGCGGTGGCGACCACCAGGGCCAGCGCGACCGCCGCGGCGCCCGCGTCGGCGACGGGAAGGCCGAGCCCGCGCAGCGGCCCGCGCAGCAGCCGCGCCAGCGACGGCTCGGCGAGGTAGCCGACCAGCAGCGTGGTCGCCGTGATCCCGATCTGGGCGGCCGACAGCTGCCGCGACAGCGAGCGCAGCGAAACGAGGACGTCACCCGCGACCGGGTCACCGCCGCGCGCCTGCCGCTCCAGCCCCGCCCGGTCGACCGTGAGCAGGGCGAACTCGGCGGCGACGAAGAACGCGGTGGCGGCGGTGAGAGCGGCTGCCAGGCCGAGCAGCAGCCAGGCGGTGGTCATCGCGGGCGCACCGCCGGGACGGGCCACGAGGGACCCTGGGTGAGCGGCGCCGGAGGTGGGGGGAGAACCAGTCGTGAAGGCATGGCACCGTCATCGTATCCGCGCCGGTCGCCGACACCCGGGCCCGGCCGGCAACCCCGCCCGGTCGGCCCCGCGGCCGCCCTCACCAGCCGCTCGGCAGGGCCTGGCCCTCGTCGAACCCCGACCCCGACTGCACCCCCAGCACCGCCCGGCGGTGGAACTGGTCCAGGTCGGCCGCCCCGGCGTAGGTGCACGCGCTGCGCACCCCCGAGGTGATGTGGTCGAGCAGGTCCTCCACCCCGGGCCGGTGGGGGTCCAGGTACATCCGGGAGGCTGAGATCCCCTCCTCGAACAGCGCCTTGCGAGCCCGGTCGAAGGGGCTGTCGGCCCGGGTGCGGGCGGCGACCGCCCGGGCGGAGGCCATCCCGTAGCTCTCCTTGTACGCCCGCCCCTGCTCGTCCAGGAGCAGGTCACCCGGGCTCTCGTAGGTGCCGGCGAACCACGAGCCCACCATCACCTGGCTCGCCCCGGCGGCCAGCGCGAGGGCCACGTCGCGCGGGTGCCGGACCCCGCCGTCGGCCCACACCCGCCGGCCGAGCTCCCGGGCCGCCCGGAGCACTCCAGCACCGCGGAGAACTGCGGGCGGCCCACCGCCGTCATCATCCGGGTGGTGCACATGGCACCCGGCCCCACCCCGACCTTGACGATGTCGGCCCCCGCCTGCACGAGGTCGACCACCCCGTCGGCGGTGACCACGTTCCCGGCCACCACCGGCACCTGCGGGTCGAGCGCGCGGACCTGCCGCAGCGCCTCCAGCATCCGCTCCTGGTGCCCGTGGGCGGTGTCGACGACAAGCACGTCCACGCCGGCGGCGAGCACCACGGCGGCCTTGCCGGCCACGTCCCCGTTGATCCCGATCGCGGCGCCCACCCGTAGCCGGCCGGCGGCGTCCAGGGCGGGCCGGTAGATGGTCGAGCGCAGCGCCCCGACCCTGGTGAGCACCCCCACCAGCACCCCGTCGCGCACCACCGGCGCGTACTTGCGCCGGGAACCGTGCAGCACGTCGAACGCCCGCTGCAGGCCGGCCGGCCCCTCCACCACGTCGGCGTCGATGGTCACCACCTCCTCGGACATCACCGCGCGCAACTGGGTGAAGCGGTCCACCCCCCGGCAGTCCCCCTCACTGACCACCCCCACCGGCCGGCCCTGCCCGTCCACCACCGCGACGGCACCTTGGGCGCGCTTGGTGACCAGGTGCAGGGCGTCGATCACGGTGTCCTCGGGGCGCAGCGTCACGGGGGTCTCCAGCACCGGGTGACAGGCCTTCACCCGGCGGACGACGTCGGCGACCACGTCCAGCGGGACGTCCTGCGGCAGCACCGCGATCCCGCCCCGGCGGGCCACCGTCTCGGCCATCCGCCGCCCGGTGACCGCCGTCATGTTCGCGACCACCAGCGGGACGGTCGTGCCGGTCCCGTCGTCACTCGCGAGGTCGACGTCGAGCCTGGACACGACGTTCGAGCGGGACGGGGCGAGGAACACGTCGGAGTAGGTCAGCTCGGTCGCGGGCGGGCGCTCGTCGAGGAATCGCACGGGGGTCTCCGGGAGGATTCGGGCCGGGGGAGGGGCCGCGCCGGCTGGCGACCATTCCATCCCGGACCCCGGCGCCGCCGCCACCACCGCACCCGGCGCGCCCGCCCGATCCACCCCGCAACCGCCTCGGTAGCCTGTCGCGGGCGAGCGCGCCCGGCCCCGGCCACGGAGCCACAGTGCAGGCAGGAGGGAAGCAGCGATGAGCGCCGACCGGACGATCGAGGTCCACGGCCTGACCAAGCACTTCGGTAGCGTGCACGCCGTCGAGGGACTCAGCTTCAGCGTCCCTCCGGGGCGCGTCACCGGGTTCCTCGGTCCGAACGGCGCGGGGAAGACCACCACGCTGCGGATGCTGCTCGGCCTGGTCACCCCCACCGCCGGCACCGCCACCATCGGTGGCCGCCGCTACGCGGAGATCTCCGACCCGCTGCACACCGTCGGCGCGGCCCTGGAGGCGACCGGCTTCCACTCCGGCCGGACCGCCCGCAACCACCTGCGGGTGCTGGCGGCCACCGCGGGCATCACCGACGCCCGGGTGGACGAGTCGCTGGCCGCGGTCGGCCTGACGACGGTGGCGCGGCGCCGGGTGGGGACCTTCTCCATGGGCATGCGCCAACGCCTGGCCCTGGCCGCCGCGCTGCTCGGCGACCCGCCCGTGCTGCTGCTCGACGAGCCGGCCAACGGCCTGGACCCGGAGGGGATCGCCTGGCTGCGCGGGTTCCTGCGCTACCTGGCCGGGCAGGGGCGCACCGTGCTGGTGTCCAGCCACGTGCTCTCCGAGGTGGAGCAGACCGTGGACGACGTGGTGATCATCGCCCGCGGCCGGCTGATCCGGCAGGCCCCGCTGACCGAGTTGCAGGGGGCCCGCACCACCCTCGCGCGCACCCCCACCCCCGACCGGCTGCTGGCCGCGCTCGCCGCCGCCGGGCTGTCCGCCGTGCCCGCGGGGCAGGCGGCGCTGCGGGTGACAGGGGCGGAGGCGGCCCGCGTCGGCGCGCTCGCGTTCGCCGCCGGGGTGGAGTTGCACGAACTGCGCACCGATGACGGCGACCTCGAGTCGATCTTCCTCAGTCTGACCGCGGACGGGAACGCCGCGCCCGCACCCGCGGGGGCCCCGCCGGGCCCCGGCGCACCCCCCGGGGCTGTGCCGGCAGGCGGCCCGCAGACCGGACAGGAGGCCCAGCGGTGACCCGGCTGATTCGCGCAGAGCTGCTCAAGTTCTTCACCACCAGGCTGTGGTGGGGTCTGCTCATCGGGGTGGTGCTCAGCTCGGCCGCACAGTCCGGGGTGATCGCCGCCGTGGCCGGCCGGGGGCAGGGCATCCCCGACGTCACCGACCCGGCGATGGTGCGCAGCATCTATACCTACGGCCTGAGCATCACCCGGCTGTTCACCCTCGCCTTCGGGGTCATCGCGATGGCGGGCGAGGTCCGCCACCAGACGATGACCTCTACCGCGCTGGCCTCCCCGCACCGGCTCCGGATCGTCATCGCCAAGCTGGCGGCGGTGTCGCTGATGGGCCTCGGGTACGGAGTGGTGAGCGTGGTCGCCGGCGTCGGCGCCTCCGCCCCCGTGGTCGCGGCCCGGGGGGAGCGATCCGGCTCACCACCGACGGAGTGCCGCGAGCCCTCACCATGGCCGTGCTGGCCGCCGCACTGTGGGCGGTCATCGGGCTCGGGGTGGGAACGCTGATCCGCAACCAGATCGTCGCCCTGCTGGTGACGATCGGGGTCGCGTGGCTGCTGGAGCCGATCGTGGTGGCGATCCTGCAGGCGGTGCACTGGGGAAGCACGGCCCAGTACTTCCCGTCCGCTGCGACCAGTGCCCTGGTCACCCCGGTCGCGCTCGGCAACGGCGCGGACCAGACCATCCTGCCCTGGTGGGGCGGCGCGCTCGTGCTGCTCGGCTATGCCGCCGTGTCCGGCGCGTTCGGGGTGGGGCTGACCCTGCGCCGCGACATCTCCTGACGGGCGCACCCCGGTCCTCGCCCGGCGCCCGCTGACCGGGCGGGGGGCGGCGCATACCGGGTGCACACCGGGCGCTGACCTGCCGTTCGCCCCCGAACGGGGCGGCGCCCCGCTCGGCGCGCATCCACGGTCGCCCGCCGAGGTGGCGGCTCGTCCTGCCATGAGCGGCCGGAGGGCACGGGATACTGTTGAGTGCGCCGCTGTCGACCTGGCCGAGCACCGGAAGAAGGCGATCCCCGCCGTGTCCCAGCACTCCACCAACGCGCACACCCAGGTCGGGCCGAAGGAGTTCGGCCCGAACGAGTGGCTCGTGGACGAGCTGTACCAGCAGTTCATCGCCGACAAGAACGCGGTGGACCCGGCGTGGTGGGAGTTCTTCGCCGACTACCAGCCCTTCGACGTGACCCAGCCGCGGGCACCGCACAACGGTGAGTCCGCCGAGCCCGCGGCCGGCGCCGCGGCGGCCGTGCCTCCTGCCGGGGGCCCGCCCCCCGCCGGCGGCGGCGTCCGGCCGGCGGCCTCCGCGCAGCCGGCCCCCCCGACCGCGGCCGGCCCGTCCCGACCGCCCGCCCCGGTGCCGGCCACGCCGTCCGCAACCCCCGCCCCCACGGCCGGCCAGGTCGGCGCGGCGCGGCTGCCCCGCGACGCGAGCGCCACCGCGGTCCCGCGCCCGGCGAGCGGCGAGAACGACGTGGTCCGGCTGAAGGGCCCGGCGGCCCGCGTGGTCGTCAACATGGAGGCCAGCCTCGAGGTCCCCACCGCGACCAGCGTGCGCGCCGTCCCGGCCAAGCTGATGATCGACAACCGCATCGTCATCAACAACCACCTCTCCCGCGCCCGCGGCGGCAAGGTCTCCTTCACCCACCTGATCGGCTTCGCGCTGGTCGAGGCGCTCGCCCAGCTCCCGGAGATGAACGACTCCTTCGCACCGACGCCGACGGCAAGCCCGCCCTGGTCGGCCCGCGCACGTCAACCTCGGCATCGCCATCGACCTGCCCAAGCCCGACGGCACCCGCCAGCTGCTGGTGCCCAACATCAAGCACTGCCGAGACGATGGACTTCGCCCAGTTCTGGGCCGCCTACGAGGACGTCGTCCGGCGAGCCCGCAACGGCAAGCTCACCGCCGACGACTTCGCCGGCACCACGATCAGCCTGACCAACCCCGGCACCATCGGCACCGTGCACTCGGTGCCGCGGCTGATGCGCGGGCCAGGGCGACGATCATCGGCGTCGGCGCGATGGAGTACCCGGCCGAGTTCCAGGGCGCCTCCGAGGAGACCCTCGCCCGGCTCGCGGTGTCGCAAGATCGCTCACGCTCACCTCCACCTACGACCACCGCATCATCCAGGGCGCGCAGTCCGGCGACTTCCTGCGCGGATCGTGCACGCCAAGCTGCTCGGCGAGGACGGCTTCTACGACGGGATCTTCGACGCGCTGCGCATCCCGTACGAGCCGGTCCGCTGGGTGCGCGACATCTCCGTCGACCCACGACGACCAGATCAACAAGACCGCCCGGGTGCAGGAGCTGATCCACGCCTACCGCGTGCGCGGCCACCTGATGGCCGACACCGACCCGCTGGAGTACCGGCAGCGCCGCCACCCCGACCTCGACATCACGACCCACGGCCTGACCCTGTGGGACCTGGACCGCGAGTTCCCCACCGGCGGCTTCGGCGGCAAGCCGGTGATGAAGCTGCGCGACATCCTCGGCGTGCTGCGCGACTCCTACTGCCGCACCGTCGGCATCGAGTACATGCACATCCAGGACCCCGAGCAGCGCGCCTGGCTCCAGGAGCAGGTCGAGCGCCCCTACGCCAAGCCCTCGCCCGACGAGCAGCTGCGCATCCTGCGCCGGCTCAACGCGGCCGAGGCGTTCGAGACCTTCCTGCAGACCAAGTACGTCGGGCAGAAGCGCTTCAGCCTCGAGGGCGGCGAGTGCGTCATCCCGCTGCTCGACGCGATGCTGTCGCGCGGCCGCGACGAGCGAGCCTCGACGAGGTCGCGATCGGCATGCCCCACCGCGGCCGGCTCAACGTGCTGGCCAACATCGCCGGCAAGACCTACGCGCAGATCTTCCGCGAGTTCGAGGGCACCGCACGACCCGCGAGTCCGTCCAGGGCTCCGGCGACGTGAAGTACCACCTCGGCACCGAGGGCACCTTCACCGCCGAGACCGGCGAGACCGACCAAGGTCTACCTGGCCGCGAACCCCTCGCACCTCGAGGCCGTCGACCCGGTGCTCGAGGGCATCGTGCGCGCCAAGCAGGACCGGCTCGACCGCGGCAGCGACGTCTTCTCGGTGCTGCCGATCCTGATCCACGGCGACGCGGCGTTCGCCGGCCAGGGCGTCGTCGCCGAGACGCTGCAACCTGTCCCAGCTGCGCGGCTACCGCACCGGCGGCACGGTGCACGTGATCATCAACAACCAGGTCGGCTTCACCACCGCGCCGGCGTCGTCCCGCTCGTCGGTCTACTGCCACCGACGTCGCCAAGGATCGATCCAGGCGCCGATCTTCCACGTCAACGGCGACGACCCCGAGGCCGTGCGTGCGGGTCGCCCAGCTCGCCTTCGAGTTCCGCCAGGCAGTTCGACAAGGACGTCGTCATCGACCTGGTCTGCTACCGCCGCCGCGGGCCACAACGAGGGCGACGACCCCTCGATGACCCAGCCGCTGATGTACAACCTCATCGAGGCCAAGCGCTCGCGTCCGCAAGCTCTACACCGAGGCGCTGATCGGCCGCGGCGACATCACCGTCGAGGAGGCCGAGGCCGCGCTGCGCGACTACCAGGAGCAGCTCGAGCGGGTCTTCGCCGAGACCCGCGGCGCAGACCGGCACCGATCCCGAGCGTCACCGCGGACGTCGACCGCCGGCCGACCTCGAGCAGCCCAGTCGCAGCAGGCAGCGACGACGCGCACGGTCGGCCGGCGCCCGACCGCCGTCGACCCGAGCGATGCTCGAGCGGATCGGCGACGCCCACGTGCAGCCCGCCCGCGGGCTTCACCGTGCACCCCAAGCTCCAGCAGCTGCTCGAGAAGCGCGACGCAGATGTGCCGCGACGGCGGCATCGACTGGGGCTTCGGCGAGCTGCTCGCGCTCGGCTCGCTGCTCATGGAGGGCAGTCCGGTCCGCCTGGCCGGCCAGGACTCCCGCCGCGGCACCTTCGTGCAGCGGCACGCGGTCCTCCACGACCGGGATGAACGGCGAGGAGTGGACGCCGCTGCGCCAACCTCTCCGACGACCAGGCGCAGTTCTGGATCTACGACTCGCTGCTCAGCGAGTACGCGGCGATGGGCTTCGAGTACGGCTACTCGGTCGAGCGGCCGGACGCGCTGGTGCTGTGGGAGGCGCAGTTCGGCGACTTCGCCAACGGCGCGCAGACCATCATCGACGAGTTCATCTCCTCGGCCGAGCAGAAGTGGGGCCAGCGCTCCTCGGTGGTGCTGCTGCTGCCGCACGGCTACGAGGGCCAGGGCCCGGACCACTCCTCGGCGCGCATCGAGCGCTTCCTGCAGCTGTGCGCCGAGAACAACATGACGGTGGCGCATGCCGTCGACCCCGGCGTCGTACTTCCACCTGCTGCGCCGCCAGGCCTACGCCGCGCCCGCGGCGCCCGCTGATCGTCTTCACCCCGAAGTCGATGCTGCGGCTGCAAGGCCGCCGCCAGCGCGGTGGAGGACTTCACCACCGGCCACTTCCGAGCCGGTGCTCGCCGAGCCGCGACGCCGACGCGGCCGACGCCGTCGACCGGGTGCTGCTGTGCTCCGGGCAAGGTCTACTACGACCTGCTCGCCGAGCGCGAGAAGGCCGGGCGACACGCGACCGCGATCGTCCGGCTCGAGCAGCTCTACCCGCTCGACGTCGAGCGGGGTCCGCGGACGCCATCGACGCGGTACCCGAACGCCGAGCTGGTCTGGGTGCAGGAGGAGCCCGCGAACCAGGGCGCCGTGGCCGTTCATCGCGCTGAACCTGCCCGAGCACCTCGGCGGCCGGCCGCTGTTGCGCGTCTCCCGCCCCGCGTCGGCCTCCCCCGCCACCGGATCGAGCAAGAAGCACCAGGCCGAGCAGGCGACGCTGGTCGCCCAGGCCTTCGACCGCTGACCGCCCGCCCCGATCGATCGGGGCGGGCGCCCCCACCGGGCCCACGGATCGGCGAGAATGACGGCCGTGTACTTCACCGACCGGGGCATCGAGGAGCTGCAGGCGCGCCGTGGGGAGGAGGAGGTCAGCCTCGCCTGGCTCGCCGAGAGGCTGCGCGAGTTCGTCGATCTCAACCCGGAGTTCGAGACTCCGCTCGAGCGGCTCGCCACCTGGCTGGCGCGTCTGGACGACGACGAGTGATCGCGGTGGGCGATGATGGGGCGGAGCGGCTGACGGTGAGGGAGCGGGAGCTGACGTGCGGTTGAGCGGGGACCAGGAACCGCGTCGGTCGCACGAGACCGGGGCCCGGGCCTACACCGGTGGCCTGCGGGTGTGCATCGTCGGCGACGACCTGGTCGCCGGCCTGGGCGACCCGAAGGCACTCGGCTGGGTGGGCCGGGTGGCCGCCCGCACCTCCCGCGCCGACGGTCCGGTGTCGATCTTCCCGCTCGGCGTGCCGGCGGAGTCGACCGCCGGCCTGGCCGGGCGCTGGCGGGACGAGACCGCGCGGCGTTTCGCCGAGGCGCCGCTGGAGGCCTGCCGGCTCGTCGTCGGGCTCGGCCACGAGGACCTCTTCCAGGGCATCACCCTGCCGCGGTCGCGGCTCAACCTCGCGAACGTGCTGGACGAGTGCCAGACCCGCGCACTTCCCGTCTTCGTGGTCGGCCCGCCGCCCGGCAGCGAGCGGTTGAACCCGGCGATCGCGGAGTACTCCTCGGCGTTCTTCGACGTCTGCCTGCGCCGCCAGGTGCCCTACGTCGACGCCTTCACCCCGCTGGTGGCGCACGAGGACTGGCTGACCGACCTCGCCGCCGGGGACGGCACGCACCCGGGGCAGGCCGGGTACGGGTTGATCGCCTGGCTGGTGCTGCACGGCGGCTGGCACGCCTGGCTCGGGATCACCGCCGACTGACGCGCTCAGCCCAAGGTGAGCACGATCTTGCCGACCAGCTCGCCGGCCGCCATCCGGGCGAAGGCCTCCCGCGCCTGCTCCAGCGGCAGCACACTGTCGATCACCGGCCGGACGCCGGAGGTCTGGCAGAACCGGACCAGCTTCTCCAGCTCCGCGCGGGTTCCCATGGTCGAGCCGACCACCCGCAACTGGAGGAAGAAGATCCGGTTCAGCTCGGTGGCGACCGGGTCCGGGCCGGAGGTCGCACCCGAGATCACCACCGTCCCTCCCGGCCGCAGCGAGCGCAGCGAGTGCGACCAGGTGGCGGCGCCGACCGTCTCCATCACGGCGTCGACCCGCTCGGGCAGCCGCGCCCCGGCGGGGAAGGCACCATCCGCCCCGAGCTCCAGCGCGCGCGCCCGCTTCGCCTCGTCCCGGCTGGTGGCCCACATCCGCAGCCCGGCGGCCGAGCCCAGCCGGATCAGCGCGGTGGCCACCCCTCCCCCGGCCCCCTGCACGAGAACGGTGTCCCCCGGCGCGGCCCCGGACTGGGTGAACAGCATCCGGTAGGCCGTCAGCCAGGCCGTCGGCAGGCAGGCCGCCTCCTGCCAGGACAGCTCGGCCGGCTTCGGCACCAGGTTGCGGCGGGGCACCACCACCT
Organism: uncultured Actinomycetota bacterium; assembly: GCA_963784535.1. Classification (GTDB taxonomy): domain Bacteria; phylum Actinomycetota; class Actinomycetes; order Actinomycetales; family Kineosporiaceae; genus CAWARR01. The sequence goes on along the minus strand of CAWARR010000014.1, from coordinate 37,890 downwards.
GCTCGGCGAGAGCGCCCTGGTAGCGCTCGGACAGCAGCGACCGCCGCGGGTCGAGCGTCTCGTCGCCGCGGTACTCGGGATCGCCGATCACCGCGTGGACGATGACCTCGTTGCCCTCCTCGTCGACCCCTGCGGCGTCGCAGCCCAGCGTCATCGGCAGCCGCTCCGGCGGGCAGCCCCACCCCGCGCAGGCTCCACAGGTCGTGGTGGTTCAGGCTGGCCGCCCGCACCCGCACCCGGGCCCACCCCGCGGGCAGTTCGGGGGCGTCGCGCGGCCCGACCTCCAGGCCTGACAACGGGTCGTCGGGGGAGATCCGGGCGGCGTAGGCGGCGAGCACGGCCTCACCGTACCTGCCGCCCGGCCCGGCCACCGCTGCCGCCCGGCCCGGCGTCGGGCCGGCGCTCAGGCCTCGCCGCGGGTGGCGACCCCGGCCGCCCTCGCGGCGGCGGCGACGGCCGTGGCGACCGCGGCGACCACCCGGTCGTCGAACACGCTGGGGACCACCTCGGTCGCACTCGGGCACTCCACCACCGCCGCGATCGCCTCCGCGGCGGCCACCTTCATCGACTCGGTGACCCGCCGCGCACCGACGTCCAGCGCGCCACGGAAGATCCCCGGGAAGGCCAGCACGTTGTTGATCTGGTTGGGGAAGTCGCTGCGCCCGGTGCCCACCACGGCCGCGTACCGGGCGGCCAGCTCGGGGCCGATCTCCGGGTCGGGGTTGGCCAGCGCGAAGATGATCGCGCCCGGCGCCATCGAAGCCACCACCGGCTCGGGCACGCTGCCCCCGGAGACCCCGACGAACACCTCCGCGCCGCGCATCGCGGCGGCGATGCCGCCCTGCACCCCGCGGGGGTTGGTGCGGGCGGCCAGCCGGGCCTTGTGCCCGACGAGGTCGGCGCGCCCCGGCCCGAGGACGCCGCGGCTGTCGCACACCACGACGTCGCGCACGCCGGCCCGCTCCAGGATCGCGGCGATCGCCGTGCCGGCCGCACCCGCGCCGCTGATCACCACCCGCAACCCGGACAGCTCGCGCCCCACCACCCGGGCAGCATTGTGCAGCGCCGCGAGCACCACCACGGCGGTGCCGTGCTGGTCGTCGTGGAAGACCGGCAGCGGCAGCCGCTCCTGCAGCCGCCGCTCCACCTCGAAGCAGCGCGGGGCGGAGATGTCCTCGAGGTTGATCCCGCCGAAGGTCGGGGCCAGCCGGGCCACGGTGTCCACGAGTTCGTCCACGTCGGTGGTGTCCAGGCAGATGGGGACGGCATTGATCCCGGCGAAGTGCCGGAACAGCAGCGCCTTGCCCTCCATCACCGGCATCGCCGCCCCGGGGCCGATGTCGCCGAGCCCGAGCACCGCGGTGCCGTCCGAGACCACCGCCACGCTGTTGGCCCGGCCGGTGTACACGTCGAGCAGCGCCGGGTGCGCCGCGATCGCCCGGGAAACCTCCGCCACGCCCGGGGTGTAGGCGAGGGACAGGTCGCGGCGGTCGCGCAGCGGGCTGCGCGGCACGACGTCGAGCTTGCCGCCCCGGTGCAGCGCGAAGACCGGGTCGCCCGGGTCGGGCAGCGGCTCGAGCGCTACCGCGGCCGCGCCCCGACCGGCCGGGGCGGTGCGCAGCGGCCGGGCGGCGGGCTGCGGCGCGGCGGGCGCGGGCAGCACGGGCGGGAACTCGGGCATCAACTCGGGCAGTAACTCGGGCAGTGGTTCGGCAGACACGGTGGCCTCTCGCAGCGGTCTCGGGTTCGTCTCGGGCAGCGACCGGGGGGTGCGCCGACAGCCCGCGGGCGGGCGGGCGCAGGGCGTCCGGGGACGCGTCAACGCCGCCGCGCGGGCGGGCCGGAGCAGGGATCGAGGGGTGACTCGGCGGACAGAAATCGGCGACTCGGTGCGGTCGCGCGACCTGACGGTCGCGGCGCGGCGACTCTGTGCGGTCGCCTGACACCAGAAGGTCGGGGGTCACCCGTGCTGCCATGGTGCCACAGGGCCGCCGGCGGCGCGAGTAGCGGCGACGACCTCGAGGGGCGGGCGATGCGGCCCCGGTTCGACGGGTGCGCTAGGACAGGGGGGTGAACGCCCCCGGACTGCCCCCCTGGAGCATCAGCACCGTCCGCGGCCGGTCGATGCTGCCCACGCTGCGGGACGGCGACCGGTTGCTGGTCCGGCGGGTGCGGCGGGCCCGCGCGGCCGCACCCGCGGGCGCCCGCGCCCCGGCGGCCACCGGGACGGCGCGCCCCGGCCGGCTGGCTGTCGTCCGGCTGCCCGGCGGGCGGCCGCTGGCCGTCAAGCGCCTGGGCCACCATGAGGACGGCGGGTGGTGGGTGGAGCGGGACAACCCCGCCGAGGGGGTGGACTCCTGGCAGCTGGGCGCGATCCCGGACGCCGACGTGCTCGGCCTGGTGCTGGCCCGGATCTGGCCCCGGCCCCGCCCGCTGTGAGCGGCCTCACCTTCCCCCGCATCGGGGCGCGGCGCGGGTGCCCACGCGATGCGCCCGGCCGGGACCGCGGGTAGCGTGCTGGGCGTCTACGAACTCGCGAACAACCACGAAAGGGAGTGGGAGATGCTGACGCGTCTCTTCGGCGCCTTCTCGGGATACGAGGTCAGCGCTCACTGCGACCTCCCCTGCGGCGTGTACGACCCGGCTCAGGCGAAGATCGAGGCCGAGTCGGTGAAGGCCTGCATGCAGAAGTACGCGGCCTCCGACGACCACGACTTCAAGGCACGCGCCGTCGCCATCAAGGAAGAGCGCAGCGATCTCGTCAAGCACCACCTCTGGGTGCTGTGGACGGACTACTTCAAGCCGGCCCACTTCGAGAAGTACCCCCAGCTGCACGAGCTGTTCAACGCGGCGACCAAGCTCGCCGGAGCCGGGGGCACGAAGGGCAGCAACGACACCGCGGTCGCCGACCAGTTGCTCGCCAAGATCGATGAGATCGCCACGATCTTCTGGGAGACCAAGGCCGCCTGAACCTGCGGGCAGCTCGCCTCCCGGGCCCGGCCGGACGTGCAGCCCGGCCGGGCCCGTGACTGCGCGGGGGTGGCGGCCGAGCGTCAGGGCCCGGGCGCGAACGCCGGCGGCGGACCGTCGAAGACCACCGGTGGCGTGCTGTGCGCGTGGTTGAGCGCCCACAACCCGACCCCGTCGGCGGCGGCCACCACCGCGGCGGCCACCGCGACCGCCACCAGCCGACGACGCCGGTCCCGCCGGCGCCACTCGCGCAGCGCCCGCTCGTAGGCGTCGGGCCGGGGCTGCACCCCGCCCGCCAGCGTGTCGAGGGTGTCGCGCAGCCGATCGGCGACGTCGGGCTCCTTCACCGGCCCTCCCCCTGGCGTGCCGTCAGCAGCCTCGTCAACGCGGCCATCCCGCGTGCCGTGTGTGCCTTCACCGCACCGCACGAGATTCCCATCGCCGCGGCCACCTCCGCCTCCTTGAGGTCCAGCCAGTAGCGCAGCACGAGCGCCTGCCGCTGACGCACCGGCAGCGCCTGCAGCGCCTCGACCACCTCGCGCTGGTCCTCACGGAGCACGACCTCCTGCTCGGCCGAGCCCGCCACCGCCAGCCCCTCCTCCACGTGGCGGCGCACCACCTGCAGGTGCCGCAGCCGCATCCGGGTCAGGTTGCACACCACCGAGCGGAGGTAGCCGGGGGCGGCGTCGACGTCCCGCAGCCGCGACCAGCGCCGGTACAGCTCGCAGAACGCCTCCGCCACCACGTCCTCGGCATCGCCGCCGGCCCCGAGCAGGACGGCCATCCGCACCAGCTCACCGTGGTACCGGTCGAACAGCCGGGTGACGGCCGCCTCCCGCTCCAGGTCGCGCAGGCCGCGCCGGGCCCACGCCGCGGCCGCGGTGCCCGCCCCCGTGCCCGCCCCGGTGCCCGCCCCGGTGCCCGGAACCGCCGCCGCCGCCGGGGCGGCGTCGGCAAACACCCGCTGGTCGGCCTCACTCCCCCGGTTCACGCCCCCGCCCCCCATCCCGCACCGGCGACGCCTTCGCTGCCGGCCCGGCCCGGCCCGGCGCCGAACCCCGCGCCGCCCGCACCACCACCGAACTCCACGTCGCCGAGGCCGCGGGTGACGCCCACGCGGTCCAGCAGCGGCCCGAGCAGCGCGGCCACCGCGACGTTCACCGCCAGCGCGACCAGCCCGGCGTAGACATAGATCCCACCGGCCGCGGGGAGGGGGATCCTGGTCACCGCGACGAACCCCTGCGCCGCCACCAGCCAGGTGCCCAGCGCCAGGCCGACCACGAGACCCACCAGCAGGCCGTAGCGGTGCAGTCGGCGCGTCCGCCACCCCAGCACCAGCGCCGGCAGCGTCTGCAGGATCCACACCCCGCCGAGCAGCTGCAGGGTGATCGCGTCGCGACCGCGCAGGCCGACCACGAAGACCAGCGCCCCGAGCTTGACCAGCACCGAGACCACCCGGGCGACCTGGGTCACCTGGGAGGGCAGCGCGGCGGGGTTGACGTACTCCAGGTAGACGTTGCTGGCGAAGGTCGACGCGGCGGCGACCGACATCACCGCTGCCGGGACCAGCGCGGCGATCGCGACCACCCCCAGCACCAGACCCGCCAGCAGCGCGGGCAGGCGGGCGTGCAGCAGTGTCGGCAGCGCCAGCTCGGCCCGCCCGGCCGGCACCGTGATCCCGCCGGCGACCGCCGCCAGCCCGGCGAAGGCCACCACGGCCAGCAGCGCCGTCCAGGCGGGCATCCACACCGACACCCGGCGGAGCACGTCACCGTCCCTGGCGGCGAAGGCCGGCAGCAGCACGTGCGGGTAGAGCACGAGGGCCAGCGCCGAGCCGACGGCCAGCGTGATGTAGGAGGACGCCAACCCCTGCGGGAGCAGCAGCGACGCGTCGGGCCGGGCCCGCAGCACCGGGTCGGCGACCCGCACCACCGCGCCCGGACCACCGACCGCGTGCAGCCCCGCCCACACCAGGGCCGCCGTGGTGGCGAAGACGAGCACCGCCTTCACCGCCGCGACCACCGTCGGGGCGCGCAACCCGTGCCGGTAGGTGCTGACGGCGAGCACGGTGAAGGTGGCGGTGAGCGCGACGTCGGTGACCGGGCCGTGGGGCGGCACCCCGAGCACCGTGAGCAGCGCGGAGATGCCGAGCAGTTGCAGCGCGACGTACGGCATCGTGGCGAGGATGCCGGTGAGTGCGACCGCGAGCGCCAGCGAGGAGGAGGAGAAGCGGTCGCGGACGGCGTCGGCGGGCGTGACCCAACCGTGCCGGCGGGCGGCCGTCTGCAGCCGCGGCAGCAGCACGAAGCCGAGCTGGAAGACGATGATCGTGTAGGGCACGGCGAAGAAGCCGAGCGCCCCCACGCCGTACACCAGCGCCGGGACCGCGATGAAGGTGTAGGCGGTGAACATCGACCCGCCGAGCAGCACCCACGTGGTCAGCGTGCCGTTGCCCCGCCCGGCGAGCGCCCACTCCTCGAGCTCGCGCCCCAGCGGGGGGCGGGCGGGGCCTGGGCGGGTGGGGCCTGGGCGGGTGGGGTCGGGGCGGGTGCCACGGGCGGTGGCCGGGCGGTCGCGGGGGCGCACCCGCCCGGCCACCAGTGCGAGCAGCGAGACGCCGCCGAGCACCGCCACGAAGCCGGTAAGGGCCACGACATCCGGATGCACGCGCCCTCCTGCCCCGCCAAGGTGCGCCTCGTCGCGCACGTGGGTAGTTGCCCGGGCCCCGGCGATGGTTTACCGCGTCCCGGGTAAACCTTCATGGGCCGTCGCACAACTCTCCCCCAGGGCCCGCCACCGGTCACCTCGAGGACCGGTGGCCGGCCACCGGGGCGGCACGGCGGCCGCACATCGATCAGCTGGAGGAACCCATGCCCGACATCGGAGTCACCGGCACCGACCGCGACGGCGAACCCCGGCAGGACCGCCGGGACCGCTCCCGCTGGAACTGGCTGCTGCTGGTCCCGCTGCTGGCGGTGCTGTACCCGCCGCTGTACAACCGCACCGATCCGGTGCTGCTCGGGATTCCCTTCTTCTACTGGTACCAGCTCGCCGTGATCCCGCTGAGCGTGGTCTGCACGCGCTGGTCTACCGGGCCCTGAACGGTCGACCCGCGCCGGCGCAGGCCCGCGATGAGCGCGCACCCGCCGGAGTGGACCATCGTCATCGTCCTGTTCCTGGTGGTCGCGGTGCTGGGCTTCGTGGCCGCCCGCTGGCGGCGGCCGGAGCGCATGCAGCACCTGGACGAGTGGGGCCTGGGCGGGCGCAGCTTCGGCGTCCTGGATCACCTGGTTCCTGGTCGGCGGTGACCTCTACACCGCCTACACCTTCGTCGCCGTGCCGGCGCTGCTGTTCGGCGCGGGCGCGGTCGGCTTCTTCGCCGTGCCGTACACGGTCGTCGGTCTACCCGCTGGTCTTCCTGGTGCTCATCCGGCTCTGGTCGGTCGTCGCACCGGCACGGGTTCGTCACCCCGGCCGACTTCGTCCGCGCCCGGTTCGGCTCGCCCGACCCTGGCGCTGCTGGTGGCGATCACCGGCATCGTCGCCACGATGCCCTACATCGCCCTGCAGCTGGTCGGCATCGAGGCGGTGCTCAAGTCGATGGGCTCACCGGCAGCGTGTTCGCCGGCACCTGCCGCTGATCCTCGCCTTCGCCGATCCTGGCCGCCTACACCTACCAGTCCGGGCTGCGGGCGCCGGCGCTGATCGCCTTCGTCAAGGACGCGCTGATCTACGTGGTGATCATGGTCGCGGTCATCTACATCCCGACGAAGCTGGGCGGCTGGGGCGCCATCTTCGACGCCGCGCGACGCGAAGTTCGCAGGCCGCCCAGCGCCGGCCGACGGCCTCCTGCTGCCCGGCAGCGGCAGCTGCAGTACGCGACCCTGGCGTTCGGCTCGGCGCTGGCGCTGTTCCTCTACCCGCACTCGGTCACCGGCGTGCTCGCGGCCGCGAACCGCGACGTGATCAAGCGGAACATGGCCGCGCTGCCGGCCTACAGCCTGCTGCTGGGGCTGATCGCGCTGCTCGGCTACATGGCGATCGCGGCGGGCGTGAAGCCGCTGCCGCTCGGCGCGAAGGCCGGCAGCGGACGGCAACACGGTGGTGCCGCTGCTGTTCCAGCAGATGTTCCCGCGCTGGTTCGCCGGCGTCGCGTTCGCGGCGATCGGCATCGGCGCGCTGGTGCCGGCGGCGATCATGTCGATCGCGGCGGCGAACCTGTTCACCCGCAACATCTACACGGAGTACCTGAAGCCGGACGCCACCCCGCGCGCAGGAGGCCCGGATGCGCAAGATCGCCTCGCTGGTGGTCAAGTTCGGGGCGCTGCTGGCGATCCTCTTCCTCGACCCGCAGTTCTCCATCGACCTGCAGCTGATCGGCGGGGTGATCATCCTGCAGACCCTGCCGGCGGTGGGGCTGGGCCTGTACACCCGGTGGTTCCACCGGGGCGGGCTGATCGCCGGCTGGGTGGCCGGGATGGTCGCGGCCTTCTGGATGCTGTGGCTGGTGCCGCAACAGGCGGTGACGGCCGGTGGGGTGAAGGTGATCCGCCAGCACTTCGGCGGGTCCGGCTTCGCGCTGTCCCACCTCGGGTTGTCCACCACGGCGGGTGTCTACGTCGGGTTCCTCGCCGTCGCGGTGAACCTCGTGGTGGCGGTCGCGGTGACGGCGTCGCTGCGCGCGCTGCGGGTGGGGGCCGGGCAGGACGCCACCCAGGACTCCGACGACCTGGCGAACCGCGGCGACCCGCGCGTGCACGACCTGGACACCCTGGTGGGAGGGATTCACCCGGCGCCGTGACGCGGTGGCCGGGCCGGGGCAGCGGCCACCGGCCCGGCCCGGCCACCGTTCAGACCACCCGACCGGACCACAGCTCAGCCGTTGGAGTTCGGCGCGGTAGGCCCTACCGTTCCGGCATGAGCGACACGGGGCGCGGGCCCGAGGGCTTCGAGGGCCACGCCGGCGCGATCGCCGTGCAGGTGGCCCGCAGGCACGGGGTCGAGGCGATGTTCACCCTGTCCGGGGCGCACGTGTTCCCGCTCTACGACGGCGCGGTCAAGGCGCAGCCCGCCGCTGCCGCTGATCGACGTCCGGCACGAGCAGACGGCGGTGTTCGCGGCCGAGGCGATGGCGCAAGCTCACCCGCCGCCCGGGGCTGGCGGTGGTGACCGCCGGGCCGGGCGTGACCAACGGCGGTGAGCGCGGTGGCCAGCGCGCACGTTCAACGGCTCGCCGCTGCTGCTGCTCGGCGGCCGGGCCCCCGACTACCGCTGGGGGAGCGGCAGCGCTGCAGGAGCTGGACCACTCGCCGCTGCTCGCCCCGGTCACCAAGCACGCCGGACCGTGCACGCCGCCGCAGGCCGGTGGCGGCGCGGTGGACGCGGCGTTCCGGCTGGCGACGCCGCCGCACCGCGGGCCCGGTCTTCCTCGACGTCGCCGATGGACGTGCTGTCTCGGCGGAGGCGAGCGCTGACTTCCCCGACGGCGACCTGGCGCGGCCGCCGCAGCCCGACGCCGCGGAGCTGGACGCGGTGCGCCGAGCTGCTCGCCGACGGCCGCGCCGCCCGGTGCTGGTGCTCGGCTCCGACGTGTGGGCCGGGCGGGGCGGAGGCGGCGGCGCTGCGCTGGCCGAGGACCCTGCGGCTGCCCGGTGATCGCCAACGGCCATGGCCCGCGGCGTCGCTGCCTGGCGGTCACTCGCTGCTGGTCACCCGGGCCCGCGGCCTGGCGTTCGGCGAGGCCGACCTGGTGGTGGTGGCCGGGGACGCCGCTGGACTTCCGGCTGCGCTACGGCTCGTTCGGCGGCGAAGGAATCGCGCCGCCTCCGTGGCCCGCGTGGCGCACTTCGCCGACGCCCTCGGGCGCAGCTGCCCGCACGTCGCGCCGCGCCGCGCGGCCTGCCGCTGACCTTCGCGCGGCCCTCGACGGCGTGCGCGCGCGGGTCGCCGGCGGCCCGCGCGGCGAGGTCGGCGAGTGGCGCGCGCAACTGCGCGCGCGGCACCGCGCCGCGGCGGCGACGGACGCAGCAGCTGCTGGCGCAGCCCGGCGGCGCCGATCCACCCCGCGCGGGTCTACGGCGAGCTGCCCGGCCGCCTCGACGACGACGCGGTGGTGATCGGTGACGGCGGCGACTTCGTCTCCTTCGCCGGCCGCTTCGTCGAGCCGGCGCGGCCCGGACGCTGGCTGGACCCCGGCCCGTACGGCTGCCTGGGCACCGGCCTCGGCTACGCGCATGGCCGCCCGGCTGGCGCGGCCCGTCGTCCCAGGTGGTCCTGCTGCTGGGCGACGGCGCAGCAGGCTTCTCCCTGATGGACGTGGACACCCTGGTCCGGCACCGGCTCCCCGTGGTGATGATCGTCGGCAACAACGGGGTCTGGGGCCTGGAGAAGGGCCCGATGCAAGCGATGTCTACGGCTATCACGTGGCCGCCGAGCTGCGCGCCGCAGCACCCGCTACGACGAGGTGGTGCGGGCGCTGGGCGGCGCCGGCGAGCTGGTGACCCGGCCCGAGCAGCTCGGCGCCGGCGCTGCAGCGGGCGTTCGAGGCCGGCGTGCCGTACTGCGTCAACGTCGTCACCGACCCCGCCGTCGCCTACCCCCGGGCGAGCACGGGGATCTGACCACCGTCCGCGCGGCCGCTGCCTCGGCCGAGCCCCCCGTACGGCCCCGCCGAGGTCACGGTGTGCGTGAGCGACATCACCACAGCGTGGCGATTTCCGGCCTGTTGCCCGCTGGAAAGGCCCTGTCATCGGGTTGTAGGATGAATCCATGACGTTGATCATTGTTCTCGCCGTCCTCATCACGATCAGCGTGCTGTCCCCGTTCTTCGGCGTCGACACCCGCCGTCGCGAGACGATGCGTCGGCGCGGCGCGTTCCTGCGCTGACCGCCGGACAGCTCGCCCCAGCACCGGATGCCCCGAGTCCGGCCCGACCCCGTGTCCGGCCGTGCCCGGGGCGTCCGTCGGTCCCGGCACGTAACCTGCCGGCATGACCTGCCCCCCATCGCCCGCCGCGCAGGCCGGGATCGCCGTCCGGCCGGCCCGGCCCGGCGAGTACGACGCCGCCGGGCAGGTGGTTCGGCTCGCCTATGCGGGCGGGGGGTTCGCCTCCGGCGACTACCTCGACATCGTCGCGGACGCCCGCGATCGCAGCCGGGACGCCGAGGTCGCCGTGGCCGTCGACCGCAGCGGCGCGGTCGTCGGCAGCGTCACGTTCGCCCTCCCCGGCAGCCGCTGGGCCGAACTGTCCGGCTCGGGCGAGGCGGAGTTCCGGATGCTCGGGGTGCACCCCGGCGCGCAGCGCCGCGGCGTCGGGCTGGCACTCACCCGCTGGTGCATCGACCGCGCGGCCGGCCTCGGCGCACGCCGCCTGCTGCTGTGCAGCCTGCCGGAGATGACCACCGCGCACCGGCTCTACCAGCGGCTCGGCTTCGCCCGCCGCCCCGACCTCGACCTCACACCCGCCCCCGGCCTGACCCTGCTCGCGTTCAGCCTCGAGCTCGGGCCCGGGCACCAGCACCCGCCGACGGAAGGTCCCCGGCTCCGGGCCGAGCCACGGCCCGCGAGCGCACCCGGTCAGGCGCCGGCACCGAACGCCCGCCGGTAGGCCGTCGGCACCGTGCCGCGCAGCCGCCCGAAGTGGTGCCGCAGCATCGTCCCCGAACCGAAGCCGCAACGCCGGGCGACCTCCTCCACCGACAGGTCCGCCGTCTCCAGCAGGTTCTCGGCCAGCGCGATCCGGCGGCCGAGCAGCCACTGGTGCGGCGTGGTCCCGGTCTCCTCCCGGAACCTGCGCGCGAACGTCCGCCCGGACATGTCCGCCCGCCGGGCGAGCACCGCGACTGACAGGTCCTCCTCGAGGTGGCGCTCGGCCCACTCCAGCACCGGGGCCAGCGTCACCGCATCCACCGGGCGCACCGGGGTCTCGACGTACTGCGCCTGCCCGCCCTCGCGCTGGGGCGGCACCACCATCCGGCGGGCGATCCCGGTCGCGACGGCCGGCCCGAGGGAGCCGCGGACCAGGTGCAGGCAGAGGTCGATACCCGCCGCGGTACCGGCGCTGGTGGCGATCGGCCCGTCCTCGACGAACAGCACGTCCGGGACCACCTCGACGGCGGGGAACTCCGCCCGCAGCCGGTCGGAGTAGCGCCAGTGCGTGGTCGCCCGGCGGCCGTCGAGCAGCCCCGCCCGGGCCAGCACGAAGGCGCCGGAACACAGGCTCGCCACCCGTCCGCCACGACGCACCACCCGGTGCAGCGCGGCGGCGAGCTCCGGGGGCACCCGGTAGTCGGTGCCCACCGCGGGAACGACGACGAGGTCGGCGCGCTCCAGCGGCTCGAGCCCGTGCGGCGCGGTGATCCAGAACCCCGTCTCCGCCCGCACCGGCCCGCTGCGGGGTGAGCACACCGCGAAGTCGAGGGCGGGCAGACCCTGGTCCGAGCGGTCCACGCCGAACACCTCGCACGCGATGGCGAACTCGAACACCGACACGCCGTCGTCGATGACGGCCGCGACCGAGCGCAGTGGCCGGCGGGCGGTTGACGGGCCTGCGGCCGCGCGGCCGGACGGGCGGGAACGGGGCACGCGAACAGTATGCGACCGCGATGGCGCGATGTCTATGAAGAGTGGCATTCCAGCCACTGTTGGCGGCTTATCATCTGCAGCAGACTTTCTGCCATGGACGTCATCTTCTTCATCCTGCTGATCATCGCCATCGCCATCCTGAGCATCCCCTTCGGCCGGGACAGCCGCGGGCTCGGCGACCACGACTGGGAGCGCGACGGACACGGGACGGGCTACGAGCGCTTCCGGCACTGAACCGGCCGCAGCGCCGGTCAGGCCGGCGGCAGTCGCTCGACGAAGCGGGCCGGGTCGACCACGACCCGGGTCACCTCCCCCGCCGCCACCGCCCGCCCGGCCCGGTCGGTGGCCCGCACGCTGAACCGCAGCAGCCGACCCTCCACCCCCACCAGGGTGGCCTCCACCTCGACCCGGCCGCCGACCGGGGTGGGGAGCAGGTGGTCGAGCACCACCCGGCTGCCGACCGTCGTGGCGCCGTCCGCGACCACGGCCGAGGACAGCGCGGCGGCACAGGTGGCGGCCTCGCACCAGGCCAGCAGCCGCGGCGTGGCGAGCACCACGACGTCCCCGCTGCCCAGCGCCGGCGCGGTGTCCGCGGCGGTCACGTCGAAACCGAGCCGCGCCGTCCCGGCGCCACCAGCGGGCATGACCCGCAGCCTACGGGGGTGCCGGTTGGCTGCTCAGGCCACCAGGCCGAGCCGGCGCAGCTCCACGGTCAGGTCGTGCGGGTTGGAGGAAGACATCATCGCCTCATCCAGGGTGACGACCCCGTCACGCACGAGCGCGACCAGGTGCTGGTCGAAGCTCTGCATCCCGTAGAAGCCGCCCTCCTTCACCAGGTCGGTGATCTGGACGGTCTTGTCCTGGTCGACGATGGCGTCGGCGATCCTGCCGGTGTTCACGCAGATCTCCGCGGCCACGCAGCGGCCCTGCCCGTCGGCCCGCGGTACCAGGCGCTGGCAGATCACCCCGCGCAGGGCCTGCGCGAGGGAGATGCGCACCTGCTTCTGCTCGTGCGGGGGGAAGAAGTCGATGACCCGGGCGATGGTCTCCTGCGCGTCCGTGGTGTGCAGCGTCGACAGCACGAGGTGGCCCGTCTCCGCCGCCTGCAACGCCGCCTTGACCGTCTCCTCGTCGCGCATCTCCCCGACGAGGATCACGTCCGGGTCCTGGCGCATCGCGGCGCGCAGCGCGGAGGCGAAGTCGCCGGTGTCCACCCTGACCTCGCGCTGGTTGATCATCGCGAGCTTGTCCTCGTGCAGGATCTCGATCGGGTCCTCGACGGTGACGATGTGGACCTCGCGCTGGGTGTTGATCAGGTCGACCATGCCGGCCAGCGTGGTGGACTTGCCCGAGCCGGTCGGGCCGGTGACCAGCACCAGCCCGCGCGGCTCCAGCGCCAGCGACGCGACCGTCGGCGGCAGCCCGAGGTCCTCCAGCGGGACGGCGCCCACCGACACCCGGCGGAACACCAGGCCGACCGTGCCCCGGGCCCGGAAGGCGTTGACGCGGAAGCGCCCCACCCCGGGTACGGCGTAGGCGAAGTCCGCCTCATGGGTGCGCTCGAACTCCTCGATCAGGTCGCCGCGGAGCACCTCACGGGCCATCTGCTCGGTGTCCTGCGGGGTCAGCACCGGCGCCTGCAGCTTGCGCAGCCGGCCGTCGATCCGCACCCGCGGCGGGGAGCCGACCTTGCAGTGCAGGTCGGACCCGAGCAACTCCGACAGCGCACGCAGATACGGCAGCGCCGATGCCGACTCCAGGCTCACCCCGCAAGGATCGGCGCCGGTGGCCGGCACCTTGAGGAACCGCCGGCCGGCGCCGCGCCCGCAACCGGGTGTGGCAGCATGGGCACCCGATGCGCACCCGCGCAGGACGCCACACCCCCAGGAGCCAGGACATGAGCAAGCGCGCCCGTCGCCGTCGTTCCCGCAAGGGCAACAAGGCCAACCACGGCACCCGGCCCAACGCCTGATCTGCCAGGGGCTGCGACCACCACGGTCGCGGCCCCTTGCTGTGTCACGGCCCCTTGCTGTGTCACGGCCCCTTGCTGTGTCACGGCCCCTGCTCGTGTCACAGCCCCTGCTTGTCACGCCACCGCGATGTCAGGGCCGCCGCGATGTCAGCCGCCGTGCCAGGGCCGCGGCGAGGGCACGCCCGCCGAGCCTCAGCCCCCGAGTTCGAGCCGTACCTCGGTGATCCGCACCATGATCCGCCGGCGCAGCTCCTCCGGCGCGTGTTCGCAGACGCAACTGCGGCGCAGCAGTGCCTTCAGCGCGACGTCGAGCTGGTACTGGCTCAGACAGGGCCCGCACTCGTCCAGGTGCTGGCGGATCTTCACCACGTCGGCCTCGCCGAGCTCGCCGTCGAGGTACTCGTAGACCTTGCCGAGCACCTCGCTGCAGTCGACCTCGTGCGGATTGCCGCAGCTCATTCGACACCCCCTTCGGGCGTCGTCGCCGCTGCGACGAGCCCGCGCTCGCGGGCGTACTCCTCGAGCAGGGTGCGCAGCTGCCTGCGGCCACGGTGCAGCCGGGACATCACCGTCCCGATCGGTGTGCCCATGATCTCGGCGATCTCCCGGTAGGCGAATCCCTCGACGTCGGCCAGGTACACGGCGATCCGGAACTCCTCCGGGATCTGCTGCAGGGCCGCCTTGACGTCGGAGTCGGGCAGCCGGTCGAGCGCCTCGGCCTCTGCGGAGCGCAACCCCGAGGAGGTGTGCGACCCGGCCCGCGCGATCTGCCAGTCCTCGATCTCGTCGGTCTGGGCCTGCTGCGGCTCGCGCTGGCGCTTGCGGTAGGTGTTGATGTAGGCGTTGGTGAGGATCCGGTACAGCCAGGCCTTCAGGTTCGTGCCGGGGGCGTACTGGTGGAACGACGCGAACGCCTTGGTGAACGCCTCCTGCACCAGGTCCTCGGCATCGGCGGGGTTGCGCGTCATCCGCAGCGCGGCCGAGTACAACTGGTCGAGGTACTGCAGGGCCTCGCCCTCAAATCGCGCAGCACGCTCGTCAGGGGTCTCGGTCGCCGGGGCGCGACCCTTCTCGTCAGCCATCGAGGGCGAGCCTATCCGGCGCAGCGGTGCTCCAGCGCCCGCAGCCGCCCCCGTCGCGATTCCGTCGAGCCTGCCGTGGGGCACATCGTCCTGCACTGAGATCAGCACGACGCCTCTTCCTTCGTTGTGTCCGGTCCTTCGCCCTGTCCGGTCCTTCGCCCTGTCCGGTCCTGCGACCGCTGGCTGCCGCGGTCCCCGGCGACAACACGGCAACGGCGGGTGCCATTCCGGTGCCCGGCCACTGCGGTGCGGCTCAGCCCCGCACCGCCGGCACGGCGGCCAGCCAGTCGCCCACGGCCGCAGCCACCTCCGGCGCGCTGCGGCTGAGCCCGTGGTCGCCGTCCACGGGCAGCACCGCCACCCCCGCCAGCCCCAGGGAGGCGACCTGCGCCGCCGCGCCGAACGGGTCACGCCGACCCTGCACCACCAGCACCGGCACCCCGGCCGCCGCGAGCTCCGCCGCCCGGCTGCGCTCCGGACGGCCCGGGGGATGCAGCGGGAAGGCCAGGCAGACCACTGCCGCCGCACCGCTGCGCACCGCGGTCCGGCAGGCCACCCGAGCCCCGGCGCTGCGACCGCCGACCACCAGCGGCCCCTTCGACCCGTCAGGACCGGTCGACCCGTCAGGCCCGGTCGACCCGTCACGCCCGGTCGACCCGTCGAAGTCCGCCAGCCCGTCCAGCGCGGCCAGCCAGCCGACGTCCAACCGTGCCGGGGCGGGAGCCACCCGACGCCCGGCGACCCGCCAGGGCTGCTCCACCAGCACCACCCGCCACCCGGCGGTGCGGGCCCGCTCCGCCACCGCGCGCAGGTCGGGCGCGTCGATCCCGCCGCCGGCCCCGTGCCCGAGCACCAGGGTGCCGACCCGCTCCCCGGCCGGGGGCAGCCGCAGGTGCAGGCGGGCGGGGCCGCGCGGCGTCGCCACCTCGAGCACCGGGTCGGGCGGGTGGTCAGAAGAGCGGAGCATCGCCGGCACCCAGCAGTTCCCCCGTCGCCGGGTCGACGACGCCACGCAACTGGTCGGCGGGCAGCGGCACGATCAGCTCGGGCCCGTTGTTGCCCACCGCGTTCACCCGGGTCGAGACCGGCACCGCGGCGAAGCGCCCCGCCACCACGGGCAGCATCAGCGCCCGCACGGCGTCAGGGTCACGCAGGTCAGGGTCGAGCCAGGCGTTCCAGCGGTCGCGGGGCAGCACCAGCGGCATCCGGTCGTGGATCGCGTCCAGCCCGGGTTCGGCCGCGGTGGTGATGATGGCGTACGAGGTGAGCCACGCCTGCGGCTCGTCGGGCAGGCGCTGCGGGTCGCGCCAGAACTCGAACACCCCCGCGAAGGCGATCGGCCCCGGTGCGATCGGGTGCATGAAGAAGGGCTGCTTGCGCGGCCGGCCCCGGGCGTCGCGTTCGGTCGGGCTCGGCTGCCACTCATACCACCCGTCGGCCGGCACGAGGCAGCGCCGGGACACCGCCGCCCGCCGGTAGGCCGGGCGCTCGAGCAGGGTCTCGGCGCGGGCGTTGATCATCCGGGCGCCGATGCTGCGCTCCTTCGCCCAGGACGGCACCAGGCCCCAGCTGAACCTCCGCAGCCAGCGCACCGGCTCCGCAGCGCCGGCGGGCGCCGCGGCGGCAGCCTCCACCGCGGCGTCGGCGGTGGCGTCCCCCTCCTCGTCCGCCGCGACGGCCGCCGGGTCGTCCGGGGCGGGAAGGTCCCCCGCGGGCGGCCGGGGGCGGCGCACCACCACGACCGGAGCCTGCTTCGTCGGGGCGAGGTTGAAGTCGGGGGCGGACCCGGCCGGATCGGCGCCCGGCCCCTCACCGTCGGTGGCGTCCACCTCGAACACCTCGGTGAGCTCCTCGGTGCTCCGGCTGGAGGCGTAACGTCCGCACACATACCCCAGCCTGCCACGACAGGACGGCACCGGCCCCGCCGCCGGCCGGGCCGACCGCGGCGGGCGTGATCGCACCGCCCGTCCCGGGCCGCCGCCCGGCCCCGGGGGGCGACTACTCTCGATCGCCATGAGCAAGCAGCACTGGCCCGCCCCGACCGCCCCCGCTCCGGTCGTGGCGACGGTGGCGCTGCCCGGCTCGAAGTCGCTGACCAACCGCTACCTCGTGCTGGCCGCGATCGCGGCGGCACCGTCCCGACTGCGCGCCCCGCTGCGCTCGCGCGACACCACGCTCATGGTGAGCGCCCTGGAGTCGCTCGGCGCAACGGTGCGGGACGTCCCCGGAAGCTCCCCGTTCGGGGACGACTGGCTGATCACCCCCGGCCCGCTGCGCGGCCCGGCGAGCGTGGACTGCGGGCTGGCGGGCACCGTGATGCGCTTCCTGCCGCCGGTGTCCGCGCTGGCCAGCGGGCAGATCCGCTTCGACGGCGACCCGCGGGCCCGGGTACGCCCGATGCAGCCGGTGCTGACCGCGCTGCGGGACCTCGGGGTGAGCGTCGGGGGCGGCGACGGCGGCAGGCTCCCGTTCACCGTCGAGGGCACCGGTCACGTCCGGGGCGGCACCGTCCGCATCGATGCCTCGGCGTCGAGCCAGTTCGTCTCCGGGCTGCTGCTCGCCGGTGCCCGCTTCGACGACGGCCTCACCGTGGAGCACATCGGCCCGCCGATCCCCAGCGAGCCGCACGTGGTGATGACCGTCGAGGCCCTGCGGGACGTGGGCGTGGTGGTGGACGACGCCGACCCTGCCACCTGGCGGGTGGAGCCGGGGCCGGTGGGTGCGCTGGACGTCCAGGTCGAGCCCGACCTGTCCAACGCCGCCCCGTTCCTCGCCGCCGCCGCCGTCACCGGCGGACGGGTGACCGTGCCCGGGTGGCCGCAGTACACCACCCAGGCCGGGGACGCGCTGCGCGACCTGCTCGACGTGATGGGCGCCGAGGTCAGCCTCGACCGTGACGGGCTCACCGTCGAGGGCAGCGGCGAGCTGTACGGGCTGGACGCCGACCTGCACGCGGCCGGGGAGCTGACCCCCGTGGTCGCCGCCCTCGCCGTGCTCGCCGACTCCCCCTCCCACCTGCGCGGGGTGGCGCACCTGCGCGGCCACGAGACCGACCGGCTCGCGGCGCTGGCCCGCGAGCTCACCCGGCTCGGCGGCGACGTCACCGAGACGGCCGACGGGCTCGTGATCCGGCCACGGCCGCTGCACGGCGGGGTGTTCCACACCTACGACGACCACCGGCTGGCGACCGCCGCCGCGGTGATCGGGCTGCGGGTGCCGCAGGTCTTGGTGGAGAACATCGCCACCACCGCGAAGACGCTGCCGGGGTTCACCCGGCTGTGGGCGGGGATGCTCGCCGGCGGCGACCCGGGCGCGCGCGCTTGAGTCCACGCCGACGCACCGACCTCGACGAGTCCGACATCCGGATCCGCCCGAACCCGCGCGGCACCCGGCCGCGATCGAAGGAGCGGCCCGAGCACCGGGACGCGGTCCTCGCCCAGGTGCTCGCCGTGGACCGCGGGCGCTACACCTGCCTGCTGGGCGGCTTCGGGACGGGCACCGCCGTCGGAACGGGCACCGCCGTCGGGACGGGCACCGCCGTCGGAACGGGCACCGCCGCGGCGGACGGGCCGGTCGGCGAGGGCCTGCCGCCCGCCGGCGGCCCCGGGGACGTCCTGGTGACGGCGATGACGGCCCGCGAGCTCGGCCGGGCCGGGGTGGTGGTGGGCGACCGGGTGATGCTGGTCGGCGACATCAGCGGCGGGCCCGGCACGCTCGCCCGCATCGTGCGGGTGCAGCCCCGGGCCACCCTGCTGCGGCGCAGCCCCGAGGACACCGATTCGGTCGAGCGCCCGCTGGTGGCCAATGCCGACCAACTGGCGATCGTCACCGCGCTGGCGGATCCGCAGCCACGGCCGCGGATGGTCGACCGCTGCCTGGTCGCCGCCTACGACGCCGGCCTCGGCCCGCTGCTCGTGCTGACGAAGGCCGATCTGCAGCCCCCCGGACCGTTCCTCGCCGGGTACGCGCCGCTGGACGTCCCCTTCACGGTGACCAGCCGGCTGCCGGGGACCTCCCGGCAGGCGTCCGCCGGCGGGTTCGACGGCCTCGACGCCGTGCGGGCGGCGCTGACCGGTCGGGTCACCGCGCTCATCGGGCACTCCGGTGTCGGGAAGTCCACCCTGGTGAACGCCCTCGTCCCGGGAGCGACCCGGACCACCGCGGAGGTGAACGACGTCACCGGCCGCGGCCGGCACACCTCCACCTCGGCGAGGGCGCTGCGGCTGCCGGGCGGGGGCTGGGTGATCGACACCCCCGGGGTGCGCTCGTTCGGGCTCGCCCACGTCGACCCCGACCGGATCGTGCACCACTTCCCCGACCTGGCGGCGGGCACCGACGACTGCCCGCGCGGGTGCACGCACGACGAGCCGGAGTGCGGGCTGGACGCCTTCGTCGCCGCCGGCGGTGCGGGCCCCGCGGGCCGGCCCCGGCTGGAGTCGCTGCGCAGGCTGCTGCGCTCCCGCTCCGGCAACCCCGGCGGCTCCGAGGGTTCCGCGGGTTCAACCGGCTCCGCGGGTTCGACCGGCTCCGCGGGTTCAGCGGGTTCACCGGGTTCGGCGGACGGCGAGCGATCCGGCGGCTGAGGACGGCGATGCTCAGCCGGAAGGACTTAGATCACGTCGGCGGCATCTTCGTGTGCCGTCATCCACACCTGGGGGCGGCCGGGAGGGTACCGTCGGCACCACCAATCCGGAGCAACGCCCACGACTCGGCATCCGCCGACCGCAGCCTGACGAAGGAGCCTGCGTGGCCGGCTACGACGACGACCTTCGCCTCGCGCACGTCATCGCGGACATGGTCGACTCGCTGACGATGTCCCGCTTCCTGGCGTCGGACCTGCGGGTGGAGACCAAGCCCGACCTCACCCCGGTGAGCGACGCCGACCGTGCCGCCGAGGAACTCATCCGCACCCAGCTCAAGCGCACCCGCCCGCGTGACGCCATCCTCGGCGAGGAGTTCGAGCCCACCGGCCACGGCGCCCGGCAGTGGGTCGTCGACCCGATCGACGGGACGAAGAACTTCGTCCGCGGCGTCCCGGTGTGGGCGACGCTGATCGCACTGCTGGACGAGGGTCGCCCGGTGCTCGGCGTGGTGTCGGCCCCGGCCCTGAACCGGCGCTGGTGGGCCGCCACCGGTACCGGCGCCTGGACCGGCCGCAGCCTGTCCTCCGCCCGCCGGCTGCAGGTGTCGGCGGTCTCCTCGCTGGCCGACGCGTCGCTGTCGTACTCCTCCCTCGGCGGCTGGGAGAAGATCGCCCGCCGGCAGGCGTTCCTCGAGCTGGAGCAGCGGGTGTGGCGCAGTCGCGCCTACGGCGACTTCTGGTCCTACATGCTCGTCGCCGAGGGGGCGGCCGACATCGCCACCGAGCCGGAGCTGATGCTCTACGACCTGGCGGCGCTGGTACCCGTGGTGGTCGAGGCGGGCGGTCGATTCACCTCCGTCGAGGGCAAGGACGCCCCCTACATCTCCAGCGCGCTGGCCACCAACGGCGAACTGCACGAGCAGGTGCTCGCCGCGCTGGCGGTCACCGACTGACCGCGGCCCCCGCGGGCTCACCGCCGGGGACCGGCCCGACGCCACCGGGACTCCCCGGGCCGGCCGCGGCCGGCGCCGCCCGGCTGCCGACGACCCGGCTGCCGACGACCCGGGCCCGCACCCGCCGCACCAGCCGCAGCACGCCGGGCGCCAGCAGCAGCGCGTACAGGTCGAACCAGCCGTACCCCCCGGCCGCGCCGGAGGGCGGGTTCCCCTGCCCCACCACGTGCAGCACCGGGTCGCGGACCGCCCACGCCCAGGTCCCGAGCGCGGTCCCGAGCAGCTCCAGGTAGCTGACCACCACGAAGGCGCCGACGTAGAGCATCCGCGACCGGCCCCAGCGCAGGAACCCCAGCAGGCAGCCGAACCAGAACGCTCCGAGCACGTCCGGGCGGTGGGCCAGCAGCAGGCCGTAGCCCGCCCAGCCGCCACCCACGACGACGGTGGCGGCGATCAGCAGCCGGGCGTGACGGCGGAAGGCGGCACTGCGCCCGAGGGCGAGCGCCCCGAGGTAGACCAGCCCGTGCCCGGGCGGCACGAACAGCGGCACGGTGGCGATCCGGTAGGTGTAGGCGTGCAGCAGCGGCGAGAAGGTGTACTCCACGCAGGTGGCGAGCGCGACGACGACGAGGGTCTGGGTGCGTGCCAGCGCCGGCTCCCGGCGCAGCAGCAGCACCAGCGCCGCCCAGGTGGCGGCCCCGAGCACGAGCTGGCGGGCGACCTCGGCAGCGCCGGGCAGGGTCCCGGCGTCCAGCAGCAGCACGGCACCGATCCAGGCCATCACGACGGCCCCCGTGCCGGCACCACTGCCGGCCGGCTGCCCGCCTCGCGGTCTGCTGCGCACCCGGCCAGGGTGACAGACCGACCTACAGCTCGAACCGGTAACCCATCCCCGGCTCGGTGATCAGGTGCGCCGGGTGGGCCGGGTCCGTCCTCCAGCTTGCGCCGCAGCTGGGCCATGTACACCCGCAGGTAGTTCGTCTCCGTCCCGTACTGCAGGCCCCCACACCTCGCTGCAGCAGCTGCCGCTGCGACACCAGCCGGCCGCGGTTGCGGACCAGCACCTCCAGCAGGTGCCACTCGGTGGGGGTGAGGCGCACGTCCGCACCGTCGCGGGCGACCTTCTTGCGGGCCAGGTCGACCGCAGCCGGCCGGCTGGTGCGGTCGGCTGCTGCCCCGGCCGCCCGGGCCGGCGCGGCGCAGCGGCCGCCCGCAGCCGGGCCAGCAGCTCGTCCATCCCGAACGGTTTGGTGACGTAGTCGTCGGCGCCCGCGTCGAGCGCCTCGACCTTCGTCGCCCGAGTCCTGCCGGGCCGACAGCACGATGATCGGCACCCTGGTCCAGCCGCGCAGGCCCGCGATCACCTCCACCCCGTCGAGGTCGGGCAGGCCCAGGTCGAGCACCACGACGTCCGGAGGACGCCTGGCCGCCAGCTGCAGCGCCTGCCGCCCGTCCGGCGCGAGCAGCACCTTCCAGCCGCGGGCGCGCAGGTTGATCGCCAGCGCCCGGGCGATCTGCGGCTCGTCCTCGACGAAGAGCACGGTGGTCATCGTCGGGCCCGCCGATCCGGGCATCGCCCGCGGGCGTGCCGCTCATCCGAGCGGCGGTGTGGCGGCGGGCATGAACGGAGTATCCTGCCCCGGCCAGGGCCGCGCAGCGTCGCGCCGAGGCGGGCAGCACCAGCACCATGGTCAGGCCGCCGCCGGGGGTGTCCTCGGCGTCCAGCGTCCCGCCGCATCGCCTCGGCCAGCCCGCGGGCCACCGCCAGCCCGAGCCCGACTCCCGCGCCCGTTGTCGGTGGTCGCCGATCCGCTGGAAGGGCGCGAAGACGCGCTCGCGGTCCTGCGCGGGCAGCCCGGTCCGCGGTCCACCACCCGCAGTCTCGACCCGGTCGCCCGCGCGCTGGCGGTGACCACCACCGGGCCGCCGGCCGGGCGTGCCGCACCGCGTTCTTCACCACGTTGGCGATGACGCGTTCCAGCAGCGCCGGATCGGCGCTCACCGCGGGCGGTCGGCCAGGCCGATCGTCTCGACGGCCGGCGCGTCGGCGGACAGCGACTCCAGCGCCGCGGGCAGCACCTCCTCCAGGGACGTGGTGCGCCAGGCGCAGCGGCAGCGCGCCGGCCTGCAATCGGCTCATGTCCAGCAGGTTGTCGACCAGCCGGCTCAGCCGGGCCAGCGACTCCTCGGCGGTGGCGAGCAGTTCCTCGCGGTCCTGCTCGGCGAAGTCGCACGTCCTGGCTGCGCAGGCGGCTCGACCGCGGCCCGAGCCGACGGCGAGCGGGGTGCGCAGGTCGTGGCTGACCGCGGCGAGCAGCGCGGTGCGCATCCGGCGTTCCCGGCGGCCAGGCCGGCCGCCTCGGCGGCGGCCTCGGCGCAGCCGCGCCGTTCCGCGGCCACCGCGGCCTGGGCCGCGAACGCCTCCAGCACCCGCCGGTCGGCGGCCGGCAGCCAGCGCCCGCGCAGCGCCAGCGCCGTCGCCGCCGCTCGACCGGCACCGGACCGCCGGGCCGCCGTCCGCCGGGGCGCTCCAGCGCCGGGCTGCCGTCGGGGACACCAGCTGCCGCCCTCGTCCCGGGTCGACGCTCCAGCATGCCCCGAGGTCATCCCGGGCCTCGCCCAGCTGCACCAGGACGGCGTCAGCGCCCCGCCGCCGCGCAGCACGCCGCCGGCCAGCGAGGCCAGGGTCTCCGCCTCGGCCGCGGCGCGGGCCGCCTGCCGCTGCGCCGGGCGGCCAGCGGTCGACCACCGAGCGCGACCGCGCCCGCGACCACGACGAACACGGCCAGCGCCAGGACGTTCTCCGGGCTCGGCGATGGTCAACTGTCGACCGGCGGGGTGAAGAACCAGTTGAGCAGCAGCGCCGCGGCGACGACGGCGACCAGCGCCGGCCACAACCCGCCGACGCACGCCACGCCGACCACGCCAGCAGGAAGAGCAGCGCGTCGCTGGTGAGCGTCAGCGGCTCCCGCCGCGGCAGTGCGCGCAGGCCAGCAGCGCCGGTCCAGCGCGACCGAGCAGCCCAGCCGGCCAGCCGGGCCGGCCACCAGCGCCGCGCGGTGCCGTCCGCCGGTGCGGCGCCGGGAGCCGGCAGCAGCCGGCCGCCGCCGGGCGCGTTCGGGGTGACCATGTGGACGTCGATGTCCCGGAGCCGCGGAACGGCCTGGTGTCGCCGACTGCCGCCGGCCGCGTCAGCAGTCGCTCCGGCCGCGCCGGCTGGCGCCCAGCACGAGTCTGGGTGGCGTTCGCGCCGCGGGCGAACTCCAGCAGGGCCGGCCGGCACGTCGTCGCCGACCACCTGTGGTAGCTGCCGCCGAGGCTCTCCACCAGCGCCGCTGCCGGGCCAGCGCGGCCGCGGCGAGGTCGCCGGCCGGCCAGCCCGTCGCTGCGGGCGACGTGCACCGCGAGCAGCTCGCCGCCGGCCGCGCGGTCGGCGATGCGGGCGGCCCGGCGGATCAGCGTGTCGCCCTCCGGGCCGCCGGTCAGCCCGACCACGACCCGCTCCTTGGCCTCCCAGACCCGCCCTATGCCGTGCTCGGCCGCGGTAGCGGTGCAGCGCCTCGTCGACCCGCCCGGCCACCCAGAGCAGCGCCAGCTCCCGCAGCGCGGTCAGGTTGCCGACCCGGAAGTAGTTGGCCAGCGCCGCGTCGACCTTCTCCGCGGTGTAGATGTTGCCGTGCGCCATCCGGCGGCGCAGCGCCTCGGGGTCATGTCGACCAGCTCGATCTGGTCGGCGCGGCGGACCACCTCGTCGGGCACGGTCTCGCGCTGCGGCACCTCCGGTGATCTTCTCGACCACGTCGTTGAGGGACTCCAGGTGCTGGATGTTGACCGTGGTGACCACGTCGATGCCCGCGTCGAGCAGCACCTCGACGTCCTGCCAGCGCTTGTCGTTGCGCCCGCCCGGCGGGTTGGTGTGCGGGAGTTCGTCCACCAGCGCGACCTCGGGGCGGCGGGCGAGCACCGCGTCGAGGTCCATCTCGCCGAAGTGCGCGCCCCGGTACGCGCGGTCCACCCGGGGCACGTCTCCAGGCCGCCAGTTTGGCCAGCGGTGCGGCGCGGCCGTGGGCCTCGACGAAGGCCACCACCACGTCGGTGCCGCGCTCGGCCTGCGCCGCCCCTCGTCCAGCATCCGGAAGGTCTTGCCCACCCCCGGGGCCGCGCCCAGGTAGACGCGCAGCGCGCCCCGCCCGCGCGGCGCGCCGGGCTGCCCGCCGTCGCCCCCGCGCACGCCGTGGTGCTGGTCCACCCCGCCGCCTCCCGACCGCCACAATGTCCCGGTGCGCATCTCCGCCGCCAAGACCGACTACGCCATCCGTGCCGCCGCCGAGCTGGCCACCTTGCCGGCCGGCAGCTGGGTGAAGACGGAGTCGGTGGCGGTGGCTGCGGACGTCCCGCTCCCGTTCCTGCTGAACATCCTCGCGGAACTGCGCACGACAGGCATCGTCCGCAGCCGTCGTGGCGTCGACGGGGGCTACCAGCTGGCCCGTGATGCCGCCCTGATCCGTCGCCGACGTGATCCGGGCGGTGGACGGGCCGCTGGCGAACATCGCCGGCAGCCGGCCGGAGGATGTGGAGTACGCGGGGCCGCCACGGCGCTGCGGGACACCTGGATCGCGCTGCGCGCCACGATGCGCTCGGTGCTGGAGACGGTGACGCTGGCGCACCTGGCCGCCGGGCAGCTGCCCGCGCCGGTGGCCGGGCTGCTCACCGAGGACGCCTGGCACTCGCGCGGCTGAGCCGGCGCCGGGTCGGACATGGGCCGCGCCCCCGCCGGGCGCCTGCACCGGCGGGAGCGCGGAGCCGGGCTATTGCGCGGGCCGTGCCACACCCACGCGGTCCAGCCGGCGCCGGGACTCCTCCGGGAGCGTCTCCTCGACGCAACGCGGGCAGGCGCTGGCGGGGCGGGCGGAGAACGACCGCTCCCAGAACACGGTCCAGCCGGAGATCCACTCGCCGCACAGCGTGCGCCGGCTCCCGGTGGTCCAGGCGTGCTGGTGGTCCGGGACCCACGCCTGCGGGACACCCGTCCCCCGATCACGCACCTTGTGCGTCGTTACCACGAACAGGTCACGGCTGTCGGCGTCGCGGGTCGGAACACTCGCCACGGTGAGCATCGCTGCCATCGTCTTCCTCCGCTTCCGTGCCGGTGAGGAGGCTCCGTCGACCACCCACCTGTGGCACTGAGTGCCATTTTCGCGGCACTCGATGCCGTCAGGCAATACCCTGGAGTGGCTTTCTTCACCTCGCGGAAACCTGTCCGGCGCCGCGGGAGGGCGCGCCGGGCAGGCCGAGGGCTCCGCCCGCGGGAGGAGCGCGGACGGTTCACAGGTGCCGCGAGATCCGCTGCACCACGTCGTCGATGGAATCTCCGGCACGGAACACCGCCACCACCACGTCCTCCGCCGCGGAAGGTGGGCCCGCACGCTCGCGGCCCGCCTCGCCCCCCTCGCCCCCCGCCGACTCGAAGGTCGCCACCAGCCAGTCGAAGGCCGCCTCCAGGGCAGGCATCGGGTCGCCCGCCGCCCCGCCGTGGAGCCACTCCCGCAGCACCTGGTTGTGGGCGGCGACCACCGCGCCGGCCACCACGTCGGCGCGCAGCGCACCGACCACACCTGAGCCTGCCGGCTCGGCGGCGAACCGCCCGGCCAGGAAGCGGCGGAAGATCCGGGAGTACTCCTGCACGCTGGCCGTCTCCCGGGCGCGCAGCGCGGGCACCGAGCGGGTGAGCCGGTGCGCTGCAGCGAGACGTCGCGATCGTCCACGTAGCTGCGGAACACCAGCGCCGCCCCGCTGCACAGCGCCCGCACCGGGGGCAGCGCGCCGGTGGCGGCCAGGTGCGCCTCGATCGCCGCCATGATCCGGGCGTGGTCGGGCAGGATCGCGTCGTCCTTGGAGCGGCAGTACCGGAAGAGGTCCGCCGCCCACCCCGCCCGCTCGGCGATCTCGTCCACCGTGGTGTGGTCGTACCCCTGGGCCGCGAACAGGTCCCGGGCCGCCTCGGCTATGCGCAGCCGCAGCCCGGAGCCCGCCGGCGGCTCGGTCGTTCGCGGGGTGGCCACTCGGCACGGTAACCGGGCGGCACCCGGCGGCACACGCCGGTCGTGGTGACGCTCGCCACGGTGGCGGCCCGGCGACCCCGGCTCACCCCGGGCCGGGGACTCCTTCGGCGAGGAAGCCCGCCACCAGCCGGGCGAAGGCGTCGGCGTGCTCGATCTGGGTCCAGTGACCGCAGCGGCCGAAGACATGCAGCCGGCAGTCCGGGATCAGCTGCAGCAGCCGCAGCGAGGTCTGCAGCGGGATCACCTCGTCCTCGCGCCCGTGGACCACCAGGGTGGGGTGCACCAGCGCGGCGATCTCCTCCGCGGGCGTGGCCAGCGCCTCGACCCAGCGCTGCCGGGGCGCCGGGAACATCGCGGCGAACGACTCCTGCACCTCCGGCTCGATGCTCGCCCGGTAGCGCACCTCGGCGAGCTCGTCGGAGACCAGCGTCCGGTCGTGGGCGAAGATGTCCAGCAGCCGGCGCATGTTCGCCACCGACGGCTGGTACCCCCACACCGCGTCGAGGCCGGCGGTGAGCGGGAAGGGCACCCCGGCGCTGCCCATCAGCACCAGCCGCTGCACCCGGTCGGGGTGGCGGGCAGCCACCCGCAGCGCCAGCGCGCCGCCGAAGCTGTTGCCGACGATGGAGGCCCGCTCCAGCCCGAGCGCGTCGAGGAAGCCGACCAGCTGGTCGACCCAGGTCTGCAGGCCGTAGCCGACCCCCGGCGGGCGCTCGGTGAGGCCGAAGCCGACCATGTCGGGGGCGAGCACCCGCAGCCCGCCGGGCCCGCCGTCGGCCACCAGCCGCGGGATCGTCAACCGCCAGTTCGCGTAGGCGGTCACCCCCGGGCCGGAACCGTGCACCAGGACGACCGGGTGGCCGGCCCCGGCCTCGAGGTAGTTCGTCCGGATCCCCGCGGCGATGATCGAGGTGCCCTGCTCGGGCCGCGCGCCCGGCTGCGTACCGGCCATGCCGCGCCTCCTTCGTCGCCGTCGCTGCCCGCGGACCCTAGGCGGGCCGCGGGCGCCGCAGGCGGGGCATTCCTCAGCGCGGAACGCCCGCCGGGCCGGCGGCGCGCCCCCGGTGCCGGACGGCAGTCCGCCGCCAGCGGCAGCGTTACAGCCTTCCACCGCATCCGCCTCGGGCGGATCGACGAGCACCAGCACCTCGTCGCCGGGCTCGAGCATGGTGCCACCGCGCACCTGCACGAGCTGCCCGTGCCGGGCCACCAGGCTCACCCAGGCGTTCTCGCCCATCGGCAGGTCCTCGATCGACCATTCCCGTCCGCCGCCGACCCGGCCGTGACGTTGAGCCGGTGCAGGCCCTGCGGCTCGTCCCTGAAGCGCAGCCCCAGCGCCCACGGCTCGAGTTCGACGGTGCGCAGCGGCAGTCTGCACCCAGCGGGCCACCGCCGGAACCAGCCCACCCTGGACGATGACCGAGAAGGCGACCACGACGAAGACCACGCCGTAGACCTTCGCCGACAGCCGCTCCCCCCGAGGTGAGGATGTAGGTGCCGAGCAGGATCGGCACCGCCCCCTTCAGCCCGGCCCAGAGCAGGAACAGCCGCTCCCGGCAGGCGCAACCGGACCGGCAGCAGTACCAGCCCCACCAGCCCGGCCGGACGACGAAGACCAGCAACGCGGCCAGCGCCAGGCCCTGACCCAGACCCAGTCGTTCGACAGGTGCCCAGCTCACCGTCAGCCCGAGCAGCAGAAGGCCACGATCTCCGCCAGGCTGGCCAGCGAGGCGTGGAAGCGTTCGATCTCGGGCTTGAACGGGGCTCGCTCGTCGCCGATCAGGATCCCGGCCATGAACACCGCGAGGAAGCCCGACCCGTGCGCCAGGCTGGCCACCCCGAAGATCAGGCCCGCCCCGGCGAGCGTGCGCAGGGCATACAGGCCCTCGCTGGGCAGCGCGACCCTGCGCATGAAGGCGATCAGCAGCCGCCCGCCGACCAGGCCGGCCACCGCGCCGACGCCCATCTGCAGGCCGAACTCCAGCAGGCCGTCCCGAAGGCGGACAGCCCACCGCCCGATCCGGCGGCGAGGATGATCACCAACAGCGCGATCCCCACCGGGTCGTTCGCGCCGGACTCGCCCTCGAGCAGCACCCCGCTGCGCCCGGCGATCTCGCGCCGGCCGAGCACCGAGAACATCACCGCTGGATCGGTGGGCGCCAGCGCCGTGCCGAGCAGCAGCGCGGTCCTCCAGTCGAAGCCGAACAACCAGTGCGCCGCGGCGGCGAGTGCCAGCGCGGTGACCAGCGTCCCCGCCACCCCGAGCCAGACGATGGCTCCGGCCTGCCGGCGCGAACCGACCCCGCCGATGTGCATCCCGCCGTCGAAGAGGATCACCAGCAGCGCGACGGTGACGACCCGCTGCACGATGGTGATCGACAGCCCGCTGAGGGACGGCATCAGATCGGAGGCGACAGCCGCGCCGACGAGGAAGAACGCCGGCGCCGGCACCTGGAGCCGCTCGCTCGCCCGGTTGGACAGGATCGCGATCCTGTCCAACCGGGCGAGCGAGCGGCTCCAGGTGCCGGCGCCGGCGTTCTTCCTCGTCGGCGCGGCTGTCGCCTCCGATCTGATGCCGTCCCTCAGCGGGCTGTCGATCACCATCGTGCAGCGGGTCGTCACCGTCGCGCTGCTGGTGATCCTCTTCGACGGCGGGATGCACATCGGGCGGGGTCGGTTGCGCCGGCAGGCCGGAGCCATCGTCTGGCTCGGGGTGGCGGGGACGCTGGTCACCGCGCTGGCACTCGCCGCCGCGGCGCACTGGTTGTTCGGCTTCGACTGGAGGATCGCGCTGCTGCTCGGCACCGCGCTGGCGCCCACCGATCCAGCGGTGGTGTTCTCGGTGCTCGGCCGGCGCGAGATCGCCGGGCGCAGCGGGGTGCTGCTCGAGGGCGAGTCCGGCGCGAACGACCCGGTGGGGATCGCGCTGTTGGTGAGCATCCTCGCCGCCGGATCGGGCGGTGGGCTGTCCGCCTTCGGGCAGGCCTCGCTCGAGTTCGGCCTGCAGATGGGCGTCGGCGCGGTGGCCGGCCTGGTCGGCGGGCGGCTGCTGATCGCCTTCATGCGCAGGGTGGCGCTGCCCAGCGAGGGCCTGTACGCCCTGCGCACGCTCGCCGGGGCGGCGTCTTCGGGGCGGCCACCCTGGCGCACGGGTCGGGCTTCCTCGCGGTGTTCATCGCCGGCATCCTGATCGGCGACGAGCGCGCCCCTTACAAGCGCGAGATCGAGCGCTTCCACGCCTCGCTGGCCAGCCTGGCGGAGATCGTGGCCTTCCTGCTGCTCGGCCTGACGGTGAGGCTGGGCACGCTGTCGAACGACGGCGCCTGGGTCACCGGCCTGGCCCTGGCCGCGTTGCTGGCGTTCGTCATCCGGCCGGTCCTGGTGGGGCTGGTACTGCTGCCGGTCCGGTTGCGCCGCCGGGAGCGGGTGTTCGTGCTCTGGGCCGGGCTGAAGGGCGCGGTCCCGGTCCTGCTCGGCACCTCATCCTCACCTCGGGGAGCGGCTGTCGGCGAAGGTCTACGGCGTGGTCTTCGTCGTGGTCGCCTTCTCGGTCATCGTCCAGGGCGGGCTGGTTCCGGCGGTGGCCCGCTGGGTGCAGCTGCCGCTGCGCACCGTCGAACTCGAGCCGTGGGCGCTGGGGCTGCGCTTCAGGGACGAGCCGCAGGGCCTGCACCGGCTCAACGTCACGGCCGGGTCGGCGGCGGACGGGTCGTCGATCGAGGACCTGCCGATGGGCGAGAACGCCTGGGTGAGCCTGGTGGCCCGGCACGGGCAGCTCGTGCAGGTGCGCGGTGGCACCATGCTCGAGCCCGGCGACGAGGTGCTGGTGCTCGTCGACCCGCCCGAGGCGGATGCGGTGGAGCGGCTGTTCACGCTGCCGCTGGCGGCGGACTGACCGGTCCGGCACCGGGGGCGCGCCGCCGGCCCGGCGGGCGTTCCGCGCTGAGGAATGCCCCGCCTGCGGCGCCCGCGGCCCGCCTAGGGTCCGCGGGCAGCGACGGCGACGAAGGAGGCGCGGCATGGCCGGTACGCAGCCGGGCGCGCGGCCCGAGCAGGGCACCTCGATCATCGCCGCGGGGATCCGGACGAACTACCTCGAGGCCGGGGCCGGCCACCCGGTCGTCCTGGTGCACGGTTCCGGCCCGGGGGTGACCGCCTACGCGAACTGGCGGTTGACGATCCCGCGGCTGGTGGCCGACGGCGGGCCCGGCGGGCTGCGGGTGCTCGCCCCCGACATGGTCGGCTTCGGCCTCACCGAGCGCCCGCCGGGGGTCGGCTACGGCCTGCAGACCTGGGTCGACCAGCTGGTCGGCTTCCTCGACGCGCTCGGGCTGGAGCGGGCCTCCATCGTCGGCAACAGCTTCGGCGGCGCGCTGGCGCTGCGGGTGGCTGCCCGCCACCCCGACCGGGTGCAGCGGCTGGTGCTGATGGGCAGCGCCGGGGTGCCCTTCCCGCTCACCGCCGGCCTCGACGCGGTGTGGGGGTACCAGCCGTCGGTGGCGAACATGCGCCGGCTGCTGGACATCTTCGCCCACGACCGGACGCTGGTCTCCGACGAGCTCGCCGAGGTGCGCTACCGGGCGAGCATCGAGCCGGAGGTGCAGGAGTCGTTCGCCGCGATGTTCCCGGCGCCCCGGCAGCGCTGGGTCGAGGCGCTGGCCACGCCCGCGGAGGAGATCGCCGCGCTGGTGCACCCCACCCTGGTGGTCCACGGGCGCGAGGACGAGGTGATCCCGCTGCAGACCTCGCTGCGGCTGCTGCAGCTGATCCCGGACTGCCGGCTGCATGTCTTCGGCCGCTGCGGTCACTGGACCCAGATCGAGCACGCCGACGCCTTCGCCCGGCTGGTGGCGGGCTTCCTCGCCGAAGGAGTCCCCGGCCCGGGGTGAGCCGGGGTCGCCGGGCCGCCACCGTGGCGAGCGTCACCACGACCGGCGTGTGCCGCCGGGTGCCGCCCGGTTACCGTGCCGGAGTGGCCACCCCGCGAACGACCGAGCCGCCGGCGGGCTCCGGGCTGCGGCTGCGCATAGCCGAGGCGGCCCGGGACCTGTTCGCGGCCCAGGGGTACGACCACACCACGGTGGACGAGATCGCCGAGCGGGCGGGGGTGGGGCGGCGGACCTTCTTCCGGTACTGCCGCTCCAAGGACGACGCGATCCTGCCCGACCACGCCCGGATCATGGCGGCGATCGAGGCGCACCTGGCCGCCACCGGCGCGCTGCCCCCGGTGCGGGCGCTGTGCAGCGGGGCGGCGCTGGTGTTCCGCAGCTACGTGGACGATCGCGACGTCTCGCTGCAGCGCTACCGGCTCACCCGCTCGGTGCCCGCGCTGCGCGCCCGGGAGACGGCCAGCGTGCAGGAGTACTTCCGGATCTTCCGCCGCTTCCTGGCCGGGCGGTTCGCCGCCGAGCCGGCAGGCTCAGGTGTGGTCGGTGCGCTGCGCGCCGACGTGGTGGCCGGCGCGGTGGTCGCCGCCCACAACCAGGTGCTGCGGGAGTGGCTCCACGGCGGGGCGGCGGGCGACCCGATGCCTGCCCTGGAGGCGGCCTTCGACTGGCTGGTGGCGACCTTCGAGTCGGCGGGGGGCGAGGGGGGCGAGGCGGGCCGCGAGCGTGCGGGCCCACCTTCCGCGGCGGAGGACGTGGTGGTGGCGGTGTTCCGTGCCGGAGATTCCATCGACGACGTGGTGCAGCGGATCTCGCGGCACCTGTGAACCGTCCGCGCTCCTCCCGCGGGCGGAGCCCTCGGCCTGCCCGGGCGCCCTCCCGCGGCGCCGGACAGGTTTCCGCGAGGTGAAGAAAGCCACTCCAGGGTATTGCCTGACGGCATCGAGTGCCGCGAAAATGGCACTCAGTGCCACAGGTGGGTGGTCGACGGAGCCTCCTCACCGGCACGGAAGCGGAGGAAGACGATGGCAGCGATGCTCACCGTGGCGAGTGTTCCGACCCGCGACGCCGACAGCCGTGACCTGTTCGTGGTAACGACGCACAAGGTGCGTGATCGGGGGACGGGTGTCCCGCAGGCGTGGGTCCCGTACGGCACCCAGCACGCCTGGACCCCGGGCAG
This sequence comes from uncultured Actinomycetota bacterium, assembly GCA_963784535.1. GTDB lineage: Bacteria > Actinomycetota > Actinomycetes > Actinomycetales > Kineosporiaceae > CAWARR01. Next base: position 5,620 of record CAWARR010000014.1, on the reverse strand, counting down.
CCGGCGCACGCTGTGCGGCGAGTGGATCTCCGGCTGGACCGTGTTCTGGGAGCGGTCGTTCTCCGCCCGCCCCGCCAGCGCCTGCCCGCGTTGCGTCGAGGAGACGCTCCCGGAGGAGTCCCGGCGCCGGCTGGACCGCGTGGGTGTGGCACGGCCCGCGCAGTAGCCCGGCTCCGCGCTCCCGCCGGTGCAGGCGCCCGGCGGGGGCGCGGCCCACGTCCGACCCGGCGCCGGCTCAGCCGCGCGAGTGCCAGGCGTCCTCGGTGAGCAGCCCGGCCACCGGCGCGGGCAGCTGCCCGGCGGCCAGGTGCGCCAGCGTCACCGTCTCCAGCACCGAGCGCATCGTGGCGCGCAGCGCGATCCAGGTGTCCCGCAGCGCCGTGGCGGCCCCTGCGTACTCCACATCCTCCGGCCGGCTGCCGGCGATGTTCGCCAGCGGCCCGTCCACCGCCCGGATCACGTCGGCGACGGTGATCAGGGCGGCGTCACGGGCCAGCTGGTAGCCCCCGTCGACGCCACGACGGCTGCGGACGATGCCTGTCGTGCGCAGTTCCGCGAGGATGTTCAGCAGGAACGGGAGCGGGATGTCCTGAGCCACCGCCACCGACTCCGTCTTCACCCAGCTGCCGGCCGGCAAGGTGGCCAGCTCGGCGGCGGCACGGATGGCGTAGTCGGTCTTGGCGGAGATGCGCACCGGGACATTGTGGCGGTCGGGAGGCGGCGGGGTGGACCAGCACCACGGCGTGCGCGGGGGCGACGGCGGGCAGCCCGGCGCGCCGCGCGGGCGCGGCTCGCTGCGCGTCTACCTGGGCGCGGCCCCCGGCGTCGGCAAGACGTACGCGATGCTCGCGGAGGGGCTGCGCCGGCGTGCCCGCGGCACCGACGTGGTGGTCGGGCTGGTCGAGGCCTACGGGCGCGCCGCACCGCCGAGCTGGCTGCCGGGCTGGAGGCGGTGCCGCCGCGCGGCTGCCGCAGCACCGGGGCGGTGCACCGCGAGCTCGACCTGGACGCCCTGCTCGCCCGCCGTCCCGAGGTCGCGCTGGTGGACGAGCTCGCGCACACCAACCTGCCCGGCAGCCGCAACCCCAAGCGCTGGCAGGACGTCGAGGAGCTGCTCGAGGCGGGCATCGACGTCATCTCCACCCTGAACATCCAGCACCTGGAGTCGCTCAACGACGTGGTGCGGGCGATCACCGGAGCCGCGCAGCCGGACACGGTGCCCGATGCCGTGGTCCGGCGTGCGGACCAGCTCGAGCTGGTGGACATGAGCCCCGAGGCGCTGCGCCGCCGGCTGGCCCACGGCAACATCTACGCCGCCCGAGCAGGTGGACGCGGCGCTGGCCGACCTCTTCCGGGCGGGCAACCTCACCGCGTTGCGCGAGCTGGCCCTGCTCTGGCTGGCCGACAGCGTGGACGACGCGCTGGAGCACTACCGGGCCCAGCACGCCATCGACGCACCCTGGCCGGCGCGCGAGCGGGTGGTGGTCGGGGTCACCGGCGGCCCGCACGACGCCGCCCTGATCCGCCGGGCCGCCCGGATCGCCCGCCGCGGGGCCGGTGGCGAGCTGCTGGTGGTGCACGTCACCCGGGACGGCGACCTGGCCGGCGCCTCGCCGCGGGTGCTGGCCGAGGACCGCGCGCTGGTCGACAGCCTCGGCGGGAGCTACCACAGCGTGGTCGGCGCCGACCCCGTGCCGGCTCTGCTGGAGTTCGCCCGCGGCGCGAACGCGGCCCAGATCGTGGTGGGGGCGGGGCGGCGGAGGCGGCTGCTGGCGCGCCGGCAGGAGTCGGTGGCCGAGGCCGTCACCCGCGGTTCCGGGTCGATCGACGTGCACCTGGTCACCCCGGCCCCGCCCGACGGTGGCGACAGCGCCGGCCCCGGCCGCCCCGGCGGGTACGGCGGCCGCGCGGCGCTGGGGCGCGGGCGCCGGCTGGCCGGCTGGGTCTCGGCCGTGCTGGGCCCGGCGCTGCTGGCCTGGGCGACGCTGCCGCAGCGGGAGTCGCTGGCGCTGTCCACCCACGCGATGATCTTCATGGTGGTGACGGTGGCGGTGGCCCTGCTCGGCGGGTTGTGGCCGGCGCTGGTCGCCGCCGTGGCCAGCGGGTTGCTGCTGAACTGGTTCTTCACCCCGCCGTACTCGACCTGGACCATCGCCGACCCGGAGAACGCCTTCGCGCTGGCCGTGTTCGTCGTCGTCGCGGTGGCGGTCTCCTCGGTGGTCGACCTGGCCGCCCGGCGCAGCGTGCAGGCCGCCCGCTCCGGGCGCGAGGCGGAGACCCTGGGCGCGCTGGCGGCGGGCGTGCTGCGCGCCGAGCAGGGCGTCGACGCCGTCCTGGTGCAGCTGGGCCAGGCCCTCGGGATGACCTCGGTGTGCCTGCTGGAGCGTGACCCGGAGCACGAGGGCTGGCAGTTGGTGGCCTCCAACGGCGGCCCGGCGCTGGAGCGCCCGGCGGACGGGGAGGAGTCGGTGCTGCTCGAGGGCGGGTTGGCGCTGGCGCTGCGGGGGCGCCGGCTGCCGGCCGACGACCGGCGCTTGCTGGAGGCGTTCGCGGCTCAGGCCGCGGTGGCACTGGAACGGCAGCGCCTGCGCCGGCGCGCGCGCGAGGCGGCCGACCTGGCCCACGGGAACGCCGTCCGCACCGCGCTGCTGGCGGCGGTCTCGCACGACCTGCGCACCCCGCTGGCCTCGATCAAGGCCGCGGCGAGCAGCCTGCGCCAGCCCGACGTGCACTTCGCCCCCGAGGACGAGGCCGAGCTGCTGGCCACCGTGGAGGAGGGGGTGGACCGGCTGGAGGGGCTGATCGGCAACCTGCTCGACGTGACCCGGTTGCAGACCGGGTCGGTGCAGCCGCTGGTGCAGCAGGTGGCCCTGGACGAGGTCGTCCCGCGGGCGCTCGTGGGGCTGCCGGCCGACCGGGTCGTGCTGGAGGTCGACGAGGCCCTCCCGCTGGTGCCGACCGATCCGGGGCTGCTGGAGCGGATCGTCGCCAACGTGGTGCAGAGCTCGCTGGTGCACAGCGGCTCGGCGGCGCCGGTGCTGGTCACCGGGTCGCGGCGAGCGGGCGCAACAGGGATTCCGGGTGGTGGACCGCGCCGCGGGGTCCCCCGCGAGGGGCGGGGGCGGATGTTCGCGGCCTTCCAGCGCCTCGGCGACACCCCCTCGGGCGCGGGAGTCGGGCTCGGACTGGCGGTTGCCCGCGGGTTCGCCGAGGCGCTCGGCGGGACGCTGGAGGCCGAGGACACCCCCGGAGGCGGCCTGACCATGGTGCTGGTGCTGCCCGACCTCGAGCGCGACGCTGCGCGGCCCTGGCCGGGGCGGGATCTCCGTTCATGCCCGCCGCCACACTGCCGCCCGGATGAGCGGCACCCCCGCGGGCGGTCCCCGGATCGGCGGCGCCCGACGATGACCACCGTGCTCATCGTCGAGGACGAGCCGCAGATCGCCCGGGCGCTGGCGATCAACCTGCGCGCCCGCGGCTTGAAGGTGCTGCTCGCGCCGGACGGGCGGCGGCGCTGCAGCTGGCGGCCGGCGTCCACCCGACGTCGTCGTGCTCGACCTCGGGCTGCCCGACATGGACGGCGTGGAGGTGCTCGCGGGCCTGCGCGGCTGGACCGGGTGCCGATCATCGTGCTGTCGGCCCGGCAGGACTCGGGCGAGAAGGTCGAGGCGCTGGACGCGGGCGCCGACGACTACGTCACCAAACCGTTCGGGATGGACGAGCTGCTGGCCCGCCTTCGGGCGGCCGTGCGCCGCGCGGCCCGGGCGAGCCGGGGCAGCAGCCGACCGTCACCGCCGGCCGGCTTCTGGTCGACCTGGCCCGCAGAAGGTCGCCCGCGACGGTGCGGACGTGCGCCTCACCCCCACCGAGTGGCACCTGCTCGAGGTGCTGGTCCGCAACCGCGGCCGGCTGGTGTCGCAGCGGCAGCTGCTGCAGGAGGTCTGGGGGCCTGCCTACGAGACGGAGACGAACTACCTGCGGGTGTACACCGCCCAGCTGCGGCGCAAGCTGGAGGACGACCCGGCCCGCCCGGCGCACCTGATCACCGAGCCGGGGATGGGTTACCGGTTCGAGCTGTAGGTCGGTCTGTCACCCTGGCCGGGTGCGCAGCAGACCGCGAGGCGGGCAGCCGGCCGGCAGTGGTGCCGGCACGGGGGCCGTCGTGATGGCCTGGATCGGTGCCGTGCTGCTGCTGGACGCCGGGACCCTGCCCGGCGCTGCCGAGGTCGCCCGCCAGCTCGTGCTCGGGGCCGCCACCTGGGCGGCGCTGGTGCTGCTGCTGCGCCGGGAGCCGGCGCTGGCACGCACCCAGACCCTCGTCGTCGTCGCGCTCGCCACCTGCGTGGAGTACACCTTCTCGCCGCTGCTGCACGCCTACACCTACCGGATCGCCACCGTGCCGCTGTTCGTGCCGCCCGGCACGGGCTGGTCTACCTCGGGGCGCTCGCCCTCGGGCGCAGTGCCGCCTTCCGCCGTCACGCCCGGCTGCTGATCGCCGCCACCGTCGTCGTGGGTGGCGGCTGGGCGGGCTACGGCCTGCTGCTGGCCCACCGCCCGGACGTGCTCGGAGCGTTCTGGTTCGGCGCCTGCTGGGGTTCCTGCGCTGGGGCCGGTCGCGGATGCTCTACGTCGGCGCCTTCGTGGTGGTCAGCTACCTGGAGCTGCTCGGGACCGCGCTCGGGACCTGGGCGTGGGCGGTCCGCGACCCGGTGCTGCACGTGGTGGGGCAGGGGAACCGCCCTCCGGCGCGGCCGGGGGGTACGGCTGGTTCGACCTGTACGCGCTGCTGCTGGCGCCCGGCGTGCTGCGGCTGGTGCGGCGGGTGCGGGCCCGGGTCGTCGGCAGCCGGGTCGTCGGCAGCCGGGCGGCGCCGGCCGCGGCCGGCCCGGGGAGTCCCGGTGGCGTCGGGCCGGTCCCCGGCGGTGAGCCCGCGGGGGCCGCGGTCAGTCGGTGACCGCCAGCGCGGCGAGCACCTGCTCGTGCAGTTCGCCGTTGGTGGCCAGCGCGCTGGAGATGTAGGGGGCGTCCTTGCCCTCGACGGAGGTGAATCGACCGCCCGCCTCGATCACGACGGGACCAGCGCCGCCATGTCGTAGAGCGATAGCTCCGGCTCGGCGGCGATGTCCACCGCCCCCTCGGCGACGAGCATGTAGGACCAGAAGTCGCCGTAGGCGCGCGTGCGCCAGCACCCGCTGCGCCAGCTCGAGGAAGCCTGCCGAGCAGGCCGCGCTCCTCCCAGCCGGCCAGCGAGGAGTACGACAGCGACGCGTCCGGACCGCGGCCGACCTGCGACACCTGCAGCCGGCGGGCCGCGGACAGGCTGCGGCCGGTCTAGGCGCCGGTCCCCTTGGCGGCCCACCAGCGCCGGTTCAGGGCCGGGGCCGACACCAGGCCGACCACCGGCTGGTCGCCGCCCTGCGTCCGGTCAGCGCGATCAGGGTCGCCCAGACCGGCACGCCGCGCACGAAGTTCTTCGTCCCGTCGATCGGGTCGATGATCCAGCGCCGGGCCCGTGCCCGGTGGTGCCGAACTCCTCGCCGAGGATCGCGTCCCGCGGGCGGGTGCGCTTCAGCGAGGTGCGGATCAGTTCCTCGGCGGCCCGGTCGGCGTCGCTCACCGG
>CAWARR010000013.1:0-292980 GCA_963784535.1 uncultured Actinomycetota bacterium | reverse complement strand
GGGTGCTGCAGCCCACCGCCGCGGTGTGGGAGGTGCTGCTCCGGGACGCCCCGGTGATGGTGCGCGACGGCGGCTACACCGAGGTGCCGCCGGGCACCGTCACCGCGCTGGCGTGGTGGTGACCGTGGCCGGGGCCGACTTCAGGTCGCGGCGCAGCTCCTTGGGCAGCGAGAAGAGCAGGTCCTCCTCGGCGGTGACGACCTGCTCGGCAGGGCCGTAACCGCGCTCCGCCAGCCACTCCAGCACCTCGCGCACCAGCACCTCGGGCACGGACGCCCCCGAGGTGACGCCGACCGCGGAGACCCCCCGCAGCCATCCGGGGTCGATCTCGGTGGCGTCGTCCACCCGGTAGGCGCTGCGCGCGCCGTGCTCGAGCGCCACCTCCACCAGCCGCACCGAGTTGGAGGAGTTGCGCGAACCGACGACGACCACCAGGTCGCAGGACGCGGCAAGCTTCTTCACCGCCACCTGACGGTTCTGCGTCGCGTAGCAGATGTCGTCGCTCGGCGGGTCCTGCAGCAGCGGGAAGCGCCGGCGCAGCAGCCGCACCGTCTCCATCGTCTCGTCCACGGACAGCGTCGTCTGCGACAGCCACACCACCCGGGCCGGGTCGCGCACCACCACACCGGCCACCTCGTCCGGGCCGCTCACCACCTGGATGTGGTCGGGCGCCTCGCCTGCGGTGCCCTCGACCTCCTCATGCCCTGCGTGACCGATCAGCAGGATGTCGAAGTCGTCCTGGGCGAAGCGCACGGCTTCCTTGTGCACCTTGGTGACCAGTGGGCAGGTGGCATCGATCGTGCGCAGGCCGCGCTGCTCGGCGCCGAGGTGCACCAGGGGCGACACCCCGTGCGCGGAGAAGATCACCAGCGCGCCCTCGGGCACCTGGTCGGTCTCGTCGACGAACACCGCCCCGCGGCGCTGCAGCGACTGCACGACGTGCCGGTTGTGCACGATCTCCTTGCGCACGTAAACCGGTGGGCCGTGGTGCTCGAGTGCCTTCTCGACCGTGAGCACGGCCCGGTCGACGCCGGCGCAGTACCCGCGGGGGGCGGCCAGCAGCACCCGGCCGACCGCAGGCCCCGGCGGGGTCGGCACGGCGGGCGGCCCGGCGGATCCGTCGGTCGTGGTCACCGGCCCATCGTAAGTGCCGCCCCGCGCCGCCCCTGCCCACCCCCATCGTGATCATGCACGCCCGCGCCACCCCTCCCTCATCGTGATCATGCACGCCGGCGCCACCGTGCATGATCACGCCCAAGAAGGGGGGTGGCCGTGCATGATCACCCCCAGAGGGGGCGGCGATACGCTCCCGGGGTGAGTTCCGAGCCACCGCGGGCACTGCCCGCCAGCGCGGGCCAGACCACGCCCGAGCAGCCCTGGCCGGTACGGCTGCTCACCGCGAAGCTCACCGAGTACATCTCCCGGGCCCCGGCGCTGTGGGTCGAGGGGCAGGTGGTGCAGCTGACCCGCCGCCCGGGTCAACCCACCTGCTACCTCACCCTGCGCGACACCGACGTCGACCTGTCCTTCCAGGTGACCCTGCACGCCCGGGTGCTCGATGCGCTCGCCTCCCCGCTCGGGGACGGTGCCCACGTCGTCGTCCACGCCCGCCCCCAGCTGTTCCCGCGCCGCGGGTCGCTCAACCTCGCGGCCGACGACCTGCGCCCCGTGGGCGTCGGCGAGCTGCTCGCCCGGCTGGAGCACCTGCGCCGGGTGCTCGCCGCGGAGGGGTTGTTCGACGCCGCCCGCAAGCGCCGGCTGCCCTTCCTGCCGCGCGTGGTCGGGGTGGTGTGCGGGCGCGCGAGCGCCGCCGAGCGGGACGTCGTCGACAACGCCCGCCGGCGCTGGCCCGCGGTTCGCTTCGACGTGCGGGCGGTCGCCGTGCAGGGCCCACGGGCGGTGCCGGACGTGGTGGCCGCGATCCGCGCCCTGGACGCCGAGCCCGAGGTCGACGTGATCGTGGTGACCCGCGGCGGCGGCGCGCTGGAAGACCTGCTCCCGTTCAGCAACGAGACCCTGGTGCGGGCGGCGGCCGCCTGCCGCACCCCGCTGGTCAGTGCCATCGGACACGAGGTGGACACCCCCCTGCTCGACCTCGTCGCCGATCTGAGGGCCTCCACCCCCACCGACGCCGCGAAGCGGGTGGTGCCGGATGTCGCCGAGGAACTCGCCGGGCTGGCGGGCGCCCGGCAGCGGGGTTCGGCCGCGCTGCGCTCACGGCTGGAGCGTGAGCAGCGCGGGCTTGCGGCGCTGCGGACGCGGCCGGTACTGGCGGAACCGCACCGCCTGCTCGGCGCGCACGCGCAGGCGCTGGCCACCCTGGTGACGCGGTCGCGACAGGTGCTGCTGGCGCGGCTCGACCGCGCCGGCGACGGGATCGGTCACCTGCGGCAGCAGGTCCAGTCACTCTCGCCCGCGGCGACGCTCGCCCGCGGGTATGCCGTGGTGCACGGGCCCGACGGCAGGGTGCTGCGCGAGCCTGCGCACGTCGCCGCGGGCGCGGCGCTGCGGGTGCGGCTGGCCGGCGGTGATCTGAGCGCCACCGCGAAGGGGCCCTGGCCCGCCGTGCACAGCACGGCCGCCGCGGCGCCCCCGCAAGCGGCGCGGCCACGGCCGGACCCGTCCTAGGGTGGCGCCATGACCCCGACACCGGCCGGCGGCGCCCGCCGCGTTCCTGCCGGCCCTGCCGCAGCCGGCCCTGCCGCCGTCGATCCCGCAGCCGTCGACCCCGCAACACCCGACCCCGCAACACCCGACCCCGCAGCCGTCGACCCTGAAGCCGTCGACCCTGAAGCCGTCGATCCAGAAGCCGTCGATCCAGGCCCCGCCGAACTGGGCTACGAGCAGGCCCGGGACGAGCTGCTGGAGATCGTCCGCCGGCTGGAGGCGGGGGCGGGCACGCTGGAGGAGTCGCTGCAGCTGTGGGAACGCGGGGAGGCCCTGGCCGCCCGCTGCGAGGAGTGGCTGGCGGGCGCCCGGGCCCGGATGGACGCCCTGGTCGCCGCCCGCCCTCCGGCGGAGACTCCCGTGGACGGCGCCGGCGCCGGGGGCACGGTCGGGCGCGGGGGTCGCGTCGGGCGGGCGTGACCCCCCGGTCACTGCGGCGGCAGTTGCAGGCTGCGGGCCAGCGCCTCGATGTCGGCGGGGCCGGCGTGACCGAAGACGATCGTCTCGACGTCGGCGCTGCGCAGCACGTAGTTCGTCAGCGCCCGGTCGACCCGGTTGCGGATCAGCCACACGTTGTCGCCCAGGAATACCGTGCCCGTGGTGGGCCCCGAGATGACCTGGACGTCCTCCCAGCCCGGTGCGGGCTTGTCCGCCTGCACGTAGCCCAGGTACTGCCCGTCGGGCGCGCGGTAGCCGACCCTCCAGGCTGTGGTGCCGCCGACGTCGTGCATCACCGTGGCCATGGTCACCGTCCACCCCGTGGGGAGCCCGTGCGGGACGGCCGGGTCGAAGCCCAGCTCGGTGCGGGCCCGCTGCGCCGCCTGCTGCACATCGGCGGCCGGTTGAAGCACGGCGTTGGGGCGCGGCACCAGCAACACCAGCGCCGCGACGGCGACGATGACGCCGACCACCGTGCCGGCAGCGGCCAGCGGGCCGCGCGGGCGCGGGGCGCGGGGCACGGCGGTGGCCGTCCCGGTGGGGGTCGTCGCGGTGGGGGTCGCCGTGGCGGATCCGTCCGACGTGGACGTGGCCGTGCCGCCCGCAGCCCCCGCAACGGTGCCGGTGCCGGTGCCGGTGCCGGCAGGCTCCACCCCGGCCGCGGCGTCGTCAGCGGCAGTCACACTCCCCATGGTGGCCCCCCGGCCCCGGCGGCCCGCAGCCGGGTCCCACCGCGAACCCGCCCGGGCTAGCATCACGCACGGCGCGGCCGGGCGGGGCGGGCGGGCGGATGGGCCGGACGAGGCGGGAGTCGCGTGAACAGCACGGGCGGCACGAGTGGCACGAGCGGCGACGGAATGCTGGTCGTGGGTGAGGCGCTGGTCGACATCGTGCGGCAGGCGGGCACCCCGCCGGTCGAGCACCCGGGCGGCAGCCCCGCCAACGTGGCACTCGGCCTGGCCCGGCTGGGGCGTTCCCCGCAGCTGCTCACCCGGCTCGGGACCGACCGCCGCGGCGAGGCCGTCCGCAACCACCTGGAGTCCGCGGGGGTCCGGCTGGTGGCCGGCTCGGTGACCGAAGCGCGGACCTCGACGGCCACCGCCACCCTGGACGCGCACGGGGTGGCGAGCTACGACTTCGACCTCGACTGGACGCTCCCGGGCGGGGTCGGCCCCGGGGCGGCCACCGCCGTGCACACCGGCTCGATCGCCGCCTTCCTCGCGCCCGGGGGCGATGCCGTCCTCGCGCTGGTGGAGGCCGCGGCGGGCCGCGCGACGGTGAGCTACGACCCGAACGCCAGGCCCCGGCTGATGGGCGACGCGCGGGCCGCGCAGGCCCGGGTGGAGGCGTTCGTGGCCCGCGCCGACGTGGTGAAGGTCAGTGACGAGGACCTCGCCTGGCTGGCCCCCGGCGAGGACCCGGCCGTGGTGGCCGGGCAGTGGCTGGCCCGCGGCCCGAGCGTGGTCGTGGTCACCTTCGGCGCCGAGGGAGCGCTCGGGGTGTGCGCCGCCGGTTCGGTCACCGTGCAGGCGCCCCGGATCACCGTGGTGGACACGGTCGGCGCGGGTGACTCGTTCATGGCCGGCCTGCTCGACCACCTGGCCGCCGTCGACCTGCTCGGCCCCCGGCAGGCCGCCCGGCTGCGAACGGTCGGCGTCGAGGAGGTCACCGCGATGCTCCGGCACGCCGCCCGCATCGCCGCCATCACCTGCACCCGGGCCGGCGCGAACCCGCCGACGCGGGCCGAGCTGGCGGGCTGGCAGGCGCCCACCCCCTGAGCCGCCGCCCGCCGGCGGGCCTCAGGCTTCCGCGGGTACGACCGGGCCGGCCGCCGCGGTGGTACCGACCGCCCCGGTGGTACCGCCAGCCGCGGTGGTACCGACCGCCTCGGTGGTACCGACCGGCCCGGTGGACCCGACCGGCCCGGTGGACCCGCGCAGCACCAGCCGCACCGGGTGCAATGCGATCCCGTCCTCCGCGGCGCCGGGGTCCGCCGTGCCTTCCAGGTGCGAGATCAGCCAGCGGGCTGCCGCCCCTCCCTGCGCGGACACCGGCTGGGCCACCGTGGTGACATCGAAGATCTCGGACAGCTCGTGGTCGTCGATACCCACCACCGAGACGTCGTCGGGGCAGCGCAGGCCCGAGCGGCGCAGCGCGTGCAGGGCACCGAAGGCCATCTCGTCGGACTGGCAGAGCACGGCCGTCGGCCTCCCCCCGGGCTGGGACAGCAGGGCCGTCATCGCCCGCTCGCCGCCGCGGGCGGTGAACCGCCCGTCGCGCTCCCAGGACGAGGAGACCTCGATGCCCGCCTCGCGCAGCGCCCGCCGGTATCCCTCGGTGCGCAGCCCGGGCACGCTGAAGCGCTCCGGCCCGTGCATGTCTCCGCCGATGCAGGCGATCCGGCGGTGGCCCAGGTTCACCAGGTGCTGGACGGCCAGTTGGGCGGCAGCGACGTTGTCGATGCGCTCGCCGTGGATCTCGGGCACGGGCTCGGCCACGCACGCCAGCGGCACGTGCAGGGTGCGCAGGATGTCCACCTCCCGCTCCTCCAGCGGGAGCGCCACCACGAGGATGGCGTCCACCCGGCGGCGCACGGGCAGGGAGTCGAAGAACTCCCGCCGCCGCGCGCCGTCGACGAGCACGTGCAGCACGAGGTCGTAGCCGTGGTCGCGCAACGCCTCCTCGATACCGCGGACGACCTCGGCGAAGAACCAGCGTCCGGCGTAGGGCAGCACCACCCCGACGGCCCGCATCCGCCCGGTCACCAGCCCGGAGGCCAGCGGGGAGGCGGTGTACTCCAGTTCGGTGGCGGCGCTCAGCACCTTCTCCCGGGTGGCCAAGGAGACGTTGGGCATCCCGCGAAGGGCCCGCGAGACGGTGGCCACGGACACTCCCGCACGCTCGGCAACGTCCACGATGCTGGCCCGTGGGGCGCGGGAGGCTACCCGCTTGGCCGCGGTCACTGGGGCCTCCGGGGGGTCGGTACGCTCCGAGCGGAGCCCGTCACGGTCGCACGCTCCTCGCGGCCGTCACAAGCGTTTGCATGGTGGCGATTGTCGCACCTGCCGATCTCCGCCATCTACGCACGTCACGTGCCTAGGGTGGCCGTGAAAACGATTTCACGAAAAGCCGTGGGGCGGGAGTGACGGGCCGCTGCGCGGCACCGGGCCGGGCGAGGCCGGGGTTTCCCACCCCGGGGGCGAAAGGCGGAGCATCGTGACGAACCGGTCAGCAGCCCCGACCCCCGTCGGGCGCGCCGCGCTGCAGGCCTGCGACCCGGCCCGGCAGAGCGCCTTCGAGCACCGGTTGCGCAGATGGGGGGGCGACCTGATCGACGGGCTCGGCGTCTACGCCCGCCCCGGGGCCGCCGCCGCCGAGACGCTCGGGCCGCGGGTGCTGGACCTGGTCGCGACGGCCTTCGCCACCCGCCGCCCGGCACTGATCGGCCTCGACGAGCAGCGCCTGCTGCGCCCGGACTGGTTCAGCTCGCCCGAGCAGATCGGCTACGTGTGCTACGCCGACCGCTTCGCCGGGACCCTCCCCGGCGTCGGCGAGCGGGTGGACTACCTGCGCGAACTGGGCGTCAGCTACCTGCATCTGATGCCGCTGCTGCGCTCGCGCGAGGAGGCCGACGACGGGGGGTACGCCGTCTCGGACTACCGCAGCGTCCGCCCGGAGCTGGGCACCATGGCGGACCTGGCGGCGCTCGCGGACACCCTGCACCACCACGGCATCGCGCTCACCCTCGACCTGGTGCTCAACCATGTCGCCCGCGAGCACGCCTGGGCCCGGGCGGCGATCGCCGGAGACCCCCGCTACCGCCGCTACTTCCACCTCTTCGCCGACCGCGAGCTGCCCGACCGCTACGAGGCCACGCTGCCCGAGGTGTTCCCCGACACCGCCCCCGGCAACTTCACCTGGGTGCCCGAGGCGGCCGGGCCGGACGGCGGGCGCGGAGCCTGGGCGTGGACGACCTTCCACGACTACCAGTGGGACCTCGACTGGTCGAACCCCGACGTGTTCTGCGAGCTGCTGGAGGTCATCCTCGAGCTGGCAAACGTCGGCGTGGACTGCCTGCGGCTCGACGCGATCGCCTTCCTCTGGAAGCGGCTGGGCAGCAGCTGCCAGAACGAGCCCGAGGTGCACCAGATCGTGCAGGCGCTGCGTGCCGCCGTGCACATCGCCGCCCCGGCGGTGATCTTCAAGGCCGAGGCGATCGTCGCCCCCGAGCTGCTGCCCGCCTACCTGGGCACCGGCCGGCACGCGGGCCGGGTGTGCGACCTCGCCTACCACAACAGCCTCATGGTCCAGCTCTGGTCGGCGCTGGCCAGCGGGCAGGCACGGCTGGCGAGGCGCGCGCTGGCGGTACCGCCGCCGAAGCCGGTCTCCAGCGCCTGGGCCACCTACGTGCGCTGCCACGACGACATCGGATGGGCGATCTCGGACTCGGACGCCGCCGCGGCCGGGCTGTCCGGCCCCGCCCACCGGCGCTTCCTGGCCGATTTCTACGCCGGGCGCTTCCCCGGCAGCTTCGCCCGCGGAGCGGACTTCCAGGTCGATCCCGCCACCGGCGACCGGCGCACCAGCGGGTCGCTGGCCAGCCTGGCCGGGCTGGAGGAAGGGTTGCAGCGGTTGCAGCGCGACGGCGACCCGGCCGGGGTCGACGCGGCGCTGGCCCGGATCTTCCTGCTGCAGGCGGCGACCTTCGGCTACGGCGGCATCCCGCTGATCTACATGGGCGACGAGCTCGGGCTGCGCAACGACCACGGCTACCTGGACGTCCCCCGGCTGGCCGGGGACAACCGCTGGATGCACCGTCCGCCGATGTCCTGGGAGGCAGCCGGGCGCCGCCACGACCCGACCACCGTCGAGGGCCGCATCTTCTCCGGCCTGCGCCACCTGGCCCGCGTCCGCGCCGGGTTGGCCTCGCTGCACGCAGCGGTGGAGAGCACGCCCGTCGGCGTCGGCAACGACGCCGTGCTGGCGCTGCAGCGCCGCCACCCCGCCGGGATGATGCTGCAGCTGTACAACGTCTCCGCGGCCTGGCAGCACGTGCCGGCGGACGCGCTCGCCCGGCACGCCCCGGCCGAGGCGTGGGAGCACCTGTCGGGGTTCGCCCCGGCCGCCGAGGACCTGCCCGGTGGCCGCGGCTACGCGCTCCCGCCGTACGCGGCCTGGTGGCTGGCGCCCGGGCAGAGCTGAAGCGCGCGCCGGCCGCGCCCGGAGCGACATGTCACACCCCGGACCCGGACACCCGCCGGTCGGGTGACTAGGCTCGAAGTGCCCGAAGCTGCGGGCCCGGACGGCGAGGAGCGGGATGCCCGAGTTCACGTACACCGACCTGCTGCCGACCGACGCGGCCGCCGACCAGACCCCCTACCGGCTGCTCACCACGCAGGGGGTGCGCACGGTGCAGGCCGGCGGGCGCACCTTCCTCGAGGTGACCCCCGAGGCGCTGCGGCTGCTCACCGAGACGGCCATGCACGACATCGCGCACTTCCTCCGCCCGGCCCACCTGGAGCAGTTGCGGCGCATCCTCGACGACCCGGAGGCGTCCGGCAACGACCGCTTCGTCGCGCTCGACCTGCTGAAGAACGCCAACGTGTCGGCCGGCGGGGTGCTGCCGATGTGCCAGGACACCGGCACCGCCATCGTCATGGGCAAGCGCGGCACCCAGGTGCTCAGCGCGGCCGGCGGGCCCGGCACGGACGGGGACGGGGACGGCGCGGACGCCTTCGGCGGGCGGCCGGTCAGCGACGAGGAGGCCATCTCCCGCGGCGTCTACGACGCGTACACCCGGCTGAACCTGCGCTACTCGCAGATGGCGCCGCTGACGATGTGGGAGGAGCGCAACACCGGCTCCAACCTCCCGGCCCAGATCGAGCTCTACGCCGACACCGCCCCCGGGCACGAGAACGGCTACAAGTTCCTGTTCATGGCCAAGGGCGGCGGGTCGGCGAACAAGAGCTTCCTGTACCAGGAGACCAAGGCGGTGCTGAACCCCGAGGCGATGCTGCGCTTCCTGGACGAGAAGCTGCGCTCGCTCGGCACCGCCGCCTGCCCGCCCTACCACCTGTCCATCGTCGTCGGCGGGACCAGCGCCGAGTACGCGATGAAGACCGCCAAGTACGCCAGCGCCAAGTACCTCGACGGGCTTCCCACCTCGGGATCGCCCACCGGGCACGCCTTCCGCGACCTCGACCTGGAGCTGCAGGTGCTGGAACTGACCCGGCAGTTCGGGATCGGTGCCCAGTTCGGCGGCAAGTACTTCTGCCACGACGTGCGGGTGGTGCGGCTGCCGCGGCACGGGGCGTCCTGCCCGGTCGCGATCGCCGTCTCGTGCTCGGCCGACCGGCAGGCGCTGGGCAAGATCACCGCGGAGGGAGTGTTCCTCGAACAGCTCGAGACCGACCCCGCGCACTACCTGCCGGACACCATCGACGAGCACCTCGACGACGATGTGGTGCGCATCGACCTCAACCGGCCGATGAGCGAGATCCGCGCCGAGTTGTCGCGGTACCCGGTCAAGACCCGGCTCGCGCTGAACGGGCCGCTGGTGGTGGCCCGCGACATCGCGCACGCCAAGATCAAGGAGCGGCTCGACGCGGGTGAGCCGATGCCGCAGTACCTTCGCGATCACGCCGTGTACTACGCGGGGCCGGCGAAGACCCCGCAGGGGTACCCGTCGGGCTCCTTCGGCCCCACGACGGCCGGTCGGATGGACTCCTACGTCGAGCAGTTCCAGGCCGCCGGCGGCTCGCTGGTGATGCTCGCCAAGGGCAACCGCTCGCAGGCCGTCACCGACGCCTGCAAGAAGAACGGCGGGTTCTACCTCGGCTCGATCGGCGGACCCGCCGCGCGGCTGGCGCAGGACTGCATCAAGCACGTGGAGGTGCTGGAGTACCCCGAACTGGGGATGGAAGCCGTCTGGAAGATCGACGTCCAGGACTTCCCCGCCTTCATCGTCGTCGACGACAAGGGCGAGGACTTCTTCGCCGGAGTGACCAGGCCCATCGCCCGGACGATCTCGCGCCGCCCCGGCCTGTAGCCGGCGCACGTCCCCGACCGATGTCCCCTGCACCCCCGGCACCCCCGGCACCCCCTGCCCGCCCCGGGCATCCGGAGCACCGGGCGCTGGCGTGGGAGCGGGCCGCGCAGGTGGCCCGGGACGGGGTGCAGCCGGTCGCGGCGACCACCGTGCCGCTGCACCTCGCGCTCGGGGCCGTGCTGGCGCAGGACGCCCTCGCCCGCACCGACCTGCCCGCCACGGACACCGCCGCGATGGATGGCTGGGCGGTGGCCGGGCCACCCCCCTGGCGGCTGGTCGGCGAGGTGCTCGCCGGGACCCTGCCCCCGCCGCTGGGCCCCGGCGCCGCGCTCGGCATCGCCACCGGCGCGGCGATGCCCGCCGGTGCCGAGGCCGTGCTGCGCCAGGAGTGGGGTCGCCGCGACGGCGACCTGCTGCACCCGGCGGACGCCGCCGGCGCGCCGCCGGAACGGCCCCGGGACATCCGCCGGGCCGGCACCGAGTGCCGCCGGGGCGATGCGGTGCTGGCCGCCGGCACCACGGTTACCCCGGCCGGTGTCGGGCTGCTGGCCGCCGCCGGGCTCGACGTCGTCACGGTGCGCCGCGCCGCCGCGACGGTGCTGGTGCTCGGCGACGAGCTGCTCGGCTCGGGGCCGGCCCGGGACGGCCGGGTGCGCGACGCTCTCGGCCCGCTGCTGGCGGCCTGGCTGCCGGCGATCGGGCTGGCGGTGACCGCGCTCGGCCGCGTCCCGGACCGCCGGGACGCGCTCACCGCCGCCATCACCTCCGCCGCGGGCGACGTCGTGGTGACCACCGGGTCCACCGCCCGCGGTCCCGTCGACCACCTGCACGACGTGCTCGCCGAGCTCGGCGCCCGGCTCGTCGTCGACGGCGTGGCGGTGCGCCCGGGCCACCCGCAGCTGCTCGCCGTGCTGCCCGACGGGCGGCCGCTGATCGGCCTGCCCGGCAACCCGCTGGCCGCCGTGTCCGGCCTGCTCACCCTGCTCGGACCGGTCGCCCGGGCGCTGCACGGCGCGGCGGAGCCCGCGATCCGCACCGGCACGCTCGCGGTGGACGTGGGGGCCGGCGGGGAGGCCACCCGGCTGCTGCCGGTCCGCGACGGTCACCCGGTGATGTACGCCGGGCCGGCGATGCTGCGAGGGCTGGCCACTGCCGTCGACCTCGCGGTGGTGCCGCCCGGCGGCGTGGTGGCCGGCGGCCGGGTCCAACTGCTCGGCCTGCCCGGAACAGGCTGAACCGCCGGCCGGGGCCCTCCCGGCGGGAGCGTCAGCGGGCGAGCCAGCGCAGCCGCGGGAACTGCACGAAAGCCTCCGCCTCCAGCGCCGCGATGCCCACCCGGGGCAGCTCGGCCGCGCGCTGGAAGCAGACGAAGCGGGGGGCCCACCGTGGGGCGTACTTCGCGTTGGCCCGGTACAGCGACTCGATCTGCCACCACCGCGAGGCCATCAGCAGCACCCGGTGCCACAACCGCAGCACCGGCCCGGCACCCACCCGCGCGCCGCGCTCGAACACGGACCGGAAGACCGCGAAGTTCAGCGACAGCCGGGTCACCCCGAGCCGGGCTGCCTGCTCGGCGACGGCGGTGACGGCCAGCTCGATGGTGCCGTTCTCGCTGTCCCGGGAGCGGCGCATCACGTCGAGGGAGAGCCCGTCACTGCCCCAGGGGACGAACCCGAGCACGGCCGTCAGCCGGCCGGAGGCGTCCCGGACGCGCACGGCCACCAGGTCGGGGTCGCAGGTGTCGCCGATACGGCCGAGCGCCATCGAGAACCCGCGCTCGACATCCTCCCCGCGCAGGGCGTCCGCGGCACCCGCCAGCTCCGCGAGGTCGGCCTCGGTGAGCTCGCGCTGGCGCCGGACGTCGACGGTGTACCCCGCCCGGCGGACCCGGTTCACCGCCTGCCGAACGACCCGCATCGAGCGCCCCTCGAGGCTGAAGGTGTCCAGGTCGAGCAGGGCCTCGTCGCCGAGTTCGAGGGCGTCCAGCCCGGCCCTGCGGTAGGCGAGGGCGCCCTGCTCGGAGGCGCCGATGACGCCGGGGATCCAGGCGTACCGCTCCGCCTCGGCCAGCCATGCCGCGATCGCCCCCGGCCACGCCTCCGGGTCGCCGAGCGGGTCGGCCGCCGCCAGCGTCACGCCGCCGACGACGCGGTAGGCCACCGCGGCCTTGCCGGACGGGGAGAAGATCACCGTCTTGTCGCGGCGCAGCGCGAAGTACCCGAGCGAGTCGCGCTCGCCGTACTGCTCCAGCAGGGCCCGGACCCGGACCTCCGCCTCCGCGCTCAGGCCCACCGGCTTGCGCGCCGGCGCGAGCAGCGCCGCGAGGGTGAGCAAGGCGGTGAGCCCGCCGAGGCTGGTCAGCGCCGTCTGGGTGAAGGTGGAGATCACCTGATGGCGGAAGGTGAGGTCAGGGGCGAACCCGAACAGCCCGAGGAAGACCTCGAGCAAGCGGTGGCTGAACGAAGCGCCCAGCGCGGTCCGGCGGGTGAGCAGCATGCCGGCGGCCATCGAGAAGCCGGTCATCACGAACAGCACCCGCACCGCCGCCAGCCGGGACCGCCGCTCGGAGTGGGCGGTGAAGTCGCGCCTGACCCAGACCAGCAGCCCGAGCAGGGCGAGGTTGACGGCGACGACCCTGACCCGGTGCACCTGGGCGTTGGCGAGCACCCCGACGATCACCACGACGACCATCAGCACCCAGGCGCGGCGCTTGCGTCGCCGCAGCGCACCGGCGAGCAGCAGCATCGACCCGGCGGCGATCATCCCGGCGCCGAACGCGGTCCCGTCGGCGAGCGCGTCCATCGTGCGCGAACCGTGCTGGAGGTGGTGTTCGGGGAGGGCGATGTCGAGCAACGCCAGGATCGCCGCGATCCGCACCGCCCAGGCCACCAGACCGGGGACGCGTGGCCGCCAGACCCCCTGGGCCCGGCCCGCACGCTCCACCGCTGGCTGGACCCCCGACACCGTGGTCACCTGTGCAGTCTACGAGAGCGGGCGCCGGCGGATGACCAACCCGAAAGAGTGATCGCAGACCGGGCGTTGACCTGTTGCTCGGGTCGCGAAGACCCGGCAGGTCCACCCGGCGCCTCGCGGCGGCCGGCTTGTGCCGCCGCCTTGTGCTGCTGCGGCGGGGGGCGGATCATGCGCCCGTGCCCGCCGATGCCGCCGCCGATGCCGCTGCCGATGCCGCCGCGGACACCGACGCCGCCATCGCCGCCGGGCCACGGCAGCTGGCCCGGGCCCAGGGACCGTTCGGCGAGGTCGTGCTGCGCCGCCGCGGCGAGATCCTCGAGCTGATCATCGACGGCGTGTTCGCGATGGACTCCGCGCACACCTCCACCGAGCAGGCGCTCGCCACCCTCGCCCTCGAGCAGCTGCGGGAGGGCGGGCCCGCCGCACCCCGCTGGCAGGTCGTGGTCGGGGGTCTGGGGCTGGGCTACACGCTGGGGGCGCTGCTGGCCGACCGCGACGTGGCCGCCGTCGAGGTGGTGGAGCTGGACGGCAACCTTGTCGACTGGGCCCGCGCGGGGCTGGTCCGGCCCGCCGACCGCCTGCTCGCCGATCCGCGGGTGAGCGTGCGGGTGGCCGACGTCCGCGATGCCCTCGCCGCGCGGGCCCCGCGGAGCGCGGACGCCGTCCTGATCGACGTCGACAACGGCCCGGGGTTCCTCGTCCACCAGGCGAACGACGCCCTCTACCGGCGCCCCTTCCTCCGGGCGGCCGCCCGGACGCTGCGCCCGGGCGGGGTGCTCGCGGTCTGGTCCGCCGATGCCTCGCCGGAGTTGGCGACGGTGCTGGCCGAGGTGTGCGGGCCGTGCCGCACCGTGCCGCTGGCGGTGCACCGCGACGGCCGCGACCTGTCCTACCTCATCTACCTGGCCCGCCGGTCGGGCGGCCACTGAGCCGCGCCGACGAGGACGGTGGGCCGGGGCGCGGGCCGGCCGCGACACCCTTCCGCCGCCGCTCGGGACCCGGCGGCTCAGCCCCGCTCGGGCTGCGGCCAGCGCGGACGCTCGATCGGCTCGCGCGGCCCCAGCGGCGCCCAGTTCGTCCGGTCGCAGCGCGCGGCGCTGTCCAGGGCGGTGAGGTCGGGCAGCCCGTCGGGGGCCATCGCGGCCGCGTCGACGGCCAGGTGCAGCACCGCCCCGAACACGACATGCCCGGAGCGCGGGCCGCTGCCGAAGGACCTGACCTCGAGCAGCCCGCACTCCAGCGCGGCCGGTGACTGCGCGACCCGCGGCGGAAGGACGGTGCGCGAGGGTTCGGCGGTGAGCCCCGCGAAGGCGAGCTCGTCGACCCCTGCGGGCGCGTCGATGGAGGTCAGGTTGACCGCCGCGCGCAACCTCCAGGGGGCGAGGTTGACGACGAACTCGCCGGTGGCCTCGACGTTGCGCAGGCTGTCCTTGCGCCCGACCGAGGTGAACTGCACCACCGGAGGGTCGACCGAGGAGACCGTGAAGTAGGAGTGCGGCGCGAGGTTGACCCGCCCCTGCCCGTCCACCGTGGTGACCCAGGCGATCGGGCGCGGCGCGACCAGGACGTTGAGGAAGGCGTAGACGCGCCGGCCGAGCTCGCCCACCGGCGTCTCCACCCGCTGCCCCCGGGGGTGCTGCTCGGCCGGCCCGCTCACCCGCCCATGCTCCCAGCCCGGGGCGCCACCCGCCGCCGGTGGCCCACGCAGCGCAGCGCGGGGGCCGGACAGTGCCCGTCCGCTGCAGGGCGTCACGGCGGCGACCCGGCCTCGGCGCGCAGCCCCGCCCGCACCTCCTCGGCGAGGGCGGGCAGGTCGAGGCCGGCCTCGCGCAGCACCCGGGCCGCCAGCCCCGCGCCCTCGCGCAGGACCCCGAGCAGCAGGTGGCCCGAGCTGATCTGGCGGCTGTGCATCGCCACCGCCTCGCGCAGCGCCAGCTCCAGGGACTTCTTCGCCCGCGGCGTGAGCGGGACCCTGCCGGACACGACCCGGCCGCGGCTCACCGCGGGCAGGTCCAACGCGCCCGGACCGAAGGTCTCCTCCACCCGCTCGCGAACGGTGTCGAGGTCGATCCCGATGCTGCTCAGGGCCTGCGCGTCGAGGTCGTCTCCGGCCACCACGGCGGCGATGACGCCGGCCCGCACCCGGGTGGCGTCGAGGTCGTGCGCGGCGAGCAGCCGGGCCGGCAGCGAGCCGGGCTCGCGCAGCATCCCGAGCAGCAGGTGCTCGGTGCCGATCCTCCCGTGCCGCAGCGCGAGGGACTCCTCCCGGGCGCCGGTCACCACGTCGCGCGCCTCGCCGCTGAATCGTTCGAACATCGCTACCCCTCCCTGCCCAGCAGCCGCCGTCCACCGGCGTGCTTCTTGTGCACCGCCTGACGGCTGACGCCGAGCAGTCCGGCGATCTCCTGCCAGGACCAGCCCAGGTCGCGGGCACGCGCAACCTGCAGCGCCTCGAGCCTTTCGACGAGGGCGCGCAGCGCTCGGACCGCCTGCAACCCCACGGCGGGGTCGGGGGCGCCGGCCTGCGCGGCCAGTTGCTCCGGTTCACCCATGACTGTCAATCTAGGTTGACACTCAGCAGATGTCAACCAAAGTTGACGGCGATGCCCGGTGCCGGACGAGGTGGGGCCGAGAGGCCGGGCAGGGTCGCGGTCAGAGCTCGACCACGCGGAGGGTGGCAACCGTCGGATCGGCGCACCCGCCCACGTACCCACCGGTGGCGAGCACCCCGCGCAGCGCGTCCACCACGCTCTGCGCGATGACCTCGCCGGGCACCAGCACCGGCACCCCCGGCGGGTAGGGCACCACCGGCTCGGCGGCCACCCGCCCGACAGCCAGCCGCAGCGCCACCGCGGCGGCGGGTGCCCGCACGGCCTGCCGCGGGGTGAGCACCTGCTCGCCCGCCATCAGCGCCGGGACCCACACCCCGGCCGCCTGCGACCCCCGGCGCAGCCGCCGCCGGCGGGCATACTCGTGGTCGAGCGCCCTGCGCGCCACCCGCTCCAGGGCGCGGACCATCAGCACTCCGCCGGGCCAGGGCTGCCCGGGCCGCGGCAGGGGCGGGCTGCCCATGCCGCGCACCCCGCCCGGGGACAGGTACACCCGCCGGTCGTCGGCACCCTGCGGCGGCGTTCCCATCCTGCGCAGGGCCGTCTCCACCTCCCAGCCGGTGAGCCCGAGCCGGCCGACGTCGAGCACGATCCGCAGCGCGTCGACGCGGCGCGGGTCAAGGCCCAGCTCGTCGGCCCCGAGCACCCGCAGCCCCGGAACCGCTCGCAGCCGCGTGGTGAGCCAGCGTGCGCGCTCCAGCGCGTCACCCAGCGCTTCGGCGCCGCCCAGGGCCAGGTCCCGGCGGGCCGCGTCGACGGAGGCCAGCAGCGGCAGCAACGGGCTGGAGGTGCGCGCCCTGCGGACGGCGGCGTCGACCCGGACCCGCTGGTCCTGCGTAGCGGCCTGCCCGAGCAGCAGCACAGCGCCCGACGACAGCGCCGTGGCGGACCTGTCCAGGGCCACCACGGCGGCCGCGGCGCCCGCCGCCAGCGCGTCCTCGGGCAGGTCGGGATGGAAGGCCAGGTGCGCACCCCAGGACTGGTCGACGTAGGTGTGCACGCCGCGCGCGCGGGCCGCCGCCACCACCTCGCCGACCGGCGCGCACGTCGTCGCGTAACCGGGAGAGGTGAGCACCACCTGGCGGACGCCGGGGTGCGCGTCGAGGGCTGCCGCGACATCGACCGCCGCGACCCCCAGCGGCAACCCATGGCGCGGGTGCACCCGTGGAGACACCCACACCGGCCGGGCTCCGCTGCTGACCAGCCCCGACAGCACCGAGACGTGCGCGTCCCGGCCCACGACGACCTCCTCGCCGTCGCCGAGCGTGCCCTCCAACCAGGCCAGGTTCCCGCCGGTTGCGCCGGCGTCGAGCAGCCAGGCCGCCGCGCCGCCCCACGCCCGGGCCGCCAGCGCCTCCGCCTCGCGCAGGGCCCGCCCCAGCCGCGGCGAGTCGAGCCGGACGTCCGCGCTGAGCACCGCCGGGCCGAGCAGCGCGGACAGGTCGGCCCCCGCCCGGGCACCCCCGTGGTGTCCGGACCCGCCCATCCGCACCAGCAACGACCGCGACTCGCGTCGTACGGCCTCCAGCAACGGGGTGTGCGCCTGCGCCGAGTCCGTCACCGGCTCGGGTGTCACCGGCTCGGGTGTCACCGGCTCCGGCGTCACCGGCCCGACCACAGCTCCGCCGCCGCTGACCGGGTCGAGCTCGACCCTCAGGTCCGATTCCCGGGACCCGACCGCCGCGTCCGGGCCGCAGGTGGCCGAGGGCGTCGGCCACGGCTGCGGCGCGCGGATAGGCACGGTGGATCTCCCGGGACTCTGCCAGAGTGTGATCAGAAGCCCACTGATAGTAGTCAGTCCCGGCCGGCCCCGTCCGCCGGATCGGACACCGTCCGGTATCTCCCCCGCCGCCCGGTCAGCCGCGGCGCCGGCGGGGTCAGTGCTGGGCAGGGCTGGGCTGGGGCAGGGCTGGGCTGGGGCTGGGCTGGGCTGGGGCTGGGCTGGGCTGGGTCAGCGCGCGGCTCGTCGCGGCAGGCCTATCAGCCGCGGCACCCGACGCGCGTAGTCGTCGTACTCCGCCCCGAACCGCGCCGACAACCGGCGCTCCTCCAGGGACGCCTTCAGGTGCAGCACCCCGGCGAGCGCCGCGAACGCCACCAGCGGCTCGCGCCGCCGGCGCAGCACCGCGAACCCTGCCGCCCCCACCAGCAGCCCGGTGTACACGGGGTTGCGCGACAGCGCGTAGGCCCCGGAGGTGCGCAACCGGGCACCGTCCTGGGGCTCCACCCAGATCGTCGCCTCCCGGCCGAGGGTGCCCAGGCCCGCGGCGGACACAACACCGCCGCCGGTCATCGCCGCCAGCGCCCCGGTGCGCACCACCCGCGGGATCCGCCAGCGCCCCCGCCCCGGCCAGGCCAGCCCGGCGAGCGCGGTCAGCTGCGCCGCGACCACCACGTCGCCGGGGCGGAGCCGCCGCCGCGCCCCGGTCGCCGTCCGCCGCGCGCCCGCCGCGCGCAGCGCCCCGACCGCCTGTCCCCGCACACCGTCTGCTCGCACCAGGCACAGGGTGCCAGGTCACCGCCCGGCGTGCCGACAGCCCTAGGATCGGCTCACGGTCGGGGAGGTGGCGATGGGCGTTCGGGCGAGGCTGTCGCCGGCCGGGCTGCTCGGGTCCGCGCTGGTGCTGTTCGCCGGGTGTGCCCTGCATGCCCCGCCCGGGCCGGTAGCGGGGTTGCTGCCGGCGCTGGTGCTCGCCGCTGCGCTCGCTGCCTTCGCGGCCGCGCTGCCGGCCGTGCCGGCCCCCAACGCCGCGCCGCGGCGCCGCGACGGCCGCCCGCCCGCGCCGCCGGCCTCCACCCCTGGCGGGCGGCAGACCGACCCGGATGCGCCGGGGCACCCGCGCCCGCGGGCGCCCGGCCACCGGCCTCCCGCGGCGCACCCGCAGCACTGATCCACGGCACGGCGCCCACCTCGGGGTGGGCCGGCCCGACGGGCTGCGCCCGACCCCTGCGCCAGCCGGCGGCCTTCGGCCGCCCGGCCCCTTCCCACCCGCCGAGGCGGTCCGGGACGTCACGTCCAGCCGCCCGGCCCCCACCCGATGCTGCCCGGAGGCCGCGATGTCCCCGCTCACCGTGCTCGACCCTGCCGTCCGTCTCGCCTACCACGCCGTCACCGCGGTGGCGGCCGCCCTCCCCTGGCCCGCCGGTGCCGCGGCCCTCCCGCTCGCCCCGGTGCTGGTGACCGCCGCGACCCGGGCCGCGCTGCTGCCGCTGTCGGTGGCCGCGGCGCGCGGGGAGCGCGCCCGGGCCGGGCTGGCGCCGGAACTCGCCCGGCTGCGCGCCCGCTTCGCCCACGACCCTGCCCGGCTGCGGGGCGAGCAGCTCGCCGCCCACCGCAGGGCGGGGGTGCGCCCCGGGCAGCAGTCCGTCACCCGCGCCGCCCGCCTCGCCCGGGTGCAGCCGGGCGGGACGGGCGGCAGCTCCGCCGCCTCCCTACCGGCCCGGCTGCTGCCGTTCGGCAGCGTGGTGGCCGCCGTGCTGATGCCGCCGGCCGTCGGGCTGTACCTGGTCACCGCGACAGCGTGGACGCTGGCCGAGCGGGCCGTGCTGGCACGGCAGGGCGGGTGAGGCCGGGCGAACGGCGCCCGCCGGCACGGCCGGTCCTGACCTGCGGGTCAGTACCACCCGGTCGCCTGGCTGTGTCCCCAGGCGGCGCACGGCGTGCCGTACCTGGCGGCGATGTACTGCAGCCCCCACCGGATCTGGGTCGCCGGGTTGGTGCGCCAGTCCGTTCCCGCCGAGGCCATCTTGCTTCCCGGCAGGGCCTGCGGGATCCCGTAGGCCCCCGACGAGGGATTGCTCGCCTGATAGTTCCACCCGCTCTCGCGCTGCCAGAGGGCGGCGAGGCAGCTGAACTGACCGTCGCCCCAGCCGCGCTGGGCGGCCAGGGCGCGCGCCGCGGCCCGCGGGTCGGCCACCGCCCCCGCCACCGCCGCCTGCGCGGCCGCCACGCTGCGCCGAGCGGCGGTGCGGGCGGCGGTGGCCCGGGCTGCGGCGGCGCGGGCTGCGGCGGCGGTGCGGGCCGCCGAACGGGAGGCCTCCTCGGCGGCCAGCGCCCGGGAGCGCTCCGCCGCGGCGAGCGCGGCCGACATCGTCACCTCGTCGCGCTGTCGATCGTCGGGCCCGGCGGACGCCGGCCCGGACGACGCCGGGCCTGCCGGGCCGATCACCACCGCGGACGGCTCGGCCGCCGCGGGCAGGCGCTCCGCCACGGACCTGCCGTGGGTGGCGGTCAGGCCGACGGTGGCCACGCCCAGCAGCGCGGCGGCGGTGAGGGTGCTGCGGGTCCCGCTGACCAGCCGGGCACGCACGCTGCGCGGCTGCTGCGGGCCCGCGGATCCGCAGGGGTGTCGATGGTGTCCGGAGGGGTCTCGATGGTGCAGGAGCACGGGCAACCTTCCGTCGCCGTGCCTCCCGCCTCGCGGGCACGGTGGTGCCACCCCGTGCACGGGCCCGCAGGCGCAGCGCGCCACCGCGCGCACCCCGGAGCCGGCGGAACGGCCGGCGAGGGGGCGGGCAGGAATCGGGAGGGCCCGGCGCCCCACCTCGGGTGGGGCGCAAGCTCGGGCGGGATCCCCCACCGCGGGCTTCGTCGCCCGCCGGGACCGCCGCGCGAGCGGGGTGCTGACGTCAAACACCGTGCGGGCGCCGAGCGGCCGGCCGCAAGTCGGACGGATCGCCACCGGGCGCCATTTCGGATCATTCCGGGCGCGAGCGTCACCCACCGTAGAACTTTGTGATCCAACTCACCGCACCCGAAGGCGATGCGCGCCAGCTCCCGCTACGGCTGGAGTCCCTCCAGCATCTCGGTCACCAGGGCCGCGATCGGCGAGCGCTCCGAGCGGGTCAGGGTCACGTGCGCGAACAGCGGGTGGCCCTTCAGCGTCTCGATCACCGCGGCGACGCCGTCGTGCGGCCGACCCGCAGGTTGTCGCGCTGGGCGACGTCGTGGGTGAGCACCACCCGGGAGTTCTGCCCGATCCGGGACAGCACGGTGAGCAGCACGTTGCGCTCCAGCGACTGCGCCTCGTCGACGATCACGAACGCGTCGTGCAGCGAGCGGCCGCGGATGTGGGTGAGCGGCAGCACCTCGAGCATCCCGCGGTCGATGACCTCCTCGACGACCTCCTGCGAGACCAGCGCGCCGAGGGTGTCGAAGACCGCCTGGGCCCAGGGGTTCATCTTCTCGGCCTCGCTGCCGGGCAGGTAGCCGAGGTCCTGGCCGCCCACCGCGTACAGCGGGCGGAAGACCATGACCTTGCGGTGCTGCGCGGCGCTCCAGCACCGCCTCGAGGCCGGCGCACAGGGCCAGCGCGGACTTGCCGGTGCCGGCCCGCCCGCCCAGCGAGACGATGCCGACCTCCGGGTCGAGCAGCAGGTCGATGGCGATCCGCTGCTCGGCGCTGCGGCCGTGCAGCCCGAAGACGTCCCGGTCGCCGCGGACCAGCCGGACCTGCTTGTCCGCGGCGACCCGGCCCAGGGCGGAGCCGCGGCGGAGAGCAGCACCAGCCCGGTGTGGCAGGGCAGGTGCTGCGGCGGCGGCGGAGTTCGAGGGTGTGCTCGGCGTCGTAGAGCGTGCGACATCGTCCTCGGTGCCGACGTCGAGCTCGGCCATCCCGGTCCAGCCGGAGTCGACGGCCAGCTCGGCCTGGTACTCCTCCGCCTCCAGGCCGACGGCCGACGCCTTGACCCGCATCGGCAGGTCCTTGCGAGACGACCGTGACGTCGCCGGCCGTCGGCGGCGAGGTTCGTGCCACCGCGAGGATGCGGCTGTCGTTGTCCGCCGCAGCCGGAACCCGGCCGGCAGCAGCGACGGGTCGGCATGGTTCAGCTCGACCCGCAGCGTGCCGCCCGTCGCCGACCGGCAGCGGCGCGTCCAGCCGCCCGTGCTGCACGCGCAGGTCGTCGAGCAGCCGCAGCGCCTGCCGGGCGAAGTAGCCGAGCTCGGGGTGGTGCCGCTTGGCCTCCAGCTCGGTGATCACCACGACCGGCAGCACGACCTCGTGCTCGGCGAAGCGCAGCAGCGCCTTCGGGTCGGACAGCAGCACGGAGGTGTCGAGGACGAAGGTGCGGCGCGGCCCACCCCGCGGGGCGCGCATGCCCCGGGGCTGCGATGAGGGCGACCCGGCGTCGGACGAGGTGCCCGGCATCGACGCCTGCGCGTCGTGCTGCGGGCTCGTCGCGCGGGGGGTGGTGGTCATGGCGGCTCCCCTCACATGACACGTGCGCGGTCCGGTGACGGAACGCGCACGTGTGGCCGGTGCATGGTGTCGACGGTACGCGACGCCACCGTGCCAACGGAACGGACACACGGGCGGTGACTGGGAACGGCACCCCGCAACCACCCGTGCACGCACCGTGAACAGTGCCAGTGGTCCCGGTGCGGCCGGCCGGGTCAGTCGCGCACCCCCAGCGGTGACTCCCGCAGCATCAGGGCCGCCGTGCCGGCCGGGGACGCCGGCGCCCCGTCGGCCCCGACCCCGACCCCGACCCCGACCCCGACCCCGGCCCCGGCCCCGGCCAAGGGGATGCGCACCCGGAACCGGGCACCGCCCTCGTCCCGCACCCCGACCGTCCCGTGCGCCCGGGTCACCAGCCGCCGCACCAGGGCCAGCCCCAGCCCGCGGTGGACCCCGTCGCGCACGGGCTTGGTGCTGAACCCGTCCACGAACACCCGCTCGGCATGCTCACGCACCCCGGGCCCGTTGTCCCGCACGTCGACCAGCAGGGCGTCCCCGTCCCGCCGCACACTGACCCCGATCCGGCCACCGGCCCGGCCGCCCACGGCGTCCAGGGCGTTGTCGATCAGGTTGCCGAGGACGGTCAGCAGCGACCGCTCGTCCAGGGCGAGGTCGGCGGCGGTCACGCCGTCCACGCCGTCGGCGTCGATGTCCAGCTCGACCCCGCGCTCGGCCGCGATGGTGACCTTCGCCAGCAGCAGGGCCACGAGGGCCGGGCTGCCGAGCAGGTCCCACAGCCGTTCGGCCAGGGCGCCGCCGGCCCCGGAGATCTCGGCCAGATAGGCCGACGCCTCGTCGGCCCGACCCAGCTCGAGCAGACCGACCAGGCTGTGCACCCGGTTGGCGTGCTCATGCTGCTGCGCCCGAAGGGCATCGGTCAGGGCGCGGATGCTGTCCAGCTCGCGCAACAGGGTGACCTGCTCGGTGCGGTCCTGCAGGGTGACCACCGCACCGATCGACCGGCCGCCGCGCGACACCGGCCTGCGGGTCACCGTCAGGCAGCGGCTGTCCGTCAGCACCGTCCGGTCCTCCAGCAGCGAGCCGTCCGCCCCGACACCCGCCGCGCCGGTCAGCAGGTCGAGCAGGCGGCCCGGCGGGATCAGCGCCCCCAGCGGCTGGCCGATCACGTCCGCGTCCCATTCCAGCAGGCAGCGGGCCTCGTCGTTGAGCAGCGAGACCCGGTCGTTCGGATCCAGCGTCACCACCCCCTCGCGGATCCCGTGCAGCATCGCCTCGCGCTCCTGCAACAGTTCGGCGATCTCGTCCAGCTCCAGCCCGAAGGTCCGCCGCTTCAGGCGGCGGGCCAGCAGCAGGGATGCGCCGACGCCCACGGCGAGCGCCAGCCCGGCGTAGAGCAGCAGGGTGGGCAGCTGCCGCCGCAGGTCGGCGCTGACCAGCGATTCCAGCAGGCCGGCGGAAACCTCACCGATCACGGTGCCGTCCGGGGCGCGCAGCGGGGCGACACCGTTGGCCGAGCGGCCGAGCGTGCCCTGGCCGTTGATCCGGGTGTGGTCGCGGCCGTCCAGTCCGAGCAGCGGGCTGTCCACCGGCTGCCCGATCAGCGCCGGGTTGCGGGTGGGAATGCCGGATCCCGGACCGGTCGACGACCACCACGTAGGTGGCGCCGGTGTTGCGCCGGATCTGCTCGGCCAGCGCCGGCCACCGCGTGGTCGGGGTCGCCCGCGGCCATCGCCGCGCGGATCTGCGGCACGGAGGCCGTTGCGGCGGCGATGCTCAGCGCGCGCTGCTGGTACTCCGAGTCCAGCGCCGAGCGGTTCGCCTGCACCACCAGCCCGAACCCGGCCAGCAGGGCGACCGTCACCACCGCGAGCTGGCTGCGCAGCAGCTCGGCGGACAGCCGCCGGCCGCCGCCGACGGACCTGCGTCTCACCGCGCCCCCGGTCGGTCGATCGAGTAGCGGTGCTCCGGACGTCCGGTGCCCCCGTACCGCAGTTGCAGCCGGAGGATCCCGTGCCGGGTCAGGTAGGTCAGGTAGCGGGCCGCGGTGGCCCGGCTGATCCCCACCTGCGAGGCGACCTCCGAGGCGGAGATGTCGCCGTCAGCGGCCTTCACCGCGTCTCGGATCAGCTCGAGCGTCGGGCGCCGAGTGGCCCTTCGGCGGGGTGGCCGGGGTCGCCGACGGCCGGCGGAGCAGGGCGAACAGGGCGTCCACGTCCGCCTGCTCGGCCGCGTCGGCCAGGCCCGCCGATCCGCATCCGCAGCTGGCGGTAGGACACCAGCCGGTCGTTGAGGGCGCCGAAGCCGAACGGCTTGACCAGGTAGTGCACCGCACCGAGCTGCATGGCGGTGCGGACGCTGCCGACGTCCCGGGCCGCGGTGATGACGAGCACGTCCGGGTGCTCGTGCCGCTCGATGAGCGTGCGCACCACGTCCAGGCCGTCGCCGTCGGGCAGGTAGATGTCCAGCAGGACCAGGTCCGGCCGCAGCGCCCCGACCGCCTCGACCGCCCCCGCGGCGGTGTGCGCCGAACCGATCAGCTCGAACCCGGCGACCTTGGCGACGTAGGCGGCATGGATCGCGGCGACGCGGTAGTCGTCGTCGACGACCAGGGTGCGGATCGGGCCTGCGGTCATCCCCGTCACCCCCTGGCACCAGCGGCATCGGCGACGGCGGCCGGGCGGGCCGCCTTGGGCAGCCGGACCCGGAAGTGCGCCCGGGCCCCTGCGAGACGGTGATCTCCCCGCCGAGCCGCTGGACCAGGCGGTGTACCAGCGCCAGCCCCAACCCGCGGTGCAGGGAGCCGTTGGACGGCTTGGTGGTGAAGCCGTCGGTGAAGATCAGCTCGGCCGCCCCGGCCGGGATTCCGGGACCGTTGTCGACCACGGACACGTCGATGGCGTCCTCGTTGTCGATCAACTCCACCGTGATCCGACCGGACCGGTCGGCGCCCCCGACGGCGTCCATGGCGTTGTCGATCAGGTTGCCGACGATCGTGGTCAGCGCCTGGACCTTCTCCGGCGGTTCCCCGAGCCAGGTCTCCGGGCTGATCTCCAGCACGATCCCGCGCTCGTGCGCCTCGGCCGCCTTGCCCAGCAGGAGCCCCACGATCTGGGCGCAGGCGATCTGCGCGCTGAGGTCCTCGGCCAGCTCCGAGGACGAACCGCGCAGCTCCGTGAGGTAGCGCAGGGCCTCGTCGGGGCGGCCGAGTTCGAGCAGGCCGATCACGGTGTGCAGCCAGTTGGAGAACTCGTGCCGCTGGGCACGCAGCGCGTCGGTGAGGCTGCGCACCCCGTCCAGCTCACGCAGCAGGCCCGCCATCTCGGTCCGGTCCCGCAGCGTCACCACGGCACCGTGCGGTTGCCGGGCCAGCAGGACGGGCATGCGGTTCACGGTCAGGCAGCGATCGTCGGTGAGCACCACGGCGTCCTTGCCCGGGATCTCGCCCGACAGCAGGTCACGCAGCCGTCCGGCCGGGACGACGTCCTCCAGCCGGCCACCGATCGGGGCATGGCCGAGGTCGAGCAGCCGGCGGGCCTCGTCGTTGACGGCGGTGACGCGCCCCGCCGGGTCGAAGGCGATCACCCCCTCCCGGATGCCGTGCAGGGTGGCCTCGCGCTCCTGCAGCAGCTGGACGATCTCGTGCAGCTCCAGGCCGAAGGTCCGCCGCTTCAGCCGGCGCGCCAGCGCCCACGACGCGACCGCGCCGACGGCCAGGGCCACCGCGAACCAGCCCGCATACGCCGGCAGCTCGCGCCACAACGCCCCGGAGATCGAGCTCTGCTCGATGCCGACGGAGACCTCCCCGACCATCCGCCCGTCGGCGGCGTACAGCGGCGCCTTCCCGTTCGCCGACCGGCCCAGGCTGCCGTTGTCGATGCCGACGTGGGTGCGGCCGTCGAGGGTCGCGATCGGCTCCTCGACCTGCTGGCCGACCAGCGCGGGGTTCGGGTGGGAGTGGCGCACCCGGTTCAGGTCGATCACCACCACGTAGGCGGCGCCCGCCTCGGACTCCACCTGGGTGGCGCGCTGCTGGACCAGCCGGTCGCACCCCGGCTGCCGGGTCTCCAGGCACTGCGCGATCTCCGGCATCCCGGCAACCGTCCGGGCGATCGCCGCCGCCCGCTGCTCGTACTGGGTGTCCAGGTGGCGGCGCTCCTCATGGGCGAAAAGGAGGAATCCCACCAGCACCGTGACGGCCAGGATCACCAACTGACCAGCGAAGATCTGGCTGGACAGCCGGCGCATCCGGGCGCGGACCACACGACGGATTGTCGGCCCGCGATCGCCGCCGGACAAGCGGTGGGCCGTGAGCAGAACGCGCGAAACCCTCGGTTATGCGGGAAACAGTTGATGTGCGCGAAACGGCGACGTAACGGCCCGGCCTCCTTAGGTTCACCTGTGTTTCCCGAGACAGCCGCAGCAGAGGAGTCCTGATGGCCTTGCGTCCCAGCGCCGCCACCGAGGCCGGGTCCGAGCGCCCCGGCGGCCACGCGGATCCGGCACGCATCGAGATCACCGGCCTGAGCAAGCGCTTCCTGACGCCCAAGGGCGAGGCGTTCACGGCGCTGCAGGAGGTGTCCTTCACCGTCGACCCCGGCCAGTTCTGCGCCGTGGTCGGCCCGACCGGTTGCGGCAAGTCGACGACGCTGAGCATGGTCGCCGGCCTGGACCGCCCGAGCGCGGGAACCGTCTCGGTCGGCGGGCGGCCGGTGGACGGCATCACCCACGGCACCAGCTTCATGTTCCAGTCCGATGCGCTGCTGCCGTGGAAGACGGTGCTGGCCAACGTGATGCTGGGCCCGGTGCTGAACGGGGTCCGCCGCCGGGAGGCCACCGCCATGGCGCGGGACTGGCTGCGCCGGGTCGGGCTGGAGGGCTTCGAGGAGCACCACCCGCACCAGCTGTCCGGGGGCATGCGCAAGCGCGTCGCGATGGCGGCGGCGCTGATCACCGACCCGACGATCCTGTTGATGGACGAGCCGTTCGGGGCTCTCGACGTGCAGACCAAGGCGATCATGCAGTCGGAGCTGCTGGCGCTGTGGGAACAGTCCAGGCCCTCGGTCATCTTCATCACCCACGACCTGGACGAGGCCGTGGTGATGGCCGACCGGGTCGTCGTGATGACGACCGGGCCCGGCTCGGTCAAGGCCGCCTACGACATCGACCTGCCGCGGCCGCGCGGGCCGGTCCAGGAGCTGCGCCGCGACCCGCACTTCCTCGAGGTGCAGGGCATGATCTGGGCCTCGCTGCGGGACGAGGTCCAACGGGCGTACGCGCGCACCTCGGAGGTGGGGGCATGAGCCCGACAACCCCGGAGACGACACTCGGCGACCGCCGGGAGGCCACCGTCAGCGCGGTGGCTCCCGAGGCCACGCGGGCCGCCCAGCGTGCCCGGCGGCGCCGGATCGCCACCATCTGGGCGGCCCGTATCGGTTTCGCCGTCATCGTGCTCGGCGGATGGCAGGCCTTCACCACCTGGAAGATCGTCGATCCCTTCTTCTACGGCCAGCCCTCCGGGATCTGGACCCGCACCGTCGACCTGTTCGTCAACGGGAGCGAGTTCGGGTCGTTCTGGGTCGACATCGCGACCACCCTGAAGGAGGCCGTGCTCGGGTTCGGGGTCGGCGCGGTCACCGGGATCATTCTCGGCGTCGCCCTGGGCCAGAACCGGTTCCTGGCGGAGGTGCTCGGCCCGTACATCAAGATCGTGAACGCGATCCCGCGGATCGTGCTTGGGTCGATCTTCGTCGTCGCCTTCGGCTTCGGGATCACCCCGAAAGTGCTGCTGGCCGGCGTCCTGGTCTTCTTCGTGGTGTTCTTCAACGCCTTCCAGGGCGTGCGGGAGGTCGACCGCAACATCCTCGCCAACGTCCGGGTGCTCGGCGCCTCGCCCCTGCAGGTCGTCCGCCACGTCACCATCCCCTCGGCGATGACCTGGATCATCGCCAGCCTGCACACCGCCTTCGGGTTCGCCATCGTCGGCGCCCTGGTCGGGGAGGTGCTCGGCGCGCAGCGTGGCGTGGGTCTGGTGATCCGGACGGCGCAGGGCCAGCTCGACCCCGACGGCGTCTTCGCAGGAATGCTCGTCATCTCCGTCATCACGCTCGTCGCCGAGTACCTCATCGGCCTGCTCGAGCGGCGGCTGCTGAGCTGGCGCCCGCCGACCCCCTCCGAAGCGGAGTCGGCGGCCATCTGACCCGGACCGGACCCCCGGCCCGCTGCACCACCGCAATCCCCTCCCCCGAAAGGACTGTGACTGGCATGGTTAAGCGCACCCTGATCGCGCCGCTCATCGGCGCGCTGACCCTCGGCGCGCTCGCCGCGTGCGGCGGTGGCGGCAGCAGTTCCACCGGCGCGAGCGCAGGCTCCGGCGCCACCGCCACCCAGGCCGCGAGCATGCCCACGGTGACGCTGATGGTCGGCGGCATCGACAAGCAGATCTACCTGCCGTACGAGCTGGCTGCCCGGCTCGGCTACTACAAGAAGTACGGCGTGAACATGCAGCTGTCGACGGAGTCCAGCGGCGGGGTGGGAGCAGAGGACGCGGTGGCGTCCGGCCAGGTCGACATGGCCGGCGCCTGGTACATCCACACGATCGACTTCCAGGTGAAGGGCAAGCAGGTCACCGACGTCGTCCAGCTCTCCGGGGCGCCCGGCGAGCGCGAGATGTGCGGGACGAACAGCGGCGTGCACTCCGCCGCCGACTTCTCCGGCAAGACCCTCGGCGTCACCGACCTCGGCTCGGGCACCGACTCGCTGACGAAGTTCCTGGCCGCGCAGAAGGGGATCAAGACCAACCAGATCCACCGGCTGGCCGTCGGCGCCGGGGCCACGGCGATCGCCGCGATCGTGGGCAAGTCCGCGGCCTGCGTGATGACCACCCAGCCGACCGTCACGGCGATGCAGCAGAAGAAGATCGCCTACTCCGCCATCGACCTGGCCACCACCGCCGGCGCCACCCAGGCACTCGGCGGCGCCTGGCCGGCCGCGGGCGTGCTGGCCCGCGCCGACTGGGTGGCCGCGAACAAGGACACCGTGCAGAAGGTCGTGGATGCGCTGGTCGCCACGATGCACTGGATCGACACGCACACCGCGGCGGACATCGCCAACGCGCTGCCGCCCACCTACGTGCAGAACAGCCTGGTCAGCAAGGCCGACTACATCAGCGCGCTGACCCAGGACAAGGGCCAGTTCCTGCCCGACGGCATCATGCCCGCCGGAGGCCCGAAGACCGTGCTGGCGATGGAGCAGCTGATCGGCACCGCGAAGCCGGGTCAGGTCACCATCGGCAACACCTTCACCAACGAGTTCGCGCTCGCGGCCAACAAGCTGGAGGGGTTCACCCCCACCACCACCCCCGCCGGCGCCGACGGCTGAGCCGTCACCCCTCGGGTTCGGCCCGGCCCGGTCGCTCCCCGGGCCGGGCCGAACCCGCGCACCCTGAGCCCGCTCAGGCCCCGAACCGGCGCTGGCGCTCGGAGTATGAGCGCAGCGCGCGGAGGAAGTCGACCTTGCGGAACGCCGGCCACAGCGCCTCGCAGAAGTAGAACTCGCTGTGCGCGCTCTGCCACAGCAGGAAGCCGGACAGCCGCTGCTCCCCCGAGGTCCGGATCACCAGGTCGGGGTCGGGCTGGCCGCGGGTGTACAGGTGCTCGGCGATGTGCTCCACGTCGAGGATCTCCGCGAGCTCCTCGATCGAGGTGCCGAGGGCCGCATGCTCCTGCAGCAGCGAGCGCACGGCGTCGGCGATCTCACGCCGGCCGCCGTAGCCCACGGCCACGTTCACGTGCAGCCCGCTGACCTCGCGGGTGGCCGACTCGTGCTCCTTCAGCGCGCTGGACAGCGCGGCGGGCAGCAGGTCGAGGGAGCCCACCGGGTGCACCCGGTAGCGCCCGGTCGCGGCGATCCGACCGGTGAGGTCGGGGATGATGGTGAACAGCGCGGCGAGCTCGTCCGAGGGCCGGGACAGGTTGTCGGTCGACAGCAGCCAGAGGGTGACGACCTCGACCTTCACCTCCTCGCACCAGCCGAGGAACTCCATCACGTTCTGCGCCCCGGCGCGGTGCCCGGCGCTGCTGTCGGCACCGTAGCTGCGCGCCCAGCGGCGGTTGCCGTCGACCAGCACGCCGATGTGGCGGGGAATGGACTGCGGGGTCAGCCGAGCCGCCAGCCGCCGCTCGTACACCCCGTACAGCAGCCCACGCAGACCCATGTGCGACCCTCCGCCCAGGTGGCGAACCGCTGAACTTGGCACCGGCCTGTCCGGCAGACGGCGGCGACCCCGCCACGGGCGGGGGGCCGTCTTCCCCACGGTACCCCCCGACGGTGAGTCCGGCGGCGGCGTGCCCGCCGGGCGCGCGCCGAGCTTCTTACGCTTCCGTAAGTTACTCATGCGTAGGTAGGGTGGCGGCATGGCGCGTATCGAGGGACCTGTCGCGACGGCCACGGCCATGGCCGGAGCGGTCTCACCCAAGCTGCGGGGGTGGCTGCATGCCGGCACCTTCCCGGTGTCCGTGGCGGCGGGGATCGTGCTGGTCACCCTGGCCCCGGGGCGTGCGCGACTGCCCGTCGCGGTGTTCTCGCTGACCGCGGCGATGCTCTTCGGGGTGAGCGCGCTCTACCACCGGGGCCACTGGTCGCCGGGCACCCGCGCAGTGCTGAAGCGGCTCGACCACGCCAACATCTTCCTCATCATCGCCGGGACGTACACCCCGTTCACCGTGCTGCTGCTGCCCTCGGGCCCGGCCCGGGTGCTGCTCTGGCTGGTCTGGACCGGGGCCCTGGCCGGGGTCGCCTTCCGGGTGCTGTGGGTCGGCGCGCCCCGCTGGCTGTACGTGCCCGTATACCTGGCACTGGGCTGGGTCGCGGTGATGTACCTGCCCGACTTCCTCCGCGGCGGGGTGGCTGCCTTCGCGCTGCTCGTCATCGGCGGGTTGCTGTACACCGTCGGCGGGGTGATCTACGGGATCAAGCGGCCGAACCCCAGCCCGCGCTGGTTCGGCTTCCACGAGGTCTTCCACGCCCTGACGGTGGCCGCCTTCATCGCCCACTACGTCGGGCTCTCGCTGGTGGTCTACTCCTCGGCCGGCTGATCCCCGGTCGCTCCGCCTTCGGAGCGCGTGCCCGGGCCGGCGTCGCGCACCTTGGCGACCTCCTGCATCGCCGAGCGCAGGTCGCCGAGCCATTCCTGTGAATTGCGGCCGACCAGTCGGACGCACCAGGCCAGCGCGTGCGCCCGCGAACGGGCCACCCCTGCGTCGACGAGGGTGTCGAGCACCCGGCGCTCGGGCTGGCGCAGCCGGGTCATCACCGGCACGGCGAGATGGGTGAACAGCTCGACGTCCGCCCCGACCCGCACCCCCCAGGCCACCTTCCGGCCGAAGCGGTGCTCCGCCTCGCGGGCGATGCCGATGCGCCGTTCCCGGGTCTCGGCCCGGAAGCGGGCGATCCCCCCCGCCACCGCCTCGGCGCGCTCGGGGTCGGTCGCGCCGTCGGCCACCTCCGGCTCCGGCAGGGTGAGGGTGACGGTGATCTCCTCGCGGTCGACGACGACGTCGGCCTCGGTCGCGGTCCAGTCGCTGGGCAGCCGGTGGGCGAACCACGCGGCGATGCCGGTGAAGCCCTGGTCTGTGTTTGTCATGTAGCGATGATTACTCGCTTACACGTGAATCGCCACCGCTGCACGCCCGTGTTCGCCCAGGGCGGAGCGCGCCCCGCCCGCCCGGACGGCACGCACGTCACCGACCGCCGGCACCGCCGCCGAGGGCGAGCACGGCCCCGACCGCGGCGGCCAGCGCGGCGTCCGCGGTGACCGGGACGTCGCAGACGAACCCCCGGCAGACGTAGCCCGCCGCCCGGCCACCCACCGGTGGCCGGCCCGCCAGCAGCGGCACCC
This sequence comes from uncultured Actinomycetota bacterium, assembly GCA_963784535.1. Taxonomy (GTDB): domain Bacteria; phylum Actinomycetota; class Actinomycetes; order Actinomycetales; family Kineosporiaceae; genus CAWARR01. The sequence goes on along the minus strand of CAWARR010000013.1, from coordinate 261,150 downwards.
CGGGCGCGTCCGTCCCGCCGACGGCGATCACCAGCCCCGGAGCGGTGCCGAGCAACGCGACCCGGTGCAACCGCGCCGCAGCCGGGTCGACGGCGGCCACCGGGTTCGGGCCCGCCCGCCCGCCCGGCGGTACAGCGGGCGGCGGCGCGGCCGCATCGACCCCGGGATCGACCAGCGCGACCTCGCGCGGCCCGTCCAGCCACGCCTCGGCCACCGCGAGCCCCCAGCCGAAGGCGCGCGGCGCCGACGCCCCCGCCCCGGCTGCCGGGCCCAGGGCCGCCTCGGCGGCCTCCCGGTGTCGGGAGGACCCCGTCGCCGCGGCGTACCCCAGCAGCGCCCCCGCCACGGCGGAGGCGCCGGACGGGTAGGCACTGTCCGTGGGGTCCTGCGGCCGCCGCACCGCGGCCAGCGCGGCATCGGTGTCCTCGGCAGAGGTGTCGAAGAACCCCCCGCGGGGGTCGGCGAACGGGCCGAGCACCACCTCCAGCAGCAGCCCCGCCGCCTCCAGCCAGCGCGGCTCCCCGGTCACCCCGTGCAGGGTGAGCAGCCCCGCGGCGACGTCCCCGTAGTCCTCCAGCACCCCGGCGGGGGCTCCGACCCGGCCGTCGCGGCTCACCCGGCGCAGCCGCACGCCCGCGCCCTGCCCGGCGGGCAGCAGGTGCACGCGCAGCAGCAGCGCAGCCGCCTCCCGGGCCGCCGCCACCAGGTCGGGGCGCTCGAGCAGCGCACCCGTCTCGGCCAGGGCGGTGATGGCCAGCCCGTTCCAGGCGGCGACCACCTTGTCGTCCCGGCCCGGCTGCGGGCGCCCGGCCCGGGCCTGCGCCAGCCGGGCGCGGACCGACCGCCAGCGCTCCGCCTGCCCCGGCTCGGCCCACACGTCGCGCGCCAGCTGCAGGGTGGACGTGCCGTGCTCGAAGCTGCCGACCGCACTCACCCGCAGCAGCTCGGCCGCCCACTCACCGTCGTCCGCGCCGAGCACCTGCACCAGCTCCTGCGGGGTCCACACGTAGGTGAGCCCCTCCACCGCGTGCGGGACGCCGTCGGGACCGTCGACCGGGGTGTCCGCGTCGAGCGAGGAGGACAGCCCGCCCTCGGGGGTGCGCAGCGCCGCGAGCATCCAGTCACAGGTCTCCAGCGCCACCCGGGCGCCGGTGGGCTCCCCGGTCAGCCGCCACCAGTGCAGGTAGGCCAGCGCCAGCAGGGCGTTGTCGGTGAGCATCTTCTCGAAGTGCGGCACCACCCAGGCGCGGTCCACCGCATACCGGGCGAACCCGCCGGCCACCTGGTCGTACATGCCGCTGTGGGCCATCGCCCGCAGCGTCCGGGCGGCGGTGTCGAGCGCCGCCCGGCCGGTGCCGGCCTCGAACGCGGCCTCCTCCGGCCGCCCGTCGGGCCCGGTGCCGCCCAGCCGCTGCCGTGCCGCGTGCCGGAGCAGGAACTCCACGTCCATCGCCGGAGGGAACTTCGGCGCCGTACCGAACCCGCCGTGCTCGCGGTCCTCCTCCCCGACCAGGGACCTGACCGCCGCCCGCACGGCCTCCTCCGCCGGCAGCGCCCCCGGCGGCTGCTGCCTGCCACCGAGCACCCGCGCGATGCGCTCGCCGGCGCTGTCCACCTCGGCACGCTGCTCCCGCCAGGTGCGCGCCACCGCCTCCAGCACCTCGGTGAAGGCGGGTGCCCCGCGCCGCGGACGGGGCGGGAAGTAGGTGCCGGCGAAGAACGGCTGCCCGCTCGGGGTGAGGAACACCGTCATCGGCCAGCCACCCTGCCCGGTCATCGCCTGGGTGGCGCCCATGTAGACGGCGTCGACGTCCGGGCGCTCCTCGCGGTCGACCTTGACGTTGACGAAGTGCGCGTTCATCAGCTCGGCGGTGGCGGGATCGGAGAAGGACTCGTGCGCCATCACGTGGCACCAGTGGCAGGCGGCGTAGCCGACCGACAGCAGCACCGGTACGTCGCGCAGCCGCGCCTGGGCGAAGGCCTCCTCGCCCCACTCCCACCAGTCCACCGGGTTGTCCTTGTGCTGCACCAGGTACGGCGAGGTCGAGCCGGCCAGCCGGTTCGCCATCAGCTACCTCCCGCGGCGGTCGCGGTCCGCCCGCCCGGCGCGCCCGGGCCGGGCGGCGCCCCCGCCGGCCGCGCGGCACGGGCGACCCCGGCAGCCTCCCCCACCCCGGCACCCGGGCGCGACCCGGCGGCGCGGCCGCGACCCGCCGGAGGCAGGGGGGAATGCTGCCCCGATGACCGGATCGCGTGATGTGATACGGCTCAGCACCTTCAGGGTTGACGATCACGGGCGATTGCGTGACCGTTGGCTTAACCGGAGCAACCCACAGTCATCGGAGGCGACCCGATCATGCGCGGAGCGGCTGCCGGCGACACGGACCGCAACTGCCGAGGTGACGCGTGAACGGCAAGGAGAGCGTCACGGAGGCCCTTCCCGCAGTCCCGAGCGCGGACGCCGGCGCCGGTGACCGGCCCGCCGAGGCACCGCGCGCCGCAGCCGCGGACGGGCCGCAGGGGCCGGGGCGGCACACGCCCGGGCACCCCACCGAGGAACTGCCGCACCCGCCGTCCCGGCCGGCCCCGCCGCCGTTCAACAGCTTCGTCACCCGCAACCTGTGCGCCACCACCTACCTGCAGGGTTCCTACGCCGAGCAGGTCGCCGACACCATGCTCGACCCCACCTTCACCGCCACCGCCCCGAACTGGGGGGTGGACATGGTCGCGCTCACCCGGCACGCCCGGCGGGCGATCCTGTGGCGGCGGGCCCGCGACCGGCACCTGCGCTACCTGCTGATCGCCACCGGCGTGCTCGCGCTGCTGGCGGTGAGCACCTGGCCCTACCACGTGCTCACGCCGTTCGCCGCCATCGAGTTGACCCTTGCCGTGGTCGTGGCGGGGTGGTTCGGCGCCTGGCTGGAGGTCTTCCACCACTACGACCGGGTGCGGATGGCGGCGCTGGAGGTCACCCAGACCCAGCAGCGGGTCCGGGACTGCGCACCGGCGCTCGACCCCGAGGTGGAGCACTGGCTGGTCCAGCACATGAACACCAACACGGTGGTCTTCGGTGCCTACTCGCCGTTCGTCGGCGACGGGCAGCCACTGGACACCTGGACCATGTCCTTCGACCTGGAGACCGCCGCCGACTGGGTCGGGGACGACCGGGTGATGAGGGCGTTCACCATCCGCAGCCTCTACGAGCACCTGCTCGCCCGGGTGCCCGGCGAGCTGGGCGGCATTCCGGCCGGGTGGCGGCTGTACGTCAACGGGACCGCGGCCAAGAGCATCCCCGGTCTGATCCCGCCGCCGGACGCGAAGGACACCCGCCCCGCCTGCGTGCTCCCGGCGGAGACCGTCGAGCACTTCATCGACTCCCCCACCGAGACGGCGCGCACCTACGCCTACTTCGCCAAGCCCGCCTGGAACGAGGACATCCGGATCAACCTGCTGCTGCGGGCCCGGCTGAGCGAGGGCCGGTTGTTCGTCGAGGGCCGCTCGCACGCGCTGCTGCCGTTGCAGGCGGTCTTCCGCGACGTCAAGCTCGTGCCCGCCAACCCGCGCCGGGCCTGGATCGTCGTGGCCCGGCCCACCACCGCCGTCGTCACGCCGCTGTGGCTGACCAGCATCAACCGGCAGATGGACTGGAAGTACCGGGTGTGGCGGTTCATGCGCCGGATCGAGCGGCTGCGCCGCGATCACCTCGACGGCGTGAACCCGATCAACTACGGGGCCGGGGTGAGCCTGCGCGAGGACGCCGCGGACGCCGGTGAGCTGAAGTACTACGCCACGGTTGACGAGGTGCAGGCGTTCCGGGAGATGACCCGGACGGTGCTGGACAGCCTGCGGACCTTCCTCAAGGAGCACCACGTCGACATGACCCAGTTCACCACCCAGTCCGAGGACATCCTCAGCCAGACCTCGGCCCGGCTGCACTCGGTCAAGGGGGCCGCGGGCAACTTCGGCAAGAACAGCACCGTCACGGTCTCCCAGGGGATCGTGGGCTGATCGCCGGCGGGGCTCAAGAAGCGCGGCGGGGCCGCCGATACTCCGGAGTCCGGTCCCGCAGGGACCTCGGTCCCCTCGCCCCCGGAGGCCTTCGATGTCCCGTCCCTCGGCCACGCGGCCCGTCGTCGCCGGAACACTCATCGGCTGTCTCGCGGCCGCGGGCCTGTACGCGGCGCTGACCGCGGCGGGCCCGGCCGGCGGGACGCTCACCGCGCAGTCGTCCGCCCCCGCCGCCCACCCGGCGCCGACCGGCCCGAGCGCCGGGGGCTCCGCCGGCACAGCGCCGCAGCCCCAGGGCACCCGGCCCCCGACCTCGCACGAGCGGCACAGCCCGCGCCCCGCGGCGAGCACCGTGGACGTGGTGCAGGTACTCCCCCCGACGGGTGGCACTCCCGCCGGCCGCTCCTCCCGCCACTGCGCCCCCACCGCCTGCGGCGGCGCCCTCCCGTCGGCGACGCCCGCACCCGGGAACAGCACGACCCGGGACGGCTCGGGCGGCGGGCCCGAGGGCGGGTCGAACTCCGAAGACGGGTCGGGCTCCGGGGGCGGGTCGAACTCCGAAGACGGGTCGGGCTCCGGGGGTGGGTCGGGGGGCGGCGGCGGCTCCCACCAGGACGCCGCGGGCGGCGACAGCTAGCGGCGGCGCGGTGACCGGGGGTTTGCCTGTCACCCGAACACCGGATACCCCCCGCGCCTCGGCCTGCGCGGATGTGCAACCCTTGCCGCGCCCATCCGAAGGTGTGCAGAGAACGAGGTCGCGGTGGCATACAGGGTGTGGATATTCGGTGACCTGCCGATAGGCAGGGCCGCCGGACCCTCGTACATGGTCGAGTCCTGGCAGCGCGAGCTGCGCAGGCAGGGGATCGAGCCGCGGACCTTCACGCCCTCGACGAACCTCCGCACCCGTACCCGGAGTGCATCTACTGTCACTTTTCGCACGGTTCGGCATGTCGGGTACGTGGGCGACTACCACGCCCGCTTCTCCAGCCTCGCCGAGCTGTTCCGGGCCCGCCGCAACCGCCCGCACGCGATCCTCGTCACCACGCTCGGCCGGGTGGGAGTGCTCGGCATCACGCTCGCGGCGTTCTACTCCATCCCGCTGGTGCTGGTGGTCTCCACCGACACCACGGGGGCGGTGGCGCACTACAACGCCCCCCGGGTGATCTCCTCCGGAGGCCTCAAGCCCGCCGTGCTGCTGCTCGTCTCGCGCCGGGTCCGGGCGGCCTTCTTCCGCCGGTCCGCCCACCTCCGCCACGGTCTCACCCGGTGGTCGGCCCGGGTGGCCGCGCACTGCGCGGCGGCGCTGCACGCGGAGGCCCAGGAACTCGTCCTGCTGTCACCCAAGTGCCTCGACCAGTACACCGGCCGGGCGTGGCAGGAGGGGGCCTCGGTGACGGTGTTCCCGGCCGGCATCGACCGCCTCCCGGCCGGGGCCCCGCCCGCCGAGCTGCAGTGGCTTCCGGGCGCGCTGCGGGTGCTCTACGTCGGCCGGTTCGCCCCCGAGAAGAACCTCCCGGTGCTGCTGCGGGCGCTCCGGATCGCCCTCGACGCGGGGGTGAACGCCCAGCTCGCCCTGGTCGGTGAGGGACCTCTGACGGCCCGGCTGCAGGCCGAGGCCACCCGCCTGGGCATCGCCTCCCGGGTGACCATAGCGGGGCCCTACCCACGCTCGGAGCTGGGCGGCGTCTACGCCAGCGCCGACGTGTTCGCCTTCCCGTCGATCGTCGACACGCAGGCGTTCGTGCTGAACGAGGCCGCGCACGAGGGGCTGCCGCTGCTGGTGTCGGACACCGCCAACTCGGTGGTGTGCGACGGCGTGTCCGCCGTGGTCGTCCCCCCCGACCCTGCCGGCTACGCCGCGGCGCTGGGCCGACTGCGCGACCCTGCCCTGCGCCAGCGGCTCGGCGCCGCGGCCCGCCAGCGCGCCGCCGACGTCGGCGAGGCCGCGCAGAGCCGGCGGCTGGCGGCGGTGCTGCTGCGCGCGATCGGTGCCTCCGCCCCAGGGCCGCGCCCCCTCGCCCCGGCCCTGTCCGTTGCCCCGACCCTGCCCGCTGCCCCCTCCCTGGCCGCCGCCCCCGCCCTGTCAGCCGCTCCCTCCCTGTCCGCCGCTCCCTCCCTGTCCGCCGCTCCGGGGCCGGGCGACGGTGCCCCCGGCACCCGGATCGTGCTCACCGGACGGCCCGCCCCCGGCGCCACGGAGCGCGGCGGGACGCAGCTCAGCGAGGGTGCACCCGCCAGATGAGTTCACCGCCGCGCACGCGGTGGGCCCGCTCGAGCAGCGCCTCCAGCCGGGACCGACCGCCGAGCGCGGGCAGCTGACTGCGGTACTCCGCCACGGCGGCGAGCTTGGCCCGCTCGTGGCCGGCGGTCGGGTGCGGCTCGCAGCGCCAGTCCAGCGCTCCCGTCCCGGGCAGGTAGTCCTGCAGCCCCGGGCCGCGGGCGAGCAGCGGGGTGAGCAGCAGCACCGCCCCCTGCCGCGGCGCCGCCCACCCGGGCGAGTGCCGGGCGGGCCGGGGCTGCCGCCGCGTCACCGGGTGCCGCCGCCGGGCCGCCTCGCCGAGGGCGTAGAAGTCCTCGTAGAAGGCCACCCGGCCGAGGGCGTCGTGCTCCCGCGCCGCCAGCAGCACCGCCAGCGCGACCTCCACATGGTCGACGTGGTGACCCACCCCGAGCGGCGCCAGCAGCTGCACCCCCGGCCGCTGCAGCACCTCGCCGACCGCCGCTCGCACCGCCTCGAGCCGGCCGAACGCCTCCCGCCGGGCCGGGGTGGCGAAGACCGCGGCCACGGTGCGCACCCGCGGCTCGCGCCAGATCCGCTCCGCGAGACCGAGCCGGCGACGGCCGGCCCCGAGCCGGTCCAGCGCGCGATCGTCCTCCGCGATCCGGGTGGCGTAGTCGCCGAAGCGGCGCAGCCGGCGCGGCAGGCTCGCCACCGGCGGTCCGGCCGTGAACGCGGTCCACACCTCCACCGGGGTGCCTGCCGCCACCGCCCGCGAGATCAGCGCCCCCACCGAGATCACGGCGTCGTCCAGGTGCGGGGAGACCACCACCAGGGCGGTGGGCGGGTCGCCACCCGGAACCGCGGGAGTCACCGGCACGGGCTCATCATGCCCTCCCCCGCGCCGTTCGGTACCGTCGGCCGACATGGGTGGGACCGCAGTGATCGAGGCGTTCGTCCGTGGCCTGCCGAAGGCCGAGCTGCACGTGCACCTGCAGGGGGCGGCCTCGATGGCGACCGTGCTGGGGCTGGCCCGCCGCCACCCGGACCTCGGGGTCCCCAGCACGCCGGAGGAGCTGGAACGGTTCTACCGCTTCCGCGACTTCGCCCACTTCATCGAGGTGTACATCACCGTCAACCACTCGTCCGCAGCCGCCGACGACGTGCAGGCCGCTGGTGGTCGGGCTCGGGCCGCGACCTGGCCGCCACGCAGGTGCGCTACGCGGAGGTCACCGTCACCCCGGACAGCCACCTGCTGATGGGCATCGCCCCCGACGCCCTGGCCGAGGCGCTCACGCGCGGCAGGCAGGAGGTCTCGAGCCCGGCACGGGTGCAGCTCTCCTGGTCTTCGACATCCCCGGCGAGCTGGGGCTGACTCGGGGTGAGCACGATCGCCTGGGCCCGAGCCGGTTCCTGCCCGAACACAGTGTGGGCTTCGGCCTCGGCGGCCCCGAGATCGGGGTGCCCCGCGGCGCAGTTCGCCGACGTCTTCCGTCGCGCCCGCGACCTGGGCCTGCACAGCGTCCCGCACGCCGGGGAGACCACCGGGCCGCAGACGGTCCGGGACGGCGTGGAGCTGCTCGGCGCGCGGCGGATCGGGCACGGCATCTCCGCCGCCGACGACCCGGCGCTGCTCGCCCTGCTCGTCGAGCGCGGGGTCGCGCTGGAGGTCTGCCCGACCTCGAACCTGCGCACCCGGGCGGTGGCGACGCTCGCCGAACACCCGTTCCGGCGGCTGCTCGACGCGGGGGTCGCGGTCACCCTCAACACCGACGACCCCGGCATGTTCGACACCGACCTCAACCGCGAGTACCTGCTGGCGCACGAGGTGTTCGGCCTCGACCGCGCCCGCCCTGGTCGAGCTGGCCGGCGCCGCCGTCGAGCCTCGTTCGCCCCCGCAGCCACCCGGCAGGCCCTGCTGGCCGAGATTGACGCCTACGCCGCCGCGGCCGGCCGGCTCGACGGCGGCGGGGGACCCGCGCAAGCACTCGATGACGTTGACCGCGAGGCCGCCGCGGGCGGTCTCCTTGTACTTGGTCTCATGTCCGCGCCCGGTCTGGCGCATCGTCTCGATCGACCTTGTCCAGCGACGACGTGGTGCGCGCCGTCGCCGCGCAGCGCCATGCGGGCCGCGGTGATCGCCTTGACCGCGGCGATGGCGTTGCGCTCGATGCACGGGATCTGCACGAGCCCGCCGACCGGGTCGCAGGTGAGGCCGAGGTTGTGCTCCATCGCGATCTCGGCCGCGTTCTCGACCTGCTCCGGGGTGCCGCCGAGCACCTCGGCCAGCCCGCCGGCGGCCATCGAGCAGGCCGAGCCGACCTCGCCCTGGCAGCCGACCTCGGCGCCGGAGATCGAGGCGTTCTCCTTGTACAGCGACGCCGATCGCGCCCGCGGTGAGCAGGAAGCGCGACGACGCCGTCGTCGTCGGCGCCCGGGCACGAAGCGCACGTAGTAGTGCAGCACCGCCGGGACGATGCCGGCCGCGCCGTTGGTCGGCGCCGTCACGACGCGGCCGCCGGAGGCGTTCTCCTCGTTGACGGCCAGCGCGTACAGGTTCACCCAGTCCATCGCGCGCAGCGGGTCGCCGGCCGTGGTCTCGCCGCGCAGCCGGCGGCCAGCTCGGCGGCCCGCCGCCGGACCTCGAGCCCGCCGGGCAGCGTCGCCGTCGGTGCGGCAGCCGCGGTCGACGCACTGCCCGCATCACCGCCCAGATGTCGCAGCAGCCCGCGCGCGCACCTCGGCCTCGGTGCGCCACGGCCCGCTCGTTGGCCAGCATCACGCCGCTGATCGGCAGGCCCGTCTCGGCGCAGAGCGCGAGCAGTTCCGCGCCGGTGCGGAACGGGTAGCGGCAGCGCGGCGGTGTCGTCGGCGACCATCGCGGTCGCGCCCGTCGCCGTCCTCGTCGACGACGAAGCCGCCGCCGACGGAGTAGTACGTCGCGGCTGCGCAGCACCGCTCGCCGTCGCGTCGCCGAGCGCCGTGAAGCGCATCCCGTTCGGGTGGAAGGGCAGCGTCGTGCGCCGGTGCAGCACGAGGTCGTCGTCGGCGTCGAAGGCGACCGGGTGCCGCCCGAGCAGCGCAGCACGCCGGTCCGGCCGCGCGACCTCGGCCAGCCAGCGCGTCGACCTGCGTCGCGGGTCGACGGTCTCCGGGCGGCTCGCCGCCAGCCCGAGCAGCACGGCGCCGGTCGCTGCCGTGGCCGTGGCCGGTCGCGCCGAGCGAGCCGAACAGCTCGGCCCGGACCCGGGCGACGCGGCGAGCAGCCCGTCGTCGCGCCAGCCGCGTCGCGAACGCGCCGGGCGGCCCGCATCGGGCCCACGGTGTGCGAGCTCGACGGGCCGATGCCGATCGAGAAGAGGTCGAAGACGCTGATGCCATGGCCGTCACCTGCTCGCGCCACCGCGGCGCGCCGGCCGGCGCCGCACCGACCGCGGACCGGGGCGATCCTCCACCCCGGTCCTCGACGGTCGGCACCCTCGATCCCCATGCTCAGCTGCCCTGCAGCCAGGCCTTCACCTTGTCGGGGTTGTCGTCGACCCACTTCTTCGCCGCCGTCCTCGGCGGTCATCTTGTCCTCGGCGATGTACTTGGCCACCGAGGTTCTGGTCCTCGTTCGTCCACTGGAAGTTCTTGACCAGCTCGCACGCCGGGCTGCCGGAGTCGGCGAACTTCTTGCTCGACGATCTTGTCGAGGTCGTACGGCGGGTAGTCGCACGCCACCTTCGCGGCGTCGGCGTCGCAGCCCGCGGTGTACGCGGGCAGCTTGACCTTGACGAGCTTGACCTCCGACAGGAACCACTGCGGCTCGTAGAAGTAGCCGAGCAGCGGACTCTTCTTCTTCTCGGCCGTGCGGAACGCCGTGATCAGTGCCGCCTCGCTGCCCGCGTAGACGACCTTGTAGTTCAGCTTGAGGTTCTTCACCAGGGCCGCGTCGTTGGTCACGAACGACGGGTCGCCGTCGAGCAGCTGGCCCTTGCCCCCCGACTCGGAGGTCTTGAACAGCGCCGCGTACTTGTTCAGGTTCTTCCAGTCGGTGATGTCCGGGTACTTCTGCGGCCATCCACGGCGGCACGTACCAGCCGATGACGCCCTTGTTGCCCGTCCGAGCCGGGTCCACGGCGACCTTCTGCTCGGTCGATGTACTTCTTGACCAGGTCCTCGTGGCCCCAGTTCTCCAGGATCGCGTCGACCTCGCCGGTGCCGAACCCCTGCCAGGAGACCTGTTCGTTGAGGTTCTTCTTAACGACGTTGCAGCCGAGCTTGGTCTTGGCCACGTAGGCGAACGACCGCGGCGTCGGCCTCGTAACCGACCCACGGGTTGATCGGCGAGGTTGACCGTGCCGCAGGCCTTGCCGCCGGCGGAGCTCGACGCCCCGGACGTTCCCGAGCTGCCGACCTTCGCCCCGCCGCACGCCGCGAGTGCCATCGCCACCACGGCTGCCGTGGCCGTGAGCGCGGTACGCGCCCCGACCACGCCAGCTGCGGGTGGCCGTCCTCATCGTGTGTGTGGATGTCACCTGATCCGAACCTCCTGTGTCGGCACTTGGTGTGCTGAGCGGGCCATGCCGTCCGCCCCCGACGCGCACCATCCCCGGCGGCGGGGCGGTTGCACCGGCCGGGCCTTCCTTCCTCCTACCTGCCTGTCAGCCTCCCGCCTGTCAGCCGGTGGAGTGCACCGTGCCCCCTCCGCTGCGCCGTGCCGCTGCCTGGCTGATCCGGTCGAGCATGATCCCGAGCAGCACGATCGCCAACCCCGCGGCGAGTCCCTTGCCGAAGAGGCTGATCTGGGAGAACCCCGCGACGACGTCGTACCCGAGCGCGCCGCGCGCCCACCAGGCCGCCGACGACGACCATCGCAGCACGTAGATCAGCCCCTGGTTGGTGGCCAGCACCAGCGCCGCACGGGCCATCGGCAGCTGCACCTTGGTGATCGTCTGCCAGCGTGCTCGACCCCGCCGCGGTGGCGGCCTCGACGGTCGCCTCGGGGACCCCGGCGATGCCGTCGGCGACGATCTTGATCGACACCGGGGCGGCGTAGACACCGCGGCGACGATCGCGGTGAACCGGGTCGGCGCGAACAGCGCCATGAACGGCACCAGGTAGACGAACGAGGGCATCACCTGGGCGGCGTCGAGGATCGGGCGGAGCAACTGGTCCGCCCGCGGGCTGCGCCCCATCCACACCCCGAGCACGACGCCGAGGACCAGCACCAGGACGGTCGCCAGCAGCATCGACGCCAGCGTGGTCAGCGCGTCCGACCACAGCCCGGTGGCAATCACCAGGAGCAGGCAGCCTCCGGCGGTACCCGCCGCCCACCAGCCCGCCGACCACGGCCGCGACGATCACCACCATGGCGAACGTCCCGTACCAGGGCGTCTGCGTGAGGACCTGCTGCAGCGGATTGATCACCCAGTTCGAGACCACGTTCTTCACCCCGTTGGTGGCCCCGCCGAAGTGCAGCTGCACCCAGGCGTGGCCCGGTTCGCGGCGTCGGCGATCACGGTGCCGAGATCGAGGCTCAGCGTCCGCCCGCCCACCGTGACGCTGCTGGGGAACTCCGCCGCCCACACGTAGGTCCGGGACAGGTACACGCAGAACACCACCACCAGCCCCACCGCCGGCGACCAGCGGCCGGCGCAGCCGCTCCGCCCGGCCCGGCTGCGCGCCGCCGGTCGGGCGCCGTGCCCGGGTGCCGGCGGCACTGGCGACCCGGTCGAGCACGATGGCCATGACCACCAGGGCCAGCCCCCCGTTGAAGGCGGTGCCCACGTCGAGTCTTGATCAGGGCCTGGTACACCACCTGCCCGAGGCCCGGCGAGTCGATCAGCGCCGCGATGGCCACCATCGACAGCGCAGCCATGATGGTCTGGTTGACGCCCAGGATGATGGTCCGCCGGGCCATCGGCAGCAGCACCTTCAGCAGCGACTGCAGCGGGGTGGCACCGAGGGAGCGGCGCGGCCTCCACCGTGTCGCGTGGGGACCGACCGGATGCCGTGTGCGGTGATCCGGATCACCGGGGGCATCGCGTAGATCAGCGTGGCGATCGCGGCGGAGGCCGGCCCGATCAGGAAGAACAGCGTGAGCGGCGCCAGGTAGACGAACGTCGGCATGGTCTGCATGAAGTCCAGCACCGGGGTGATCACCTCGGTGAAGCGGGTCGAGGTACCTGCCCACACCCCCAGCGGGATGCCGATCAGCAGCGCCACCAGCACCGAGGCGATGGTCATCGCCAGGGTGTCCATGCTCTGCTGCCACAGGCCCTGCAGCCCGAGGACGGTGAACCCCGCCACGGCGAGCACCGCGACCCTGATGTTGCCCGAGACCCAGGCCAGGTACCCGGCGATCGCCACCACCCCGAGCCAGCCGATCGCCGGGATCGGCACTCCCTGCGAGATCAGCGACTGGATGAAGGTCACCAGGGCGTTGATCACGACCCGGATCTCGTTGAAGAAGTAGAGGAACACCGGCGAGGAGTTGCGGTGCGCGCCGATCCAGGTGTTGACGTCGTTGATCCGCTGGTGCAGCGGGGTGACGTCCGCGGTGTCGAGGAAGAGCGTCTGGTGGCCGCGGTACACGGCGAACAGCAGCAGCCACCCGAGCACCGCGGCACCGGCAACCGTGGCCCGTGCCGGGCGCCGCAGAGCGACCGGAACGGCGGCGGTGACGGCTGCCATCAGCCCCGCCCCGCAGCCGACTCGGTGCCGCCGGCGTCGGCGGCGCCGGCAGGGTCGGCCCCCGCGACCACGGCGAGGATCTCCTCGTCGCCGACGATGCCGAGCAGCCGGCCGTCCTGCACCACCCGCACCGGGCGGTCGGCGGCCAGCACGGCGCGGGTCGCCTCGCGCACCACGACGTCGGGGCCGAGCTCGGGCCCGTCGAGGGCGTCGCCCGGCTCCGGGGGACGCATGATCCAGCGCAGCGTGAGCACGCGCGAGCGCGGTACGTCGCGGACGAAGTCGCGGACGTAGTCGTCGGCGGGGGCGCCGACCAGCTCGTCGCCGGTGCCGGTCTGCACCGGCGCACCGTCCCGCATGATCAGGATCCGGTCGCCGAGCTTGAGCGCCTCGGACAGGTCGTGGGTGATGAACACCATCGTCTTGCCGACCTCGCGGTGCAGCCGGATGACCTCGTTCTGCATGTCCCTGCGGATCAACGGGTCCAGCGCCGAGAAGGGCTCGTCGAAGAACATTACGTCCGGGTCGACGGCCAGCGCGCGGGCCAGCCCGACCCGCTGCTGCATGCCGCCGGACAGCTGGTCGGGGTAGGACTTCTCGTAGCCGGTGAGCCCGACGAGCTCGATCACCTCCATCGCCCGGGCGAGGCGCTTGGCCCTCGGCACGCCGCGGATCTCCAGCCCGTAGGCCGACGTTGTCGACCACCCGGCGGTGCGGCAGCAGGCCGAAGTGCTGGAACACCATGGCGAACTTGTGCCGGCGCAGCTCGCGCAGCCGCTTCTCGTCGGCGGCGAGGATGTCCTCTCCCTCGAAGACGATGCTGCCGGAGGTGGGCTCGATCAGCCGGGTCAGGCAGCGCACCAGGGTGGACTTGCCCGACCCGGACAGGCCCATGACGACGAAGACCTCTCCGGCCGCCACGTCGAACCCGACGTCGCGGACGGCCGCGGTGCACCCGGTGCGCGCGAGCAGCTCACGCCGCGACAGGCCGGACAGCTCGGCGGAGGTGGGCACCTGCGAGGCCTTCGGGCCGAACACCTTCCACAGGTCGCGCACCGAGACCACGGCGGAGGCCGCGCCGACCGTCGGCGCCGTCCGGTCCTCCTGCTGTGCGCCTGCAACCACGGAACCCTCCTCAGTGGACGTCTCAGCTGTCGACGTTCGTCCGGCGGCCGTGGGTCAGCCTGCGAACCAGCGCTGGGGACGGGGGCGGATGTTGTGCCAGATGTGCTTGGTCTCGCGGTACTCCGCCAGCCCGGTGGGGCCGAGCTCGCGGCCGACGCCGGACTGCTTGAACCCGCCCCACTCCGCCTGCGGGCACGTACGGGTGGTAGTCGTTGATCCAGACGGTCCCGGCCCGCAGCCTGCCGGCGACGCGCTGGGCCTTGCCCGCGTCCTGGGTCCAGACCGCGCCGGCCAGCCCGTAGTCGGTGTCGTTGGCGATGCGGACGGCGGCGTCCTCGTCGCTGAACGTCTCGACCGTCAGCACCGGCCCGAAGGACTCCTCGCGCAGCACGGTCATCCCGCTGCGGCAGCCGTCGAGCACGGTCGGCCGGTAGTAGAACCCCTGCGCCAGCGCGGGATCCGCCGGCCGCCGGCCGCCGGCCGCCAGCCGGGCGCCCTCGGCCAGCCCGGCGGCGACGTAGGCCTCGATCTTGTCCCGGTGCGCGGCGGAGATCAGCGGCCCGGTCTCGGCGTCGGGGTCGAACGGCCCGCCCAGCCTGATGAGCTCGGCCCGGCGTGCCAGTTCGGCGACGAAGTCGCGGTGCACCGACTCCTGCACCACCAGCCGTGCACCCGCCGAGCAGACCTGGCCGGAGTGCAGGAACACCGCGGTGAGGGCCAGGTCGAGGGCCGTCTCGAGGTCGGCGTCGGCGAACACCACGTTGGGGTTCTTCCCGCCCAGCTCCAGCGCGACCCGCTTCACGGTCCCGGCCGCGGCGGCCATGATCCGCCGCCCGGTCGCCAGCCCACCGGTGAAGGACACCAGGTCGACCCGCGGGTCGTCGGCCAGCGCGGCACCCGCCTGCGGGCCCGCCCCGAGCACCAGGTTGGCCACCCCGGCCGGCAGCCCGGCGTCCTGCAGCACGCGCATCAGCAGGATCGCCGTGGACGGCGTGAGCTCGCTCGGCTTGAGCACGAAGGTGTTCCCCGCGAGCAGGGCCGGGGCGACCTTCCAGGACGCCTGCAGCAGCGGGTAGTTCCACGGGGTGATCAGGCCGCAGACGCCGACCGGTTCGTGCACGATGCGGCTGATGGCGTCGGGGTTGCCGGTGTCGACGACGCGGCCGGCGTCGGTTCCGGCGATGCCCCCGAAGTAGCGGA
Source organism: uncultured Actinomycetota bacterium (assembly GCA_963784535.1). Classification (GTDB taxonomy): domain Bacteria; phylum Actinomycetota; class Actinomycetes; order Actinomycetales; family Kineosporiaceae; genus CAWARR01. The sequence goes on along the minus strand of CAWARR010000013.1, from coordinate 245,921 downwards.
AGCAGGAGATCACGTCGGCGAGGTCGTACTCGCTCTCCACCAGTCGCTTGCCGGTGTCCAGCGACTCGGCGCGGGCGAAGTCCTTGCTCTCCTGCTCGAGCAGGTCGGCGACGCGCAGCAGCAGGGCGCCGCGCTCGCGTTCGGCGGTGGTGGGCCAGGGGCCGGTGTCGAAGGCCGTGCGGGCGGCGGCGATCGCCGCCTCGGTGTCGGCGCGGGTCGCCTCGGCTACGGTGGTCACCAGGCTGCCGTCGGCGGGGCAGCGGATCTCGCGCTCACCGCCGGCGACGGGCTCGCGCCACGTGCCTGCGATGTAGAGACCTGCCACGGGTACCCCTCGCGCCGACGGATCATACCGAGCCAGTACTTGCGCCCGTGTTGCGTATTACGCACCGAATTGTTTATCGGGGAACAGGATTGACCTTCCCCGCGGGTACGTCAAGAGTCGGGCGCCGGCCGCGGCCAGTGGTAACGCGACCGTGACCTCAGGGCCCGGTCGAGGACGTGGCGGACTCGGGCACCCCGTGCCAGCCGAGCCGGCGCGAGATCTCCTCCCCCGCGGCGATCACCTGCGCCGCGACCTGAGGCAGCCGCTCCGGCGCGAGCCGGAACGTCGGGCCCGAGGCGCTCACCGAGGCGACCAGGGCCCCGTCGATCCCCAGCACCGGGGCCGCGACCGCCGTGAGCCCCACCTCGAGCTCGTCCACGGCCGTCGCGTACCCGCCGCGGCGCACCTGCGCGAGCTCCGCCTCCAGCGCGGCGGGGTCGGTCACCGTCAGCGCCGTGAAGCGGCGCAGCGGCCGCCCCAGCTCCGCCGTCAGGGCCGGGTCACCGTAAGCCAGCAGCACCTTGCCGTTGGAGGTCGCGTGCAGCGGGATCCGCTGCCCCACCCAGTTGTGCAGGGCGATCGCCGAGGGCCCCGACACCTGGTCGAGGTAGAGCGCCTCCTGTCCGGACAGCACGGTGATGTTCACCGTCTCGCCGACCTGACGGGCGAGCCGCACGGTCACCGGGCGGCTCTCCTGCACCAGGTCGAGCCGGACGGCGGTCGCCCCTGCCAGCCGCAGCACGCCGACGCCCAGCCGGAACTTGCCCCGGTCGGAGACCTGCTCGACCAGGTCGTGAGCCTCCAGCGTCGCGACCAGCCGGAAGGCGGTGGACTTGTGCACCCCGAGCCCCGCGGCCAGCTCGGTGACCCCGAGTTCGCCGTCCCGGGCGAGCAGGCCGAGCACGGTGAGGGCCCGGTCCACGGACTGGACGAGGGCCCCCGGCGACTCCTCGCCCGGCGAGCGCCCGGCATGAAGGCCAGCGTTGCTCATGGCGAGAGAGTATGCGCAGGACGCAGCGGATAAGGGCAACCTTGCCGCGAAGGTTCGACCTTGACGCGACGGCGCAGCTCCGCCCACCCTGGACCGGGAGTTGCGCATCGGTCTCACTGTTGCGGATCACGGAACGAACCTGGAGTGCCATGAACGCCGCGTCACCCGCCCAGCAGTACGTGCTGACCGTGTCCTGCCCCGACCGCCCGGGGCTCGTCTACGCGGTGAGCAGCTTCCTGGTCCAGCACTCCGGGAACATCCTGTCCAGCCAGCAGTTCGACGACCAGGGGCGCGACCGGTTCTTCCTGCGGGTGCACTTCGCCGCCCTCGACCCGCGGGTCGACCTCGAGCAGCTGCGCACCGGCTTCGAACACGTCGCGGCGTCGTTCCGGATGACCTGGCGGCTGGTCCCCGTCTCCACCCCGACCCGCACCCTGATCCTGGTGTCGCGGTTCGGGCACTGCCTCAACGACCTGATCTTCCGCGCCCGCACCGGGGCGCTGAACATCGAGGTGCCCGCCGTGGTCAGCAATCACACCGACTTCGAGCCCCTGGTGGCCTCCTACGGCGTCCCGTTCCACCACCTGCCGGTCACCGCCGCGACCAAGCAGGCCGCCGAGGCGCGGCTGCTGGAGCTGGTCGACGAGCTCGACATCGACCTCGTCGTTCTCGCCCGCTACATGCAGGTCCTCAGCGACGACACCTGCAAGCAGCTCGAGGGGCGGGCGATCAACATCCACCACTCGTTCCTGCCCAGCTTCAAGGGCGCCAAGCCCTACCACCAGGCCCACGCCCGCGGGGTGAAGCTGGTCGGGGCCACCGCCCACTACGTCACCCCCGAGCTCGACGAGGGCCCGATCATCGAGCAGGACGTGACCCGGGTCGACCACTCCGAGGACCCCGACGGGCTCATCGCCGCCGGGCGCGACGTCGAGTCGCAGGTCCTGGCCCGGGCCGTGAAGTGGCACAGCGAGCACCGCGTGCTGCTCAACGGCCACCGCACCGTCGTCTTCCGCTGACCGGCCCGGCCCAGGCCAGGTCGGGTCGGCGCAGGTCGGGTCGGCGCAGGTCGGGTCGGCGCAGGTCGGGTCGGCGCGGGTCGGGTGGGCGCTCAGTCGCCGAGCTCGGCGCGGCGGCGGGTGACGTAGGCCTGGAGTTCCTCCCGGATCGCCTCGTCCAGCGGCGGGGGCTCGTACTCGGCGAGCTTCTTCTTCCACACGTCCGTGGCCCGGGCGGCGGTGTCGCGGGCACCGCCGCGCATCCACCGGTCGTAGTTGTCCGAGGAGGACAGGAACGGCCGGTAGAAGCAGGTGCGGAAGCGCTCCATGGTGTGCGCCGCCCCGAGGAAGTGCCCGCCGTGCCCGACCTCCTGGTGGGCACCGAAGGCGAGCGAGGCCTCGTCGAACTCCAGCGGGGTGAACTCCTTCTGCAGCAACTCGAGGATCTGCATGTCCAGGACGAACTTCTCGTACGAGGCGACCAGGCCGCCGTCCAGCCACCCCGCGGTGTGCATGACCCAGTTGATGCCGGCGAGGAAGGTCGGCAGCATCGTCATCAGGCCCTCGTAGGCCGCCTGCGCGTCCGGCACCTGCGCGGAGGTGAGGCCTCCGCCGGAGCGCACCGGCAGGCCGAAGCGGCGGGCGATCTGCCCGGTGGCGAGCAGGCCCACCGCCGACTCGGGGGTCCCGAAGCAGGGGCTGCCGGACTGCATGTCGATGTTGGACAGGAACGACCCGAAGATCACCGGGCTGCCGGGGCGGATCAGCTGGGACAGCGCGATCCCGGACAGCGCCTCGGCCATCTGCTGGGCCAGCGTCGCCGGGATCGACACCGGCGACATCGCCCCCATCAGCAGGAACGGGGTGAGGACCACGGCCTGCCCGGCGGCGCTGTACTCGAACTGCGCCTCGAGCATCCGCTCGTCCCAGCGCAGCGGGGAGTTGCAGTTGATCAGCGAGATGGTGGCGGGGGTCCTTTCGATGGACTCCCGCCCACCGAAGAGGATCTCGGTCATCGCGATGGTGTCGCGGGCGTTCACCCCCGACACCACGTTGCCCATGTAGATCTTGTCGGTGAGCGTCTGCAGCGCGTAGACCATGTCGAGGTGGCGGGAGTCCAGCGGCGCGTCGTTGGGCTCGCAGATCACCCCGCCGGCGGAGTCGAGTGCCGGGAACGCCTGGGCGAGCCGGGTGAAGTTGCGGAAGTCCTCCATCGTGGCGTCCCGCCGGACGTCGCCCTCACGCACGAACGGCGGGCCGTAGACGCCGCCGAAGACCATCGAGTCCCCGCCGAGGTGCACGGTGTTCGCGGGGTTGCGGGCCTGCACGTCGAACTCGCGCGGGGCCTTGGCCACCTGCTCGAGAATGAAGTCGGGGTCGAACTTGACGTTCTGGTCCTCGACCTTCTGCCCCGCGGCGCGCAGCAGGTCCAGCGCCCGATCGGAGACGAACTCCACGCCGATCTCACTCACCAGCCGGCGCCAGCCGGTGTCCAGGACAGCCAGCGCATCCTCGGAAAGGATCTCGTAGCGCGGCATCGCGTTGCGGAACATCCGACCTCCCTTGACCCGTGCAGGGCGCCGATCCTACGCTCGTGAATTGAAACAGCGGTTCCACGATATGGAACTTCGGGCGGGTGATGCAGTGACGGGCACGGTGGCGGGTGCGGTGGCGGGTTCCGCCGGCGCCGGAAGCCAGGCGGTCGACCGCGCCGCGGCGCTGCTCGCCGCGGTGGTGCACTCCCCCGGCGCCCGCTCGTTCACCTCGCTGGTCACCGAGCTCGGCCTGGCCCGATCGACCACCTCCCGCCTGCTGCAGGCCCTGGAGCGCAACCGGCTGGTGCAGCGCGATCGGGCGGGCTCCTACCGCCCCGGCGCCCTGTTCGCCGTGTACGCCGCCCGTGAGCAGACGGTGCCCGACCTGGTCGAGCTCGCCCGGCCCGCGCTGGAACGTCTCGCCGCCGCCACCGGTGAGACGGTGAACTTCGCCGTCCCGCGCGGCCAGGGGGTGGTGTCGGTGGCCCAGATCGACAGCCGCTACCTGCTCGGCGCCGCGAACTGGGTGGGCGTCGACGTCCCGCCGCACTGCTCGGCGCTGGGCAAGGTGCTCTACGCCTTCGGCCGGCTCGCCGTTCCCACCGGGCCGCTGCAGCGGCGCACCCCCGCCACCATCACCACGGCGGAGCGACTGGAGCGCGAGCTGATCGAGGTCCGCCGGCGCGGCTGGGCCGTCGCCTCCGAAGAGCTGGAGGTGGGGCTGGTGGCCGTCGCCGCCGCCGTCCGCTCCGGCGACGGCGTCATCGGCGCGATCTCGGTGTCGGCCCCCACCGCCCGGCTGCCCCGCAGCCAGGTGCAGTCCATCGGTGAGCTGCTGGTCCGCGAGACCGGCGAGGTGTCCGCCCAGCTGGGCCACCGCGCGGCAGCCTGGCACGGAAGGGAAGAGACGGCATGACCCACGAGGAGATCCTCAAGGCGCTCTACGACGAGACCCTGATCGGTAACGCACCTCGCGTGCTCGAGCTCACCCGCACGGGCCTGCAGGACGGGCTCACCCCGGACGCGCTGCTGTACGACGCGCTCATCCCGTCGCTGGAGGAGGTCGGGGCGCGGTTCGAGCGCGGGGACTTCTTCGTCCCCGAGATGCTGATCGCCGGCCGGGCGATGAGCGGGGCGCTGGACGTGCTCCGCCCGCTGCTGGCCGAGACCGGCGCGGAGACCGTCGGCACCTTCGTCATGGGCACGGTCAAGGGCGACGTCCACGACATCGGCAAGAACCTGGTCAACATCATGCTCGAGGGCGCCGGCTTCCACGTGATCGACCTCGGCGTGCAGGTCTCTCCGGAGAAGTTCATCGCGGCCATCCAGGAGCACCACCCGGACATCGTGGGCTTCTCCGCCTTCCTCACCACCACGATGCCCATGTTCAAGGCGAACATGAACGCCCTCGAGAAGGCCGGCCTGCGCGACCAGGTGATCGTCATGGTCGGCGGCGCCCCGGTGACGCAGGAGTACGCCGACGCCGTCGGCGCGGACGGCTACGCGGCCGACGCCAGCACCGCCGTCCGGCGCGCGAAGGAGCTGATCCAGCGCCGCCGCGCCAGCGCCACCGCGGCCGTCTGACCCGCACCAGCCGGGCACCGCCGCCAGCCACAGCACCGCAGCCAGCTACAGCACCGCAGCCAGCTACAGCGAGGAGAAGCATGCACACCGTCCTGCGGTCGGCGACCCGCGAGGTCGTCATCGGCCCCGACCAGCCGTTCTGCATCATCGGCGAGCGGATCAACCCCACCGGGCGGCCGAAGTTCCAGGAGCGCCTGCGGGCCGGTGACCTCAGCCAGATCGAGGACGACGTGCGCGCCCAGGTGGCCACCGGCGCCATGGTGCTCGACGTCAACATGGGCGTCCCGCTGGCGGACGAGGCCGACCTGCTGGCCCGCGCCGTGCGGCTGGTGCAGAGCATCACCGACCTGCCGCTGTGCATCGACTCCTCGGTGGTCGAGGCGCTCGACGCGGGGCTGGCCGCCTACCAGGGCAAGGCGCTGGTGAACTCGGTGACCGGCGAACCCGACCGGCTCGACGCCATCCTGCCGCTGGTCAAGCGCTACGGCGCGGCGGTGATCGCGCTGCCGAACGAGGAGGACGAGATCCCCGAGGATCCGCGCAAGCGGCTGGAGATCACCCGCAAGATCGTCGACGTGGCCACCTCGAAGTACGGCATCGCGGTGGAGGACATCGTCATCGACCCGCTGGCGATGCCCATCGGGGCGAACTGCGAGTACGGCAGGTGGACGATGGAGGCGATCAGCCTCATCCGCGACGAGTTCGACCTGAACACCACCCTCGGCGCCTCGAACGTCTCCTTCGGGATGCCCGGCCGGCACGCCCTCGGCGCCACGTTCCTGCCGATGGCGATGCACGCCGGCCTGACCAGCGCGATCATGGACGCCCGCACCCCGCAGATCATCGACGCGGTGAAGGCCGCCGACCTGATGCTCGGCAACGACGAGTGGGGCGCCACCTGGATCGCCGCCCACCGCGCCCGCCAGGCGCAGCTGTCCCAGCAGGCGAGCGCCGCACCGTGAGCGAGGAGTCGGCCGCCGACCGGCCGCCGCGGGCGGCCTTCCTGCGCGAGGGCCTGCTCGGCGAGAACCCGCCCCCGCCCACCGGCACGGCCGCAGGCACCGTCGCGGACGGCAGCGGCCGGGTGCGGATCTCCTTCACCCCCGCGCAGCGCGAGGTACGGGTGCCGCCCGGGGTGAACGTCTTCGACGCGGCCAGCTGGAACGGGATCGCCGTCGACTCGACCTGCGGCGGCCACGGCACCTGCCGTAAGTGCGGGGTGCGGGTGCTCGAGGGCGAGGTGCCCGTCTCCCGGTCCGACACCCGGGCCTTCACCCCGGAACAGCTGCGCCAGGGCTGGCGGCTGGCCTGCCTGGCACCGGCCGTGCGTGACCTGCGGGTGGAGGTCCCGCCACTGGCCACCCGGCCGAAGGCCGCAACGGTCGGGGTGGGGCGCCAGGTCATCCTCCGCCCGGCCGTGCAGAAGCGCTGCGTGCAACTGGCCGAGCCCACGCTCAGCGACCAGACGCCCGATCTGGAGCGGCTGCTCGCCGCGCTGGACGACCTCGAGCTGCGGGTCGACCTGCACGCCCTGCGCCGCCTGCCGGCCGCCCTGCGCGGCAACGGCTTCCGGGTCACCGCGGTGATCGTCGACGACGTGCTGGTAGATGTCGAGCCGGGCGACACCACCGGCCGGCTGCACGCCATCGCGTTCGACCTGGGCACCACCACGGTGGTCGCCACCCTGCTCGACCTGGCCACCGGCACGCCCGCCGGGGTGGCGTCGATGCTCAACCGGCAGCAGCCCTTCGGCGGCGACGTGATCAGCAGGATCAGCGCCACCATGATCGACCCCGGCGCGCTCGCCCGGCTGACCGCCGCCGCGCACGCCACCTTGTCGGAGCTCACCGCCGAGGTGTGCGCCCAGGCCGGGGTCGCCCCCGAGCAGGTGTACGAGGTGGCGCTGGCGGGCAACGCGACGATGACCCAGCTGGCACTGGGCATCGACCCCGAGGCGCTCGGGGTGGCCCCGTTCGTGCAGGCGGGTGGCGCCCTGCCCGAGCTGCTCGCCGCCGACCTCGGCATCGGCGTGCACCCGCGGGCCCGGGCGTACGTCTTCCCCGCGCTCGGCGCCTACGTCGGCGGTGACATCGTCGCCGGGATGCTCGCCTCCGGGATGGACCGCGACCGGCGGATGCGGCTGCTCATCGACGTCGGGACCAACTGCGAGATCGTGCTCGGCGACTCCCGGCGGCTGCTCGCCACCGCGGCACCGGCCGGTCCCGCCTTCGAGGGCGCGTCGATCCGCTGCGGTATGCGCGCCGCCGACGGGGCCGTGGAGGTGGTCAAGCTCGGACCGGACGACGTCAGGCTGCAGGTGATCGGCGACGTCGAGCCGGTGGGGCTGTGCGGTTCGGGTCTCGTCGACGCCGTCGCCGCGCTGGTGGAGGTGGGGCTGCTCGACGCCTCCGGCCGGCTGCTCGCGGTGGACGAGGCCCGCCGGCGCCTGCCCGGCCTGGCCGACCGGCTGGCCGAGGTCAACGGCGAACGGGTGTTCGTGCTGCACTGGCGCGGGGAGCGGGGGGATGCCGCCGAGTCGGTGTACCTGTCCCAGCGCGACGTGCGCGAGCTGCAGTTCGCCAAGGCCGCGATCGCCACCGGGTGGCGGCTGCTGGTGCAGGAGCTGGGGATCGCGGTGGAGGACATCCAGCAGGTGCTGCTCGCCGGGTCGTTCGGCAGCTACCTGTCCGCGGCGAGCGCGGTGCGCATCGGGCTGGTGCCCCGGGTGCCGCTGCTGCGCATCGTCAGCGCCGGCAACGTCGCCGGTGAGGGCGCGAAGATGACCCTGCTGTCGCTGCGCGAGCGCGAGGGCGCCCGCCGGCTGCTCGAGGAGGTGCGCTATGTCGAGCTGTCCGACCGCGCTGACTTCAGCGACCAGTTCGTCGACCAGCTCTCCTTCCCCGGATGACCGGCTCGGGGTGGTCGCCTGCGGCGCTATCGCGCTGCCGATCGCCCGCATCGCCGCCCGCCGGCAGTGGGACGTCGAGCTGCACCCGCTGCCCCCGCTGCTGCACAACAGGCCGGAACGGATCGCCGCGGCCGTGGAGCGCGCCCTGCTCGACCTCGGTGCCCGGCACGCGCGGCTGGCGGTCGGGTACGCCGACTGCGGCAGCTACGGCGCCCTCGACGCCGTGTGCGCGCGGCTCGGGGTGGCCAGGCTGCGCGGCGCCCACTGCTACGACCTGTTCGCCGGGCAGGCGCAGCTGCGCGAGCTGTTCGAGCGGCAGCCCGGCAGCTACGTGCTCACCGACTTCCTGATCGCCTCCTTCCGCCGCACCGTCATCGCCGAGCTCGGGCTGGACCGCTACCCGCAGCTGCGCACGGACTACTTCGGCAACTACACCCGGGTGGTCTGGCTGGCGCAGCACCCCACCCCGGCGTTGCGGGCCGCCGCGCAGGAGGCGGCGGCGCAGCTGGGGCTGCCGCTGGAGACGGTCGAGGTCGGCGACGTGGTGCTGGAGGCCGCGCTGGAGCAGCTGCTGGAGGGCTGAGCGCGGCCCCACCGGGCAGCCTGGTCACACGGTGGCGGGGCCGAGCGCGTCCAGCGTGCGGCTGAGCGAGTCGGCCGCGGCCCGCAGCCGCCAGCCCCCGGCCGCCCCGCCACCCACCTCGTCCAGCGCGGCGTCGACGCGGGCCCGCTCGCTCGCGAACAGCTCACCGACGTGGCGCTGCAGCGCCTCGCGGGCACGGGCCAGCTCGGCCCCGACGTCGAGGCCGGGAGCCTCCCCCGCGAGCAGCCGGCGCGCCGCCGGCCCGATCCAGCCGGCGTCCGCGCCGAGCACCAGGCAGACCAGCGCCACCACCGTCGGATCGGACCCCGCCAGCCGGCCCCACCCCGCCGCCGCATGCAGCCCGTCGAGCACCGCCGCCTGCCACTGCCGCACCGTCGCCGTGGCCCGTTCCTCCAGCCCCGGGGCGGGGCGGGCCAGCTCCGCGTGCCGGGACAGCGCCGCGGCAGCCTCCGGCCGCCCCCGCCACGCGGCCGCGGCCCGGTTCAGCGCCTCCTGCACCTGGGTCGCCAGCAGCGTGCCCACGGAGGCGTGCACGGCGTGCGAGATCGCCTCGTAGCGGGTGGCCTGACCGCGCAGTGCCGCCTGCATCCGGCGGCGCAACCGGCCCGCCTCGACGGTGGGCTCGCCCGGCCCGGCCAGCGCGTGCCAGCCCGCCTCCACCCGGCCGGCGAGCAGGCCACCGGCGTCGAGCTGAACCTGGACGTCCTGGGCCATCCGGGTGAAGGCCACCTCGAGGTCGGCGCGGGTCCCGCGGTCGGCGGCGGCCTGCGCGGCCACCCCCGCGGACAGGCCGGGGACCGCCCGGAGCGCCATCTCGAGCGCGCCGCGCACCGCCTTGCCCACGTGACCGTCACGGGTCCCCACGTCGCCGGCCTGGGCGGTGAGCCAGCGCTGCAGCGCGCTGGTGTGCCGGGGCGGCAGCAGCCCGCCGACCAGGGTGGTCTCGGGGATGGTGAACAGCGGGGCCCCCGCCAGCCCGCGGTCGCGCAGCATGGTGGCGCAGTGCACGCGGACCTCGTCCACCTCGGTGTCGCGCATCCGGTCCAGCACGACCGCGACCGACACCTGGCGCTCCACGGCCTCGGCCAGCAGCTCCCACGGCACCATGTCGGCGTAGTCGGTGCCCGTGGTGACGAACAGCCAGAGATCGGCCACCTCGAACAGCTGTGCCGCCAGCTCGCGGTTGGCCTGCAGGTGGGAGTCGAGGTCGGGGGAGTCGATCACGGCCAGCCCCTGCGGGACCGACTCGTGCGGCACGAGCATGATCGAGCCGGTTGCGGGGATCCGGGTGGCCTCCTGCTCGAGGCCGTCGGCGCCGAGCGGGGTACGCCGTTCCAGGCCGGGCAGGATGCGCCGCGACAGGAAGGCCCCCCTGTCGTCCGGGTGGTGGACCAGCACGGGCGAGCGCGTGGTCGGCCGCAGCACGCCGGCCGGGCTGATCGCCAGCCCGACCAGCGAGTTGGTCAGGGTGGACTTGCCCGCTCCGGTCGAGCCGCCGATCACGACCAACAGCGGCGCGTCCATCCGGCGCAGCCGGGGCAGCACGTAGGCGTCGAGCCGGCTGAGCAGCCGCTCGCGCTCCCGTCGCAGCTCACCGACCCCGGGCAGGTCGAACGGCAGGGCGAGCGCGGCGAGCTCCTTGCGCAGCCGCTGGGCGGCCTCCAGCACGGCGATCCGGGGCACTTCCTCCCCCGCGCCGGGGACCCACGGCGAGGGTGGCGGCCCTGCCTGCGGTGGTTCGGCCGGGCCCGGCGGCGAGCTCAGCACAGCCTCGTCGGGCTGCTGCTCGACCGAACGGTGCTCCATCTCCTGCCGAACCCTCCCCACAGCCTCGCCCGGGCGCTGTCCGGGACTGGGATGCACGGTAGCCGGAGCGAGCGCCTGCGTGTGCCGACCTTCGGCGGTGAGGCACCCCGGCGATCGTCCGACCGCCCCCCCGTATCGCCCCGCATCGCCCGTACCACCGCAGCCGGGACGGCGGGTCAGCTCCGCCCGGCGAGCAGGCGCTGGCGCCAGCGCTCGGTCTCGGCGACCTGGTTGAAGGTGAAGACGTGCAGGCCGGCGACCCCGTAGGCCGCTCCACCCACGCTCGCGCCCACCCGCTGCAGCAGCCGCTCGGGGCTGTACCCCGGCGAGATCAGGCGGGCGAGCCAGGAGGCGTGCTGGGTGAGGTACCGGCTGGACTGCCCCACCCCGACCTTCGTCGCCATCGACACCAGCTTCGCCCGGTCGACCGGCCCGGCGAGCCCGAGCTGGATCGGCAGCCCCACCCCACGGCGGCGTACCCGCTTCACCCAGGCCGAGATGGTGCGGGGGTCGAAGCACAGGTTGCTGACGATGTAGGTGGCGTGGGCGCGCTTGTCCCACATCGCCTGGACGGTCACATCGTCGTCGATGGACGGGTGGCTCTCGGGGTAGCCGGTGATCCCGACCTCGGCGAAGGGGCCGCCCAGAGCGCTGAGGTCGGCCAGCGCGGGCAGGGCCGCGTCGTACACCCCGACCGCGGGGTCGGCGTCACCGGCGGGCAGGAAGACGTCGGTGACGCCGGCGGCGACGAGCCGCTGCGCCAGCTCGGCCAGCTGCCCGCGGTCGCGCAACAACCTGGCCGACAGGTGCGGCACCACCCGGTAGCCCTGCCCCGCCAGCCGCTCGGCCAGCTCGACCGTGGGCTCGATGCCCTTCGCCGGTGAAGCGGTCACCGTCACCGTCACCTCGCGCGGGACGGCGGCCAGCACCTTCTCCTCGATAGTGCGGGTGGGGATCACCTCGTACCGCACGGTGGTGAGCAGCCGCTGCAGCGGTGTCCCCGGCCCGGTCGGCGCGGGGACGCTCACGGTGCGGCCTCGGGCTGGTAGCGGTAGAACGGCTCCGGCTCCGGGGCCAGCGGGGTGACCCCGCGGATGAGGTCGGCGGCCTTCTCCGCGATCATCATCACCGGGGCGTAGATGTTGCCGTTGGTGATGTACGGCATCACCGCGGCGTCGACGACCCGCAGCCCCTGCAGGCCGTGAACGCGCAGCGTCGACGGATCGACCACGGACGCCTCGTCCACACCCATCCGGGCCGTGCACGAGGGGTGCAGCGCGGTCTCGCCCTCGGCGGCCACCCAGTCGAGGATCTGCTCGTCGGTCTCCACCTGCGGGCCCGGCGAGACCTCGCCCGCGTCGAAGGGCTCCAGCGCGGGCCGGGCGAGGATCTCCCGGGTGAGGCGCACCGCCTCCACCCACTCGCGCCGGTCCTGGGCGGTGGACAGGTAGTTGAAGCGCAGCGCGGGAGGGGCCGCCGGGTCGGTGCTGCGGATCCGCACGCTGCCGCGGGCGTCGGAGTACATCGGCCCGACGTGCACCTGGTAGCCGTGCCCGCCGGAGGGCTGGGTGCCGTCGTAGCGGACGGCGACGGGCAGGAAGTGGTACATCAGGTTGGGGTAGGCCACGGCCCCGTTGCTGCGCACGAAGCCACCGGCCTCGAAGTGGTTGGTGGCGCCGGGCCCGCGACGGCCGAAGAGCCACTGCGCCCCCACCCAGGGCCGGTAGCGCCACTTCAGGTAGGGCTGCATGGTCACCGGCTGCCGGCAGGCGTGCTGGACGTAGACCTCGAGGTGGTCCTGCAGGTTCTCACCCACCCCGGGCAGGTGGGCGACCACGTCGATACCCAGGGAGCGCAACGTCTCGGCGTCGCCGACGCCGGACAGCTGCAGCAGCTGCGGGGAGTTGATCGCTCCCCCGGCGAGGATCACCTCACCGGCGTCGATCCGCTCCACGCCGGTCGAGCGGCGCGAGGGGCCGCCGTACCAGGCGGCACGGGCCACCTCCACCCCCACCGCCCGGGTGCCCTCGAACAGCACCCGGGTGACGAAGGCCCGGGTGCGCACGGTGAGGTTCGGGCGCGACATCACCGGGTGCAGGTAGGCCCGGGCTGCGGACAGCCGCCGGCCGGAGCGGACGTTGCGGTCGAAGGCGGCGAACCCCTCCTGCCGGTAGCCGTTCACGTCGTCGGTGAGGGCGTACCCGGCCTGCCTCGCGGCCTCGAAGAACGCGCCGAACAGGGGACCGGTGGCGGGGCCGCGTTCCAGCTCCAGCGGCCCCGAGTGACCGCGGAAGGGGTCGTCCGCGGCGGCGGCGAGGCAGTTCTCCATCCGCTTGAAGTAGGGCAGGCAGTGCGCGTAGTCCCAGCCCTGCATTCCCGGGTCGGCCGCCCACCGCTCGTAGTCCAGCGGGTTGCCGCGCTGGAAGATCATCCCGTTGATGCTGCTGGAGCCACCGAGCACCTTGCCCCGGGCGTGGTAGATGCGCCGCCCGTGCATGTGGGGCTCGGGCTCGGAGCTGTAGCGCCAGTCGTACAGCCGGCTGCCGATGGGGAAGGTGAGCGCCGCGGGCATGTGGATGAACACGTCCCAGGCCGCGTCGGGACGGCCCGCCTCGAGCAGCAGCACCCGGGTGCCGCCGTCCGCCGACAGCCGATTGGCCAGGGCCGACCCTGCCGAACCCCCGCCGACGATCACCACGTCGAACCGTTCTGCCGCCATGCTCGACGATCCTTCCGCCGTGCCTACGGGCTGCTGACCCTGGCGCGAGACTCTAGCGCAGGGTGCCGTCATGCGAAACGGGTTGCGCAGGGCGAGACTTGAGCCGACGGTTCGGCCGGTGGGAGGGGCGGCAAGAACCCGCCCGCAGTTGCCGCCCGTACCTATAGTTGCGCGATGAGCAACGGAGCTCCCCACCGGCGCGACGGCAGCGGCGTCCAGTCGGTCGACCGCGCGATCAGCGTGCTGGAGATCCTCGCCCGCCGCGGCGAGGCCGGGGTCAGCGACGTGGCGGCGGAGCTGCAGGTGCACAAGTCCACCGCCTTCCGCCTGCTCGCCTCGCTGGAGGCGCGCGGGCTGGTCGAGCAGGCAGACGCGCGCGGCAAGTACCGCCTCGGCTTCGGCATCGTCCGGCTCGCCGGCGCCGTCTCCGCCCGGATGGACATCACCCGGCACGGCCGGGCGGTGTGCGAGCGACTGGCCGCCGCGATCGGCGAGACGGTCAACCTCGCCGTGGCGCAGGGCTCGCACGCGGTGAACCTCGACCAGGTCCGCGGTCCCTCCGCGGTCACCGCCTACAACTGGGTGGGGCAGCCCACCCCGCTGCACGCCACCTCCAGCGGCAAGGTGCTGCTCGCCTGGCTCGACACCGACCGGCTCGGCGCGCTGATCGGGCCCGGGCCGCTGCCGCGTTTCACCCCCGCCACCCTCACCACCGCCGCCGAGGTGGCGCCCGACCTGGCCGCGGTCCGCGACCGCGGCTACGCGGTGACCGTCGAGGAGTACGAGCTCGGGCTGAACGCCGTCGCCGCCCCCGTGCGCGACCACAGCGGCGGCGTGGTCGCCGCGGTGAGCGCCTCCGGCCCGGCCTACCGGTTCACCGCGGAGCGGATGCACGCGCTGGCCCCGCTGCTGCTCGAGGGCGCCGGCGAGATCAGCCGCCGGATGGGCTTCCTGGGCTGAGGGCCCGCAGCAGCGTCCCGGGGCCGCCCTGCCGCCGGCCCCCGCAGATCCTCAAGCCCCCGCCCGCAGCAGCCGAACACAGCAGTGACGATTCAGCACCGCCTGCCGGCGACACCCCGCCGCGAGGGAGCGTACAGATGACACCCGCACTGCTCAGCCGTCCACGCCGGGCTGCCCGTGGCGCAGGGATCGCGCAGTGGCTCGAGAACGCCACCAACCCGTTGCGGGCCACCCTGGACAGCATGAACGCCAACTGCTTCATCGCCGACCTCGAGCTCACCCTGGTCTACATGAACCGCAAGGCCGAGCAGACCGCCCAGCAGCTCGGGCCCGCGGTGCGCTCGACCTTCGGCCTGGACCTGAAGCAGCTGCTGAACGGGTCGATCCACCGCTTCCACAAGGACCCCGCGCGGATCGAGCGGCTGCTCGCCGACCCCTCCGCCCTGCCCCGCGAGGCGGTGTTCAGCTTCGGCGGGATCACCCTGCGCACGATGATCAACGCCATCACCGATACCGCCGGCGAACGCCTCGGGTACGTCGTCATCTGGGACAACGTCTCCGAGCGCAACGCCGCCGCGGACGCCGCGGTGACCCGCGTGCAGAGCGGTGCCGGCTCGCTCAGCGCCGTCGCGGAGCAGATCTCCGGCATCGCCGGGACCAGCGCCTCGCAGGCCGACCAGGCGGCCACCGCCACGCACGAGCTGCGGGCGGCCATCGGTGAGATCTCGCGGTCCTCCAACGAGGCGCTCGCCCAGGTCCGCGAGGCCGTCGCGGCCACCACCGAGGGCGTCGCCAAGCTGCACGAGCTGCAGCGCTCCAGCACCGAGATCGGCGACTTCCTGCGCCTGATCACCGGGGTGGCCGAGCAGACGAAGATGCTCGCCCTGAACGCCACCATCGAGGCGGCCCGGGCCGGGGAGGCCGGCAAGGGCTTCGCCGTCGTCGCCGACGAGGTCAAGCAGCTCGCCGGCACGACCTCGGCGTCGATCAGTGACATCGAGGCGCGCATCGAGGCCATCCAGAGCGCATCCGGGGAGGGCGTCGCCGCGCTGGACCGGATCGAGCGGCTGGTGGAGCAGCTCAGCGAGAGCCAGAACACCGTCGCCGCGGCCATCGAGGAACAGTCCGCGGTCACCTCGCAGATCGCCGAGGCCATCACCGCGATGGCCGACGGCGCCCGCTTCACCGCGGACCAGTCGAGTCAGATCGTCGCCTCCGTCAACGAGGTGGCGGGCGAGGCGGAGGCCCTGCACCGCATCGTGCTGGGGGACTGACCCCGATCGGTCACGCCCCGGGCGGGGAACCCGACGTTCCGGCGTCCTCGCCCCCGGGCGGTTCCGGGCCGTAGCGCACCTTGCGCAGGTGGCCGACCATGCTGCGCACCAGCAGCACCGTCGCCAGCGCGAGCCCGAACATCACCAGGAACCCCACCAGCCCGGGGCTGACCTTGTCCGCCGGCGGGATGCTCGTCGCTGCCCGCAGGGCCGAGTGCAGCGCTGCCGTCACCGTGCCACCTCCACCCTCACCGGGCGACCTCCACCCGGTCACGTACCCCGGCGAACAGATCATCCTCCGGGACGTTCGTCGGCACCAGCGCGCGCGCCAGCTCGAAGTCCTCGGTCGGCCAGACCCGCTGCTGCACCTCCAGCGGGATGGTGAAGAACCAGCCCGCCGGGTCGACCTGGGTGGCATGGCTGAGCAGGGCACGGTCCCGGACCGGGAAGTAGTCGGCACACTCCACCCGGGTCGTCACCGGGCGCTCCTGGCGACCCTCCCGGCGCGCCACCCAGTCCGCCAGCGGTGAGGCCAGCCCCGCGGCGAGCAGGGCAGCGTGCAGGGCCTCGATCCGGGCCCGGGAGAAGGCCCGGTCGTAGTAGAGCTTCAGCGGCTTCCAGGGCAGCCCGCACCCGGGGTAGCGCTCGGCGTCGCCGGCCGCCTCGAACGCCTCCACCGTCACCCGGTGGGCCATGATGTGATCCGGATGGGGGTAGCCGCCCTGCTCGTCGTAGGTGGTGAGCACGTGCGGCCGGAACTCCCGCACCAGCTGCACCAGCGGGGCCGCCGCCACCGCCAGCGGCTGCAGCGCGAAGCAGCCCTGCGGCAGCGGCGGGAGCGGGTCGCCCTCGGGCAGTCCCGAGTCGACGAACCCGAGCCACTCGTGCTGCACCCCGAGCACCTCGACCGCCGCGGCCATCTCGTGCCGGCGGAACTCGGCGATGTCGCGGAGCAGGTCGGGGTCCTCACGCAGGGCCGGGTTGAGCACGTCACCGCGCTCTCCCCCGGTGCAGGTCACCACGAGCACCTCGACACCCTCGGCGACGTACCGGGCCATGGTCGCGGCGCCCTTGCTCGACTCGTCGTCGGGGTGGGCGTGCACGGCCATCAGCCGCAGCCGCGCCGGACCGCTCCCCTGCTCCTGCTGCATCCCTGCTCCTCCTCCCACCCCGGCATCCCGGGGTGGCCCCGCCACCGCCGGCCCGGCCCGAACCTCCGCCCCGCGGTCGGTAGCCCCGGCCGGCTACGGCACAATCATCGCCGAGCCGCCGGCGGCCTGCGCACCGGGGCGGCACCGGACCGAGGGAGGCGAGGCGCCGTGCCGGACACCCCCCGCCCGGCGGTGCGGCCTGCCGGCCGCTACGGCGACGATCGCCGCGGCCGGACCGGGCTGTGGATCGCCGCCGGCACCCTGATGGCGGTGATCGTCGCCTGGTCCGCCTGGGTGGCCCTGGGAATCGCCCGCCAGCCGGTGCACTGGAGCGACGCCATCGGGGTCCAGCGCGACGCCGGCCACCTCGAACTGTCCTTCCAGGTGACCATGCAGCCGGGCCACCGGGCCGTGTGCACGGTGGAGGCCCTGAGCAGCGGATTCGGCCAGGTCGGGTTGATGGACGTGCCGGTGGGGCCCTCCCCGCGCTCCACGGTGACGGTGAACGTGCTCATCCCCACCAGCGAGCCCGCGGTGAGCGGGAACGTCAAGGCCTGCGCCCTGGCCTGAGCATTGCTAGCCTAGGAGTTTCACCCACACGGCCGCTGGGTCCCGTCGGCGGGGCCCGGGCCAGGCGCGGCCACTCGCGCCCGACCCGCCGGGCGGGTGGAGCACGTGCACACCGACATCACGTGCACACCGACATGCAGCGCTGAGGACGGAGTGACCGTGACCGAGACGCCCAGCGTCACCTGGTTGACCCAGGAGGCGTACGACCGGTTGAAGGCCGAGCTGGACCACCTCTCGGGCGAGGGTCGCACGGAGATCGCCAAGAAGATCGAAGCGGCCCGGCTCGAGGGCGACCTGCGCGAGAACGGCGGCTACCACGCGGCCAAGGAGGAGCAGGGCAAGCAGGAGGCGAGGATCCGCCAGCTGCGCCACCTGCTCGAGAACGCGCAGGTGGGGGACGCACCGGTGAGCGGGGACGGCAGCATCGTCCCGGGCATGGTGGTCACCGTGGAACTCGCCGGCGAGGAGGAGACGTTCCTGCTCGGCAGCCGCGAGGTCGGTGGGGACACCGACCTCGACGTGTACAGCGAGAAGAGCCCGCTCGGCTCGGCCATCCTCGGTCGCAAGCCCGGCGACGTCACCGAGTTCAGCGCACCGAACGGCCGCGTCATCGCGGTCAAGGTGTTGGGGGCCAAGCCCTTCCGCTCCTGAGCGGCATCAGTCGAGCAGCAGCGGGTAGCCAGCCTCCCGCAGCACGGCCAGCACCCGCTCGCAGTGGTCCGGGCCCTGGGTCTCCAGCCGCAGCCCCAACTCGACCTCGTCCACCGAGATCCGTGGTGCGGTGCGGATGTGCTCCACCTCGAGCACGTTCGCCCGCGCCCCGGCCAGTACGGCCAGCAGCGCGGCCAGCGAACCCGGCCGGTCCGGCACCCGCAGCCGGACCTGCAGGTAGCGGCCCGCCGCGGCCATCCCGTGCCGGATCACCCGCAGCATCAACAGCGGGTCGATGTTGCCCCCGGACAGCAGCGCCACCACCGGCGGCTGCAACGCCCCGGCCACCGCCGGGTCGAGCAGGGCCGCCACCGAGACGGCGCCGGCCGGTTCCACCACCAGCTTCGCACGCTCCAGCAGCAGCAGCAGGGCGCGCGAGATGAGTTCCTCGTCGACCGTCAGCACCTGGTCGGCCAGCGCGGCGACCATCCGGAAGGTCAGCTCCCCCGGGCAGCCGACGGCGATCCCGTCCGCCATCGTCGACATCGTCCGCAGCGCCAGCGGGTGGCCGGCCGCCAGCGACGGCGGGAACGCGGCGGCGCCCTCGGCCTGCACCCCGATGACCCGCACCTGCGGGCGCCGCGCCCGCAGCGCGGCGGCCACTCCCGCGAGCAGCCCGCCTCCGCCCACCGCCACCAGCACGGTGCCGACGTCCGGGCACTGCCGGAGGATCTCCAGCCCCACGGTGCCCTGCCCGGCGACGACGTCGGGGTGGTCGAACGGGTGGATCAGCGCCGCCCCGGTGCGCTCCGACCATGCCTTCGCCGCCTGCAGCGCGTCGTCAACCGTCGGTCCGGCGAATTCCACCTCGGCGCCGTAGCCGCGGGTGGCCCGGATCTTCGGCAGCGGCGCGCCCACCGGCATGAACACCCGGGCGGGGATGCCGAGCCGGGCCGCGGCCAGTGCCACCCCCTGGGCGTGGTTGCCCGCACTCGCCGCCACCACCCCCCTGGCCCGCTCGGCGACCGGCATCCGGGCGATCCGGGTATAGGCGCCGCGGATCTTGAACGATCCGCCGTGCTGGAGGTTCTCGCACTTCAGCAGCACCTGTCCGCCGAGCCGTTCGGACAGCGCGTGGCTCACCGCCAGCGGCGTCACCCGCGCGACCCCGTCCAGCAGACCCGCAGCGTCCTCGATGTCCTCGATCGAGACCGGCGGGACGGGGGGGTCCGAAGGTGCGACCGCGGTGGTCATTCCCGCATCCTGGCACGGCCCGCCGGGCGGCGCCCCAGCTCGCCCACCGGCCCCCGCGCCGCCGGTGACCGGTTCGGGCTGGTCCTCAGGTCAGGGTCTGGTCCTCAGGTCAGGGTCTGGTCCTCAGGTCAGGGTCTGGTCCTCAGGTCAGGGTCCGAGCTCCGCGTCGGGGTCCAGCTGCGGCTCGGCAACGGGATCCGGCCAGGTCTGCGGCTCCGGGAAGGTCTGCGGCGCCGGGAAGGTCTGCGGCGCCGGGAAGGTGCCGCGTCCGCCGGCGGGTGCGGGCAGCGGGAACGGCCCCGGGGCGGCGAGCAGCTCGGCCCCCGTCCCGCCGTCCGGCTCCGGCTCGCCGTTGACCAGGAAGGACGCCACCACGTTGGCAACGGCGGTGATCGGCACCGCGAACAGCGCCCCGGGAATGCCCGCCAGCAGCACCCCGGCGCCGATCGCCAGGATGACCCCCAACGGGTGCACCCGCACCGCCCGCCCCATCAGGAACGGCTGCAGCACGTGGGCCTCGATCTGCTGCACGGCCAGCACCCCGAGCAGCATCAGCAGCGCGACCACCGGGCCCTGCGCCACCAGCGCCACCAGTACCGCCACTGAGCCGCTGACCAGCGCACCGACGATCGGCACGAACGCGCCGAGGACCACCAGCACCCCGAGCGGCACCGGCAGCGGGACGCCCAGCCCCCACGCGGCCAGCCCCACCCCGATCCCGTCCGTCAGCGCCACCACCACGGTGGCCCGCACGAACGAGGTGAGCGTCACCCAGGCGAGCGCTCCCGCCCGGTCCGCCCGACGGCGCGCCTGGCGCGGCAGCAGGTGCACCAGCCAGGCCCAGATCCGGTCGCCGCCGGAGAGGAAGAAGAACGTGCTGAACAGCACGATGAAGAAGCCGGTCCCCACGTCGGCCGCCCGGGAGGTCACCTGCACCGCTCCGGAGACGACCTGCCCGCTGTTCGCCCGCAACCGTGCGGTGAGTTGGTTGACGTACCCGTTGAGCTGGTCGGTGGTCAGGTGCAGCGGCCCGGCGGCGAGCCGGCGCTGGATATCGGTCAGCCCCTCCACGGCCTGATCGCGCAGGGTGGGGAAGCCGGTGGCGATCTGCTGGCCGATCAGCGCGATCAGACCGGCAATGACCAACAGCGTCAGCAGCACGGTGAGCAGGGCCGCCAGCCGGCGCGGCAGCTGCCAGGAACCGATCCGCAGCCGGCACAGGGCGTCGGTCACCGGCCGCACCAGAGCGACCAGCAACAGCCCGATCAGCAACGGGATGATCAGCACGGTGAAGTGGGCGAGCACCCGCAGCAGCAGGTACACCCCGCCGCCGACCACGGCCAGCCGCCAGGTCCAGGCCGCCGCGACCCGTAGCCCCGCCGGGACGGTGTCGGTGTCGGTGTCGTCGACCATGAACCCCATCAAACCCTTTCCCCGGCACCGGGACGAGCGCTGGACTCCGGCGCGCCGACGTCCTCCAACCCCGCGCGGGCCACCCGGGCGGCGCATCCGGCGTCGAGCGAGGCGAGCAGCCCGGCCGCGAACAGCGTGTACCGGGCGTCCACCGCAAGCCGGGCGCCTTCCGGAACCCTCCAGCCACCGGCGTGGTCACCGATCAGCGGGGCCAGGATCTCGGCCCGGGCGGTCGCGTCGGCGTGCCGCAGCACCCCGCCGCTGCCCACCACCAGCGCGACGTCGCGCAGCGCTCGGGCCGGCGCACCCTCCCGCGCGGGGCGGCCGTGCCGGCGGGCGGCGACCGTGACGGCGAGCTCGGCCAACCGGGCGTCCGCTGCCGCCGCGGCGGCGTCGGCCGGCAGGTACCCGGGGTCGGCCGCCAGCAGCCGCGCCTGCCGGCCCAGGTGGTCGGCCTCGACCGGGTCGAGGAGCATCTCGGCGACCGCGGCGTCGACGACCCCGGGCGCGTTCCAGCGCATCCCCAGGTCCGCCTCGACGGTGCGGGAACGCCACAGCGTCGCCACGACCTCCCGCCCGGGCACCGCGTCCGGGCCGCGGGGAGTGAGCACCGAGTAGACGTCCGTGGTGGCACCGCCGACGTCGACCACGAGCACGTCCCCGGCACCCGGCGCGGCCCGCCCCGGGGCTGGGCCCGCCGACCCGTCGGCGAGCACTTCGACCCCGGCGAGCACGACGTCCGGGGTGGCCCCCCGCACCATGCGGGCGAACGCCGGACCGCGGGAGAGCCCCTTGCCGCCGATCACGTGCCGCAGGAACACCTCCCGGATCGCCTCCCGGGCGGGCATCGGGTCGAGCACCCCGATCCGGGGCAGCACGTTCGCCGTGACGATGACCCGGCGACCGCGCCGGTTCAGTGCCTCCTGCGCCTGCCCCGCCGCGTCCGCGTTGCCGGCCAGCACGACCGGAACCGGGAAGCGGGCCGCGGCGAGCCGGGCCGCGTTGTGCAGCAGGACGTCGGCGTTGCCCCCGTCGGTCCCGCCGACGAGCAGCAGCACGTCGGGCCGGGCCTCCCGCAGCGCGGACAGGCCCGCACCGTCGAGCCTGCCGGCGTGGACGTGGACCACCCGCCCGCCCGCGGACAGCGCGACCCGGTAGCCCGCCTCGGCGGTGACGGCACGCTCGTAGCCGATGACGGCCACCCGCAGGCCGCCGCCCGCGCTGGAGCAGGCGAGCACCGTGTCGGCCGTCGCTCCCGCGCTGCGCTCCACCTGTGCCCGTACCGCGGCGACGCCGTCGAGCACGTCGGTGGCGATGGTGGTCGGGTGCGAGGCGGTGGCCAGCAGTGCCCCGGACGGGATGTCGACGAGCGCGGCCTTGGTGAACGTCGAGCCCACGTCCAGGCAGCAGGCCACGCTCATCACGCGAGCGCGCGGTCCAGGTCGGCGAGCAGGTCGTCGGCGTCCTCCAGGCCGACGGACAGCCGCACCAGGTCCGCCGGCACCTCCAGCGCCGAGCCCGCCACCGAGGCGTGCGTCATCCGGCCCGGATGCTCGATCAGGCTCTCCACCCCGCCGAGGGACTCCCCGAGGGCGAACACCTCGGTCCGCTTGCACACGGTGAGCGCGTCCTCCTCGCCGCCGGCCAGCCGGAAGCTGACCATGCCGCCGAACCGGCGCATCTGCGCCGCCGCCACCTGGTGGCCGGGGTGGGCGGGCAGCCCCGGGTAGAGCACCTCCTCGACCCGGGGGTGGGCGGTGAGGAACTCGACCACCCGCTCGGCGTTGTCGCAGTGCCGCTCCATCCGCACCGCCAGCGTCTTCAGCCCACGCTGCACCAGCCAGGCGTCGAAGGGCCCGGCCACCGCCCCCATCGCGTTCTGGTGGAAGGCCACCCGCTCGACCAGGTCACCGGAGACGTCGCCGGCGCCGTCCAGCCAGGGCACCGCGGCGCCGGCCCGGACCACCACGGCACCGCCGACCACGTCGGAGTGCCCGCCGCAGTACTTCGTGGTCGAGTGCACGACCACGTCGGCGCCGAGGCCGAGCGGGTTCTGCAGGTAGGGGGTGGCGAAGGTGTTGTCGACCACGAGCAGTGCCCCGGCGGAATGCGCGATCGCGGCCAGCGCGGCGATGTCGGCGATCCCGAGCAGCGGGTTGGTGGGCGTCTCCACCCACAGCAGCCGGGTGCGGCCCGGGCGGATCGCGTCCCGCACGGCGTCCAGGTCGGACAACCGCGCCGGGGTGTGCTCCACCCCCCAGGGCCCGGCCACCCGGGCGACCAACCGGTAGGTGCCACCGTAGGCGTCGTCCGGGACGACCAGGTGGTCCCCGGGTGCCAGCATCGCCCGCAGCAGCGTGTCCTCGGCGGCCAGGCCGGAGGCGAAGGCGAAGCCGCGGGCGCCGCCACCCGGCTCCTCCAGGGCCGCCAGGCACTCCTGCAGCGCATCGCGGGTGGGGTTGCCCGAGCGCGAGTACTCATACCCCACCCCGAGGCCGGTGCGCAGCCCGCCGACACCGTCCTGCTTGTAGGTGGAGACCTGGTAGATGGGGGTCACCACGGCGCCGGTGGCCGGGTCCGGCTCGGAGCCGGCGTGGATGGCCCGGGTGGAGAAGCCGCGGTGTTGCGGGGCGGCCGGATCCTGGTGACTGCTCACTGCGTGCCGCCCGCGGGTGGACGGGGCGGCACCGGGCCGCCCGACGACGGTGTCTTCACTCACGGCCGACCACGCTACGCGAGGGCACGCCGTCCGCTCGCCACGAACCGCCTGCGGCAGGCTCGCGCCGGCCGCCGAACCCGTCCGTGGTGGCGCGAACGTGCATGATCACGCTGAGAAGGGGGGGTCAGGCGGGGTCGCGGGCGATCGGGCAGGACATGCAGCGCGGCCCGCCGCGGCCGCGGCCCAGCTCCGACCCCGAGATCGGGATGACCTCGACGCCGCTGTCCGCGAGGAAGGCGTTGGTGGTGGTGTTCCGCTCGTAGCCGACCACGACCCCCGGGGAGACCGCGAGGACGTTGTTCCCGTCGTCCCACTGCTCGCGCATCGCGCCGTGCACGTCGATGGGCGCGCGCAGCACCCGGAGCCCGTCCAGCTCCATCGCCTCGGCGAGCGCGGCGAAGAACTCCCGGTTCTCGCTCACCGTGAAGGTACCGTCCGGCCCGCCGGTCAGCGTGTACGAGCGGGGCGCCGCGGGCAGGTACGGGTACACCGAGAAGGCGCCGACGTCGACCATGGTCATCGCGGTGTCCAGGTGCATGAAGGCGCGCACCCGGGGCAGCTCCACCGCCACCACGCGGCGCACCTGGCCGCTGCGGAACCAGGCCCGGGCCAGCGTCTCGACCCCCTGCGGCGAGGTGCGCTGGGACAGCCCCACCAGCACCGCCCCGTTGCCGAGCACCAGCACGTCGCCGCCCTCGACGGTCGCCGCGCCGTACCCGGCGTCCTCCTCGCCCCAGTAGAAGGCGACCCCGCTGCCCTCCCCCGCGCCCGCGAACATCGGGTGGAACCGGTAGACCAGCAACGAGTTCACCGTCTCCCGGGTGCGGGCGGGCATGGCCATCGGGTTCACCGACACCCCGCCGTACACCCAGGCCACGTTGTCGCGCTGGAACAGGTGGTTGGGCAGCGGCGCCAGCAGGAAGTCGTCGTCGTCGTGGGTGTTCCACAGCAGGCTCGACGCCTCCGGCGCGGGCAGGTCGCGCTTGAGCACGCCCCCGACGAGCGCGCCGGCCAACCAGGCGGCGTCGGCGTCGGTGACCAGCGCGCGCAACGGCTGCTCCAGCGCCGGGCCGAAACGGTTGACCATCTCCAGCCGGCGCAGCGCGAAGTCGCGCGCGCCGGGCTGGTCCAGGGCCTGCGCGAGCAGGTCGGAGAAGTAGTGGACCACCACCCCGCGCCCGGTCAGCGCCGCGGCGAACGCGTCGTGCTCGGCCTGCGCGCGCTCGGCCCACAGCACGTCGTCGAAGAGCAGCTCGTGGACGTTCGCCGGGGTGAGCCGGGACAGCTCCAGCCCCGGACGGTGCAGGACGACCTGCCGCAGCCGGCCGACCTCGGAGTGGACACCGAAGGTCATGACCCCGATCCTCGCACCCCGGCCGTGAGGCCGGTCGGCAGCTGGGCGGCCGTGAGGCCGGTCGGCAGCTGGGCGGCCGTGAGGCCGGTCGGCAGCTGCGCAGCCGTGAGGCCGGTCAGCAGATCCGCGGCAGCTGCTCCCCGAGCGGCAGGTCGACCACCCGGGTGCCGCCGAGCCCGGTGCGGGCGACCACCATCCCGGGGTGGTCCTCGACGCACTCGCCGATCACGGTCGCCCCGGCGCCGCGCGGGTGGGCGCGCATCGCGGCGAGCACCGCCTCGGCGTGCTGCGGCGGGACGAAGGCGACGAGCTTGCCCTCGTTCGCCACGTACCAGGGGTCCAGGCCGAGCAGGGCGCAGGCGTTGGCCACCTCCTCCGGCACCGGCACCGCCCGCTCCACGATCCGTACGCCGACCTGGCTGGCCCGGGCGATCTCGTTGAGCGTCGCCGCCAAGCCGCCCCGGGTGGGGTCGCGCAGGACGTGCAGGTCCACCGGTACGCTGCCCTGCCCGTCGGGGGTGGCGGCCAGCATCGCGGCGACCAGGCCGTTCAGGGCCGCGGAGTCCGAGCGCACCCCGGTACCGAACGACAGCCCCTCGCGGACGCTGAGGATGGCCACCCCGTGCACCCCGATCTCGCCGCTGACGATCACCACGTCACCGGGCCGGGCGCGGTCGGGGCGGATGTCCACCCCGGGCGGAACCAGCCCGATCCCCGCGGTGTTCACGTACACCCCGTCACCGTGCCCGGCGTCCACCACCTTGGTGTCGCCGGTGGCGATGGTCACTCCGGCGCTGCGGGCGGCGGCGCCGAGCGCCTCGGCGATCCGCCCCACGACGTCCAGCGCCGTGCCCTCCTCGAGGATGAACCCGCAGGACAGGTAGGCGGCCTGGGCGCCGCTCATCGCCAGGTCGTTGACGGTGCCGTTCACCGCGAGGTCGCCGAGCGACCCGCCGGGGAAGAACATCGGCCGCACCACGTAGGAGTCGGTGGAGAACGCCAGCCGGGCCCCGCCGAGTTCCACCACGGCGGAGTCACCGAGCGCCCGCAGCACGCTGGGCGCGGCGGGGTCGGGGCTGAATGCGGGCACGAACAGGTGGTCGACGAGCTCGGCGGACAGCGCGCCGCCGCCGCCGTGACCCATCACGATCGTCGGTGAGCTGCGCAGCGGCAGCGGGCAGGACCACGACTCGAAGTCGGGCGCGGCGGCAGCGTCGGCGGGAGCGTCCTGCGCGCCCGCTGTGGCGGGCGCGGTGGTGTCAGCCAACGGGTTCCGCCTCCTTCTGCTGCGGCGGCGACCCGCCCAGCCTGCGATACAGGTAGTACGCCGCGCAGGCGCCCTCGCTGCTGACCATCGTGGCGCCGAGCGGATTGCGGGGCGTGCACTCGGTGCCGAAGGCCGCGCACTCGTGCGGCTTGATCATTCCCTGCAGCACCTCACCGGCCCGGCAGCGGGAGGACTCCGCGGTCGTGATGCCACCGACGTCGAACCGCAGCTCGGCGTCGAAGTCGCGGTAGCGCGGGGACAGCCGCCACCCGGAGCCGGGGATCATCCCGATCCCGCGCCACGACCGGTCGGTCACCTCGAAGACGTCGGCGAGCATCGCCCTGGCGGCAGGGTTGCCCTCCTCCGGCACCGCGCGCGGGTAGGCGTTCTCGACCTCGTGCCGGCCCTGCTCCAGCTGCCGCACGGTGCGGCGGATCCCCTCCAGGATGTCCAGCGGCTCGAACCCGGTGACCACGATCGGCACCCGGTAACGCTGCGCCAGCGGGTAGTACTCCCCGGTGCCCATCACGCTGCACACGTGGCCCGCGGCCAGGAAGGCCTGCACCCGGCAGGTCGGCGACTCCATGATCGCGCTGATCGCCGGCGGCACCAGCACGTGCGAGACGAGCAGACTGAAGTTGCGGATGCCGAGCCGCTTCGCCTGGTGCACCGTCATCGCGTTCGGCGGGGCGGTGGTCTCGAAGCCGATCCCGAAGAAGACCACCTCCCGGTCGGGGTTCTCCCGGGCCAGCCGCAGGGCGTCCAGCGGCGAGTACACCACCCGCACGTCACCGCCGGCGCTGCGGACGCTGAACAGGTCACGACCGCTGCCCGGGACACGGAGCATGTCGCCGAAGGAGCAGAAGATCACCCCGGGGCGGGAGGCGATCTCGAGCGCCTTGTCGATGATCTCCAGCGGGGTGACACACACCGGGCAGCCCGGGCCGTGGATGAGCTCGATCTGCTCCGGCAGCAACTGGTCGATCCCGTGCCGGATGATCGAGTGGGTCTGCCCGCCGCACACCTCCATCAGCGCCCAGCGGCGGGTGACGGTGGAGCGGATGTCGGCCAGCAGCCGGCCGGCCAGGTCGGGATCGCTGAACTCCTCGAGGTACTTCACGGCGCCCCCGTTCCGCCCGCGGGCGCCGATCCCCGTCCCTGCGCGGCAGCCCGGTCCCAGGCGTTGCCGAACTCCTCCTCCAGCACCCCGATGCTCTCGAAGAGGGCGAGCGTCTCCAGCGCCGACTCCTCGTCGAGCTTCTGGATCGCGAAGCCCACGTGCACGATGGTGTAGTCGCCGACCGCGATCTCGGGCAGGTAGGCCAGGCAGACGTCCTTGATCACGCCGCCGAAGTCGACCTTGGCCATCCGCGTGTCGTCACGGTCCTCGATCTCGAGGATCTTGCCGGGAACCGCTAGGCACATGCCGATCACCCTTTCCTGCTCGCCGGGCGAGCTACTGTCCGTCCGGTCCTGCCCCGTCCGGTCCTGCCCCGTCCGGTCCTGCGTGCTGCGGCCCGGCACCGGCGCGCAGCCGCCGGGCACCGATCACCGCCTGGCCGAGGGCGAGCCCGCCGTCGTTCGGCGGGACCTTGCGGTGCCTGAGCACCGTGAATCCCGCCGCCTGCAACCCCTGGCCCACCCACCGCAGCAGCAGCGCGTTGCACAGCACACCCCCCGACAGCGCGACGGTGTCGAGCCCTGTCCGCGCCCGGGCGGCACGGGCCACCTCCACCATGGCCGCTGCCAGGCCGAGATGGAAGCGGCGTGCGACCTTGCTTGCCGGGGCCCCGGCGAGCACGTCGGCGCTGACGGCCCGCACCAGGACAGCCACGTCCAGCACGGCCGGGCCGGCGCCGGGCGGCCGGCGCAGCGGCAGCGGATACCCGCTCCGCTCCTCCGGGTCGCCCCGCTCCTCCGGGTCGCCCCGCTCCTCCGGATCGCTCTGTGTGCCGGCGGCCGCCTCCAGCGCCATCGCCGCCTCCGCCTCGAAGGACACCTGCTGGCAGACCCCCGCGAGCGAGGACACCGCGTCGAACAGCCGCCCCGCGCTCGAGGTGGGCACGCAGCCGAGCCCGCTGCGCAACTGGTGGGCGAGCACCGCGCGCTCGGCGGGAGGGCAGGCCCGCACGCTGGGCAGGTCCTGGTTCCAGTCCACCCCGGCCGCGTACAGGTGCGCCAGCGCCATCCGGTAGGGCCGCAGCACGCTGGCGTCGCCGCCGGCCAGCGGCACGTACGCCGAGGTGGGCGAAGCGCTCGAACCCGTCGTAGTCGGCCAGCAGCACCTCGCCGCCCCAGATCGCGCCGTCATCGCCGTACCCGGTGCCGTCGAAGGCCATCCCGATCACCCGCCGCGACCCGTCCAGCCCGTGCTCGGCCATCACCGCGGCGATGTGCGCGTGGTGGTGCTGCACCCGCACCAGCGCCGGGCCCTCCGGCTGCGCCGCCCGGCGCTGCGCCCAGCCCGCGCTGCGGTAGCCGGGGTGAAGGTCGGCCACCAGCACCTGCGGGCGGACGTCGACCAGGGCCGACAGCTGCTCGGGTGGCCCGCTCGAAGGCCTCCAGGGTGGCCAGGTCGTCCATGTCGCCGACGTGGGCCGACAACCAGGCGTAGCGCCCCTGCGCCGACGCAGAACGTGTTCTTCAGGTCACCGCCGACGGCGAGCACCGGGCCGACCTCGACCGGCAGCGCCACCGGCATCGGCGCGTACCCCCGCGAGCGCCGCACCGGCAGCTCCTGCCCGGCGACCACCCGCAGCACCGAGTCGTCACAGGGCACGTGGATCGGGCGGTCGTGGTGCAGCCACGCGTCGGCGATCCCTGCCAGCCGGTCGCGGGCCTGCGCGTCGTCGGTGACGATCGGCTCGCCGGCGAGATTGCCGCTGGTGAGCACGAGGACACGGGGCCCCGCGGGGTCGCCGGGCAGCCCGAGCAGCAGGTGGTGCAGCGCGCGTCGGCGGCAGCATCACGCCGAGGTCGGGGTTGCCCGGGGCGACCGCCTCGGCCACCACCGGGCCCGCGGCGCCCGCGGCCGGGCGGCGACGCAGCAGCACGATCGGGGCCCGCGAGCAGGTGAGCAGTTCGGCCTCCTGCTCGCCCACCACCGCCACCGCGCGCGCGGTCGCCAGGTCGGGCACCAGCACCGCGAAGGGCTTGCCGCCCCGACGCTTGCGCTCGCGCAGCCGGCGCACGGCGGCGGCGTCGGTCGCGTCACAGGCGAGGTGGTAGCCGCCGATGCCCTTGACCGCGACCACGGCGCCGGCGGCGAGCAGCGCGCGGGCCCGGGCCAGCGCCGCCTCCCCCGCCAGTTCCGGGTGCCGCCGGTTCGGTCAGCCCGAGCCGCGGACCGCAGTCGTGGCAGGCGACCGGCTGGGCGTGGAAGCGCCGGTCGGCGGGGTCGGCGTACTCGGCGGCGCAGCGCGGGCACATCGGGAAGCCGGCCATCGTCGTCATCGGCCGGTCGTAGGGCAGGCCGGTGACGATGGTGAAGCGCGGGCCGCAGGCCGTGCAGGTGATGAACGGATGCCGGTAGCGCCGGTCGGCGGGGTCGGTCAGCTCGGCCAGGCATTCCGGCGCAGGTGGCGACGTCGGCGGGGACCAGGGTCCGGCCGCCGCCGGAGCGGGAGGCCGTGATCACGAAGCCGGTCTGCGCAACGACGTCCAGCGCCGCCCAGCTGACGTCCTCGACCACCGCCAGCGCCGGCGCGTCGGCAGCCACCCGGGCGCAGAACGCCTCCACGTCGCGGGCGGCCCCCTGCACCTGGGCCAGCACGCCCTCGGTGTCGTTGCGCACCTCGCCGGACAGGCCGAGCTCACCGGCCAGGGAGTACACGAAGGGCCGGAACCCGACCCCCTGCACGACCCCGCGGACCCGCACCGCCCGCCGCACCACCTGGTGCGGCGAGGTCAGGGCAGCATCCGCGCGCACGCCGCACCGCCGTTCACCCTGGCAGGGTATAGCCCGGTCCGGGGCAGGGCCCCGGACCGGAGTCACCCACGGGCTCACCCGCGCCGCCACAGGACCACCCGGTTGTTGCCCGAATCGGCCACCGCCAGCAGGTCCCCGTCGAGCGAGAGCCCGTACGGCCAGCACAGCGAGTCGGGGGTGACCCCGGTCCAGTGGTTCTCGCCGTTCGCCGCGAACCCCGGCTGGCCGAGCACGGCCTGCGGCGCCCCGCCGACCCCGTCCGGGCCGGCGGCGGGCACCCCGTCCCACAGCAGCACCCGGTTGTTGGCGGTGTCGGCGACGGCGAGCCGGTCACCGTCGAGGTCCACCGCGTACGGGAAGCGCATCGCCTCGGCCCGCTGCGGCCCGTACGGCCATTCCTCGGCGGCGTGGAAGGAGGGCTGCCCGAGCACCAGCGTGGCGTCGGTGTCGGCGCCCGGCGGCGGGGTCCAGCCGAGCACCCGGTGGTTGCCGGCGTCGGCGACGAGCAGCAGGTCGTCGCTGCCGGTCAGGTCGTGGGGCCAACGGAAGCTGGCCGGGCCGGGAGGTCCGCCCCGGTTCTCCTCCCGCTGCCCCGGATGGGGCTGGCCGAGCACGATGTCGGGTTCGACGCCGGCCGCGGTCGGGATCCCCCCGGACCAGCCGAGCACCCGCCGGTTGCCGGTGTCGGCCACCCAGAACACCCCGGCCACCACCGCCACCCCGAACGGCCAGTACAGCGTGTCGGCCCCGGCCCGCTCGCGACCGCGGTTCGGGGCCACCCCGTCGGGGTCCGGCTGGCCGAGCACCAGGTCCGGCTCGGCCCCGGGCCGCTCCGGCAGCCCGGCGTAGACGAGCACCCGGTGGTGCCAGGCGTCGGCGACCACGAGCAGGCCGTCGTGGACCAGCACGCCCGTGGGCAGGTTCATGCCCTGCCGCGGCCCGCGCCCGCCGGCGGCCGGGCCCTCGCTGACGGCGTCGGGCTGGCCGAGGACGAGGTCGCAGGGCTGCTCGTCGTGCTCGGGGATGCCCCGCCAGATCAGCACCCGGTGGTTGCCGGTGTCGGCCGCGAGCAGCACCTGCTCGCCCGCCCCGGTGCGGCCGAGGTGCACGCCCCGCGGTGCGTAGAGCCAGGCCGCGCTGGGATGGGCGGCGGGCAGCGCCAGGCCACCCGGTGCCGGGGCGCCGAGCCTGACGTCGGGCCGCCAGCCGCCGGCCGGGTCGGTGCCCGGGTCTGCGCCCCCGGCGGCGGATGCGGCGTCGGCGGCAGCGGTGGCGCGCTGGGCTGCGTTGACGAACCGCACCGACCTGGTGGTCACGAGCCGGCCCTGATCCACAGCCGGTCGCCGTCCACCCGCAGCGGCAGCTGCTCGAGCACCGCTCCGGGGCGCTCAGGCAATCCCCGGACAGCGCGTCGTAGCAGTAGCCGTGCCAGCGGCAGGTGAGCGTGCCGGCGGTGACGTCGAGCAGGCCCCCCGACAGCGGCAGCCCCTGATGCGCGCAGACATCCCGGTAGGCCACCGTCCGGCCCCCGAGCCGCACCACGATCACGCCCTGCTCCCCGCCGGAGGCCGTGACCAGCGTCATCGCGGTGACCGCACCGTCGGGCACGTCCTGCAGCAGGCTGGTCCGCACCCAGCCGGGCTCGTCGCCGGCGTCGCGCAACCGGGGCATCGCCAGCGCGACCGGTGTCGGGGCGGGCCGGGCCGCCGGCTCCCGCGCGGTGGTGGGAGCGGTGGCCCGGGTGGTGGTCGCCTCCACGGCGCTGATCGTCTCCACCGCGAGCAGGGCGCGCTCCACCCCCTCGCGCAGCGTGAGGGCCTCCATCGAGCCGCCGGCGCAGGCACCGCTGAAGCGCACCCGCGCCGTTCCGGACTCCACCGCGACCAGCTCCGCGTCACCGCCGGCGGCCCCCAACCGCGGCCGGAGCCGCTGCAGGACCTGCGTTCCGGCAGTCATCGGGTCGGGCCGGATGATCCCGTGCAGTGACAGCAGCAGATGGACGAGCGGGTCGTCGACGAGCTCGAAGAGCAGCTCGCGGGCCTGCGGATGCTCGCGCATGCGGCGCACGATGGTGACCAGTCCGGCCCGGTGCGCCGCCTCCACCGCGGCGCGCAGCTGCTCGGCGGCCTCCCGGGCTGCGGGGTCCTCCAGCGCGGCGACGGTCGTGGCCGCGGCGTCGACGGCCGCCGCGAGCAGCTCCACCTCGGGTCGTTCGCCGCCGCCGCCCCCGGTGGACTCGGTGCTGCCGGTGGACTCGGTGCTGCCGGTGGACTCGGTGGTGCGGGCGGACGCGGTGGTGGACAACGGATCCCCCTTCAGCCGTAGCTCTCGGTCCGGGACAACGACTCGATCACCTTGGCGCCGAGCAGGTCGGCGAACGCCGCCTTCGCGAGGCCGATCAGCAGCGCGCCGATCGTCACCGGCGGTGCGGGGCCCGACGGCGCACCCGGCGCGGGCGGCGGCCCGGCCCCGCCCACCGCGGGGGCGGGGCGGCGCTGCAGCGCGGCGAGCACGAACGCCGCGCCGTCGGCGGTGTCGAGGCAGAACTCCGCGAACACGGCGTCGACGAACTCCGCGCGCCAGACCCCCTCGCCGTCGGGGTCGGTCCGCAGCCGGAGCAGCGCCTCCTGCCGGCCCGCGCAGCGCTGCACCGCCCGCTCCGCCAGCCGGTCGGCCGCCGTGAGCAGCAGAACGTCGAACTGCTGGCGCTGGTGGGCTTCCATCAGCTCTCGCCGCCGGCCGCGGCGGCCCGTGCCGACGCCCGCCGGGCGATCTCGTCCAGCACCGAGCGCACCGACGTGACCGCCTCGTACTCGCCGAACTCCTCGAAGATGAACCGGGCCTCGACGAGCTTGCCGCGGGCGTGGTCGAACATGCCCAGGTGCGCCAGCGCATTGCCCTGGTTCGCCAGCACCCGCGCGTAGCCGAGCGGGTCGCCGTGG
Organism: uncultured Actinomycetota bacterium; assembly: GCA_963784535.1. Classification (GTDB taxonomy): domain Bacteria; phylum Actinomycetota; class Actinomycetes; order Actinomycetales; family Kineosporiaceae; genus CAWARR01. The sequence continues at coordinate 212,968 of CAWARR010000013.1, read as the reverse complement.
CGGTCACGGGCCGACAGCACCGCCTCGTACAGTTCGACCGCCTCGACGAGGTTGTCGCCCTGGTGGGTCGACGGCGCGTACACGAGCGCGTTCGCGAGGTTCAGCTGTGCGCTGGCCCAGCGCTGCGGGTGCGCCTGCTGCGTGTACACGGTGAGCGCCTCCCGCAGCGAGGCCACGGCCACCCCGACCCGCAGCTGGTCGGAGGCCTGCTGCATGGGCATCGTGAGATAGGCGGTCGCAAGGTTGGCGTGCGCGGCTGCGAACAGCTCCGGGGCCTGCTGCCTGGTGACCGCCTGCAGGGCGCAGTGGTAGTGGTGCACCGCCCGGGAGAGCAGGTCGGGGCGCTGCTCGCCGGCCAGCCCGTGGAAGGTCGCCCCCAGCTCCAGGTGCTGCTCGGCCAGGCCCACCGCGAGATCGGTGCCGGCGAGCAGGGCGGTGCCGGCCTGCAGCGCAGCGATCACCCGCTGCGGCGTCGGCCCGCCCGGCCCGTCGGTGGCGTCCTGCGCCCGGGCCTGCGCGAGCAGGGTCGCGAGCGCGCCGTGCAGCACCCCGGCCAGCGCGGGGTAGGCCGGCCCGGCTGCGGCGATCGCCTGCTCCAGCAGCGGGAGGGCCTCGGCGGCACCCTCCGCCGCCCGGGCCGTGGCCTGCGCCGCCAGCACCAGTGCCGCGAGCTCACCGTCGGCCCCGGCGAGCGCCGGGGGCGTGTCCGTGCGCCCGAGCGCGAACAGCACGAGGTCGACGAGCACGCCGAGGGGGTGGCCGAGCCGTGCCCTGACCCGGTCGGCGTCCTCCGGGTCCGGGTGCAGGACCAGCCGGTTGTAGCTGCTCACCGGGTCGTCGCCGGCGAAGGCCGCCAGCGCGGCCTCCGGGTCCGCTCCGAGGGCGAGCCGGTGCCCGCGCATCGACGCCGGCCAGCTGGCCGGCAGGCGCCCCGCCAGCAGGGCCTCGCGGGCCGGGGCGGTGCTGGCGTCGGCGGGGATCAGCAGGAAGCCGAACGGCAGCGGGAACGCGCCGATCGGCAGCGGCCGGACCGGCAGGCCCGCCGTCGGCGGCGGGGTCACGCTCTGCTCGAGGGCCGTCATCGCGGACTCCTGGTGGTTGCGGTCGGTGGTGGCGACGTCCACCGCCCGTCGTGGCGCACCATCACGGTCTCCACCCCGAGTGCCCGCCCGCGGGGGACGGGCTCGCCGCCGGGGGTCACCGCCGCTCACCGGCCGGGTCCCGGGACGGGGGGCGCCGCGAAGGCAGGCTCGGCGCGGATCAGGGCGAGCACCCTGTCCATGGCCGTGCGCACCGGCGCGGTGAGCTCGGTGCCGGGCTCGAGACTGCCCGCCTCGATCAGGTACACCGTGACGTCGGCGGGGTAGCCGTCACCGAGCAGCCAGCGGGCGAAGGCGAGCGCGTGGTCCCAGCGGAAGGAGTGGGTGTGCAGCCCGGACAGCGCCGGCAGGTCCTCCACCGCCGGCCCCGGGACGCGGTAGACCGTGCCCGGCTCCCCTCCGGTGGTCGCGGCGTCGACGAGGACCACCCGGCGGGCGCCGCGCATCTGGAAGGAGACGTCCATCCCCGCGGTGCCGCCGTCGACGAGCCGGACGTCGCCCGGCACCCCGCCGTCCCACAGCTTCCGGACCAGCACCGGCCCCACCCCGTCGTCGCCCCGCAGCAGGTTGCCGCAGCCCACGACGAGCAGCGCGCAGCTCGATCCCGCCCCCTCCTCACCGGGGCCGGTGGCCAGGAGTGCGGCGGGATCGAACTGCGGCTGGGTCATCGTCGGGTGCGTCCGATCAGGTCCGGTCCGGTTCAGACCTGCCGTTGACGACGAAGCGGCTCAGCTCGCGCCCGGTCCTGCCGTCGTAGGCGTGCACGGTGCACACCAGGCAGGAGTCGAAGCTGCGGGCGACGTGCCCGAGCTCGACCGGGTCCTCCTGGTCGACGATCGGCGAGCCGACCAGTGCCTGCTCGATCGGTCCCAGTTGCTCGCTGCCGTCACGGGGGCCGATGTTCCAGGCGGTCGGCGTGACCACCTGGTAGTTCTCGATCTTGCCGTCCTCGATGACGATCCAGTCCGAGAGCGAGCCGCGGGCGGCCTCGGTCGAGCCGAAGCCCTTGCCCTGGGCGTGCTCGGTCGGCTTGGTGTAGAAGCTCTCGTGCAGGTCGAGCTGGTCGAGCCAGGTCGCGCACCCACTGGTAGTACTTCGGGGCCTCGTGCATCCGGGCCAGCTGGCGGACCATCACCGACGGGCCGATCGTGTTGACGATGTCGAGGAACAGCGGGTCCTCGTCCTGGTGCGGCGCCGCGCTCCCGGAGCCGCCGCGGCCATCCGGCGGGCCAGTGGGCCGGCCTCGAGCGGGATGTAGCCCATACCCGGCACGTCGTAGCGGGGTGACTTCGCGAAGCTGTACTTGCCCTGTTCTGCGGGCCTCCTGCGGCTTCGAGCGGCTTGGTCTCGCCCTCGAACGGATGCCGGGCGGTACTGCCCTCGTAGAAGGAGTGGGTGACGTCCTCGCGCACGTTGGCCTGGTCGAACTCGAAGAACTCGCCGCCGGCATAGATGCCGGACCGGTTGATCAGCGCGGCGTTGCGGCCCTCGATCGTCGGGTTCTCGTAGGAGGCGGGGTCGAAGTAGGTTCCGGTGGCGAGGTAGTTGCCGACGCCCTGGCCGTACTTGTCGAGGCCGACGTCCAGGCAGAACCGGATGAAGAAGCCGCAGTCGCTGTCGTAGCTGCGACTCGCTCTCCTCCACCCAGGCGAGCACGTCCTCCCAGGTCCTGTTCTCCAGCCAGCGCTCGACGGTGCAGCCCAGCCAGTACTTCTCCAGCCAGTTGTCCTTCCAGTGCTCCAGGATCGCGATCGAGCGGGTGACGTCCGACAGCGTCGGGGCGCACATCACCCCGCCCGGCACCATGAAGCTGGAGTGCGGCCACTGGCCGCCGAAGATGGCGTAGACCTCGACGGGCTTGCCCGACAGCACCACCCCGGGCCCGTAGCTGGTGCCGACGTAGGGGGCGAAGCGGCGGACGGCCTCCTCGTACAGCGGCGACCTGGCGTAGTTCTTGTTCGTCAGGTCGATGGCGAACAGCGCGTAGAAGTACCGCGGGATGCTCTGCAGCGTCTCGCAGGCCTGCCCGATGTTGCGCACCAGGGTGGCGTTGTGCGGCACGTGGGTGCTCCACGCGGTGTCCAGGGCGTAGGCGGACTTGTACAGGTGGCTGCCGCCGCAGATGCCGCAGATGCGGGGGGTGACGATCAGACCGGCCTGCGGGTCCTTGCCCCGCAGGATGATCTCGAAGCCGCGGAACATGGCGGCCTCGGTCCAGGCCGAGGTGACCACGCCGTCCTCGATCGTGACCCGCACATCCAGGTCTCCCTCGACCCGCCCCAGCGGGCTGACGAACAGGTCCACGGCGGTCATCGGCGGTTCCTTCCGGCAGGGGCGTGCGGGTGGCGGAGCGGTGGGGTGGCGGTCAGACGACGAACATGTCTTCCTTCGACCATTGCGGGGCGGCGATGCGGGCGGCCGCGGCATGCGCCATGTAGGTCAGGTGGTCGCTGCCCTCGGGCACCTCGTTGGGGATGACGCCGCTGACCTTCTGGGTCTTGAACACGGTGCCCGGGGCGAGGTCGAAGAAGGGGAACTCCGGCTCGGTGCAGCCCGTGCACGGCATGCCTGCCCGGGTCTTCGAGGACTGCCGGTTCCACAGGATGCGGTTGCACGGCGAATGGGTCATCGGGCCCCGGCAGCCGAACTCGTAGAACAGGCAGCCGGTCCGGGTGCCCTCGCCGAACTCGGTGGTGGACTGCTTGTACTCGAAGAACTGCACCCGGGTGCACCCGGTCTGGGTGAACGTCTTGAAGAACGTCTGCGGCCGGTGCAGCTCGTCCAGCGCGATGTCGCCGGCCCGGCCCGCCGCCAGCGCCACCAGGATCTGGGTGATCCAGTCGGGGTGCGCCGGGCAGCCGGGGATGTTGATCACCGGCAGGCCCATCCGGGAGCGGAAGTCGGGGCCGAGGAAGCCGCCGCGCTCGCGCTTGTGGAACTGCATCCCGGTGGAGTCGCTGGGGTTCGGTTCCATCGCGGGAATCCCTCCCCAGCAGGCGCAGTCACCGATCGCGACGACGATCTGCGCGGCCCCGGCGAGCTCGACGACCCAGTCCTTCATCGGGCGGTCGGCGAACATGTCGAAGGTTCCGGTGCCGTCCGGGCCTTCGATCACAGTGCCCTCGAAGACGAAGATGTCCAGCGGCCGCTCGCCGCTGACGCAGTCCCGGAACACCTTCTGGGCGTTGCTGCCGAGTTCGAGACCGAGCGAGGGGTGCCAGATGAGGTCGAGGCCGAAGTCGGTGATGAGGTCCACCACGTTCGGCTCGTCCGCGTTCAGGAACGACATGGTGTTGCCGCTGCAGGCCCCGCCCTGGAACCAGAGAACCGACGACATCTGTTCTTCCTCTCGCTGATCCGACTCCGGCCGTGCTGTGCAGGCGACTGCTGTGCGCTGCAGGCGACTGCTGTGCGGTGCGGGCGACGTTCGGGGGCCGGCGGCGCTCAGCCGCCCTGGGCGCGGCCCGGCGCGCGCAGCTCCTGGCCGAGGGACTTGGCGATGCCGAGGACGAAGCCGAGCGCGTGGGAGACGTCCTCGTCCCGCAGCGCGCGCAGCAGTCCGAGGATGCCCGTCACGGGCGTCGCCCGGGGTCCGCTGCCGCCCGCGATGATCGCCCGGGAGGCCATCGACGCGGTCTCGATCACCCGCGGGTCCGCCAGGTCGGAGGTGAGCAGTTGCTCCAGCGCCGGCAGCGAGTGGGTGAGCGGGCCGGTGAGGGTGAGCAGTTGCTGCAGCAGGGTGGCGAGCTCCCCGGGTGACGGCAGCCCCGCCCCGGCGCCGATGCCGCGCAACTCGGTGACCCCGTCGGCGAGGGAGTCACTGATCGTCTCGCTGCGGCTGATGAAGCCGCTGAGGCCGACCACGAGGATCGCGAGCAGGTCGGCGTGGTCGAGCAGCCGGTGCAGCGCGGCGGCCACGGCCGGATCCTCGAGCCGGGCGGCCAGCGCCTGGGCGGGCTGCTGCGGGTGGATCGGCTGGACGACGGCCATCGGGCCTCCTCGCACGACGGCGGCGGGTGGACCCGGGGTGGGCCGGCGCCGCTGCTGCACGACGGTTGGGTGTGATCTTGATCACCAATGAACCGCCGCGGTTAGTGAGGTTAGGCATAACTACCTTGCTGCGCCTATCGCGAACGCGCACCGACTGTCAGGATTGCGCAGCAATGGTGCCGCCGGAGCGAACTTCCTCCCCCGCGACCGCCGATCGGGCGACGTCGCGGCTGTCCCGGCTGGGCTTCATCGACACCCGCAGGACCACCGACCCGGTCCGCCGCCGGGTGCGTTCACGGGGCGTTCCGCCCGCCCTGGCCGGCCACGAGATCTTCTACACCGAGGACCCTGCCGAGGCCGCCGGGCTGCTCGGCCGGGCCTTCGCCCCGCTGCGGCTGACCCCCGGCGAGGTCGCCGCCCGCACGTTCGCGGCGAGCCTGCACGGCGTCCGGCTGCGCGAGGTGAGCCTGCTCTACGTCGATCTGTCGGTGGGGGCCTCGCTCGACGTGCACCGCAGCGGCAGCTACTACGCCGTGCACATGCCGATGAACGGGCTGGCCACCGGCACGGTGAGGGGCCGCGCGTTCGAGGCCGGGCCGGTGCGGGCGCTGGTGACCAACCCCGGCGAGCAGCTGGCGATGCGGTTCGACTACGACTCCCCGCAGCTGGTGGTCCGGATGGAGCAGGAGGCACTCGAGCGCTACCTGACCCGGCTGGTGGGCCGCAGCCTGGACCAGGCGCTGGAGTTCGAGCCCGAGTTCGACCTCACCACCGACGCCGCGATGCGCTGGCACGGCGCGGTGCAGCTGCTGCACACCGAGGTCTACTACAGCGGGTCACTCGTGCACCGCGGCCTGGGCATCGGGCCGCTGGAGGAGTTCCTGATGAGCGCGCTGCTCACCATCCACCCGTCGAGCTACCACGCGCACCTGGCCCGCCCGTCCACCCCGCCCGGGCGCCGGGTGGTGCGGCAGACGATGGACTACCTCGAGCAACACCTCAGCGAGCCGGTCACCATGACCCAGCTGGCCCGGCAGGTGAGCTCCTCGGTGCGCTCGGTGCAGGTGGGCTTCCGCGAGGAGCTCGGCGTCTCGCCCATGCTCTACCTGCGCAACCGCAGGCTGGAGCGGGCCCGCGAGGAGCTGACCGACGCGCAGCCTGCGGACGGGATCACGGTCACCGAGGTGGCCGAGCACTGGGGGTTCCACCACCTGGGCAACTTCGCCGTGCTGTACCGCAAGCGCTGGGGGGAGTCGCCCTCGGACACCCTGCGCCGCTAGGTCCCCGCCCGCACCTGGACCTCGCGGGCGGCCAGCCGCGGCAGCAGCGGGTGGACCAGCGCCCCGATGGCCAGCGCGTACGCGAGCGTTCCGGGCCCCAGGTTGCCGCCCAGCGCCCACCCCGCGGCGACCACGCTCACCTCGATCGCGGTGCGCACCTGCCAGATCGGCCACCCGGTGCGGCGCGCGATCCCGGTCATCAGGCCGTCACGCGGCCCGGGGCCGAGCCTGGCCCCGATGTAGGCCGCGGTCGCCACGGCGTTGAGCAGCACCCCGGCAGCCAGGAACGCCACCCTCCCCCCGAGGCCCACCGGCGCGGGCAGCACCCTCAGCGCGGCGTCCACCGCCACCCCGATCACCACCACGTTGCTGACCGTGCCCACCCCGGGCCACTGCCGCAGCGGGATCCACAGCAGCAGCACGAGCACCCCGACGGCGATGGTGGTGTCGCCGAGGGACAGCCGCACCCGCGGCGCCAGCCCCTGGTGCAGCACGTCCCACGGCATCACCCCGAGCCGGGCCCGCACCATCAGCGCCATGCTCACGCCGAACGCCGCGAGCCCCGCGTAGAGCTGGGTCAGCCGCCGCCCCAGCCGGTGCCCGCCGCCGAGCCCCTTCCCGCTGCGGAGCCACTGCCAGGGCCGGGCCACTGCCCGGGGTGGAGGTCGGCGGGCGGGCGGGTCGGGGTGCCGGGGCGTGGGCGAGGTGGTGGGCCGGGTGGTGGACATGGTCGCAGCGTGACGGCAATTGGCCTTGCATTCCATGGCCACCCACTGAACAGTGGACGGGTGAGCGCCCTCCACCGCCCCGTCCAGCGTGCCGGCGTCCGCGAACTGGAGGTGCAGCTGCGCGGCTGGCGCAGCGGGGGAGGCCCGGAGCCCGCCTACCTCGCACTCGCCCAGCGGCTGCGCGGACTCATCCTCGACGGGCGGCTGCCGGTGCACACGGTGCTCCCGTCGGAGCGGGTGCTGGCCGAGGCCGTCGGCACCAGCCGCACCACCACCACGGCCGCCTACCGGGTGCTGCGCGAGTCGGGCTTCGCCGCCGGCCACCACGGCGCGGGAACCTGGACCACCCTGCCCGGGGCCGACCCCCAGGAACCCTGGCCGGTGCACGCCGGTGACGGCGTCCCCGGGCCGATCCCCGACCTGTCCACCGCCTCGTTCGAGGCGCCGCCGGGGTTGTACGCGGCCTATGAGTCGGCGCTGTCGGAGCTGCCCCGCTACCTGCCCGGGCACGGCTACATGACCGCTGGCGTGCCCGCGTTGCGGGCCCGGATCGCCGCCCGCTACACCGACCGCGGGCTGCCCACCACGCCCGAGCAGGTGCTGGTCACCACCGGCGCCACGCAGGCGTTGCGGCTGGCGCTCGAGGCGCTGGTCACCCCCGGCGACCGGGTACTGGTCGAGCATCCCTCGTGGCCGCTGGCCGTCGACGCGGTGCGCCGCTTCGGCGGCCGTCCGGTGGCCTTCCCGATGGAGGACGGCTGGGACCCCGACCGGATGCGGGAGGTGCTGGCCCGCACCGCCCCCGCGATCGCCTACCTGATGCCGGACTTCCACAACCCGACCGGGCGGCTGCTCGACGGCCCGCCGCGGGGGAGGGTGGCACGGCTGCTCGCCGACGCCGGGGTCACGGCGGTCGTCGACGAGACCACCACCGAGCTGGACCTGCGGGCCGAGCTCGGGCTGCCTGCCGGCCCGCTGCCGGCCCCCTGGCCCGCCCTCACCCGCAGCTCCGCCGCGGTGTGTGTCGGCTCGGCGAGCAAGATCTTCTGGGTGGCCTGCGGGTGGGCTGGGTACGGGCCGACGCTGCCCTGATCCGGCGGCTGGTGCAGCTGCGCGCCGCCCAGGACCTCGCCGGCCCGGTGCTGGAGCAGCTCACCGCGGTCCGCCTGCTGGAGCAGATCGGTGACTGGCTGCCGCAGCGCCGGGCCGAGGTGGCGCAGCGCTGCCTGGTGCTGCAGGCGGCGCTCGGCGAGCAGCTGCCGAGCTGGCGCGCCCCCCTGCCGGACGGCGGGCTGGCGCTGTGGGTGCGGCTGCCGACCCCCCGCAGCTCGGCGCTGGCCGCCTCGGCCCGGGCGCTGGGGCTCGGCCTGACCGCGGGCCCGCGCTTCGGCGTGGACGGCGGGTTCGAGACCCGCCTGCGGCTACCGTTCACCGCCTCCCCGGCCGGGCTGCGCGAGGCGGTCCGGCTGCTGGCCCGGCTGTGGGGGGAGCACGACCCGGCCGTCGCGACCCAGGACAGCGCCGTCGTGGTGTAGCGCGGTCGTCCCGACCTCGCCCTCGGTCTCGCCCTCAGCCTCGCCCCCGGTCTCGCCGCCACCGGTCACGCCCGCCGCGGACAGCCCGACGGTGGACAGCAGCCCGAGCGCGAGGAAGCCCGCCGCGCCGAAGGCCGTCCAGCGGGTGGCGCGGGTGAAGGAGTCACGGGCCGCCTGCGCCAGCAGCTGCCCGCCGGGCTGGGCGGCCAGCCCGCTGATCGCGGCCCCGGCGCTGTCACGGACGGCCCGGGCCACCTGCTCGGCCTGTGCCGGCGGAAGCCCCGCCCGCTGCTCCAGCCGCCCGGTGAGGTCCGCGGCCAGGGACGTGAACAGGAGCGTGCCGAGCACCGCGATCCCCAGCGCCGAGCCCACCTGCCGCGTCGTGCTCTGCGTGCCGGAGGCCTGTCCGCCGCGGTCCACCGGCACCTCCGCCAGCACCACCCCGGTGAGCTGCGCGGTTGCCAGCCCCACGCCGAGCCCGTAGACGAACAGGAAGGGCACGCTCACCCACCAGGCGCTGGTGGGTGAGATGACCACCCCGACCAGGGCGATGCCGACGGTCTCGGCGAGGATCCCCAGCCGCACCACCAGTGCCGGCCCCCGCCGGCGGGCCAGCAGCGCGGCGACACCGCTGGCCACGAAGGACCCCGTGGCCAGCGGCAGCAGGGCCAGCCCGGTCTCGAACGCGCTGTAACCGCGGACGTTCTGGAACCACAACGGCAGGGCGAACAGCAGCCCGAACTCCCCCAGGCTGACGATCATCGCGGCGATGTTGCCGTTGCGGAAGGAGGTGATCCGGAACAGCTGGAGGTCGAGCAGCACCACCCTGCCGGCCAGGCCACGGGCCCGCTCCCAGGCCACGAAACCCCCCAGCGTCACCACCGCGACGCCGGCTGCCACCGCGACCGGCGACAGCTGTCCCGGCCAGCCGACCCCGGCGAGGTCGAACGGGCGCGTCAGCCTCCACCAGCCGTAGCTGCGGCCCTCGATCAGGGCGAAGACCAGGCTGCCGAACCCGAGCACCGACAGCAGCGCCCCGAGCAGGTCGGCGCCGCGGGCCGCGGTGCGCTCGCGCGACTCCCGGAGCAGGACCAGCCCCCCGGCGAAGACCAGCAACCCGAGCGGCAGGTTCACCCCGAAGGCCCAACGCCAGCTGAAGGTCGTCGTCAGCCAGCCACCGAGCAGCGGCCCGAGAGCCGCCGTCCCGCCGATCGTCGAGCCCCACACGGCGAAGGCGAGCGCCCGGTCCTTGCCGCGGAAGGTCGCGTTCAGCAGCGACAGCGTGGTGGGGAGGATCATCGCCCCACCCACCCCCTGCAGCACCCGGGCTCCGATGAGCTCGACGGCCGACCCGGAGATCGCGGCAAGCAGGCTGGCGACGACGAACACCGCCACCCCGGCCAGGAACACCCGCCGCCGCCCCACCCGGTCGGCCAACCGCCCCCAGGTGAGCAACAGGGCGGCGAAGACCAGGGCGTAGACCTCGTTCACCCACTGGGCGTCGGTGGAGGTCAGGTGCAGGTCGCGGATGATCGCGGGGACGGCGACGTTCACGATGGTCGCATCGACGATGATCATCGAGATGCCCAGGCCGATCACGATCAGGCCCAGCCAGCGCCTCCGGTCGGCGTCCGGCGCCTGCGCCGGGTCCATCACCTCGCCCCCCCGCCACGAGTCCGCCGGGGGGATCGCCCGCTATTAATCAGCATGCTGACCATTCTCCACCCCTCCCCCCGGTAGCCGTCCACCCGGAGCGGGAACCGAACCGCGGCGGCCGGTGTTGTCACCGTCTGCCGACGCCACCCGCGACGGCCGCGCCACCCGATGCGCCCCGGTCCACCCGAGAGGAGCCACAGGTGCTGTTCGGATCCCACCCGAAGTCCACGATGGTCAGCCCCGACCAGGCGCTGCCCGGCCGCGCCCGGCGGACGTACGCGGTCCCCACCACGCATGCGGTGCTGGGGACACCCCTGCAGGGCCCCTGGCCCGCGGGCACCCAGGTGCTCTACCTCGCGATGGGTTGCTTCTGGGGTGCCGAGAAGGCGTTCTGGACCGTGCCCGGGGTCGTGACCACGGCGGTGGGCTACCAGGGCGGCTACACCCCGAACCCCGACTACGAGGAGGTGTGCACCGGCCGCACCGGCCACGCCGAGACGGTGCTGGTCGCCTACGACCCCGCCCGGGTGAGCACGGAAGAGCTGCTGCGCCGCTTCTGGGAGGGGCACGACCCGACGCAGGGCTTCCGGCAGGGCAACGACCTCGGCACCCAGTACCGCTCGGCGGTGTACTGGACCACCCCCGAGCAGCGCGCCGGCTACCAGGCCACCCGGGCCCGTTTCGGCCGGGCACTGCGCGAGGCGGGCTTCGCCGGCATCACCACCGAAGGCCGCGAGGCCACCGAGGCGGGGGAGTTCTTCTACGCCGAGGACTACCACCAGCAGTACCTGCACAAGGTCCCGAACGGCTATTGCCCCACTCACTCGACCGGCCTGAGCTGCCCGATCGGCCTCGGCGTGAGCACGCAGGAGGATTGACACGCACTCGGCAGTGCCGCGCACGGAAGCCACCGATGCGGGCCCATCCGATCATGACGACGCGCTGGGACGGCGGGTCGGAGGGAGACCGAGCTCTGCGGATCCGAGGATGGCGGCTCTCGGCGGGGGCGACGGGTGGGGACTCAGCGAGGATCGAGCGGCTTCCGGGCGAGGAGTTGGACCCGGACGTAGTCGATGACAGGTTCGCCCAGGTGAGCGGCGACGGCCTCGACGAACGGGCGGTGCTGCTCGGGGGGCAGCTCACGCAACTGCGCGCCGAGCATCACCGTGGCCAGGTAGGTCAGGAGTTGCTCGCCGTCCGCGAGGCGGACCGGGTCGGGGACGAGCGCGACATCGGTGACGTCGAACCCTGCCGAACGCAGGTTGTCGACCGTCTCGTCCGGGGTCGGGAAGGTCCACACCGCGGCGCCGTCATCGCCACTCACCGCAGCCAGCGCGCGGCGGAAGCGCGAGCAGTTGCCGTGCCCGCCCGCTTCGGCGACGAACTGCCCGCCCGGTCGCAGCGCCCCCGCCACGTGCCCGAAGACCGCGGCATGGTCGGGGAGCCAGTGCAGGGTGGCCACGCTCATCACGGCGTCCGCCGGAACCTGCAGTTCGAGCGGGGCACGGACATCCGCCTGGACGACGTCGACCCGTGCCAGCCGCTCGCCGAGCCGGTCCCGCACCGCCTGCACCATCTGCCGCGACCCGTCGACCGCGATGACCCGGCCGCGGGGCAACGCCGTCAGGAGCCGCTCGACGTCGCGACCGGTGCCGCAACCGAGATCGACGACGGTCTCGTCCCCGCGCAGGCTCAGCCGCGAGATGACCCCGCTGCCCCACCGCTCGTGGGGCAGCGGAAGCCGGTCATAGGTAACGGCATCCCACTCCAGCAGCCGCATCGAATCCTCCCGTGTCCGTGCCCTCGAGCAGGTGCCGGCCGTCGGACCCTGGTATCGAACACCACGGTAGCCTTCTGGTCGAATGGCGAGACACGCATGTCACATAGTGAGACGACACGATCCGGAGCCGCACCGGTCTCCGGGCTTCTGGGCTACCGGGCGCCCGGCTCAGGCAGACGGGCCCGGGCGGCACGCAGGGTGAGGTAGTCCCGCTCGGCGCGGTTCGTGGTCCGCCGCGCCGCCCGCGCGTAGGCCGCCGCTGCCGCCGCGCGGTCGCCGGCCATCTCGTGCAGGTGCGCCCGGACCGCGTCCAGCCGGTGGCTGCCGGCCAGCCGGCCGCCCTCGAGCGCCGCGAGCAGCTCCAGCGCCGGGACGGGGCCCTCGACCATGGCGACCACGACCGCCTTGTTCAGCGAGACCACCGGGTTACCGGAGAGGCGTTCGAGGGCTTCGTACAGCCCGAGCACCTTCCTCCAGTCCGTCGCCTCCGCGGACGGCGCCCGGTCATGCACGGCGGCGATCGCCGCCTGGATCGCGTACTCCCCCAAGGGGTGCCGGGCCGACGCCCGGGCGGCGAGCGCCGCCCCCTCGGCGACCAGTCCGGCGTCCCAGCGCGAGCGGTCCTGCTCCGCGAGCGGCACCAGCTCACCGCGGGGCCCGGTCCGCGCCGGGCGCCGCGCGTCGGTGAGCAGCATGAGCGCGAGCAGCCCGGTCGCTTCCGCGTCCTCGGGTCGCAGCGCGACCAGCAGCCGGGTCAGCCGGACCGCCTCGGCCGACAGCTCCACGCGGTGCAGGTTCTCCCCGCTCGTGCTCGTGTAGCCCTCGTTGAAGACCAGGTACAGCACGTGCAGGACGATGCGCAGCCGCTCGGGGAGCTCCTCGGGAGGGGGCAGTGCAAACGGGTTCGCCTGCTCGCGCAGCCGCTGCTTCGCCCGTGAGATCCGTTGCGCCATAGTACTTTCCGGCACGAGGAAGGCGCGCGCGATCTCTCCCGTGGTCAGCCCGGCGACGGCCCGCAGGGTGAGCGCGACCGCCGAGGCCGGGGTCAGGCTCGGGTGGCAGCACAGCAGCAGCAGGACCAGGGTGTCGTCGCCACCGCCGGCCTCCGGCGCCGGCGACTCGGCCCGGGTCACCTGCTGCTCGCGCCGGCGGCGCGCCAGGTCGCTGCGGTAGTGGTCGACGAGCCGGCGCTGCGCCACCCGGGTCAACCAGGCCCGCGGGTCGTCGGGGACGCCACCGGCCCACGCCGTGACGGCCGCGAGCAGCGCCTCCTGGACGGCGTCCTCGCAGGCCGCGAAGTCCCCCCAGCGCCGGGTGAGCGCGCCGAGCACCTGCGGCGCGAGGTCGCGCAGCAGGTGCTCGGCGGGGTCCGCTCCCAACGGTCCGGCCCGGCGCGGCGGCCGCGGGCGGTCAGGCGTCCGGGACGGGGACGGCCAGGATCTCGCGCACCTCGATCGGCTGCATGATCGGAGCGCCCTTCGGGCCCGGCGCCGCCGAGGTGGTCGCGGCGATCTCCAGCGCCCGGTCGAGGGACTCCACGTCGACGATCCGGTAACCGGCGAGGAACTCCTTGGCCTCCAGGTAGGGGCCGTCCGTGATCACCGGCGCGGCGACGCCGTCGGAGGTGACCACCTTGGCCAGGTCGGGCCCGGCCAGTCCCTGCCCGTCGACGAACTCCCCGGATGCCACCAGTTCGGCGTTCAGGTCGACCTGGAACCGGATGTGCGCGGCCACATCCTGCGGCTCCCACTCATGCATCGGCAGGTCGCAGCCGGCGCCGCCCTCGTAGTTCTGCAGCAGCATGAAACGGGGCATGGTGCCCTCCTCTTCCGTCGGCCCGGAGCCGCCGGCAGGCAGCCCCGTACCACCAAGGACGGGGCCGGCGAGCCGTTCTCGACATCGCCACCGCACGGCACTACGAGGCAATCTCCCAGACATGGCCGTCGGGGTCTGTGAACGAGGCCGTGCGCGGACCCCACGGCCGGGTCATCGGCCCGTTGAGCAGAGTGACGTCGCGGCCGGTCAGTTCGGCGCAGTAGACGTCGGTGTCCGGCACCTGGACGGTGAACACGATCCGTGCAGGATCTCCGGCCTCCCCCACCGCAGCGGGCGCCAGCAACTCGTCGGCGGACGAGCGGTGCAACAGATTGATCATCACGGGGCCGAACCGGAACACCACCGAGTCCGGAGTCTCGAAGCTCGGCGCCACCCCGAAGGCCCTCAGGTAGAAGGATTTCGACGCCTCAAGATCGGCGACCACCAGGGTGATCGCCCCCACCGTGGGGGTCCACGCACCCTCGCCCAACACGTCCACCTCTCCGCGTTGTCACCACCCCGCCCCGGCAGCAACCGACAGGCTTGCCGCCCCCCGCGGACCATACCCCGGCGCACGCGGGTCCACCCATCCAGCGTGGGCCTCCCGCCGGAACCACCCGGCCGCCACCACCGGCGACCCGGCGGCGTCCGCCGCATCTGGGGGGAGGTGAGGGGGGAGGGGCACCGGCCGGCACCGGCTGTGGTGGACTGGGCCGGTGAGCGAGGCACGACCGACGCCGGCACCGGCAGCTGCGGCGGCCGGCCAGCTCCCGGCCTGCACCGAGGCCAGCCGCGCCGCCGGTGAGCCGTTGGCCGGCACGGCCCCGGAGCGCCGTGCCTGGCTGCTGGTGGAGCACCCCGGGCCATGGGGGCGAGATCCCTTCACCGACGCCGCCTGGCCCAACGGGCTGGGGGCGTCGCTGAAGCGGGCCGCCGAGGGCGCCGGGGTCACGGTGCTGGCCGCCCGGCGGCACCGGGCCGAACCGGTGGGCGGGCCGGCACCGCACCCGTGGGTACTGCTGGCCTGGACCGGCCCGGGCGGCTGGGCACTCGCCCGCCGGCTGGGCTCGGCGGCCGACCTGGCCGACCTCGCCGACCTGGCCGACCTCGCGGACCTGGCCGATCTGGCGGACCTGGCCGAGCTCGGCGCCGGCCGGCGCCCGGGCGGGTGGGCCGCGCACGGCTGGCACGACCCGGGACCGGTGTGGGCGGTGTGCACGCACGGCCTGCGCGACGCCTGCTGCGCGCGGCTCGGCCGCCCGCTCGCCGAAGACCTGGACGCGAGCCACCCCGGGGCGACCTGGGAGGTCTCGCACACCGGCGGGCACCGGCTCGGCGGGGTGGTGATCGCCCTCCCCGAGGGGGCGTTCTACGGGCGGGTGCCGCCGGCCCGGCTGCCCGAACTCGCCGCCGCCCGCGGGCGTGGCGAGGTGGTCACCGACCTGCTCCGCGGGCACTGCCACCTGAGCCAGCAGCAGCAGGCGGCGGAGTGCGCCCTGCGCCTTCACCTCGGGGTGGCCGGGGACGCCGAGGTGGTACCGCTGGCCCCCGCCACCGAGCGCCGCCCGCCCACCCGGCCCGGCCCGGTCTGGGACACCACCTGGGCGGCAGCGGGCCGGCACTGGCAGGTGGAGGTCCGGCGCGAGGCGCTGCCCGAGCGCCCCGCGTCGTGCGGCAAGCCCGCCGAGGCGGCCTGGGCCTGGCGCTGCGGCACTCCCCGGCCGCTGCCGGGCTGAATCACCGCCGGGCGGGTGCACTCACGAGGTGCGCCGGCTCGCGGGCCCGACGTACCGTCCAGGGGTGAGCGACTCCCGCAGCGCCTCCCCCGGCCCGGCCACCGCCCGCCCCGGCGGCCTCCCCGTCCCGCCCGCCGGCCTGCCGGCCACGCTCGGGGCCCTGCGCGCCGCGGGCCATGTGCACCGCAGCGTCAAGGACGAGGTGCGGCACAACCTGCTGGCCCGGCTCGCCACCGGTGAGCACCGCTTCCCCGGCGTGGTGGGGTTCGACGAGACCGTGCTGCCCGACCTGGAGCGCGCCCTGCTCGCCGGCCACGACGTCGTCCTGCTCGGCGAGCGCGGGCAGGGCAAGACCCGACTGATCCGCACCGTGGTGGGGCTGCTCGACGAGTGGACGCCGGTGATCGGCGGGGCCGAGCTGCACGAGCACCCGTTCGAGCCGATCACGCCGACGTCCCGCCGCCGCGCCGCGCAGCTCGGCGACGACCTGCCGGTGGCCTGGGTGCACCGCAGCGAGCGCTACGCGGAGAAGCTGGCCACGCCGGACACCTCGGTGGGCGACCTGATCGGCGACGTCGACCCGATCAAGGTGGCCGAGGGCCGCACCCTGGGCGACCCGGAGACGATCCACTTCGGGCTCGTCCCGCGCACCCACCGTGGCATCTTCGCGGTGAACGAGCTGCCCGACCTCGCGGAACGGATCCAGGTGTCGCTGCTGAACGTGCTCGAGGAGCGCGACGTGCAGGTGCGCGGGTACGTGCTGCGGCTCCCGCTGGACATCCTGCTGGTGGCCAGCGCCAACCCTGAGGACTACACCAACCGGGGCCGGATCATCACCCCGCTGAAGGACCGGTTCGGGGCCGAGATCCGCACCCACTACCCGCTCGACCTCGACCTGGAGCTCGACCTGCTCCGGCAGGAGGCGGCGCTGGTCGCGCAGGTGCCCGAGCACCTGCTGGAGGTGCTGGCGCGCTTCACCCGCGCGGTGCGGGAGTCGCCCGCGGTGGACGCCCGCTCCGGGGTGTCGGCGCGGTTCGCGATCGCCGCCGCGGAGACCGTTGCCGCCGCCGCCCTGCGCCGGGCGGCGCTGCTGGGCGAGCCCGAACCGGTGGCCCGCGTCGGCGACACCGAGAGCGTCACCGCGACCCTGCGCGGGAAGGTGGAGTTCGAGGCCGACAGCGAGGGCCGCGAGACGGAGGTGCTCGCCCACCTGCTGCGCCGCAGCGTCGCGGAGACATGGCGGTCGCGGCTCGGCGGGCTCGACCTGTCCGGTTTCGTGCACCTCGTCGAGGACGGCCACGGGGTCACCACCGGGGACGCGGTGGCCGCCGCCCAGCTGCTGCAGCAGGTCGGGGCCGTCCCCGGGCTGGGCCAGGTGCTGCACCGGCTGGGCATCGACGAGGCCCCCACCCCGGCGCAGGCGGCGTCCGCGGTCGAGTTCGTGCTCGAGGGGCTGCACCTGACCCGGCGACTGGCGAAGGACGTGCTGGACGACGGCCGGGTGGTCTACGGCGACCACGACGGCCCCGGACCCGGCTGAGCCACGTGGCGCCGGCCGCCGGGGTGCGGATCGGCCCGGCACCAGCGGATGCGCCCGACGGGGGCGGGCACGTACCGTCATGAGGTGACCCCCGCCCCCCGTCCCCGCCGCGGTTACCGGTACGGCCCGTGGCGCGGTGGGTCCGACCCGCTGGCGCCGCCCTACGACGTGCGGGCAGCCCTCGATGCGCTCGGCGAGGAAGTGCTGGCCGGGGGCAGCCTGCGCGAGGCGCTGCGCGAGATGCTGCGCCGCGGCCTGCCTGACGACCACGGCGGGCTGAACCGGCAGGGCCTTGACGATCTGCGCGCCCGGGCCACCCGGATGCGCCGCGAGGCCGCCCGCCGGGGCCGGCTCGACGGGGCGATCACCCGGGCCGCCGCCCGGCTCGACCAGGCACTGGCCGCCGAGCGGGACGCGCTCGCCCCGCTCGACACCGACCGGGCGCGCTTCGCCGAGGCCCGGCTCGACGCGCTGCCGCGGTCGACGGCGGCCGCGGTGCGCGAGCTCGCCGACTACGAGTGGACCTCCCCGCAGGCGGGGCGGCTCTACCGCGAGATCCTCGACGAGCTGCGCGGCGACGTCCTGGACCACCAGTTCCGCGGGTTGCGGGACGCGCTCGCCGCGATGGGCCCGCAGGCCCCGGCCGGGCAGCGCCGCGCGGCGAACGCCCGGCTCACCGCGATGCTCTCGGAACTGAACGAGCTGCTGGCCGCGCACGCCCGCGGCGAGGACACCACGGCGGCCTTCGAGCAGTTCATGCAGCGGCACGGCGAGCTGTTCCCGGAGCAGCCGGGGAACGTCGAGGAACTCATCGAGACGCTGGCCCGGCAGGCCGCCGCCGGTGAGCGGCTGCTCGCCTCGCTCACTCCCCAGCAGCGGGCGGAGCTCGGCGGCCTGGTCGAGCAGGCGCTCGGCGACCCGACGCTGGCCGCCCAGCTGGCCGCGCTCACCGACAACCTGCGGGCGCTGCGCCCCGAGCTGCGCTGGGACCGCGGCGAGCGCACCCAGGGCGGCGCTCCGCTCGGCTACGCCGAGGCCGCGGGTGCGCTGGCGGAGATCGCCGACCTCGACGCGCTGATCGACCAGCTCGGCCAGGACCATCCGGGAGCGACCCTGGACGACGTCGACGTGGAGACCGTGCAGCGCATGCTCGGCCGAGCCGCCGCGCAGGACGTCCGCGACCTGCAGCGGCTGGAGCGCGAGCTGGAACGTCAGGGCTGGCTGGTGCGGGGCGAGCAGGGGGTGCAGCTGTCGCCGAAGGCGCTGCGCCGGCTCGGGCAGACGGCGCTGCGCACGGTGTTCGAGCAGTTGACGGCCCGCGGCCGGGGCGAGCACGACCTGCGCGATGCCGGAGCTGCCGGCGAGCTGACCGGGGCGTCGCGGGCGTGGCAGTTCGGCGACGAGCAGCCGCTGGACGTGGTCCGCACGGTGAGCAACGCGGTGCTGCGCTCGGCGGCACGCGCCCCGTTGGTCACCCCGGTGGGCGCGCGGGCGGGCCGGGTACGCCTCGCCGTCGACGATTTCGCGGTGGCCGAGACGGAGCGCCGCACCTCGGCAGCGGTCGCGCTCTGCGTGGACCTGTCGTACTCGATGGTGGCCGAGGGCCGCTGGGGGCCGATGAAGCAGACCGGCCTGGCCCTCGCCCACCTCGTCGCGACCCGCTTCCCGCAGGACAGCCTGCAGGTGATCGGCTTCGGACGCTACGCCGGCCGGCTGTCGGTGGAGGACCTGGCGGCGGTGGAGCCGGACTTCGTCCAGGGCACCAACCTGCAGCACGCGTTGCGGCTGGCGGGCAGGCACCTGCGCCGGCACCCGGACAGCGAGCCGGTGGTGCTCGTGGTCACCGACGGCGAACCCACCGCCCACCTGAGCGCCGACGGGGTGGCACTGTTCTCCTGGCCGCCGACGCACGAGACGGTCGAGGCGACCGTCCTCGAGGTCGACGCGCTGACCCGCTTCGGTGCCGCCATCAACGTCTTCATGCTCGGGGAGGACCCGGGCCTGCGCCGGTTCGTCGACGCCGTCGCTCAGCGCAACGGCGGGCGGGTGTTCACCCCGGCTGCGGACCGGCTCGGCCAGTACGTGGTCTCCGACTACCTGCGGGCCCGCCGCGGGCGGCGCGGCTGAGCCACCGGCGACGACCGGCTGACCTGCGCGGCGCCGGGTGGCACCCGTTTGGGTGAGCGCACCCGCGGATGGGTGACGCTTCGCGAACGCGGCCACGGATCGGCCCCCGCTGCCCTAGGTTTGTCACTGTCAGCAGTCGTTGCCTCTCTACTTTCGCACCAATTCGTAATCGCGTCACTACACAAGGTGATGCGAGGGACGGGACGGGTGGACCGGTGAGCGAAGTCCGCGTGCGCGCCGACGAGAACGCCCCCGACGATGCGTTCGGGCAGCTGTTCCAGGACGTCGACCCGGCCGGCCGCACCCGCCCGAAGCGGCGCCGCCGCTGGTTGCACGGCTGGCGCGGTGCCGTCACGGCGCTCGGCGTCGTCGTCGGGCTGCTCGGACTGCTGGTCGTCGGTGGGCTGGTCGGCCTGGCGCAGCTGAAGGCCGGCTACAACCGCAACATCGAGCGCTTCGGCGACCCCTTCAAGGCGATCCCGCAGGCCGCCCGCCCCACCCCCGAGGCCGGGACCACCGGCGCCACGAACATCCTGCTGCTGGGCTCCGACAGCCGGGTCTCCGCCGGTGACCCCAGCCAGTGGACGGTCGGCGCCCAGCGCACCGACGCGATCATGATCGTGCACATCCCGGCCGACCGGAAGGGCGCGTACATCATCTCCATCCCGCGGGACAGCTGGGTCACCATCCCCGGGCACGGCCAGGCGAAGATCAACGCCGCGTTCAGCTGGGGCGGCCCCACCCTGATGGTGCAGACGGTCGAGTCGGTCACCGGGGTGCGCATCGACCACGTCGCGATCGTCGACTTCGACGGGTTCAAGCAGATCACCGACGCGCTCGGCGGCGTCACCATCACCGTCCCCCAGACGGTGTCCAGCAGCCAGGGCACGATCAAGGCCGGCACGTACACCATGGACGGCACCACCGCTCTCACCTACGTCCGGCAGCGTTACAACCTGCCCGGCGGTGACTTCGACCGCGAGAAGCGGCAGCAGAACTTCCTCCGCGCCGTGATGGTGAAGCTGATGTCCAAGGGCACGCTCACCGACCCGCTGAAGCTCAACGACGTGCTCGGCGCGCTCACCAAGTCGCTGTCCACGGACGACTCGTTCAGCATCGACCAGATGCAGAACCTGGCGGTGTCCCTGCGCGACGTGCGCTCCGGCGACGTCAAGTTCCTCACCGTCCCGGTGTCGGGCACCGGCTGGAGCCCCGATCACCAGCAGTCCATCGTGGTGCTGGCCAAGCAGGCGGACGCCTCGCTGTGGCAGTCGGTGCGCAAGGACGCCGTCGGTGACTGGATCGGCTCCAACAACGCGAACCTGCTCGGCGCCACGGTGCGCTGACGCCGTAGCCGGACCGGCAGCCGCCGGCCGGCCCGCGGTCAGCCGGTGACGAAACCGAGCAGGTCGTGGCGGGTGAGCACCCCCACCGGCTTGCCACCCTCGACGACCATCACGGCGTCGCTGCCCTGCAGCGCTGTGCGCGCCGCCTCAACCAGCTCGCCGGCACCCACCAGCGGCATCGGCGCCGCCATGTGCCGCTCCACCGGCTCGGCCAGCCCGGCCCTGCCGCTGAAGACCGCGTCGAGCAGGTCGCGCTCGCTCACCGAGCCGACCACCTCACCCACCATCACCGGGGGCTCAGCCTTCACCACCGGCATCTGGGACACCCCGTACTCGCGCAGGCTCTCGATCGCGTCGCGCACCGTCTCACCGGGGTGGGTGTGCACCAGCGTCGGCAGCGGGCCGGTCTTGCCCCGCAGCACATCCCCGACGGTGGCCCGGCCGTCGGCACGCAGGAACCCGTAGGAGGCCATCCAGCGGTCGTTGAAGATCTTGCTGAGGTAGCCGCGGCCGCCGTCCGGCAGCAGCACCACGACGACGTCCTGCGGCCCGAGCCGCTGCGCCACCTGCAGCGCACCCACCACGACCATGCCGCAGGACCCGCCGACCAGCAGCCCCTCCTCGCGCGCCAGCCGGCGGGTCATCGCGAAGGAGTCGGCATCGGAGACGGCGACGATCTCATCGGGTACCGCGGGGTCGTAGGCGGCCGGCCAGAAGTCCTCACCGACCCCCTCGACGAGATAGGGCCGGCCGCTGCCACCGGAATAGACCGAGCCCTCCGGATCGACCCCGACCACCCGCACCGGCCCGCCGGCGCGCTGCGCGGAGACGTCCTTGAGGAAGCGGCCGGTGCCCGAGATGGTGCCGCCGGTGCCGACGCCGGCGACGAAATGGGTGACCCGGCCGGCGGTGTCGCGCCAGATCTCCGGCCCGGTGGAGGCGTAGTGGCTGGCCGGGCCGTCGGGGTTGGTGTACTGGTCGGGCTTCCAGGCCCCCTCGATCTCGCGGGTGAGCCGGTCGGAGACCGAGTAGTAGGAGTCGGGGTGTTCCGGCGCGACCGCGGTCGGGCAGACCACCACCCGCGCGCCGTACGCCTTCAGCACGTCGCGCTTGTCCTGGCTCACCTTGTCGGGGCAGACGAAGACGCAGCGGTAGCCGCGCTGCTGTGCCACCAGCGCCAGCCCGATCCCGGTGTTGCCGGACGTCGGCTCGACGATCGTCCCCCCCGGCTTGAGCCGCCCGTCCGCCTCTGCGGACTCCACCATCCGCACGGCGATCCTGTCCTTCACCGACCCGCCCGGGTTGAGGTACTCGACCTTGGCCAGGACCAAGGGCGCGAGCCCGGCAGTCACCGTGGACAGCCGCACCAGCGGAGTGTCGCCGATCAGGTCGACCACCGAATCGGCGTAGACCAGGCCGTCCGGGCGGGCCCGCGCAGGCCGGGCCACCGGTGGCCGCGGTGCCGCCTGCCGGGTCACCGGCGACGGACCGGCGGGGGTGGTGCCGGGCTCGGGCAGGCCTGGCCGCATCGTCGGGCTCCTTCCGCGGTGGACACCTGGCGACGGACACGACGCCGGCAGGCGTGCGGCACAGGTGCGACCTCCATGGTCGCAGATGGCCGCGCCCGGCCCGGGGCCGGCGGGCTACGGTGTGAGCCAGCCGGACGCTGTCCCTGCAGCCGCCCGATCAGCCACCCCGTGCGGAGGAGGACCATGGGCCGCGCACGTCGCGCCCGCCGGATCGCTGCCGCCGCAGCGTTCGGCGGCGGAGGGCTCGGCGCGCTCGGCGCCGCCGGGTTCGGACTGCTCACCGTCGAGGCACGGATGGCCCGGCGCTGGATCGGAACCCCGTTCGGCAAGCAGGGCCCCGACGGGACCGGCGTGTACGGTCCGCCGGCCGGGCAGCGCGGGACCGGGCGCGGGGCCGGGCGCCCGATGATCGAGATGTGCATGCTCGGTGACTCCAGCGCCGTCGGGCTGGGAGCCGAGGACGGGCGCTCGACCCCGGGGGCGGCGGTGGCCGCGGGGCTGGCGGCGGTGTCGGGGCGGCCGGTGCGGCTCACCGTGGTTGCGGTGGTCGGGGCGGAGTCGCGTCACCTGGAGGACCAGGCCGAGCGCTGGCTGCAGACCTGCCCGCACCCCGACGTCGCCGTGGTGATGGTGGGGGCCAACGACGTCACCCATCGGGTGCGGCCGGTGGCGGCGGTGCGCGGCCTGGAGGCTGCCGTGCGCCGACTGCGGGAGGCGGGCGCCGAGGTGGTGGTGGCCACCTGCCCCGACCTCGGCACCATCGAGCCGATCGCCCAGCCGCTGCGCTACCTCGCCCGGCGCTGGAGCCGGGAGCTGGCCGCGGCCCAGACCATCGCCGTGGTCGAGGCCGGCGGGCGCACCGTCTCGCTCGGAGACCTGCTCGGGCCGGAGTTCGCCGCCCGCCCCGGCGAGCTGTTCTCCGCCGACCGCTTCCACCCCTCCGGTGCCGGCTACGAGAGGGCCGCGGCGGCGCTGTTGCCGAGCGTGTGCGCGGCGCTCGGGCTGGTCCCCGAGGGCCGCGCTCCGCACCGCCCCGACGTGCGCCGCGGCGAAGGCATGGACGACGTCGCCCATGCCGCGGCGCGGGCGGCCGCGGCGGGCGGCACCGAGGTCAGCGGCGGCGAGATCGAGGGCTCGGCCCGCGGGCCGAGGGGGCGCTGGGCCGTGCTGGTGCGCCGGCTGCCGCTGCCACCGCTGCGTGGGGGCGGCGTGACGGCCGCACAGACCCCCGGCGCACAGGCCGCCGGCACACCGATCCCCGGCGCGGATGCCGAGCGGCAGGACTCGCCGAGCAGGTAGCCGTCGGCGCAGGATGGTCCCCTGCCCCGTGAGCATCGCCGCCCGTACCGCGGCGGAGGAGAGGAGCCCCCGTGCCCGAGGCCGTCATCGTCGCCGCCGTCCGCTCGCCCGTCGGACGGGCGTTCAAAGGGTCACTCGCCGGGGTCCGTCCGGACGACCTGGCGGCCACCGTCATCCAGGCCGCGCTCGACCGGCTACCCGCGCTCGACCCGGCAGGGATCGACGACCTGTACCTGGGCTGCGCCGAGCCCTGGGGCGAGCACGGGATGAACCTGGCCCGGGTGGTCGCCGTCCTGCTCGGCCAGGACCAGTTGCCCGGCTCGACCGTCAACCGGTTCTGCGCCTCCAGCGTGCAGACCACGCGCATGGCCTTCCACGCCATCAAGGCGGGTGAGGGTGAGGTGTTCATCTCCGCCGGGGTGGAGTGCGTCTCGCGCTACCCGGGCTTCTCCGGTGCGGGGCAGGGCAACGCCGACTGGCTCAACCCCCGCTTCGGCGATGCCATCGCCCGCGGCGCGCAGCTGGCCCGCAGCGGGCAGGTGTGGACCGACCCGCGGGAGAGCGGGGGCATGCCGGACGTGTACATGGCCATGGGCCAGACCGCCGAGAACGTCGCCTCGATCCGTGGGGTGAGCCGGCGCGCCCAGGACGAGTGGGGCGTGCTGAGCCAGAACAGGGCCGAGAAGGCCCAGCTCGACGGGGTCTTCGCGCGGGAGATCGTGCCCGTCACCACCCCCGACGGCCGGATGGTCGACCGCGACGACTCCCCGCGGGCGGGGGTCACGCTGGAGGCCGTCGAGGCACTGCAGCCGGTGTTCCGCGAGGGCGGCACCGTGACCGCCGGGAACTGCTGCCCGCTCAACGACGGCGCCGCCGCCCTGGTGGTGATGAGTGACACCAGGGCGCAGGAGCTGGGCCTGACCCCGCTGGCCCGGGTGGTCTCGACCGGGGTCTGCGCGCTGTCGCCCGAGATCATGGGATTGGGGCCGGTGGAAGCCTCGCGGCAGGCGCTGGCCCGGGCCGGGATGGGCATCGGTGACATCGACCTCGTGGAGATCAACGAGGCCTTCGCCGCCCAGGTGCTCCCCAGCGCCGAGGATCTCGGGGTCGACCCCGACCGGCTCAACGTGCACGGGGGTGCCATCGCCCTCGGCCATCCGTTCGGAATGACCGGGGCGCGGATCGCGACCACGCTGCTGAACGCCCTGCAGTTGCGCGACGGGCAGTTCGGCCTCGAGACGATGTGCGTCGGCGGCGGCCAGGGCATGGCCATCATCTACGAGCGGCTGAGCTGAACCCGCCGGGTGGTGGTCACAGCGCGCGGCGCAGGGCCACCACCAGGTCGCGCGCCTGCTGCAGCGCGAACGGGTCGGCGCAGCCGAGCACGTCGTGGCCGAGCACCAGCAGCTGGTCACCCAGGGCATGGGCGGCCAGCTCGGGCACCGGCCTGCGGGGCCGTGACTCCGCATCGGCGGCGAGGTCGGCCAGCGCCTGCAGGACCTCCCGCACCGCGGCCAGCGCCGCGCCCCGATCGGTGCGCGCGTGTACCCGCGGACCGACCACGCGCAGCCGGTCGGCGACCCGCTCCAGCTCCCGCTCCAGCTCCCGAGCGGGGTGAGGAGCCGGGTCGCCGGCGGGGTCGCGCCCAGGCCCGGACCCGGCGGGCGGTGCCGGCTCCGGCGGCGGCTGCCCGGTCACCGGCCCACCGCCCGCGCCGGTGGCCGTGACCGGTGGGCCCGGCTCAGGAACCGGCCCCCGGCAGGGGGCGATCGGCCGCCCGCCGCCCGCGCCCGGCGCGGCGGGCGGTCGCCGCCCTCGCCGCCTCGACCAGCCCGGTGAACAGGCTCGGGTCGTCACCGACCTCCGGGTGCCACTGCACCGCCACGACGAACGGCGCCTCCGGGTCCTCCAGCGCCTCGATGGTGCCGTCCTCGGCCCACGCCGAGGCCACCAGGCCGCTGCCGAGCCGGTCGACGCCCTGATGGTGGTAGCTCGGCACCGTGTCCACCGCGGTGCGCCCGAGCACGGTCGCCAGCCGGCTGCCGTCCGCAACCTTGACCGGGTGCGCGCCGTATACGGACGGCTCGGGCGCGTGCAGCTCGGTGCCGACGACGCCGGGCAGGTGCTGCAGCAGCGAGCCGCCGCGGGCGACGTTGATCAGCTGCAGCCCCCGGCAGATCCCGAGCACCGGCAGCCCGGCCGCGAAGGCGGCCGCGAGCAGGCCGAGCTCCGCCTCGTCCCGCGGCCGGCTGGGGGGCTGGGTATCGGCCCCGGGCTGCTGGCCGTACCGGCTCGGCTCGACGTCCGGGCCGCCGGTGAGCAGCAGCGCGTCCAGCCGCGGGAGGACGGCCTCGATGACCCCGGGCAGCGCCGGCAGCAGTACCGGGATGCCCCCGGCCTCCCGGATCCGGTCGGGGTAGGACTGCGGCAGCAGCACCGCCTCCACGCCCGACCACACCCCCCACGACGCCGGCGTCGCGTACGCGGACAGCCCGATGACGGGTGCCTCGGCTGGCATTGCATCGACCTCCAGTAGAACCGCCCCGGGCGAGGGAACCGCCGCGAGCCCGGCGCCATCCTCGCGCCCGGCCCCGCCGGTGCTCACAGCGGGGTGACGTACGCCCCGGTGATCCCGCCGTCGACGAGGAAGTTCGACGCGGTGATGAACGACGCGTCGTCGCTGGCCAGGAAGGCCACCGCGGCGGCCATCTCGTCCGGCTCGCCGAAGCGCCCCATCGGCACGTGCACCAGCCGCCGGGCGGCCCGCTCCGGATCCTTCGCGAACAGCTCCATCAGCAGCGGGGTGGCCACCGGCCCGGGCGACAGGGCGTTCACCCGGATGCCTTCGCGCGCGAACTGGACCCCGAGCTCGCGGGTCATCGCGAGCACCCCGCCCTTGCTCGCGGTGTAGGAGATCTGCGAGGTGGCCGCCGCCAGCGTCGCCACGAACGAGGCGGTGTTGATGATCGCGCCCCTCTTGCGCGCGAGCATGTGCGGGAGAACCGCCTTGCAGCCCAGGTACACCGAGGTCAGGTTGACGTCCTGGACGCGCCGCCACGCCTCCAGCCCGGTGGTGAGGATGGAGTCGTCGTCGGGCGGGGAGATTCCCGCGTTGTGGAAGGCGACGTCCACCTGGCCGTACTCGGCCACGGTCGTGGCGTAGATGCGCTCGTTGTCCTCCGGGCTGGTCACGTCGGCCTGGACGAACAGGCCGCCCAGCTCGGCGGCCAGCGCCTCGCCCGCCTGCACGTTGGTGTCGACGACCACGACCGTGGCCCCCTCGGCGGCCAGGCGCCGGCACGATGCCGCGCCGATGCCCCCGCGGCTGGCGACGACGGCGACCCGGTCGGTGAATCGGTCCACGCTGCTCTCCTCGCTCGTTCCGGCACCCTGCAGGGCACGGCGTGGGGCCGCGCCCTCCTTCCCGTTCCGTCACCACTGCCGGCGGCGCGTCGCGCCCGATCAGTCGTCGGCGATGAACACGTTCTTGGTCTCGGTGAAGGAGTCCAGGGCGTCCGGCCCCAGTTCCCGACCCAGCCCCGAGCGCTTGAACCCGCCGAACGGCGTCCAGTAGCGCACCGAGGAGTGCGAGTTCACCGACAGGTTGCCGCTGTCCACCGCACGGGCGACGCGCAGCGCGCGACCCACGTCCCGGGTCCAGATGGAGCCGGACAGGCCGTAGTCGGAGTCGTTCGCCAGCGCGACCGCCTCCGCCTCGTCCTCGAACGGCAGCACCGCCACCACGGGCCCGAAGACCTCCTCCCGCCACACCCGGTCGGCGGGCGAGCGCGGCAGCACGACGGTCGGCGGGTACCAGTTGCCCGGCCCCTGCGGGCAACTGCCGCGGAAGGCGATGTCGACCGGCTCGACGGCGTCCTCGACGAAGGCCCGCACGGCCGTGTGCTGACCGGGCGAGATCAGCGGCCCCATCTGCGCGTCCTGCGCACCCGGTGCCTTCACCACGACGCCGCGCACCGCCGGCTCCAGCAACCCCAGGAAGCGGTCGTAGACGCTGCGCTGGACGAGGATCCGCGAGCGCGCGCAGCAGTCCTGGCCCGCGTTGTCGAACACCCCGTACGGCGCCGTGGCGGCGGCCTTCTCCAGGTCGGCGTCGGCGAAGACGATGTTCGCGCTCTTGCCCCCGAGTTCCAGGGTCACCCGCTTCACCTGCGGCGCGCACCCGGCCATGATCCGGGTGCCCACCTCGGTGGAACCGGTGAAGACGATCTTGCGCACCGCCGGGTGGGCGACGAACCGCTCCCCCACCACCGAACCCTTGCCCGGCAGCACCTGGAACACCCCCTCGGGGATGCCCGCCTCGAGCGCGAGCTCCCCGAGCCGGATCGCGGTGAGCGGCGTGAGCTCGGCCGGCTTCACCACCACGGCGTTGCCGGCCGCCAGCGCGGGCGCGAACCCCCAGCCGGCGATCGGCATCGGGAAGTTCCACGGCACGATCACGCCGACGACGCCGAGCGGCTCCTTGAAGGTGACGTCGATCCCGCCCGCGACCGGGATCTGCCGGCCGAACAGGCGTTCCGGCGCCGCGGCGTAGTACTGCAGCACGTCGCGGACGTTGCCGGCCTCCCAGCGGGCGTTGCTGATGGTGTGCCCGCTGTTGCGCACCTCCAGCCCGGCGAGCTCCTCGCGCGCGCCGTCGACGGCGTCGGCGAAGCGCCGCAGCATCCGGGCCCGGTCGCCGGGAGCCACGTCGCGCCAGGCGGGCCAGGCGGCCTGCGCCCGGGCGATCGCCTCGTCGGTGCGCTCGGCGTCGAACTGCTCGACGGTGGTCACCACCTCGGCCGTCGCCGGGTCGATCACCTCGTGAACTGGCATTGACTACCTCCCACTCGCCACCGGCCGGTCCCCGCCCGCAGCCCGGTCACATCCGCTCGAAGCTGCGGATCCGCTCCCAGTCGGTCACCGCGCTCTCGAACGCCTTGAGCTCCACGTCCGCGGCGTTCACGTAGTGCTCGACCATCTCCTCGCCGAACGCCTTGCGGGCCAGCGCCGAGGCGGCGAACAGGTCACGGGCCTGGCGCAGCGTGGTCGGCACGTGCTCGCGGTCGGCGTGGTAGGCGTTGCCCACCAGGGCCGGTTCGAGCGGGAGCCGCTCGCGCAACCCGTGCAGCCCGCCGGCGAGCATCCCGGCCAACGCCAGGTAGGGGTTCACATCCCCGCCGGGCACGCGGTTCTCCAGCCGCAACGACGGCCCGTGCCCGATCACCCGGATCGCGCAGGTGCGGTTGTCCTCGCCCCAGGCGATCGCCGTCGGGGCGAAGGTGTCGGGCTGGAATCGCTTGTAGGAGTTGATGTTCGGTGCGTAGAGCAGGGTGAACTCGCGCAGCGTCGCGAGTACTCCCGCGACGAAGCTGGAGAAGACGTCGGTGCGCCCGTTGCCCTCGTCGAAGACCATCGTGCCGTCCAGCCCGCGCAGGCTGAGGTGGATGTGGCAGGAGTTGCCCTCCCGCTCGTTGTACTTCGACATGAACGTCAGCGACTTGCCGTGCCGCGCCGCGATCTCCTTGGCGGCCGTCTTGTAGACGCTGTGCTGGTCGGCGGTGCGCAGCACCTCGTCGTACTTGAAGGCGATCTCGTGCTGACCGAAGTTGCACTCGCCCTTGGCCGACTCGACGGTCAGCCCGGCCGCGTACATCGCGTTGCGGATGTCGCGCAGCAGCGGCTCGACCCGCGTGGTGCCGAGGATGGAGTAGTCGACGTTGTAGCGGTTGGACGGGGTGAGGTTGCGGTACCCGCTGTCCCAGGCCTGCTCGTAGCTGTCGTCGAAGACGATGAACTCCAGTTCGGTACCCGACAGCGCGGTGAAGTTGAGCTCGGCCGCCTGCGCGACCTGCGCGGCCAGCACCTGCCGCGGCGACTGCGCCACCGCGGTGCCGTCGAGCCACAGCAGGTCGCACTGCACCATGACCGAACCGTCGAGCCACGGGGTCGCGCGCAGGGTGGCGAAGTCGGGGCGGAGCACGAAGTCGCCGTATCCCTTCTCCCACGACGACATCGCGTACCCCTCGACGGTGTTCATGTCGACGTCGACGGCGAGCAGGTAGTTGCACGCCTCCGTCCCGTGCCCGGCGACCTCGTCGAGGAAGAACCGCGCGTGCACCCGCTTGCCCTGCAGGCGACCCTGCATGTCCGTGAAGGCGACGACCACGGTGTCGATGCTGCCGCTGTCGACCAGCTCGTGCAGCGCCTCGAGGGTGAGCGGGGCGGGGCGGGTGGCTTGGTCTGCCATCAGGTCTCCTCATCCGGTCCGGTGCGGGCGGGTCCGGCCGTGCACCGGTCGCCGGCGGGTCTGACACTCATCCGATCAACCCCCGCAGCAAGGCCGAGGTGGCCTCGCAGTGCTGCTCCATCACGGTCCGGGCGCGCTCCGCGTCACCGGCCAGGACGGCCTCCACCACCTCGGCGTGCTGGGCGTCGGAGTGGGCGATGTTGGCCCGCAGCACGGGGATCGCCGCGAGCAGTTCGGCCAGCCGGGCCTGCGCCTGGGTGACGGCCTCGACCAGCATCGGCGAGCCCGACACGGAGGCCAGGGCCAGGTGCAGCCGCGAGTCGGCCACCCGGCGCATCCCGTCGTCGTCGGCGGCCCCCACCGCGCGCAGTGCCTCGACCAGCCACGCGCGCTGCTCGGCCGTGAGATCGCCGGAGGCGGCGAGCGCGGCGGCGCCGGGCTCGACCACCTGCCGGAAGGTGAGCACATCGGTGAGCTGGTCGCGGCTGCAGGGCAGGCTCTCGGCGCCACCCCCGGCCACGCCGAGCCGGGGCGCGCCGGGAGCGCCCGTGGCCCCCGGGCGCGGCCCGCGGTAGACGACCATGCTGCCGCCGCCCCGGCCGCGATGGGTGGTCACCAGCCCCGCCTGGCGGAGGGCACCGATCGCCTCGCGCAGGGTGGCCCGGCCGACCCGCAGGCGCTCGGCGAGCTCGCGCTCCGGCGGCAGTCGCTCACCGGCCGCGAAGACGCCCAGCCTGATGGCCGTGGCCAGATGCTCCACGGTGGACTCGAACGCATTCCCCTCGCGGACCGGGCGCAGCACCGCATCGGGCAGGCTCGGGACCGAGGCGGGCACGCTCGCCACCGCGGCCAGCGCAGCTGCCGCACCCGATGGGGAGTTCGCCCGCCGGCCAGTCATCACTTCCCCAATGACCCTGGAAATCGCCTAATGACCCTGGACAGAACCTTTGGCCGACCGACGCCCGGCGCGGGCACCGATCGGGTGAGGTGGCATCGTGCCGCGCCCTCCAGGGGCTGTCAACAGCCCGAGCGCGCCCGAGGGGAACGGGTGGGGGCGGTGCGGGACGGGCCTCAACCGGCCGGATTGCGACCGGAAGGCACCCCCATCGGTTCTATATCAGACCAATTATCGCCGAGATAGCCGCGCCGGCCGAGCAGGTCCCAGACCCTGTCCACGGCCTCGTGCACGGCCACCCCGGTGGTGTCGATGCGCAGCTGCGCGTCGGTGGGCTCCTCGTACGGGGAGGAGATCCCGGTGAAGTCCTCGATCAGCCCCTGCCGCGCCCGGGCGTACAGGCCCTTGCGGTCGCGCCGCTCGCACTCCTCCAGCGGGGTGCAGACGTGGACCAGGACGAAGTCGCCCACCGCCTCGACCCGCTGCCTCACCTCGCGCCGCACCGGGTCGAACGGGGCGATGGGAGCGCAGACCGCCACCCCACCGTGCCGGGTGATCTCGGCCGCCAGGAACCCGATCCGGCGGATGTTGAGGTCGCGGTCGGCCCGGCCGAACCCCAGCCCCGAGGACAGCAGCCGGCGCACCTCGTCGCCGTCGAGCAGGCTGACGCTGCGTCGCCCGTGCACGAGCAGCCGCTCGGCCAGGGCCCGGGCGATGGTGGACTTGCCCGAACCGGACAGCCCGGTGAGCAGGACCGTCACCCCACGCCGGTGCGGCAGCGGGCGGGCCCGCTCCAACTCCTGCGCCGAGGCGGCGTGCAGGGCGGCCCCCGCCGCCGCCGCCGGTACCAGCAGCTCGTCCGCACCGTAGGCCCGGGCCACCTCCTCCAGCAGCCGGTCGCCCGCCCCCGCGGCCTGCTGCGGGCCGGGCGCGGGCAGGGCCAGTGGCACCGCCAGCCCCCCGCCGACGTCCGCCTGCGCCCCGAGCACGGCACGCCACACGGCCTCCGCCGGAAGGTCGACCATGCGGCCCGGCCCCACCAGGGCGAACCAGAGCGGGACAGCTCCGCTGGAACCGACCCTGCGCCGGACCTGTTCGACGTCAGCGAACGTCAGCGCCCCGGCGACCGCCACCCCCAGCACCGGCCCCGCCCCGGCCAGCTCATCCCCGGGACGCTGACGCGCCCCGGCCAGCTCATCCCCGGGACGCTGACGCGCCCCGGCCAGCTCATCCCCGGGACGCTGACGCGCCCCGGCCAGCTCGGCTCGCACCTGTTCCGGGCGGCGCCGGCAGCTGCGCAGCGGCCCGTGACCGAAGGCGCGGGCGGGCCGCAGCCGCCCGCCCGCGAAGACCGCGACGGGAGTGCCCTCGGCGTCCCGGACGACCAGGCCGCCCGGTGCGCCCGCGGCGACGAGCTCGGGGGGCGGTTGCGCGAGGGCCGGCAGCGCGGAAAGCGCCCCGGTGAGCACCAGTTCCAGCACTTCGAGCACCCCCGCCGGCGGGTGCCACGACACCCGCTGGTCGGCTCCGTCACCACCCTGGTCGCTCAAGGCCTCGCTCCTCCACCGGCCGCCGCGGGAGCGAGCGGCCCGGTCCGACGTCCCCGCTCTGTACCGCGACCCGTGCCCGGGCCGGAACGCGGCGCGGGCCCCGCCATGGTTCGGCGGGGCCCGCGCCGGGCCCGGGGACGAACCGGGGCGACACCGACCCGAACGGGTGCGGCACCGCCCCGGCCCGGCTCAGCGCCGGTTGAGGATCGCGATCAGCCGGAGGATCTCCAGGTACAGCCAGATCAACGTGACGACCAGCCCGAAGGCAGCAGTCCAGGCGTAACGCTCCGGCAGGCCGTTGCGGACACCCTGCTCGATGTAGTCGAAGTCGAGCACCAGGTACAGCGACGCCAGCGCCACCCCGAAGGCGCTCAGCGCCAGCGGCAGCACCCCGGACCCCGCGTAGACACTGGTCCACAGGTGGAGGCCGGCCCCCAGCAGGTTGACCACGGCGAAGACCAGGTAACCGACCCCGGCGATGATCAGCATCCGCTGGAACTTGGGGGTGGCCCGGATCCGACCGGTCCGGTAGAGCACGAGCATGCTCGCGAACGCGGCGAGGGTGCCGAGCACCGCCTGCGCGACGATGCCCTGGTAGGCGTTCTCGTAGGCGCGGCTGATGCCACCGACGAAGACGCCCTCGACCAGGGCGTACGCCATGATCAGTACCGGGCTGGGGTTCTTCTTGAACGAGTTGACGAGGCCGAGCACGAGGCCGACGACCATGGCCAGCAGCACGATGCCGAACTGCTGCGGCTGCAGCAGTTCGAAGGTCGCACCCGCCGCGACCAGCAGCAGCCCGAACAGGACGGCGGTGCGGACGACGACGTCGTCCAGGGTCATCCGCCCGGTCTGCAGCGCGGTGGCCGACGGCGCAGAGTACATGCCCTGCAGCTCGTCGGCACTGGGGGTGCGCGTATCGAACGTCGCATACCCCCCGCGCCGGAACTCCTGCGCTCTCGAGAAGATGGGGTTACGGCTTTCCATTCGCTCCTCCGGGATGGGCCCACGGCACGCACCGCGCTCTGCGGCTCTACACAGCCTAATGTCCGCCACCCCCGGCTTGGTTCCCGGAGCCGTCGCGACGACGATCACGCTGCGGCGGCACCCCGCGTCGGGGCGCCGGGTCCCGGCAGCTCAGAGCACCAGCGGCGCGCGGCCGGGATCGGGATAGGCGAACACCTCGGTCGCCTTGGCGGACAGCCAGACCCGCTGCCCGGTGTCCAGCCCGAGCGAGGCGAGCGCGGCGGGGGTGATGTCGACCAGGGCGCTCGGGCGGCCCTCGACCGCGAGCCGGATCCGGTCGGTGAGCAGCTCCAGCCCGGTGACCAGACCGGACCAGACGTTCCGGGGCGAACCGCCCTCGGGCCGCTGCGGGTGCAGCGCGACGGCGGAGGGCGAGAGCACGACCAGCATCCGGGTGCCCGGCAAGGGGAGCACCGGGGCGTCGGCCCCGGCGGCGGCGTCCGGGTCGAAGCCGGCCGCGTACAGGGTGCCACCGGAGTCCAGCTCCACCCGGTGGGCCTCGCGGTCGGTGAGGGTGCCGGTGTAGAGGTTCAGCCCCATCAGCTGCGCGACGTACTCGGTCGCCGGCCGGCGGGCCACCTCGGCGGGCGGGCCCTGCTGGGTGACCCGCCCCGACTCCACCACCATGATCCGGTCCGCGAGCACCAGGGCCTCGAGCGGGTCGTGGGTGACGACCACGCTCGGCCCGGCGAACGCGCTGAGGTGGTGACGCAGCTCGGAGCGGATCTCCAGCCGGGTGCGGGCATCGAGGGCGGCCAGCGGCTCGTCCAGCAGCAGCATCCGCGGGTCGCTGGCCAGCGCCCGGGCCAGTGCCACCCGCTGGGCCTGCCCCCCGGACAGCTCGTGCGGCCGGCGCCCGGCCAGCGCCTCGATCCCGATGCGCCGCAACCATTCCTGCCCCTGCAGGCGGGCGGCCCGGGTGCCGGCGCCGCGCGCCCGCGCCGAGAACGCCACGTTGTCCAGCACGCTGAGGTGCGGGAAGAGCCGGTAGTCCTGGAAGACCATGCCGACCGCGCGGTCCGCCGCCGGCACGAAGCGGCCGGCCGCGGGGTCGTCCCAGGTGTCGGCGCCCACGGCGACGCGCCCCGCGTGCAGCGGCAGCAGCCCGGCGAGCGCGTTCAGCAGGGTGGTCTTGCCCGCCCCGTTGGGGCCGAGCACCGCCAGCACCTGGCCCCCCGCGACCCACAGCGGGGCGTCCAGCTCGAAGCCCGCACGGCGCACCACCACCCGGGCGTCGAGGGCGCCCGCTGCGGGTGGGCCGGGCACGGCGGGGCCCACCTCGGAGCCGGCGCCCGCGCCGTGCGGCGGGTGGGGTTCACCCGGCCGGCTCATCGGACCCCGCCACCCAGCACGGGGCGCAGCCACTGCTCCCGCAACAGCGCCAGGGCTGCCACGGACACCACCAGCAGCACCAGGCTGAGCGCGATGGCGGAGTCCGGGTTGTCCTCCAGCGCCACGTACACCGCCAGCGGCATCGTCTGGGTGGTGCCGGGATTGTTGCCCGCGAAGGTGATCGTGGCACCGAACTCCCCGAGCGCCCGCGCCCAGGACAGCACGCTGCCCGCGACCAGGCTCGGCCCGACCAGGGGCAGCGTGACCCGGCGGAAGATCGTGAACGGTCCCGCGCCGAGGGTCGCCGCGGCATCCTCCAGGCCGGTGTTCACCGAGCGCAGCGCGCCCTCGACCGTCACCACCAGGAAGGGCATCGCCACGAAGGTCTCCGCCACCACCACCCCGGCGGTGGTGAACGGGAGGGTGACCCCGAACCCGGACTCCAGGTACCGCCCCACCAGCCCGCGCCGGCCGAGGGAGAGCAGCAGCGCCACGCCGCCCACCACCGGTGGAAGCACCAGCGGCAGGACCACCAGGGCCCGCAGGAGGTTGACGCCCGGTCCGCGCGAGCGCGCCAGCACCCACGCCAGCGGCACGCCGAGCAGCACCGACGCCACCGTCGCCAACGTGGCGGACACCAGCGACAGCCGCAGCGCGGTGAGCACGTGGGGATCGGACAGCAGGCCGGGCAGCCCGCGCCACGGCGCACGGACGAGCACCGCCACCAGCGGCGTCACCAGGAACGCCACGGCGAGCAGCGCAGGCAGGGCCAGCGGACGGGGTAGCCCACCGCCCGCCGCGGCCCGGTCGACCGCCGCGCCGCGGCCCGGTGAGGTCCTCACCGGGCCGGGAACCGCCTGTCGCGGGCCCTGCCGATCCATCGCCCGCCTCCCGCGGCCGGATCAGGGCTTGGCGAAGCCCGCGGCGGTGAGCACCGCGGCGCCGTCCGCCGAGAGCACGTAGCTGACGAAGGCCGCCGCGAGCGCGGAGTGCTTCGTCCCGCTGAGCGCGGCTATCGGGTAGCTGGTCGAGGCGTTCACCGCGGCGGGGATGGTGATTCCGGTGACCTTGGCGCCGGCCGCCCGCACGTCGGTGACGTAGACCACGCCGGCGTCGACCTCGCCGAGCTCGACCTTGGTCAGGGTGGACTTCACGTCCGCCTCGTTCGTCACCGGCGTCACGGTGATCTCGGCCTTGGCGAACACCTGCCGGGCCACCGAGCCACAGGGAACGGTCTGCGCACACACCGCCACCTTGACCCCCGGCCTCGCCAGGTCGGCGACGCCGGTGACGTGAGCGGGGTTGTCCGGCGGCACGGCGATCTCCATGACGTTGCGCACGAACGTCACCGGAGCGCGGGCCTCACCGGCGGCGACCACCTGGTCCATGTTCTTCTTCGAGGCCGAGGCGAAGACGTCGGCCGGGGCACCCTGGATGATCTGGGTGGCCAGGGTCGAGCTGGCGGCGAAGCTCAGGGTGATCTTCGCCCCGGGGTGCGCGGCCTCGAACCGGGCGGCCAGGGTCTTGAACGACCCCGTCAGCGACGCGGCGGCGTAGACGGTGAGGTCGCCGCTCAGGGCGGAGCCGGTGACCCCGCCGGCTGCTGCGGGTCGGGCGCCGGCACCCGACGCGGAGGAGCCGCATCCGGTCAGGGCGACAGTGACCGCCCCGAGGGCTACCAGGACGGTGAAGGCGGGGCGGCGCATGAGCTCTCCTGACGAGGCCGGGACGGCGAAGCGGGCAGGGGCGGTGGGCCGGCTGGATCGGGTCGGAACGGGTGCATCGGGTCGGGTGGATCGGGTCGGAACGGGTCACTCGTCTTCGGGTACCTCGATGACGACGTTGGTGGACTTCACGCTCGCGACGGCGAGCATGCCGGGCTTCAGGTCGAGCTCGTCGGCCGCCTCCCGGCTGAGCAGGGACACCAACCGGAACGGACCGGCCTGGATCTCCACCTGGGCCATCACGGTGTCCCGGATGACCTTGGTGACCAGCCCGGTGAACCGGTTGCGGGCGGACTCGCCGACGATCTTCACCTGCCGGGCCCGGGGGGCCTGCCCGGCCAGCTCCTCGGCGAAGCGGGCGAGTGCCGCGCCGTCGATCGCTCGCCGCCCCGAGGTCTCGGTCACGGTCGGAACCCGACCCGCGTCGGCCCAGCGGCGCAGGGTGTCGTCACTGACCCCGAGCAGCTCCGCGGCTTGGCGGATGCGGAACGTCGTCACGCGCCGAGGATATCCGCGACTGCGGACGTTTTGGCGCGACTCTTGGCGCAGAAGCAGAGATTACTTGGTCACACTCGACGTGTTTGCGCCCCGCTTGGTGCGTCGTGCGGCAGGCTCCCCAGCTCGGCGACCGTGCGGGCCTGCCCGGTTCCGCCCGGTTGCGACCACGTCAGCGTGAACTCCGACTGGCCGGGGACGGTCTCCAGCCGCACGTGGTGCTCCGCACTGGTCCAGCCGAGCAGCACCGAACCGGGTTGCGGCCCGGCGGCGGCGGTGAACGATCCGCCGAAGGCGGGGTGGGTGTTGCGGAAGCGGAACATGGCCAGCTGCGCGCGGGTGACCGGCGCGTCGAGCGCCGCGGCGAGCTCCTGCCGCCCGTAGCGGTGACGGTTGACCTCCCGCCCCACCCCGGTGCGCTCGAGCAGGGCGAGATCGTTACCACCGGCCAGCATGCCGACGTAGTACACCTGCGGGATGCCCGGGACGAACAGCTGCAGCAGCCGGGTCAGGCACATCCTGGCGTCGTCGCGCCCGACCGCGTCGTACCAGGAGCAGTTCACCTGGTACAGGTCGAGATTGCTCGCCGCCGCACCCGTGGCCCGCCGGCTGCCGCCCCCGCTGGCCTGGTGGATCGCCTCCACCAGGGCGTCGATCTGGGCCGGGCCCAGCAGGCCCCGGCTGCCGGGGAGGGACGGGTCGGGGCCCACGTCGATGACGCCGATGCCGTCGTGGGTGTCGAGCACCGTCACCACGTTCGGTGGCCGCCGGGCCAGCCAGCTGAGCAGCGGTTCGACGTCGCCGGAGTGCACCGCGTGCAGCACCAGCGGCGGCAGTGCGAAGTCGTACACGTAGTCGACGCACTCGGCCATCCGCTCCTGCAGTGCCTGCGGGGCGTGCACCTCCGCCAGCGTCTGCATGCCGAGCTCGCGCACGCGCCCGGACAGCCTGCGGACGAAGTCGAGGGTCTGTGCGGTGAGGAAGCAACTCGTCCCGGGGGTCTTCACGGCGTAGCCCACCGCATCGAGGCGGACGCAGCGCACCCCGCCCGCGGCGAGCCGGGACAGCACCTCCTCGAGGTAGTCCACGGCAGCGTCCGAGCGCTGGTCGAGGTCGATCTGGTGCGCGGTGAAGGTGGTCCACAGCAACCGCGGGCGCCCGCCCAGCGCGACGCGGGTGAAGGGCAGTCCGGGCCGGGGGCGGTAGATGCGCAGCAGGTCCTGCTCGCTCGCTCCGGCGGGAAAGGCCGCGTCGAAGGTCAGCAGCATCGACGCGTACGGGGAGCCGTCGCCGCGCGCGACGACCTCGCGCACCCAGGGGCTGCGGTCGCTGACGTGGTTGACGATCAGGTCGGCGACCAGCTGCGTGCGCGAGGCCAGCAGCGCGACGTCGTCCCAGCTGCCCAGCCGCGGGTCGACCTCGCGGTGATCGGTGGGGTCGAACCCCGCGTCGGCGCCGTCGATCGCGTCGAAGAAGGGCAGCAGGTGGGTCCCGGTGAAGGCACCCTCGAGGGGACCGTCGAGCAGCGCGGTGAGGTCGCTCAGGGTGCCGGCGAGGCGGTCGACGTAGGTGATCAGCTGCACTCCGTCGCGCATGATGTTCCCTCCCACGGCTGCGGCCGAGCCTGACATGCAAACGTTTACATGACAAGTCGGACGAGCCCGGTGGCCGACGGCCGCCGGCGCGCCGACAATCGAGGCACCCGTCCACAGCGCCACCGGGAGCCGCCCCATGGCCGAAGGGCCCGAGCGGGCCGAATGGTCC
Organism: uncultured Actinomycetota bacterium; assembly: GCA_963784535.1. GTDB lineage: Bacteria > Actinomycetota > Actinomycetes > Actinomycetales > Kineosporiaceae > CAWARR01. Next base: position 174,474 of record CAWARR010000013.1, on the reverse strand, counting down.
GCGCACACGGTGGTCCCCCGCGACCCCACCACCGACTGGTGCCGCCGGTGCAACCTGTCCCGGACCACGGTCGAGCTGTGGGTGCTCACCGACGTCGGCATGTACAAGCTGGGGCACCGGGTGGACTGCGGCTGCTACCGCTGAGGGCGACGCCGCGGGAACGGCTCGGGGCTCACCCGCCCATCCGGTGCATCTCGACGCTCCCCCGCCGCTGCGCGCCGTCCGATCGCAGTGCCGAGTACCGATCGGTGCGCAGCTGCCAGATACCCCTGACCGCCGCGCGCAACTGCTCGTCCGACCCGCCCGCGGCGAGCATCGGGCGCAGGTCGTGCCCCGTGGAGGCGAACAGGCAGGTGTACAGCCGGCCGTCGGCGGTGAGCCGGGCCCGGGTGCAGCCGTCGCAGAAGGGCCGGCTGACGGCGCTGATCACGCCGATCTCACCGCCGCCGTCGAGGTAGCGGTACCGGGTGGCCACCGCCCCGGCGGTCTGCGCCGCGGCGGCCAGCGGGAAGGTGGCCGAGACGCTCGCCAGCATCGCCTCGGCCGTCACGACGTCCGCCCGTCGCCAGGTCGTGGACTGGCCCACGTCCATGTACTCGATCAGGCGGAGGGTCACCCCCTCCTCCCGGGCGAAGCGGGCCAGCGGGACGATGCCCGCCTCGTTGACCCCCCGCCGGATCACGGCGTTGATCTTCACCGGGGTGAGCCCCGCGGCCAGGGCTGCGCGGATCCCGCCGACCACCCGCCCGACGCCGGCGCCCACCCCGCTCATCCGCCCGAACACCTCCTCGTCCAGGCAGTCCAGGCTCACCGTCACCCGGGTCAGCCCGGCCCGGGCGAGGGATCCCGCCTGCTCGGCGAGCAGCCACCCGTTCGTGGTCAGGGCGAGGTCGTCGATCCCGGTGATGCCGGCCAGGGCCTCGATGAGCTGCGGCAGGCCCCGGCGCAGCAGCGGTTCACCGCCGGTGAGGCGGATCTTGTGCACCCCCAGCGCGGCGCACGCCGCGCCCACCCGGGTGATCTGGGCGAAGTCGAGCAACCGGGACCGGGCGAGGTACGCCGGCTGTGACCTCTCCGGCGGCAGGCAGTAGGCGCAGCGGAAGTTGCAGCGGTCGGTGACCGAGATCCGCAGGTCACGGATCGGCCGACGGAGCGCGTCGCTGGCCGCCACGCCGGCGGTCGTCATGGTCTGCATCGCCCGGCCCCGGCCGCGTGCTGACGTCAGACCAGGACGATGATGTCGTCGACCGGGCACACCTCGATGCAGGCGGGGGACCCGCCGTTGTCCGCGCACTCGTTGCACAGGGACGCGTCGATGACGTAGATGCCCTTGCCCTTGGAGATCGCGTGGTTGGGGCACTCGGGCAGACACACGCCGCAGTTGATGCACCCGGCGATGATCTTGTTGGACATGACCTTCTCCTTCTCGGCGACGTTCGGGCGGACCGGCAGCTGCGGGTGGCGTCCGCTCGCAGGTCTCGGGCCGAGCCGGTCACCGAGGAGAGCGACCCAGCCGTCGAGCCGGACGAGGGGGATGGCACGAGCCCGTGGATCCCCTCGGCGCAGGGCGGTCGGCGGTCGGCACCGCCGACCGGGGGATCCGCCGTCGGCGGGTCCACCCGGAGCGGGCATGGTGTGCAGCCGTCGTGCCGTCCTGTCAGACCTCAACCGGTCGGGGTCGCCGTCGACCGGGAGTGTCTGCGCCACTGCCTGCAGCTCCACGGAAACCGGGGGCTGCAGCCAGGATTCTGCCCGCACCGCGGACCACGCCGGCCGGGACCATGGTCCGTGCGCCGCGCGGCCGCAACCCTTCTCACCCCACGCGTTCGTGCCCCTGCGCGCTGAGATCGGTGATCGTCAGGTAGACCATCGTCTGGTTCAGCAGTTGGTAGGCCACCTCGCCGAAGGTGAGCGGCCCGGTGATTCCCTGCGTCCACCTTCCCTCGGGCTCGGCGTAGAAGTAGTTCAGCACGCAGTTGCAGGAGAAGACCATCTCCTGCGGGGAGTCCTGCGGAAGGTGCGCCAGCAGGTGCCTGGAGTAGTTCTCCACCGGCTTCGCATGGCGGTAGGTGAGCCCGGCGAATACCGGCGAGTAGAACCGGACCGCGCGGTTGTCCAGGTCGACGGCCTGGAAGCTGACGTTGACCATGACCCCGTAGAAGTCCGCCACCAGCGGCACCCGGGTGTCCAGGCCCTCGCGCCGGATGTACTCGGCGAAGTTCGTCTCCACCCCGTCCACCCATGCCGAGCGGACGTCGAACCCGTCGGCGGGAAATGAGATCTTCTCCCCGTCGCCCTGCTCGAAGATGTTCACCACCCGGACGTCCGCCACGCGCGTCGCCGGCAGCGTCGCGTGCATGACCACCGCGCCGTCCTCCACCAGCTCCCCGGTGGTGCCGCAGAACACCGACGGCCGGCTGCGCCCGAGCTCGTCGAGGTGCACGCCGGAGATCCATCCCACCAACGGGCGGACGGCGAACTCGCGGTACCCGGGTGCGTGCAGGGCGAACTCCAGATGCGTCGGGCAGGAGGCCGGGATGATGATCACCCCGAAATCCCTGCTCGCGACATCGGAGTACACCTCCCGGATCGTGGTGGAGTCATACACCTTGATGGATACCCCGGTGACGAAGTCCGGCAGCTCGGTGACGTGGAGCATGTCGCGCGCCACCGCCCCACCGCCATCGGTCACCAGATAGGGGATCGAGCCGCCGATCCAGTTCCCCGTCGGAAGCTGGGCGAGCAGCCCCGCGTCCCCGGCGAGCAACAGGGCGTCGCCGCGCTCAATGCTCCTGCTGACGTCCTCGACGCTGCGCATGCAGCCGCTCATCCGAGGCCTCCTTCACAGACCCGAGGTGGGTAGTCTCGCCGAAGATCGTCGCCAGGTCGTGCTGGACACAGGGCAGCTGGACGTTCCTCGCGAACAGGTTCTGCAGCTCCCGCGCGGACCCGGCCAGCGTGCCGTCCGAACGGTCGCTGTCCACTTTGAGCAGCAACCACCCCAGCAGGATCTTCGCGGCGAAGAAGTCCAGCTGGTACCTGACCTTGCCGGTGAGGATGTCCTTCCAGGCAGGGTCGGCAGCGGGTGGTACCTCCATGTCCGCCCTCTCCTTCGACGCTCTGGCATGCCGTGCATCGCAGGGTCAGATGAGGTGCTCCCCGGCCGCTTTGAAGACGACCTGGGCCCTGCGCTTCACATCGAGCTTGTGCATGATCTCGCTGAGGTGGAACTTCACCGCGCTCGCACTCATGTAGAGGCGCTCCCCGATCTCCTTGTTCGTCAGCCCCTCGGCGATCAGCGAGACAATGGCCTTCTCCTGCTCCGACAGGACCGTCGCCGCCGGGGCCGCCTCACCACCGGAGCTGCGGGCGCGTTCCAGCACCGCCCGGGTGACCTTGGGGTCCAGCACCGATTCGCCGCGGTGGATCGCACGGATCGTGCGGCCCAACTCCTCGACATCGACGTCCTTGAGCACGTAGCCCTTCGCCCCCGCGTCGATGCACTCCAACACGTCAGGTCCGTTGGAGATGGCGGTGAGGATGAGGATGGAGATCTCCGGATGCCGCTCGGTGGCAGTCCGGCACACTTCGGTCCCACTGATGTCGGTGAGCTTCAGGTCGAGCACCACGATGTCGAGCGGGGTGCGGTCGATGAGGCGAAGGGCCTCGGCGCCGGTGCCCGCCTCGGCGACCACCTCGAAGTCCGGCTGCAGCTCCAGCAGCAGGCGAACGCCCTGACGCATCACCCGGTGATCATCGACCAGCAGAATGCGGATGGTAGCCAACGTCCCTCTATCCCGGTATGCGGGCGACGACCCGGGTGCCCCGGTCCTCACCCGCCCCGATGGTCAGCCGCCCGCCCAGCTCCTCGGCGCGCCTCCTCATGTTCCGCAACCCGAAGGTCACCCCCGCCTCCTGTTCGTCGCCCAGGCCCGGGGCGATGCCGATCCCGTCGTCGGTGACCGTGAGTCTGATCGCGTCCGGCTCGAAGACCAGGTCGACGATCACCGCGGTGGCCCGCGCGTGCTTGAAGACGTTGTACAGCGCCTCCTGGCAGATGTGATAGAGCGCATTCTCACTGCCGTTCTCCGAACGCCGCTGCTCTCCGACCATCCCGACCGCGGTGGTGATCCGCGAGATGCGCTGGAAGTCCTCCGCCAGCCGGTCCAGCGCACCGGCCAGCCCGAGCTCGCTCACCCGGGTCGGAGACAGCCCCAGCAGCGTGTGCCGGATCTCGTACAGGCCGTCCCGCGCCAGCTGCTTGAGGCAGCCGAGGCGTTCCTGGACCACCGAGTCCGGCTGCAGCTGCTGCCGGCACCACTCGACATTCAGGCCGATGCTGGCGAGGATCTGCGCCACGTCGTCGTGCAGCTCGCGGGCGATCCGTTCGCGCTCGGCACTGACGATCTGCTCGCGCTCCATCGAGTCGATCTCGTCCTGCGCCATCTCCAGTTCGCGCCGCTTCCGCTCGGCCACCTGGCGCTGGTCGACGGCCACGCGGTAGAGCTCCTCGGCCCGCAGCCGCAGCTCCTGACTCTCCTCGTACAGCCGGGCGTTCTGGATCGCCACCGTTGCCTGGTTGGCCAGGATCTGCAGCACCGAGGAGCTGTACTCGTCGAGATCCCCCTCCGCGCCGGTCTGCAGCGAGATGGACCCCTCCAGCATTCCTTCCCGCGACATCGGCACGGTGACGATATTCTGCGGGAATTCGCACGGGCAGCCTTCGCTCGCCCGGCACACGACTTGCACCGGTGCTGATTCGAGAAATGTCTGCTCGGTGATACACCACGCGCCCGCGAAGGGGAGGGCATTCCCGCCGGCGGCGGCCCGCGGCGGATACATCGCGAACAGCTCGGTGGCCCCGTTCTTCACCACCAGGAAGACGAACGGGCAGTCGAAGACCTCTGCGACGGTCTCGACGATGGTCTGCAGCAGGACGCTGACCCCTTCGGTGGTGACGGTGAGCGCGCGGGAGATCCGTTCCAGGGACGGCAGCGCGCGGTCCAGCTGGCGCGGCTGCGCCGGCCGCCCCGGTGAACGCCGGCCATCGCGGTCGCCGGCACCGCCGCGGATCCGCCGCAACCCCGGCGCGACGTCCGGACCAGCCCAGTGACCTGCGGAATCGGTGGGACCCGCCGCAGCCACACGCTGCCGCCCCGGCGCCTGCACCGACTCGTCCGGCATCGTGGACAGCCCACCTCTCCGCTGCGCCAGGCGCAGCTCCCCCCGAGGATGGCACGGGCGGTCCCGGCCCGCGCGAGCCCTTCGTCACCGGCCCGCGATGCCCCGATTGCCCTTTTTGGCCCAACCGTGCCGCACCAGTACCCGTTCGGCAGCCAGGTCATGCCCACTTGGTGATTGCCCCCGGTGAGCGGCGCCGACTACACCGTTCATTACGCGGTGCGCATCGCCGCGCACAGTGAGCTGGAACGGAGACCATCGCGCGCCCAGGCCACGAAGCCATCCGCCGGCGACGACCATCACAGCCAGGGACGACCAGCACGGCGAAGGAGGGGGTGGTGCGGCACTAGGCATTCATTTGGGTCGCCAACCAAAGTGTGCCGGTCATATCGAGACGATGGAGTCACAGTGCTCAAGAAAACCCTCACCATCAACGGCCTTGCGAAAACTCTCGTCGTCGACGCGGGGGCCTCCCTCGGGGACGTGCTGCGCAAGCAGATGTACCTCACCGGAACGAAGGTCTACTGCGGCGACGGCCACTGCGGCGCCTGCAACGTCATGGTCGACGGCAAGCTCGTCATCTCCTGCATGACGAAGATCGCCGAGGTCAGTGACGGCGCCGAGATCACCACCGTCGAGGGCGTCGGCACCCCGAGCGACCTCGACCCGATCCAGCTCGCCCTGATCGCCACCGGGGCCCCCCAGTGCGGGTTCTGCATGCCCGGCTTCGTGGTGTCCGGCAAGGCGTTGCTCAACCGCAACCCCAACCCCACCCGTGACCAGGTGCGCAGCTGGTTCACCCGGCACCACAACGCCTGCCGCTGCAACGGTTACAAGCCCGTCGTGGACGCCGTGATGGCGGCAGCGGCCGTCATGCGCGGCGAGATGGACCGCTCGGAGCTGGAGTTCACGATGCCCGCCGACGGGCGCATCTGGGGCACCAGCTACCCGCGCCCCAGCGCGGTCGCCAAGGTGACCGGCACTCTCGACTACGGCCAGGACCTCGGCCTCAAGCTCCCCCCGGCACCCTGCACATCGCCATGGTGCAGGCGAAGGTCTCGCACGCGAACATCACCGGAATCGACGTCTCCGCAGCAGAGCAGATGCCCGGGGTATTCAAGGTCGTCACGGCCAAGGACGTCCGGGGCACCAATGCGATCGGCGGGCTGAACGCCCCCGACAACATCGGTGACACCTGGGACCGGCCCATCCTGTGCGACAAGAAGGTCTTCCAGTTCGGCGACGCCATCGCCCTGGTGTGCGCCGACACCGCCGAGCAGGCCAGGGCCGCCGCCGCCGCCGTCACCGTCGACCTGGAGGAGCTGCCGGCGTACATGAGCGCCCCGGCAGCGATGGCCGAGGACGCCATCCAGATCCACCCCGGGTTCCCGAACGTCTACTTCACCCAGAAGCTGGTCAAGGGCGAGGACCCGGCGCCCCTGCTGGCTGCCGCCCCCTACGTCGTGCGGGACGACTTCTACCTGCAGCGCCAACCGCACCTGACGATCGAGGGTGATGTCGGATTCGCCTACTTCGACGAGGAGGGCCGGCTCACCATCCACTCCAAGAGCATCTTCCTGTTCGGGCACGCACTGATGATCGCGCCCGGGCTGGGTGTCGAGATGGACAAGCTGCGCCTGGTGCAGAACCCGGCCGGCGGCACCTTCGGGTACAAGTTCTCCCCGACCCTGGAGGCACTGGTCGGCGCCGCCACCATGGCGACCGGCCGCCCGTGCTACCTGGAGTACGACTACTACCAGTCCATCACGTACACCGGTAAGCGTTCGCCCTTCTGGATGAACGTGGCGCTCGGCGCCGACAGCGAGGGCAAGCTGATCGGGATGGAGACCGACTTCCTCGTCGACCACGGCCCGTACTCCGAGTTCGGCGACCTGCTCACCAAGCGCGGCGTGCAGTACATCGGCGCCGGCTACAACATCCCGAACATCCGTGGCCGCGGCCGCACCGTCGCCACCAACCACGCGTTCGGCTCGGCGTTCCGCGCCTACGGTTCCCCGCAGTCGTTCCTCGCCTCGGAGAGCCTCATCGACGACCTCGCCGAGAAGATGGGCATCGACCCGTTCGAGTTCCGGCTGCGGAACGTCTACCGGCCGGGCGACACCACACCGACCGGGCAGGAGCCGGAGGTCTTCCCCTACCCGCAGATCTTCGACGTCATGCGGCCGCACTACGAGGCCGCGAAGCAGCGGGTGGCCGTCGCGTCCACGCCCGAGGTGAAGCGGGGGGTCGGTCTGGCCCTCGGCATCTACGGTTGCGGCCTGGACGGCGTGGACGGGGCGGAGGTGCACGTCGAGCTCACCAAGAACGGCGTCACCGTCTACGACAACTGGCACGACCACGGCCAGGGCGCCGACATCGGCACCCTCGGCACCGCCCACGAGGCCCTGCTCCCGCTCGGGATCGCGCCGACCCAGATCAAGCTCGTGATGAACGACATGGCGTACACCCCGAACGGCGGACCCGCCGGCGGCAGCCGGTCCCAGGTCATGATCGGGCAGGCCATCAAGGACGGCTGCGAGAAGCTGATCGATGCGATGCGCAAGCCCGACGGAACCTTCCGCAGCTACGACGAGATGGTCGCCGAGGGCCTGGAGCTGAAGTACGTCGGCAAGTACGCGACCACGAACAAGGACATCGACGCCAACGGCCTCGGTGACCCGTTCACGATCTACATGTACACGCTGTTCCTGGCCGAGGTGGCTGTGGACACCGCGACCGGGAAGACGACGGTGGAGCACTTCACCTGCGTCACCGACATCGGCTCGATCAACAACAAGCTCGTCGTGGACGGGCAGATGTACGGCGGCATCGCCCAGGGCATCGGGCTGGCACTGTCGGAGGACTTCGAGGACCTCGAGAAGCACACGAACCTCGTGGAGTGCGGCCTGCCGTACGCCAAGGACATCCCCGACGACATCAAGGTGTTCTACGTCGAGACGCCGCGGGACCTCGGCCCGTTCGGTGCCGCCGGCGTGGGTGAGGCTCCGCTCACCGCGTCGCACGTCGCCGTGATCAACGGGATCAAGAACGCGACCGGTGTTCGCATCACGCACCTTCCGGCCCTGCCGGAGAAGGTGCTCGCGGGGCTGCGGCAGCTGACGGCCAAGGCCTGAGGCCTACCGGCACCGTGGCTCGCAGGTGGGGCCGGGGTCTTCCTGGGTGGACACCCCCGCCGGGAACCCCGGCCCCACCGCCCCACCCGTTCGCACCGCCCCGGGGAGGTCGACGACATGATCACCAAGGAGGACCTGCGCGACCTCGCCGACGCCTGTATCCAGGACGAGCCCGCCGCCTGCACCGCCGCCTGCCCGTTGCACGTGGACGTGCGGGCGGTGCTCGCGGCCGCGGCGCGCGGGGAGTGGGCGGCCGCGCAGGCCGAACTGCGCAAGGCGCTGCCGTTCCCCGGCATCATCGGCCGCATCTGCACCGCGCCGTGCGTTCCCGCCTGCAAGCGCGCCGAGGCCGGCGCGGCGATCCGGATCGCCGCGGTCGAACGGGCCTGCGCCGATTTCGGGCCGGCACCCGCCGCGCCGCAGGCACTGCCCGCCCGTGGCCGGCGGGTTGCCGTCGTCGGCGGCGGGCTGAGCGGGCTCACGGCGGCCTTCGACCTGTCCCGCAGGGGCTACACCACCGTGGTGTTCGAGGCGGCGCAGCACCTCGGCGGCAGCCTCCGGACCCAGCCGCACGACGTCCTCCCGGCCCCGGTGGTCGATGCGGAACTCGCCGTCGTGGCCGCCGCCGGTGCGCAGGTCCGTCTCGGTGCCGCGGTCGACGCCGAGGTCTTCCGACGGCTGTGCGCGGAGTATGACGCGGTGTACCTCGCCAGCGGTGCGACCGGGGACCGCTTCGGCCTCGCCGTCGCCGCCGACGGAGGGTTGCAGATCGACCCGGTGACCCGGATGACCAGCCGGGAAGGGGTCTTCGCGGGGGGCGGGGTCTGCCGCGGCGGCGGTGACCCCTCGCCGGTGGAGTCGGCGTCGGCGGGACGCCGCGGAGCAACCTCCGTCGATCGATACCTGCAACAGGTCTCGCTGTCCGCTGCGCGCGAGGGTGAGGGCTCCCACGGCACGCGCCTGTTCACCCGTACCGACGACGTCGAGCCGCTGCCCGCCGTCCCGATGTCCGACCCCGCGCAGGGGTACAGCCGCAGCGAGGCGATGGCCGAGGCGGCACGGTGCATCCAGTGCACCTGCCTGGAGTGCGTCAAGGCCTGCCCGTACCTCGATCACTACGGCAGCTACCCGAGCATGTATGCCCGCCGCGTGCTGCACAACATGATGATGATCAAGGGGAACCACACGGCCAACCGGCTGATCAACTCGTGCAGCCTCTGTGGGCTGTGCGCCGAGGTCTGCCCCACCCACGTCGACATGGGGGTGGCGTTGAAGCGGGTGCGGGAGCGGATGGTCGCGCAGGGGTCGATGCCACCGTCCGCGCACGACTTCGCCCTGCGCGACATGGAGTTCAGCAACAGCGAGGCGTTCGCGCTCGCCCGCGCACTGCCCGGCAGGCAGCACTGCAGGTACGCCTTCTTCCCGGGGTGCCAGCTGGCCGGGTCGAGCCCGGACGACGTCGAGCGGGTGTACGGCTACCTGCGCGAGACCCTCGGCGACGTCGGGCTGATCCTGCGTTGCTGCGGGGCACCCGCCGACTGGGCCGGGCGGACCGACCTGCTGGAGGACTCGTGGGCGGCGTTCGACGCCCAGTACCAGGCGCTCGGCGCACCCACGCTGGTGCTGGCCTGCACCAGCTGCGCCCAGGTCTTCGCGACCGGCCGCCCCGACATCCCGCTGGTGTCACTGTGGACGGTGCTCGACGAGCACGGCCTGCCCGCCGGCACCCACCCCGCGGCGAACCCGCAGCAGCTGTCGATCCACGACCCGTGCACCGCGCGCCACCAGCCGCAGATCCAGGACAGCGTCCGCAACGTGCTGGAACGACTGGGACACCGGGTGGAGGAGCTGCCGCTCAGTCGCGAGCGCACCGAGTGCTGCAGCTACGGCGGGCTGATGTGGCTGGCGAACCGCGAGGTCGCCGAGCAGGTCGTCCAGCGTCGCATCGCCGAGAGCCCGCACGACTACCTCACCTACTGCGTGATGTGCCGGGACCTGTTCGCGGCCCGCGGAAAGCGCACCGTCCACCTGCTCGACCTCGTCTACGGCGACGACGTGGACGCGCGGGCCACTCGTCCCGGGCCCGGCTACACCCAGCGGCACGAGAATCGTGCCCGGCTCAAGCGGTCGGTGCTGAGATCGGTGTGGGGAGAAGACATGGAGGACCCGTCCGGGGCCGCCCTCATCCGGCTGCGGATGTCCGCGGAAGTTCGGGCCACGCTCGAGCAGCGCCTCATCCTGGTCGAGGACGTGCAGCGCGCCGTGCACTTCGCCGAGCGGACCGGGGAGAAGCTCCGCGACACCCGGACCGGCCACTGGCTCGCCCATCACCGCCCGCGCGCCGTCACCTACTGGGTCGAGTACTCCACGGACGGCGAGGAGTTCGTCGTCCACCGGGCGTACTGCCACCGCCTGCAGGTCATCGAGGGAGTGCCCCATGACCGCTGACGTCCCCGGGCGCGACCCGCAGGCCGAGGCCGCCGGTTGGGAGTGTGCGCGCTGCGGGGTGCCCCTGCAGGTGGCCAAGGTCAAGGTGGCCTACCTCGACACCGAGCAGCCGGTGGACCTGGCCCGCTGCCCCCACTGCGGGACGGTGATGGTTCCGGAGGAGCTCGCCCTCGGCCGGATGCTCGAGGTCGAGCAACTCCTGGAAGACAAGTAGCCCGCGGCCATGAAGGCGACCGCCGCGGGGCTCTACGAAGATCCCACCGTGCGCCGCGCCACCGGCGAGGTGATCCGGCCGGGAGGCCTCGCGCTCACCGATCGCGCCGTCCGGCTGTGCCTGCTGCCGGCCGCGGCCGTGGTCCTCGACATCGGCTGCGGGGCCGGCGCGACGGTCGAGCACCTGCGCACCCGGCACCGGGTGGCTGCCTTCGGCATCGACCCGTCGGCGTCGCTGCTCGGCTCGGGACGCGCCCGGCAGGAACAGCTGCCACTGCTGCGGGGCACCGCCGAACGGCTCCCGCTCGCGGACGCCAGCGTGGACGCGGTGATCGCGGAGTGCGTGCTGTCCCTGCTCGACGAACCGCTGCGCGGCCTGTCCGAGCTCACCCGCGTGCTGCGCCCCGGCGGCAGGCTGGTGCTGAGCGACCTGTACGCGCGCACCCCGCAGGCAGCGCCCGCCCTGCGTGGCCTGCCCGACCGCTCCTGCCTGCGCGGTGCGATGGGCCGCCCGCAACTGCTGGGCCTGCTGGAGGCTGCGGGGCTACGCGTCACGACCTGGGAGGACCACTCCCCGGAGCTGGCCAGGTTCGCCGTGCGGCTGCTGTGGGAGAGCGGGTCGACCCAGCTGTGGTGCCCGCCCAGCTCCCGCACGAACCCGACCGGGGCCGCGGCCGCGATCCGGCGGGCGAGGCCCGGCTACTTCCTGCTGCTCGCCGACAAGGCTGGAGGGTGACCGATGAGTGATCTCGACCGGGTGCAGGAACTCGGGCGCGCGGGCATGCAGTGCAGCCAGATACTGGTGACGCTCGCCCTGACATTGCAGGGCAAGACCGACCGCGACCTGGTCAGGGCGGCGCACGGGCTCTGCCAGGGGATGGGGGCCGGCGAGACCTGCGGAGCGCTCACCGGTGGGGCGTGCATGCTGGGGCTGTACGCCGGCCGGGGCGCCCCCGACGAGGCGGACGACGCCCGGCTGCAGTTCATGCTCGATGATCTCGTGCACTGGTTCAGCAGCGGCTACGGGCAGACCTACGGCAGCATCCGCTGCGACGACATCGTCGGCGAGCATGGCGAGCACCTTGCCGAGCGGTGCCCGAACATGGTCGTCGGGGTGTACCAGAAGGCCAAGGAGCTGCTGGTGGAGAACGGCTTCGACCTCACCGGGCAGGCACTGACGTGACAGCCGCGGTGCAGGGGCGGGCCGCCGTGGACGAACGCGTCCTGTCGCAGACCGAGAGTGTCTGCCCCGAATGCCTGCGCCGGGTGCCGGCGACCCGCGTCGCCCGGGGGGAGGAGGTGTACCTGCGCAAGCACTGCCCGGAGCACGGGCACTACTCCACCGTGATCTGGCGCGGGCCGCCGCACTTCGAGTCGTGGGTGCGCCCCAAGCTCCCCAGCCATCCCGCGCACCCGGACACCGCCGTCGAGCGGGGATGCCCCTTCGACTGCGGGCTGTGCCCCGAGCACCGCCAGACCTCGTGCTGCGTGCTGCTGGAGCTGACCCAGCGCTGCGACCTGCGCTGCCCGGTGTGCTTCGCGGACGCCGGGGGCCCGCAGTGCGGCGACCCGTCGATGGCGCAGATCGAGGGATGGTTCCGGCGCCTGCTCGAGGCCGGTGGTCCGGTGAACGTCCAGCTCTCCGGCGGAGAGCCCACCCTGCGCGACGACCTGCCCGAGATCATCGCCCTGGGTCGCAGCCTCGGCTTCAGCTTCTTCCAGCTCAACACGAACGGGCTGCGCCTGGCCCGCGACGTCGGCTACGTCCGCCGGCTGGCGGAGGCCGGGCTGTCCACCGTCTTCCTCCAGTTCGACGGCACCGACGACACGATCCACCGGCGGCTGCGGGGGCGCGCGCTTGCCGCCCGCAAGCGTGAGGCCATCGACCACTGTGCCGCGCAGGGGCTCGGGGTCGTGCTCGTCCCCACGCTGGTGCCCGGCGTGAACTCCGCCGAGGTGGGCGGCGTCATCGACTTCGCGCTCGCGGCCGCGCCGGCCGTCCGCGGAGTGCACTTCCAGCCGGTGAGCTACTTCGGCCGCTACCCCCGCCCGCCGCGCGACGCCGACCGGCTGACCATCCCGGAGATCATCCGGGCCATCGAGGCGGGGACGGGCGGCAGGATCGCGGCGAGCAGCTTCGCCCCTCCGGGCGGGGAGAACGCGTTGTGCTCCTTCCACGGCAGCTTCGTGCTGATGCCCGACGGCGCACTCCTCCCCCTCACCCACGCCCCGTCGGCCGGGGGGTGCTGCCCCGCACCGGTGCCCGCGGCGCAGGGCGCGGCACACTCGCGCGCGACGGTGGCCCGGCTCTGGGCGAGCCCCCGCCCGCCGCTGCCACCGCAGTCCGGCGGCTGCTGCCGGCCCGTCGGGACCGGAGCCGCCCCCGCCCCCGAACCCGCCGTCGAACCCGCCCGATCGGACGGGCCCGCCCTGGGCGGGTGGGAGGTCGTGCTGGAGCGGGCCCGCACGCACACCTTCGCCATCTCCGGGATGGCGTTCCAGGACGCCTGGAACCTCGACCTCGACCGGCTGCGGGACTGCTACATCCACACCGTCGCGCCCGACGGGCGGCTGGTGCCGTTCTGCGCGTACAACCTCACCGACGCGGCCGGCCGCGCGCTGTACCGCCCGGAGCGCGACGCGCGATGAGGATGACCCCGCTGCAGCCGTGGATCGCGGCCCGGACCGCCGCCGCCGGGCCGCCGGGCGGGGACGGGCTCGACCGGGCCGCCCTGGAGCGCTACCAGCTGGAGCGGCTGCAGCAGACCCTGGCCCGTGCCCGGCACGGCTCCCGCTTCTACCGTGCACTGCTCGCCGGCGCTCCGCAGGTCCTGACGGGCCTGGACGAGGTGCCCCGGCTGCCGTTCACCACGGCGGGCGACCTCGCGGAGCAGGGGCTGCAGCTGTTGGCCGTGCCGCAGGACGACATCGAGCGGGTGGTGACCCTCGACACCTCCGGCACGACCGGGCCGCCGAAGCGGCTCTACTTCACCCGGGCCGACCAGGAACTGACGATCGACTTCTTCCGGATCGGGATGTCCACCTTCACCGGGCCCGGCGACCGGGTGGCGATCCTGCTGCCCTGCGAGCGCCCCGGCAGCGTCGGCGAGCTGCTCGCGCGGGCGCTGGAGCAGCTGGGCGCGGTGCCGCTGCGGCACTCGGTGGTCCGCAACGCCCACCAGAGCCTGGCCGCGCTGCACGCCGAGCGCGCCACCGCGGCGGTGGGAATCCCGACCCAACTGCTCGCCCTGGCGCGGCGCGACACGTCGCTGCGGCTGCGCAGCGTGCTGCTGTCGACCGACTACGTGCCCCGGGCCGTCACCGCGGCGGTGGAGGCGGCCTGGGGCTGCCAGGTGTTCGGGCACTACGGGATGACCGAGATGGGGCTGGGCGGCGGCGTCGAGTGCGAGGCCCGGCAGGGCTACCACCTGCGCGAGGCCGACCTGTATGTGGAGATCGTCGATCCGGCGAGCGGGGAGCCTGTCCCGGCGGGGGCGGCCGGGGAAGTGGTGTTCACCACCCTCACCCGCACCGGGATGCCGCTGATCCGTTACCGCACAGGCGATCTCAGCCGGCTGCTGCCCGACCTGTGCCCCTGCGGCGCCCGCGTGCGGCGGCTCGGGCCCATCACCCGCCGGGTCGACGGCGCCGCCCCGCTCCCGGGAGGCGGCGCGGTCTCGATGGCCGACCTCGACGAGGCCCTCTTCCCCGTGGCCGGGGTGCTCGACTTCGACGCCACGCTGTCCGGCGGCCCCGGGCGGGCACGGCTCGAGGTGGTGGCGCGGGTGAGCGAGGATGCGCCCTCCGCCGCCGCCGCCCTGCGCGCCGCGCTCCGCCGGGTGCCGGCGATCGAGCGGGCCAGGGCGACCCGAGGGCTGGAGTTGGCGCTCGCGGTGCAACCCGCCGGCGCGACGCTGGCCGCGCCCGCCAAGCGCCGGATCCGGGATACCAGGAAGGAGTCGTGAGACGAGCGATGCGTGGGAGGACCGATGCGTGAGATCGCGGCCGACGTCCGGCGTTGGCGGCAGCAGGGCAAGCCCGTAGCCGTCGCCACCGTGGCCCAGGTGTACGGCTCCGGGCTGCGGCCGCTCGGCGCCAAGCTGGCCTGCACCGCCGACGGCGACATCTCCGGGTCGGTGAGCGGCGGCTGCATCGAGGGCGCCGTCTACGAGGAGGCTCAGGAGGTGCTCGCCGGCGGGCCCGCGCGCCTGCTCGAGTACGGCGTCGCGGACGAGTCCGCCTGGCAGGTCGGGCTCGCCTGCGGCGGCACGATCAAGGTCTGGGTCGAAGCCCTCGACACCGGCATCCACGACCGGCTCACCGCCTGCCTGGAGGCCGGCGACCTGGTGGCCCAGTCGACGGTCCTCTCCGGGCCGATCGCCCAGTTGGGCCGCAAGCTGCTGGTCTGGCCGGACGGGCAGGTCGAGGGCGGTCTCGGCGCGGCCGCACTGGACGCGCAGGTGGAGGCCTTCACCGCCGGCAGGCTCGTCGCCGGCGAGACCGGGCGGACCACCGTCGAGCTGGCCGGAGAGCCGGTGGAGATCCTCACCGAGGTCTACGCCCCGCCCCCACGGTTGATCGTCGTCGGGGCGGTGCACATCGCGATCCCGCTGGTGGCGATGGCTGCGACGCTCGGCTACCACACGGTCGTGGTGGATGCCCGGGCCGCGTTCGCCACCCGCGAGCGCTTCCCGCACGCGGCTGAGCTGATCGTCCGCTGGCCGGCCACCGCTCTGGCCGAGCTGGGCCTGGACCGCTCCAGCTACGTCGTGGTGATGACGCACGACGACAAGATCGACGTTCCCGCGCTGCAGCTGGCGGTGGGCAGCCGGGCCCGCTACATCGGCGTCCTCGGATCGGTGGGCCACCACGCGCAGCGGGTGGCAGCCCTCGGCCGGCTCGGGGTGAGCCAGGAGCAGGTGCAGCGCATCCACGCCCCGATCGGGCTGCGCCTGGGGGCGGTGGGGCCGGACGAGATCGCCCTGTCCGTGCTCGCCCAGATGGTCGCCGTCCGGCGCGGCGCCGCCCTCGGGGGGTAGCCGCGCTCAGAACTCCTCGATGTGCACCTGTCCGGGCGTGTGCCGGTGGTGCACGCTGAACCCCTCGCTGCCGAGCAGGTCCTTCATCGCCTGGATCATCAACGGGTTCCCGCACAGGAACACGTGCGTGTCGGCAGGCGTCGGCGTGAAGCCCCAGGCGTCGGCGACGACCCCGGACTTCCACAGGTCCTGCGCGAACCCCACCTGCCCGGTCCACGGCACGACCTCGCTGTCCGGCCCGTCGATGGTCGGCACGTAGCTGAAGTTCGGGGCATACCGCTGGAGGTAGAACAACTCCGTGCGGTAGCCCAGGTCCCAGGAGTTGCGGGCGCCGTGCAGCACGAAGATGCGGCGGGGCTCGTGCGCCTCCACGTGGGTGCGGATCATGGACATGTACGGGGCCAGCCCGGTGCCGGTGCCGATGAAGACCAGGTTCTGCTCGGGCGCGACCTGGTCGAGGGTGAACATGCCGGTGCACTTCGGGGACAGGTACACCGGGTCGCCCACCCCGAGCGCGAACAGCCGGGGGGTGAGGGCCCCGCTGCGCACCAGGGCGAGGTACAGCTCGAGGTACTCCTGCTCGGCGGAGGAGGAGGCGATCGAGTACGCGCGGCGGATGAGCTCTCCCGGCGGGGTCACCGGGTCCTCCGGGCCCGCGCCGGCCACCCGGGGGGCCGAACCGGGCAGGCCGAGCAGGCAGTACTGGCCCGGCCGGAACGGGCGCAACGGCCACCCGCGCGGAGCCACTCGCAGGATCACCAGCTCCGGGGTGAATTCGATCCGCTGGGTCACAACGGCATTGAGCTCGCTCACGGGGGCCTCCTGGTGCGTGCACCAACACCCGGTGGACCATCGCCGCACCGGCGCAGCGCAGTATTCCCCTTGGGCCGCACCGGAACCCGGGACGTCCGTCGCAGCGCGACCGCGCAGCCCGCACCCGGACCTCGTCCTTGCGCACCAGGCAGAACAGGCACCCGATCGGCCAGCCCATCGTGCCCGCTTGGTCATTGCGGGCGCTCCGGGCGGCTGACTATACGTAGAGGGACGGTCCGCGGGCCGACCCGGCAGGCGGGCGCAGGAAAAGCAGGGGACGACATGCCACACAGACGTGAAGTGACCTTGCGACCCGGGACGGCGGGAGGCCGCCGACGTCATCGCCGCGGCCGCCCCGGCGCGATTCGGGAGATGGGGCGAGGCAGGTGCAGCTGAACGACCTCGCGGTCGTGCCGATCGCGATACTGCTCGCGGGGGTGGCGCTGCAGCTGCTCCTGTCCCGGGCGCTGTCGGGCACCGGGAAGGGCTGGCTCGCCGTGGCGGTGAGCCTGGCGGCCACCGTGTCCGTCGCCGGCATGTGGCCGCGCATCTACCACGGACAGGCCCTCGACCTGCGGATGGGCAGCTGGGACGGGCCGGTGACGCTGAGCCTCCACGTCGACGGGCTGGCGCTGCTGTTCGCCCTGATGGCCACCGCGATCGGCGTTGCGATCCTGGTCTACTCGGTGGCCTACATGGCGCGGGACGCCGCCGCGACCCGCTTCTACGTCATCATGCAGGTCTTCATCGCAGGGCTCATCCTGCTCGTCTTCGCGGCCGACCTGCTGGTGATGTACGCCGGCTGGGAGCTCGTCGGGCTGTGCTCCTTCCTGCTCGTCGGGTTCTGGTACACCGACCGGGAGGCGGCATCGGGGGCCCGCAAGGTGCTCGTCATGACGCACGGCGCGGGCTACGCGCTGCTGGCGGCGATCCTGGTGCTCTACGCCCGCGCCGGAACCACGGTGTGGACCGACCCCCGGGTCGGCAGATCGTTCACCACCGGCATCTTCGTGCTGATGCTCATCTCCGCGACCGCCAAGTCCGTCCAGTTCCCCCTGCACACCTGGATCCCCTCCGCGATGGCCGCCCCCACCCCGGTCAGCGCCCTGCTGCACGCCGCCGTGTACGTGAAGGCAGGCGTGTACCTCGTCGCGCGGATGCACTCGTTCGTACCGTGGCCGCACGAGTGGCGGGTCGGCGTCGTCTGGCTCGGAACGGCGACGATGCTCATCGGCGTGCTGTTCGCCATGATCCAGCACGATGCCAAGCGGCTGCTCGCCTTCCACACGGTGAGCCAGATCGGCTACATGATGCTCGGGCTCGGGCTCGGAACCCCGCTCGGTGTCGCCGCGGCCCTGCTGCACACCGTCAATCACGGACTGTTCAAGGGTGGGCTGTTCCTCGGCGCCGGCGCGGTGCAGCACGCCACCGGCACCCGGGACATGAACCGGCTCGGTGGCCTCGGCCGGCGGATGCCGACGACCACCGCGCTGTGGCTGGTGTCGGCGGCGGGGATCGCCGGGGTTCCGCTGTTCAACGGCTTCGTCAGCAAGTGGCTGCTCTACGGCGCCGCGCTGCAGGCAGGGTTCACCGTGCCCGCGCTGATCGCCTGGATCGTCAGCGTCCTGACGATGTTCTCGTTCATGAAGGCCACGTCGGCGATGTTCTTCGGCGCCGACGGGGAGGCCAGCTCGCGGGCGCACGAGTCGCCGCGGGCGATGCTCGCCGGATCGGGCATCCTGGCGGCAGGGTGCCTGCTGCTCGGGATCGCGCCCCAGGTCGGCCTGAAGTACCTGATCTCCCCGGCCCTGAGCAGTCTCGGGCTCGGCGGCGACCTCGGGGTGAGCTGGTTCGGGTTCTCCTCCTCCGGTGGCGCCTTCCTCGCCGGCGGCCTGGCTCTGGCCGTGCTGTCGCTGCTGCTCGGAGCGCTCACCTACCGGCTGTTCGCCCGCCGCCGGTCGATGCCCGCGACCGCGGCCGCGGCCACCGTGTGGGCTCCGCGGGAACTGGTCTCGGTCGGCCCGGCGGCCGCGGCACTGCCCCCGGTCGGGGCGGGCGGCGGGCTCGGCGCCCCGGGGTCGCCGTTCACCGGGGGCGAGCCGTTGGCCCGGTTCGCCCAGCCCCGCGCGAGCGACTTCTCCCGTCCGGTGGCCACCGGGCTCGCCCCGTTCTTCCGCTGGGCCGACCCCGACCGCTACTACCTCGTTGTCTGGCACGGCACGCTGCGCGCCTGCGGCCTGGCCGGCCGGGCGAGCGAGTGGCTCGAGCGGCGCGCGGTCACGGCGCTGGTGGTCATCGCCGCCCTGCTCGGATCGCTGGTGGGCCTGGCCTCGGGCGCGGCCCGGGTCGAGCAGGCCGCCGTGCACCTCACCCCGATGTGGCCGCTGGTGGCCGCCATCGCGGTGGCGTTGGTCGGCTGCCTGCTCGTGCTGTCCGCCTCCCCCGCCCTGCGGCCACGGGTGGGGCTCGCGGCGCTCACCGGCGTCGCCGTGATCACCGGGCTCTGCACCGGGAACGAGGTCGCCCGCCTGCTGCTGCTCGAGGCCGCGGCCTTCGCCGCCGTGGTCCTGCTCGCCCGCAGCGGCGTCCCCCGGGCCGCACGCAACGCCTACCTGGGTGCGGCTGTCGTCTCCGCGGGCGCCCTGCTGTCAGGCACGCTGATGCTCGACGGCGGCCCGGCGGGTCTGGTGCTGGCACTGCTCGTCACCGGCTTCGCGGTCAAGTTCGCACTGGTGCCGGCGTACGTGTGGCTGCCGGCGATGGCCGGGCGGGCGCCCGCCGCCCTCGTCGGCCTGGTACTGGCCGTCGTCGACTCCGCCGCCTTCGCGGAGCTGATCGGGCTGCGGCGCACCGCCGCCTGGCTGTTCTCCCCGCACTGGCCCTGGCTCACGCTCGCCCTGCTGTCGGCCGTGGTCGGGGCGGGGCTGGCGCTGGCACAGGCGGACATCAAGCGCATGCTGGCCTGCTCCACGGTCACCGCATCGGGGTTCCTCGTCGCCGGGACCGCACTCGGCGGGCGCTTCGGGCTCGCCGGCGCGTCGGCGGCCGCGGCAGCCGACGCACTCGCCATCGCCCTGCTGTTCTGCGCGGTCGCGGCCGCCGAGGCGGGCGGCCGGGTGCTGACGCTGCGGACGCAGGGGGTCGGGCGCGGCCACCCGCTGGCCGCCGCCGGCTTCATCGGCGGAAGCCTCACCGCCCTCGGCGTCCCCTTCACCGCCGGGTTCGCCGGGCACTGGCGGCTCTACGCCGCCGCCTTCGACACCGGCTGGCCGGTGCTGGCGACCCTCGTGGTGGCAACGATCCTGTCCGTGCTCGCCTACGCACGGGTGGTCGCCCTGGTGTGGTGGGGCAGCCCGGAGGGGGTCGCCCCGGTGCCGCACGACCGGGCCCTCGCCGGCACCGCGTGGGCGGGCGAGCCACCACCGCTGGTGATCGCGCTGCTGGGACTGGTGACCGCCGTGGTCGTCGCCGGGGTGCTTCCCCGACTCCTTCAGGAATGGGGCGCGTGATGAGGTTCCTGGAGTCGCTGCTGCGCACCGCCCGGCGGCGTTCGCCGTGGATGTTCCATGCCAACACGGGCAGCTGCAACGGCTGCGACATCGAGTTCCTGGCCTGCCTGACCCCCCGCTACGACGTGGAACAGCTCGGCATCCGGCACGAGGCGAGCCCGCGCCACTGCGACGTCCTGGTGGTGTCGGGGCCGGTGACGCGCAGCTCCTGCGAGCCGCTGCAGACGGTGTACGCGCAGATGCCGCAGCCCAAGGTGGTGCTCGCGCTCGGGTCGTGCCCCGCCAGCTGCAACGTGTTCGCCGGCAGCCCGGTGGTGGTCGGTCCGCTGGAGCGCGTGCTTCCCGTCGACGTGTACGTGCCCGGCTGCCCGCCGCGCCCCGACGCGATCATCGCCGGCCTCGCCGAGGCGGCGGCGATCCTCGCCGGGCGCAAGCCGCGCCCGCAGCCCGGTATACGGCCGGTGGGTGGCCCGCGATGAGCCCGCTGCGCGCCCTCGTCCAGCTGCTGGTCTTCCCCGGCGTGCTCTACGCCCTGCTGGTGGCCTTCCCGATGGTCTGGATCCAGCGCAAGCTCAACGCCCGGCTGCAGGGCCGGATCGGCCCCCCGTTCTGCCAGCCGTTCTTCGACTTCGTCAAGCTGCTGGGCAAGCAGCCCGTCGAACGGCCCCGGTTGCAGGGCATCGTCATGACGGCGCTGCCGCTCGGCGCGGTGGTGGCCACGCTCAGCGCGATCGCGCTGCTGCCGGTGATCCCGGCGGGGATCGGCTTCGCCGGGGACCTGGTCCTGCTGGTCGCTCTCATCGAGGTCGGCCCGCTGCTCGGAGTGCTCGCGGGGTTCGCCTCCCGCTCGCTGTGGGGCGGGCTGGGAGCCTCCCGCGAGGCCGTCATGACCGCCGCCTACAACCTGCCGTTCCTCACCGCTCTGGTGGCGCTGGCGCACACCGGCGGCTTCTCGATCGGCGGGGTGACCGGCGGCGGCCCGCTGGCCGTCCGGGTGCCGGCGCTGTTGGCGATCCTGGTGTGCCTGCCGGCGAAGCTCCACCTCAACCCCTTCTCCGTCGCCAGCGCCGAGCAGGAGATCTACACCGGGGTGACCACCGAGTACGACGGTCCCCGGCTCGCGCTGTGGGAGCTCGCGCACGCGCTGGAGTGGGTGGCACTGGTGGGGCTGGTCGCGGTGCTCGTGTTCCCGGTTCCGCAGGCCGCGTGGCCGTGGCACGTGACGGCCTTCATCGCCGTGTCGGTACTCCTCGTCGTCCTGCTGTCGGTGCTCGCGGCCTCCACCGCCCGCCTGAAGCTCGCACAGACCGCCCGCTGGTTCTGGCTGTGGGGGTTCGGCCTCGGCCTGTCCGCCCTCGGCCTCGCGCTGGCCGGAATCTAGGGAGCCACGCCGATGAACATCTTCACGGTGATCGCCCGCAATGTGCGGCGCGGCCCGAAGACCCAGCGCTACCCGGACCGCCAGCCCCCGGCGGACTCCTACCGGGGCCGCGTGGTCCTGGACCCGGACACCTGCCGCTCGTGCAGCATGTGCGCCCAGGTGTGCGTGTCGGCGGCCATCACCTTCGGCCGGGTCGAGGGCGACCGCTACGAGTGGACCTACGACCCGGGGCGCTGCACCTACTGCGGGCTGTGCGTCGACTACTGCCCGGTCGGCTGCCTGACGCAGGAATCCGACCGCGGCCCGGCCTACACCGTCCCGGGCGAGCAGGCCGAAGCGGTCACCGTGATCAGGCGCCGGATCAAGAAGGGAGCGGCCCGATGATGGCCGAACCGCAGGGCCCGAGGGTGGATCCGGAGGCGTTGCTGCACGAACTGGACGCACAGGGCCGCTACGAGCGGACCGCCGGCGGGTACTGGGCGCGCTGGCCCGATCTCGACATCCGCGCGATGGCGGCTCTGATGCGCGCCCGCGAGGTGCGCCTGGTGACGATCACCGCCCGGGCGGAGCCCGACGGTGGCTACCGCGTCATCTACCACTGGGACGTCGGGCCGACGGTGCTCAACATCTCCACCACCGTGGTCGACGGGACGCTCCCGACGATCAGCGACATCCTGCCGGGAGCCGACTGGGCCGAACGCGAGATGCGCGACTACTACGGGGTGGACTTCTCCGGTCGGGCGCAGACGCCGACCCTCATGCTCCGCGAGGGAGACCCGCCGGGGCTGTTCAGCCGCACGTCCACGGTCGGCACCGACACCGACCCTGCCAGGGCGGCCCGCGCGGCCGCCACCGGGGGGAGTGAGTCACGATGAGCCCCGTCATCCCGATGGGACCGTTCCACCCCGCCCTCGAGGAGCCCTACAAGATCGAGGTGGCCTGCGAGGGCGAGCGGATCAGCGACGCATCGATCACGGTCGGGTTCAACTTCCGCGGGGTCGAGTGGCTCGCCGAACGCAAGACCTTCACCCAGGATCTCGCCCTGCTCGAACGGATCTGCGGAATCTGCAGCAACGTGCACACGCTGTCCTTCTCGCGGGCGATCGAGCAGCTGGCCGAGATCGAGGTCCCCGAGCGGGCGCAGTACATCCGGGTGGTGATCGCCGAGGCGGAGCGGCTGCACAGCCACCTGCTGTGGGCGGGCGTCGCCGCCAACCTGATGGGCTTCCAGACGCTGTTCATGACCTGCTTCGCCCTGCGCGAGCAGGTGATGGACGTGCTCGAGGGCATCTCCGGCAACCGGGTGAACTATGCGATGAACCGGCCCGGCGGCGTGAGCCGGGACATCCGCGATCCGGGGGCCGTGCTCGCGTCCGTGCGCGCGATCGCCACCGCGACGACCGAGCAGCTGATTCCGGTGCTGACGACCGATCCGACCGTGCACGCCCGCTGCGCCGGGGTCGGTGTGCTGACCCGGGAGGACGCGATCGCCTACGGCGCGGTGGGCCCGCTCGCGCGCGCCTCCGGCCTGCCCCAGGACATCCGGGTCTCGGCACCGTACGAGGCCTACGACAGGCTGAGCTTCGAGGTTCCGGTCCAGCAGGACGGGGATGTCCTGGCCCGGGTCGTGGTGCGGGCACTGGAGATCCTGCAGAGCTGCCGGATGATCGAGCAGGCCCTCGAAATGATGCCCGCCGGCCCGATCGCCGAGCCCCGGTACCAGGGTGACCTGCCCGCGGGGGAGGCGTGCGTACGCATCGAGGGGCCGCGGGGCGAGGTCTTCTACTACGTGGCCTCCGGTGAGTCGGAGGTGCCCGTGCGGGTGCGGGTGCGCACGCCCACGTTCGCCAACATGCCCACCGCGCGCCCCATGGTGGTCGGTCAGGAGCTGTCGGATCTCGGCCTGATCCAGGCCTCCATCGACCCCTGCTACTCGTGCACCGACCGGTAGCGCCGCGCACCCTCTCGACGCCCGCCGTCAGCCGCGCGCCGTGGGCGGGGTCAGCCCGGGATGCGCACCCGGCGGCGGGGGGCCAGGTCGGCGCTCTCGCGGCGGGTGAGCTCGGCGCCGTCCGCGGCGCCGGAGGAGCCGAGCTGCCAGGGCACGCTGGTGACCATCACCCCGGGACGGAACAGCAGCCGGGTCTTCAGCCGCAACGCGCTCTGGTTGTGCAGCAGTTGCTCCCACCAGTGGCCGACCACGTACTCGGGGACGAAGACGCAGACCAGGTCGCGGGGGCCGCCCACCCGGATCCGGGCGACGTAGTCGAGCACCGGCCCGGTGATGTCGCGGTACGGGGAGTCCAGCACGGTCAACGGCACCGGGATGTCGCGCCGGGTCCACTCCCGTTCCAGCTCCGCGGTCTCGGTGACCGAGCTGCGCACGGTGACCGCGTGCAGGGTGGCGGGCCTGGTGGCCCGGGCGAACGCCAGCGCCCGCAGCGTCGGGGCATGTAGCCGGGAGACCAGCACGACGGCGTGGATCCGGCTGGGCAGGGCGATCCCGCCCTCGACGGGAGTGAGCTCGACGGCCACCCGGTCGTAGTGCCGGCGCACCGCCTTCATCGTCAGGAACACCACCGGCATGGCGATCACCACGATCCACGCACCGTGGGTGAACTTGGTGACCAGCACCACTACCAGGACGAGCCCGGTGAAGCCCGCCCCCACGGCGTTGATCACCCGGGCACGGTGCATCCGGCGGCGGGCGGCCGGCACGATGGTCAGCGGCAGTGCCCGGGTCCAGTGCCGGACCATCCCGGCCTGGCTGAGCGTGAACGAGACGAACACCCCGATGATGTACAGCTGGATCAACCTGGTGGTGCTGGCATCGAAGGCCCAGATCAGCAGACCGGCCAGCAGCGCCAGGATGACGATGCCGTTGCTGAACACCAGCCGGTCCCCGCGGCGGGAGAACTGGCGGGGCAGGAAGCCGTCGGCGCCGAGGATGGAGGCGAGGATCGGGAAGCCGTTGTACGCCGTGTTCGCCGCCAGCACCAGGATCGCCGCGGTGAAGCCGGCGACGAGGTAGAACAGCACCGACCCCGAGCCCGACACAGCTGCGGCCACCTGGGTGATCACGGTCTTCTGCACGTACCCCGCGGGGGCGCCGATGAGCAGGTCGGCGCGCTCGGCGATCCGTACCCGTGACACCAGCGCGAGGGCGGTGATCCCGCCGAACATCGAGATCGTCAGCCCTCCCATCACCGCCAACGTGGTGGCGGCGTTCCTCGCCTTCGGCGGGAGGAAGTTCGGAACCCCGTTGCTCACCGCCTCCACCCCGGTCAGCGCGGTGCAGCCCTGCGAGAACGCGCGCAGCACCAGAGCCATGGCGAGCAGCCCGGAGGATCCCTGGGTGGCCCGGATCCCGAACCCCGCCGACTCGGCCCGCGGAACGTCGCCGAGCGCGACGCGGAGGGCGCCCCACACGATCATGACGGCGATGACGGCGACGAACCCGTAGGTGGGAATCGCGAAGATCGTCCCCGACTCCCTCACCCCGCGCAGGTTCGTCAGCGACAGCACGACGATCATGCCCAGGCAGATCTCCACCGCGTACGGCGCCAGCGCCGGCAGCGCGGAGACGATGTTCGCCACCCCGGCCGCCACCGACACCGCGACCGTGAGCACGTAGTCCACCAGCAGCGCGCTGGCCGCGGTGAGCGAGGCGTTCACGCCGAGGTTGGCCCGGCTCACCGCGTAGGCGCCTCCCCCGTCGGGGTAGGCGTGGCAGGTCTGCCGGTAGGACAGCACCACCACCGCGAGCAGCGCCACCACGACCAGCGCGACCCAGGGGGCGAAGTGGATCAGCGCCACCCCGCCCAGGCTCAGCCCGAGCAGGATCTCCTCGGTGGCATAGGCGTTCGAGGACAGCGGGTCGCTGCAGAACACCGGGAGTGCGAGCTTCTTCGGCAGCAGTGTCTCGACCAGCTGCTCCTCGCGGAGTGGTCGGCCCACCAGGAGTCGCTTGGACCGGCCCAGCAACGCATTGGTCACCACTCCAGGACACCCGACGCAGCCGCCGGCGGGAGCCCACCTTGACGCGGCCCTGACGCCTGCCGGGCCGGCCCTGACGCGTCCCTGACGCCCCGCCGCCACCGGTGTCGTGACCGACGACGACCCGCCCGATGGGTCGGCGGTCGCACCCCCCGACGTCGTCATTGACACGAGTCGATGCAAGGATGCAGCGGTGGAGACCTCACAGCGAGCCCGGCCCTCCCGCCCGCGGCGCCAGTCCTTCCCCATCACTGTGGGCCAGCTGCCCGTGGTCAGGTGCAGCCTGTGCGGGCGCACGTTGGCCCACCGACCCGGGCAGGTCACCACGGTGCTGACCACGCACTACCAGCGCGAGCACCCCGCAGCCATGCCGTCGCAGCGCTGAAACCGGGTGGGTGGTGAGGTTGCCGGTCCTCAGGCCGCAGGGGGCAGCTGTCAGGAGGTGAACTGGTGGGGGCCGAAACGGCCCCAGGCGACAACGACGGCCAGGATCAGCAGCACCAGGTTGACGGCGATCAGCGGGGCCTCCTTGCGGCGGGCGTGGGTGGCTGCGGCCCCGATCATGAGCAGGACCAGCCCCGAGGCGGCCAGCGGCGCCAGCACCGACAGGACCCCGAGCAGCGGCGGCACGATGAGCCCGACGGCGGCCAGCACCTCCAGCCCGCCGATCAGCTTGATCGTCCCGGCACTGACGTCCTCCGTCCACCCCATGCCCGCGGCAGCCAGCTTCTCCTTGGGCTGCAACAGCTTCATCGCCCCGGCAGCCAGGAAGGCAGCCGCCAGCACGCCGGCAAGGATCCACAGCAGCACGTTCATCTCATACTCCCAGCTCGCGCAGTGACTTCAATCTTGGAGTGAAGCTAGCACGCGTCACTTCAAGCTACAAGTACTCGCCGCCTTGGTTCACTTCAGCGTTGAAGCTACGCTGTGGACATGGAGACGCCACAGGACCCGCGCTGGCTCGACGCCGACGAGCAGCGGACCTGGATCGCGCTCGCCGCCACCCTGATCCGGCTGCCGAGTGCCCTCGACGCCCAGATGCAGCGTGACGCCGGCTTCAGCCACTTCGAGTACCTGGTGCTCGCCGGGCTGTCCATGGCCCCCGGCCGCACCCTGCGGATGAGCGATCTGGCCGAGTTCACCGACAGCACCCTGTCCCGGCTGTCCAACGTCATCACCCGGCTGGAGAAGCGCAGTTGGGTCCGCCGAACCCCCGACCCCACAGATGGCCGCTACACCCTCGCCACCCTGACCGACGACGGCTGGGACACGGTCGTCGCGGCCGCGCCCGGACACGTCGCCCTGGTCCGCCGCCTGGTCTTCGACCCCCTGACCCAGAACCACCAACGGCAGTTGCGCGCGATCTGCGGGCGCATCCTGCACGCCGTCGACCCGGACATCTGCTCCCCCGACGACCGCCTGCGCCCCCTCCTGCCCGACCTGGACGACGGCGCCGGATCCGGCTGAGCCACCCGCTCGGCCCGGAGGCGATGCCGCTCTCCCGCGGCGGACGGTTCGTCGGCGGACAGCGCCCCGCGCAGCCGCGCCGGGAACTGTCGCAATACCCAACATACTCACTTCACTGTAGTATGTTGTCTATTGGCCTGACACTGGCGAGGAGGCACGGAATGCGCGACGACCTCTTCAAGACCGAAGACCAGATCCGCGAGTTCATCTTCGACGAGCAGGTGGCAACGGTCTTCGACGACATGCTCTCGCGCAGCGTTCCGCTCTACTCCGAACTGCAGCGCATGGTCGTCGAGATCGGACGCCAGGTCGTGACCAGCGGCACCGTCTACGACATCGGCTGCTCGACGGGAAACACGCTGCTCGGTATCTCCGACGCCCTGTCCCCGGACAGCGCCGTACGGCTGGTCGGACTCGAGCCCTCGCCGGCGATGCGGGAACAGGCGGAGAAGAAGCTCGCCGAGACCGTGCGCCCGGATCGGGTCGAGATCTGGGAGGCCTCGGTGCAGGACGTCCCCTCACTGCCCGATGCGCAGTTGATCACGATGCTCTACACCATGCAGTTCGTCCGGCCACTGCTGCGGCCCAAGGTGCTGCACATGTGCCACGAGTCGTTGCGGCCGGGCGGCGTCCTGATCATGGCCGAGAAGATCCTCGCCGAGAGCAGCGAGCTGCGCCCGATGTTCGTCGACTTCTACCACGACTACAAGCACCGCATGGGTTACAGCTCGACCGAGATCCTGCGCAAGCGTGAGGCCCTGGAGAACGTCCTGATCCCGTTCACGATGCAGGAGAACCTGAGCCTGCTGCGCGACGTGGGCTTCACCGTCGCCGAGCCCCTGCTCCAGTGGTACAACTTCGCCGCCTTCGTCGCCGTCCGGACGTGAGGCGTCCCGCCCGCTCAGCGGGCACGGCGGCCTACGCCGGCCTCGATCCCCAGCAGCGCGCAGCCGGCGGCGACGAGCATCAGCGCGGCACCCCAGGCGAGAGCGAACCCGTATCCCTGCGCCGCCCCTGACCCGGTCGAGGTACCCGTCGACACCAGCGCGGAAGTGTGCCGCGCGGCGAGGGTCGCCAGCAGTGCCAGCCCGAACGAACCGCCGACCTGGTAGGCCGTGTTGCGCACCCCCGAGGCGAGCCCGGAGTCGCGGCCGGCCGCGCCGTGCAGCGCCGCGACCCCCAGCGACGGGAAGGCGAGGCCCGCACCCAGCCCCAGGACCAGCGATCCGGGCAACACCCCGGCGAGGTAGCTGCCGTGCACGCTGATCCCGGACAGCAGGAACAGCCCGACCGCGCCCAGGGCGCACCCGAGGGGGAGCACCGCGCGCGCACCGAACCTGGAGAGCAGGACGCTGCCGAGGCCGCCCCCGACGACGATCAGGAGCCCGTAGGGCAGGTAGGCCAGCCCGGTCTGCAACGGGCTCCACCCGCGGACGTCCTGCATGTAGAGCGTCAACAGGTAGAAGTTCGCGTAGAACGCCGCCGCGAACCCCACGTTCACGCCGACGGCGACCATCCGGGTCCGGTGCCGGAGGAAGGACAACGGCACCAGTGGCGAGGCGACCCGCGATTCGATCACCACGAACGCCGCCCCGAGCGCGATGCCGGCGCACAGCGGCGCGACCACGGCCACCGATCCCCACGACCGGGTCGCCGCGTTCACGGCACCCACGACGATGAGCATCATGGCCCCGGTCACGGTGGTCGCCCCGGCGACGTCGAGGCGACCGCGGCCACCGGCCGGGGGGTCGTCCGCCGGCACCAGCCGCGGGACCAGCGCCAGACCGATCGCGGAGACGGGGACGTTCAGGTAGAAGATCCAGCGCCAGGTCGTGACGTCGTTCAACGCGCCCGACAGGAGCGTCCCGAACGTACCGCCCACCGCCGCGAGACTCGCCCACAGCCCGATCGCCTGGTTGCGTTCCCGGGCATCGGTGAACAGGGTGAAGACGAGGGCGAGGCCGCAGGGCGCCGCGAGGGCCTCACCGGCGCCCTGCACCATCCGACCGCCGACGAGCATCCCGGGATCCGTCGCGAGGCCGCACCCCATGGAGGCGACCGCGAAGACGAGGACGCCGATCAGGAAGACCCGACGACGCCCGTACCGGTCACCGAGCCGGCCCCCCAGCAGCAGCAGGCCACCGGCCATCACCGTGTACCCGTTGACCACCCAGGGCAGCGAATCCGTGGCGAAACCCAGGTTCGCCTTGATGTGCGGCAACGCCACATTCACGACGGTGAGGTCGAGGATGAGCAGGAACTGGATCGTGGCGAGGACGGCGAGGGCACGCCACCGGCGCGGGTCGGCAGCCACCGGTGGGTTGACGGTGCCGAGTTGCCCGTCACCGCCGTGCAGTCTGGAGGTCATGGTCGATGCTCCGTTTCGTCCGGGCGGCACGGTGATCACGGCCGACGCGGCGGCGTCGCCCGCGGGTCATGGCGTCGGGACCCGATCCGGGACCAGCACGTGCACCTTCTCGCCCGGGTCCTGGGCGAGCGCGGTCACGGCCCGCAGGTAGGCGTCGACGAACGCCTGGGCCCAACCCGGGGCCACCCGGTCCGTCGTGTAGTACAGCTTGGTCGCGTACCCGCCCGAGCTCGGCATCAACGCCAGCTCGAAGTCGAACCGGCCCGGCACGTCCGGGACCACGCCCTCGAAGCTGACCCCGCCCAGATCCACGCGGACGTCGATCGCCTCGCTCAGGAGCTGGAACACGACGTCGTCCGGGCGCCAACCGGTCGATCGGGTGCCCCGGCCCCGCGCCAGGTGGAACGGCATGGCCTGATGGGCGAGCGCGTCCAGCACCGTGGTCCGGGTGCGGCGCACCAGTTCCAGGAACGTCATGTCAGGACCGACGGCCGTCCGCAGCACGACCATGTTGGCGAGGAATCCGACCGTCGCGCTCAGTTCCGGGCGGGTGCGGTTGGCGAACAGCGTCGCCACCGCGACATCCGTGTCGTCCGCCACCCGGCTGAGCACGGCCTGGTACGCCGACAGCAGGACCACGAACGCCGTCGTACGCTCCCGCACAGCCACGTCCCGCAACCCCGCGGCGACCGGCTCCGGCACGAAGCCGTAGGCCGCCGCCCGTCCCCTCACGGCGCCCGGTTCCGCGGTGATCGGCAGCGCCGGGGCATGCAGCCCGTCCAGTTGCCGGGCCCAGTATGCGTCGTGCCGGCGATACCGCGGCCCGGCGAACTCGCGCCGCTGCCAGGCACCGAACTGCGCGTACTGCCAGGCGCGCGGCGCTGCCGGTCCCCCCACCCCGGTTCGTCGGCCGTAGGCCCGCGCCAGGTCCCGGAAGATGACATCGCAGGACCAGGTGTCGGTCACCAGGTGGTGCATCGTCAGGGCGAGCAACCGCTCGGTGTGGCTGCAGTGCCAGACCGTGACCCGCAGCGGTGCACGGCTCGGGTCGACCCGGTGACGGACGTCGGCCGCGAGCTCGGCGTCGGCACGTGCCCGCGCGTCCGGCCGATCACGCAGGTCGACATGCCGGACCGGAACCGGTGCCGGTTCGGCGATCACCTGCAGCAGGTCGCGCCCCGCACCCGAGAACGTGGTGCGCAGCGACTCGTGGGCGGCCACGACGTCGTTCAGGGCCTGCTGCAACGCGGCGTCGTCCGCCGGCCCCCGGATCCGGCAGGCCATGGGACAGTTCAGCGCCCCGCCGGCGCCCCGGTACCGATCGAGGAACCACAGCAGGCGCTGACCCACCGATGCGGGCGCCGACCGGGTCACCACGCGCCCGCCCTAGCGTCGTCCGCTGGCACTGGGTGGTCGCAACCGGGTGGCGTCCACGTCCTCGCGGCGGTAGGCGTGGAGCACCTGCGACACCGTGTCGACGAGGATCTCGGCCTCGGCGTCGGACAGCACGTACGGCGGGACCAGGAGCAGGGCATAGGGCGTGTAGTCGATCAGCACCCCGCGGCGTTCACACTCCGCCTGCACGTACCGGCGGATCATCATCCGCCCCGCGACGTCGCCCGCACCGCCGGTGTCGACGGCGATGTAGGACCCGGATGCGCGCACCCCGGTGACGAGTTCCGTGCTGCGCAACCGGTCGCCCAGCTCGGCGGCCACGCGCTCCCCCGTCACCATGGCCCGCTTGACCGCCCCTTCGCCCTGGACGGCCCGCAACGTCGCCAGTGCGGCCGCGCATCCGATCGGGTGCCCGTCCGTGCTCGAGCCGCCGCCGAAGTACCTACCGGGCTGGTTGAAGGCGGCGTGCACGCGGTCGACGGCCAGCACGGCGCCGATCGGCGCGTACCCCGCGGCGAGCGCCTTGGACAGGCACATGATGTCGGGGACGACGCCCGACAGCTCGGCCGCGAACATCGGTCCCATCCGGCCCAGCCCGCTGAACACCTCGTCGAAGACGAGCAGGATGTCGTGGGCGTCACACAGGGCGCGCACCTCGCGCAGGTAGTGGTGCGGCAGCGGGCGTCCGCTGAGCCCGTTGATCGGCTCCAGCACGATCGCCGCCACGTTCTGCGGGCCCAACTCGTGGACCCTGGCGACGACGCCGGAGGCGCAGGAGGGACCTGCCCCACCCTCGCCGGAGCACTCCGGGCAGCCGTTCGGCCCGGGCGGAGCCACGTGGTGGAATCCGGCCGGCATGGGCGCGTAGGCACTGTGCAGCATCAACTGCCCGCCGGCGGCCATCGTCATCAGCGTGCTGCCGTGGTAGTCGTCCTCCAGCGCCACGACGCCGATGCGCTGCGGCGAGCCGGTGATCGCGTGGTACCGCCGCGCGATCAGCAGCGCCGTCTCGACCGCCGAACTTCCGGTGTGCGTGAAGCGCACCCTGGTGAGACCGGCGGGTGCTGCCGCCACCAACGCCTCGGCGTAGTCGAGCATCACCGCCGCGGGTCGTTCGTAGCGCACGACCGGGACGAACGCGAGGCGACGGGCCTGGGCCGTCATCGCCTCGACGATGTCCTCGCGCCCGTACCCGAGCACCATGTTCCCGATCCCGGACCGGCCGTCCAGGTAGCGGCGCCCGGCGCGGTCGATGACCCAGCAGCCCTCGCCGGCGACGAACACCTCCTGCGGGCCTGCCGCATCGAGGATGTAGCTCATCGGCGCGCTGCCGAACCAGAGCGGGAAGGAGTCGGGGTCGAAACGTTCCGTTGTCATCCGATCCCCCTCAGCCGACGGCGTGTTCGTCGGGCCAGGGCAGGCCGCGTGGCGCCACCGGGCCCAGGCGCAGTGGCAGTTCCCGCGGCCCGCGGATGGTGATGCCCCGGCGGTAGGCCACCGCCTCGGTGCCCGGGTGGACCGCAGCGACCCGCTGCGCGAAGCGCCCGATGGCCGACGCGGCCTCGAGCCGGGCCAGCCCGGAACCCAGGCAGAAGTGCGGTCCCAGCCCGAAGGCCAGGTCGTCGTGCTCGCCCCGGTCCGGGTCGAACAGCTGCGGGTCCGCATACTGCGCGGGGTCGCGGTTCGCGGCCGCGGTCAGGCTGACGACGGTCGATCCTGCGGGCACCGGGGTGCCCCCCACGGTCATCGCCTCACGGGCCGTGCGGACGATCATCTGCACCGGTGGGTCGAACCGCAGCACCTCGCCGACGACCGCGTCGATCCGGGCCGGCTCGACCTGCAGCCGCCGGAACTGCTCGGGCGCCCGCAGCAACGCCAGCAGTCCGTTGGCGATCAGGTTGACCAGCGTCTCGTAGCCGGACACGAGCAGGACGACGCAGAACCGGACGACCTCGTCACGGTCGGCGGCCCGTCCGTCGTCCTCGGCGGCGAGCAGGCTCGTGATCAGGTCGGGGCCCGGTTCGGCGGCGCGCTGCGCCACCACCCCCTCGACGTACCGGTGCAGCTGCACGATGCCTGCGGCCGCAGCCGCCGCATCCTGCCGGTTGCCGGCGATCGCGAGCACCGGGTCGATCGAGCGGATCAGCGCGGCCGACCACGCGCTGAGCTGATCGATGTCCCGCGCCGGGAAGCCGAGCAGGGCGCAGATCACGCTGAACGGCAGGGGCAGGGAGAAGCCGGCGACGACGTCGACGGCGTCACCGGCCGCGGCCTTGACGGCCAGATCGTCGATGAGATCGTCGACCGCACCCCGGATGGCGGTCGTGAGCCCGGCGACGGCCCGCGGCGTGAACGCCGCGGACACCAGGCGACGCTGCCGGGTGTGCTCCGGGGGGTCGAGCATGGTGATGGGCGGCGAGGCCATGGCGCGTGGCATGTCGTCGCCCGCGGCCGCCAGGATCGCCGCCCGCCCACCCCCGCTGGTCCCCGCGTTGCGGCCGGCGCTGGCGGCCGGATCGACCAGGACGCGGGAACAGTCCGCGAAGGAGCTGGCGAAGTAGACGGGCTTGCCGGGCAGGCGGAACACGCCCAACCCGCGGAACCTCTCGTACAACGGGTATGGGTTCGCGCGGCTGTCCTGGGCGACCAGCGCTGCGAACAGTTCAGCGCTCATCACGGACCTCGGCGACGAAGACGGCGTTGAACGGATCGCCCGGCGCGGGGAAGTGCCGGACGTCGACGAAGCCGGCGCGGGCGAGCAGGGCCCGCGCCGCGTCCTCGCCCCACACCAGGCCCAGCCCAGGGCCGCCGTTGGCCCGCGACACGGGGATGCAGTGCAGCGTGCTCGCCGTGTACATCAAGGTCGCGATCGGGTTCTCGAGGTTGCCCTCCAGACGGCTGGAGTTGGCCGCCTCCACCATGACGAAGGTGCCCGCGGTCCGGAGCGCCCGGCGCACCCGCAACAGCGTTCCCAGCGGGTCCGGCAGGTCGTGGATCGAGTCCAGCGCGAACACGACGTCGAACGGGGGGTCGACCGGCAGTTGGGTCACGTCGAGGACGGCGAACTCGACATTCGTCAGCCCACGCTGCGCCGCCTCCTTGCGCGCACGCTCGATGAAGTCCTCGACCACGTCGTAGCCGACGAAGTGCGACCGGGGGAAGGCGCTCGCCAGGGCCTGCGTACTGGTGCCGGTACCGATCCCCAGGTCGGCCACGCGCGCCCCGGCGGTCAGGCGCTCGACGAGCCCGGGGGCCAGCGGCAGCCAGTGGGGGACGAGCAGTTCCTCGTACGTGCCGCGGGAAACCCTGTCCGCGAAGTCGGAGAAGGCCGGGAAGTACTGGTCGTACCGCACTCCTCCACCGGTCCGGAACGCCGTGGCGACGGCGGGCACGTTCTTGCCGAGGAACCGGACGATGCCGGAGAGATGGGCCAGGTTGTTCTGGCCCGAACCGGTCAGGCAGGCGGCGTGCTCGGCGGGCAGCTCGAACGTTCCTCGATCGGCGTCGTGCCGGAAGATGCCGCCGAGGGTCAGGGCGCCGAGCCACTCGCGCACGTAGCGCTCGTCGCATCCGGCCCGGGCGGCCAGCTCGGCACTCGTCGCCGGTCCTTGCGCCGCCGCGTCGAACAGCCCGACCCGGGTGCCCAGATCGATCATCAGGGCCACCAGGCCTCCGGTGTAGTGCGTGCCGACGAGCGTCTCCAGGAAGGCTTCGACGCGGGCCGGGTCGACAGCGGTCTGCTCCGTGGCGGTCACGGCAGCTCCTCACGGGCGGATCGGCGTTGGCTTCGTCAACACTACGCATAGCACATCCAACAGACAACATCTGCTGTGTCGTTCTCGCCAAGACGCCGGTATCGTCGGGTCGTGCCCCACTCGCCCTCCGAACCGACGCCCGCCGCACGGCGAGGTGTGCCGTGAGCCAGGCGTCCGTCTGGTCGATGGCGGATCTGGCCACTCCCATGGCGATCCGCGTCGCCGCCACGCTGCGGCTCGCCGACCACGTGGCGGGCGGCGCCGACGAGCTGACGGTGCTGGCCGAACGCACCGGAGTGACCGCCGAGCTGCTCGTGCGGTTGCTCCGATGCCTGACCGAGGCGGGCGTCGTGGAGCTCGTCGAGAACGGCCGGCGCTGCACGGTCGCGCTCACGGATCTCGGCGAGCAGCTGCTCGACCGACCCGGCTCGGCACGCGCATGGCTCGACATCGACGCCGCCGTCGGACGTGCGGACCTCGCCTTCGTCCGGCTGCTCGACTCGATCCGTACCGGCGAACCGGGGTACGCCTCCGTCCACGGCACGGACCTGTGGACCGACCTTGACACCCACCCAGGACTGTCGCGCACGTTCGACGAACTGATGGGTCGCCACCCGGCGGTGGCGGAGATCGTCGACGGCTACGACTGGAGCGGCGTGCGCAGCGTGGTGGACGTCGGCGGCGGGAACGGCACCCTGCTGTGCGCCCTCGTGCAGGCACACCCCCGGCTGCGCGGCGTGCTCGTGGACCGACCCGGTCCCGTGGCTGCGGCCCGGCGCACGTTCCGGGCGGCGGGTCTCGACCGGCGCGCCACCGCCGTTCCCGGGAGCTTCTTCGACGAGCTTCCGGCCGGCCGGGATGTCTACGTGCTCTCGCGCGTGGTCAACGACTGGGACGACGCGCACGCGATCGCCATCCTGCGCCGGTGCGCGCAGGCCGCCGGTCCCCGCGGGCGTCTTCTGGTGTTCGAGGAGGAGCTGCCCGAGTTCGAGGGCTGGGCCGACGCCGAGATGGACCTGCGGATGCTCGTCTACTGCGGCGGCCGGTCGCGGTCGCTGCCCGCTCTGCTGGCCATGGCGGCGCGGGCGGGCCTGCAACCGGTTGCCGACGACGTCGGCGGCCGCCTGGTGACTTTCGCGGCGGACGGTGCGGCAGGGACGGGATGAACGCTCGCGGCCCGGTGCGGCCGCCCCGCACGGGGGCAGCGGATGCTGCGCCGAGGAGGGGGCCGGGCCGGCACGGCGAGGTACCGCGGTGGAGGAGGGAGTGAGGAGGGACATGTACTACAACCCGGACAAGGGCTTCCCGCGCGTGATCCCGGCGCCACGCTACCGGGATGCGACCAAGGCGGTGGAATGGTTGTGCCGCGTCCTCGGCTTCCGCGAGATCCTTCGGTGGGAGGACGAGGGCGGAGTCGGACATGCCGACCTGGAGCTGGAGGGGGGCCTGGTCATGGTCGACCGCGCCCGCGGCGACGTGGCACCGGACCACCGGGAAGGTCCGCCACCCACGGTCACCCTGGTGTTCGTGGCCGACGTCGACGCCCACTACCGGCGAGCGGTCGCGGCCGGCGCCACACCGCAGTCAGCTCCGCAGGACAAGCCGTGGGGACTGCGGCAGTACACCGTTACCGACCTCGAAGGCCACGCCTGGGAATTCACGCAGCACGTGCGCGACGTCAAGGCCGGCGAGTGGGGCGCGGTCGCCTTCGTTCCCCAGGACTGACCGCCCACACTCCCGCACCCTCCCGCCGCGTGCATCTCGCGCGGGCACGTACCGACTCGTGCCCGCGCCCGGTGGGCGTCCCCGCGCTCAGCCGCCGATCTGCGACTTCGGTTGCGGGAGAACGAGCTCCTCGTCCTTCGCCAGCCCGGACACCAGCTCGACGAAGTCGAAGTCGGGTGGCTGCCGATGCTCGGGATCGGTCAACCGCTGCGCACCGTGGTAGTACTCGTAGCGGGTGCGCGTCGCGTCGTAGAAGTACGTGACGAACTCGAGAATCACCTCGAGGTAGGCGCGGCAGTTGTCCTCGTAAGCCTGCAGTGCTTCGGCGGCGGCCCCCGGGTGACGTACGGCGAAGTCGACGGCATCGGCCGCGATCCGGGCGCCGCGCACCGCCAGGGTGACGCCCGTCGACAGCAACGGGTCGATGAACGCCGCGGCGTCGCCGACCAGCACCCAGCCCTCGCCGTGCATCCTGCGGCAGGTG
Organism: uncultured Actinomycetota bacterium; assembly: GCA_963784535.1. Classification (GTDB taxonomy): domain Bacteria; phylum Actinomycetota; class Actinomycetes; order Actinomycetales; family Kineosporiaceae; genus CAWARR01. Next base: position 137,566 of record CAWARR010000013.1, on the reverse strand, counting down.
TACGACCAGTCGCGCGCGGTGCTCAGGGCGCCGACCCGCGTTGCCGGAGCCGTCATCTCCCGGACCTTGACCGAGCCGGCCAGGCGCTGCTCGAAGAGCTCCTCGGGTGACAGGCCGGTGCTGGTCAGCACCGCAGTCGGTGTCACGTAGCCGATGCTCGTGGTGTCCGGGCCGACCGGGATGTACCAGAACCACCCACCCTCCCCCGGCAGGTTCTCCACCAGGGTGTACCCGGCGCGTTCCCCCTCCCACCGCACGGCATCCCGGTAGTACCCCCAGATCGCGATGTTCCTGAGGCTCTCGTGCCACTCCAGCAGCCCAAGCTCGCGCCCCAGCCAGTGCTGCTGACCGGAGGCGTCGACGGTGATGGTGGCACGCGCCTCCTGCGGGGCCTCGCCCCGGACCTGGTACCGCACGCCCGACAGCCGCTCGCCGCTGCGGAGCGCCTGCTTGACCGTCGCCTCCTCGATCACGCTCACGCCGAGCTCCCGCGCTCGGGCGAGCAGCAGGGCGTCGAACTCCGCGCGCCGGACCTGGTAGGTGAACTCGTAGCGACCGGTGTCCCGGAACTGGAAGCCCCAGAACTCGTTGTCGCCGCCCCAGAGGACGTTCGCGCCGTACTTGCGCGGGAAACCGCACCGCTCCAGGCGTTCCCGCAGGCCGAGCCGGTCCAGTGTCGGCCACACGCCGGTGATCAGCGATTCGCCGATGTGGTACCGGGGAAACGTCTCGCGTTCCAGGAGCAGCACCCGGTGACCGGCGATCGCCAGCAGCCCCGCCGTGCAGCTACCCGCCGGTCCGCCGCCGATGACGATGACGTCGTAGCGCGGGGGGGCCGACGTCATGGCGTGGCTGCGACGTCGTCGGCGATGGCGTCACGATCCTGCAGCCGGGCGACGACGTACTTCTCCACGTCGCCGACCGTGACGATCGTGCTCGCGGTCTGCTCGTCGATCGGCTCGAGGTCGAACTCGTCCTCGATGGTGAACGCCATCTCGAGCAGCGCCAGGGAGTGGAATCCGAGGTCGTCGACCAACTGGCTCGCCGCCTTCACCGAGGCGGCATCCAGCTCGTCGTTCGGCATGAACTCGATGATGATCTGCTCGATGACGGCGTACACCTCCCGCCGCGTCCGCCGTGCGCCGGACCTGGCCGTTACGTCGGTCATCAGCGACCATCGCCTCTCGTCTCGGTGGTGGAGGTGGGCACGCGGCTGCGTACACCCATGCCAGACACGACACACTACACACCCATCCGTTTCATCTTGACATGCAACAAGCGATAGAAGCAACATTGCCGCAGGACGCGCGAAGGGCTGGGTCGATGTCCCCGACGGTCGTGGTGACGGGCGCAGGATCGGGAATCGGCCGATGCCTGAGCGTCTACGAGGCCATACGCGGAGCACGGGTCACCCTGGCCGGTCGGCGCAAGGACCGGCTGCTGGAGACGCGCGAAGCCGCCCTCGCCGCCGGTGCCGAGCCGGAGGCCGTCCTCGTCCTCCCGCTCGATCTGCGGGAGGACGGCGCACCGGAGTATGTGATAGCGCAGACCCTGCGCACCTTCGCCGGAGTGGACGCCGTGGTGAACAACGCCGGGGTTGCCCGGTTCGCCCCGCTGGAGTCCCTTGCCGACGACGACGTGGCTGCGATGTGGCAGACCGACCTCGTCGCACCGCTGGCGCTGACGCGGGCGGCCCTGCCGGCCCTGCGCCGTACCCGCGGCGTGGTGGTGAACGTGGGGTCGATCGGCGGGGTGCTCGCGCTGCCGGGCCGCTCGGCCTACGGCGCGACCAAGGCGGCGCTGCATTCGCTGACCAGGTCCCTGGCCCGCGAGCTGGCGCCCGACGTCCGGGTGAACGCGATCCTGCCCGGCGCGGTCGACACCGAGATGTACGACCGGCTGGGCCTGCCCGACGACGCGGTCACGCAACTGCGGGCGCAGATGGTGGCGACGACACCCCTGGGACGCATGGGCACGCCCGAGGACGTCGTCCCCTGGATCGACCTGATGATCGGCCCGGCCGGGAGATGGATGACCGGCAGCCTGGTGGTCCTCGACGGTGGTCGGTCCTGCTGAACACCAAGACCGGGGCAGGTACGAGATCGACGCAGAGCAAGGGAGGAGCCGAGATGACCACAGCCGCGGACTCCGTCACGGCAGCACCGGCCGGCACGGGACCCACCGGGCCGGACGACGGGCAGGGCGTCTACGCCGACCCGAAGTTCGCCCACGTCGACGTCGGGGCGATCATGCGCGACGGGCACCCCGACATCGCGCAGGGCGACGCCTTCATCCTCGAACGCGTCCGGACGCTGCGGGCCCGACTCGGTCGGCCGCTGCGCATCATCGACGTCGGCTCGGGGTCCGGGGACCTGAGCCTGCAGCTGGCCCGGGCGCTGCCCGACTGCGAGGTGATCGCCAACGACATCGAGGCGAATCCGGTGCGGCAGGCGCAGGAGAAACTGCGCCCCTTCCCGCACGCCGGGGTCCACCACGGGCGGTTCGAGGAGTGGCCCGGGCCGGCAGACGCCGTCATCTCGTGGGGCTCGCACCACCACCTCAGCCACGACTACCTCGACCACGTGCGGGATGTTCTGGCCCCCGACGGCGCTCTGATCATCGGTGACGAGTTCTGCCCGGAGTACCTCACGCAGGACGACCAGGCGTTCCTCGCCACGGCCACGTCGATCACGATCGTCGACGGGTACATCTTCACCACGGCGGACGAGGTCGCCCGATACCGCGGGGACGGAGTGCTGCCCGAGCGCAGCGCGCGACTGGAGCGGGCGCGCCGCGAGGCGCTCTGGACCTGGTACAAGTTCGTCGGCGACTACGCCGTCGCCCGCGGGCACTGGCCCGTCCTGATCACCGAACTGGCGATCGCCCGCGACGACCTGATCACCGAGTTCGACGGTGAGTCCAAGACATCGCCGTATCTGCTGGAGCGCGAGCTCGAGCTGAACGGCTTCGCGATCGAGGACAAGCACACGATCGGGGACCGCGAGCCGGCACTACGGAGCTTCGTCGTGTACGTCGCCCGACCCGCAGCGGCCCCGCGGTGACCGCGGAGGTCGACGGGCGGCCGCACCGGCCCGCGGCCACGGCGATCCCCCCGTCGTCGTTGCACGCGATCCATCGCCGGGTGCTCGAGCGCGGGGACGACGTCCTGCCGCTGCACGTCGGCGAGCCGTACCTCCGGATGCCGGCGGCGGCGGAGGAGGCATTCGTCGCCGCCATCCGTGACGGGCGGACGTTCTATACCGATGCCCCCGGCCTGGGCCCGCTCCGCGAGCGGATCGCCGAGCGGATGGCCGACAACGGAGCCGCGCCGGCGGACCGCATCTTCGTCACACCGGGCTCGTGCCAGGCCATCGCGGCCGTGCTGCAGTCCGTGGCCTTCCCGGGGGCGTCCGCGATCCTGCCGCACACGCACTGGCCGGTGCACCTGCAGCAGACGCTGCTCGCGGGTCTTCGCCCCCGGTTCGTGCCGATGACCGGAACGGCCGGCGAGCTGGTCGAGGCGCTCGACCGCGCCTACGACCCGACGGTGTGCGTGCTGGTGATCAACTCTCCGGCGAACCCGTCCGGGGCGATTCTGGGCCAACAGCACCTGGCCGCCGCCCATCGGTGGGCCGCCGACCGGGGCGTGTTCATCGTCAGTGACGAGGCGTACGAGGACTTCTGCTACACCGGCCGCCCGGCGCGCGTCGCCGAGCTGGACCGCCACCTGCCCGCGGCCGACCGGGTGGTCTTCTCCGTCCATACCTTCTCCAAGGGGTATGCGATGACCGGCTGCCGACTCGGATGGGTGGCCGCGCCGACGGCGGCGGCCGCCGAACGGCTGACCCGGGTGCAGGAGGCGACCCTGGTCTCCCCGAGTGAGCCGGTGCAGCACGCCGGTCTGGGTGCGCTGTCCGACGCTGAGTTCCTGGTACGCCACCACTCCTACGTCGCGCAGACCCGCGACGCGGTGCTGGACCGGCTGGCCGGCCACGGCCTGGTCTGGACCGAGCCGGCCGGGGGCTGGTACCTGCTGCTCGACCTGGGCGCGCACACCGACGACAGCGAGCGGTTCTGCTACCGCCTGCTCGCCGACACCGGCGTCGCGCTGGCACCGGGGTACGGCTTCGTGCCCCCCGGAACGCCGGTCGGCCGTCGACTCGCCCGGCTGACCCTGTGCGCCGAACGCTCGCTCACCCTGGCGGGCATCGACCGCCTGCTCGGCTACCTCGGCAGTCCGCCGTGAGCCGGTCGCTGCTGACCTACGACTCCTACATCGGCGTCCACGAACTGATCGCGCTGGCCAACCCGACAACGGCGGCGGACGATCGGCCCGGGTGGGCGGCGGAACGGTTCTTCATCGTGGAGCACCAGATCAGCGAGCTGTTGGCCTCACAGGTGCTCACGGACCTGGACGTGGCCGCTGAGCGGGCCGGATGCGGCGACTGGTACCGCGCCGCGGTGAGCATCGAGCGCGCGGCGGCGCTGGTCGCGACCCTGCTGCGGGTGCTGGCCGATCTGCGGCGCCTGCCGGTGACGGACTTCCTCGCCTTCCGGGACCAGCTGGACGGCGCCAGCGGCGCCGACTCGCGACAGGTCGCGACGCTGCTCGCGATCCGCCGGCTCCCCGCGGTCCACGAGCTGCGCCGCGCGGCGGCGGTCGCCGGCTGCGCGGGCAACGGCCGGTTCCCGCCGGGTGCCGACCGGTGCCCCGTCTGCCGCACCGAACAGGGCCTCGCCGGCCTCGTTTCCGGCGTGCGGCGGTGGCGCGCGCTGCACGTGCAGATCGCCCAGCACTTCATCGGGACGGGGCACGGCACCGGCGGCTCGAACGGGGTGCCCCACCTGCTGGACCGGGCGCGGGCCGACGATCGCGCCGCGCGGGCGGCGGATGGGCCGACGGCCGACGGGGGCGGCCGACGGCTCACGCAACGGTGCACCGCCAGCTGATCCGCTCGATCTCGGCGAGGATCCTCCGCTGGTGGCGCGTCAGGTAGAAGTGGTCGCCGGGCAGTGCCAGCCGGGTGAAGCCCGCGCCGGTCACCGCCGACCAAGCCTGCGCCTCCGCGGCGCTGACCTCGGTGTCCTCACTCCCGTGGCAGGCGAGCACCGGGCAGCTCAGCGTGGGCACCGGGCCGGGCTGCCGGGTCCGCCGCCACGTCTCGCTGAGCTGGTAGTCGCTCCGGATGATCCCCAGGATCAGTCGTCGCAGCTCGCCGACGGCGAGCACCTCCGGTGGTGTGCCGTTCAGGCGCAGCAGTTCGGCGCACAGCGTCTCGTCGGAGGAGGCGTGCATCGACGTGTGCCGGTCGGCGGCCGGGCCCGGCCTGCCGGACACCACCAGCCCTCGCACGTCCGGCTCCAGCCGCACGGCGACCTCGTAGGCCACGGCCGCACCCAGGCTGTGCCCGAACAGCAGCGCCCCACCCAGCCCGGCGCGGTGGAGCGCGGCCGTGACCAGGTCGGCCAGCTCGTCCAGGTCGGTGACCGGCGGCTCACGCAACCGGTCCTCCCGCCCGGGGTACTGAACAGCCACCAGCCGCATCCCGGGTGGGGCGGCAGGACCCCACGGACGGAAGAACGTCGCCGCCCCACCGGCGTGCGGGAAGCAGACGACGGTCAGCTCGGGTGCCACCACCCGGTTGATCGGCCGCAGCCACACGTCGAGCCGGTCGGGGGCGGGGTCATCGCTGCCCCCGCGCGGCCATCACCACGAGCTCCAGCTCGGCGTCCGAGAGCGGCGGCCAGTTCGGCACCGCCATCGGGCGGGGGGGCCCGAGCCCGGCGGCGGCGTCCTGCCAGATCCGGCACAGCTCCAGGTGCCGGCGCCCGCGCACGAGCGGATCGGCACCCCGGCGAACGTCCTGGGCGAAGTCGGCGAGGGTACGCGCCGCAGCGGCGGGCCAGGTCCCGGCGAACACCTCCCGGACGCCGGCTGCCGGGGCCGCCCCCAGGCATGCGGACGGTCGGTGGTCCACGCCGCCGGCCAGGGGGTCGACCGCGAACGGGCGGGCGTCCGGACGGCGTACCGCCGAGGGGATCGCGGGGCGGGCGGTGTACAGCACGGGGCCGTCCGCGCCGACCAGGACCACGTCACCGCGCTCGGTACCCAGCACGATCCGGTGCAGCAGCAGCGATCCGGCGTCCGGATCGGCCGCGGCCAGCTCGTGGTGGATCCGCAGCGTGATCGGGACACCGGCGAACACGCCGGTCAGGGTGCGCAGGCGGGATGGCCGATCCTGCGGCACCGCGGTGAGCTCGATCGGAGCGGTGCGGCCGAACACCTCGGCCAGGATGTCCAGCATCGCGTAGGCGACCTGGAAGCCGCAGGCGGCGTCGACGTACGTCGCCGGCGCGTGGTCGAGCAGCTGGCGCGACGCGGCCGTGAACGCGCGTACCGCCGCGAGGTCGGGGTAGAAGGTGGTCATCCGGTAGGCCACGCCGTGCCGTCGCGCGGTGCGCAGCGTGTCGGCGAGTTCCCTCTCGTGCAGCGGATGCTCCTGCAGCACGTGTACCCCACGGGACATCAGGTCCTGCGCGAGTTCGACCCCGCGGCCACCCAGCAGTCCTCCGCGCACCGCCACGCAGGCCACCCGGACCTTTTCGGGTACCTCGTCGGCGACCGGGTACAAGGGCACCCCGTAGTGCCGTGCGCACGCCCGGGAACGCTCGCTGCCCCGGGCCACGATGCCGACCAGCCGAACGCAGGACGTCGGCAGTTGCATCGCCTCCAGGTACACCTGCCCGAACCCGGTACCGCACACCACGGCCGACAGCGGCGGATCGTTCACCCCGACCACCCGGCCAGCGGGTCGGCGCCGAGCGGGGCGGAGCGGACGTCGCCGAGACAGACGCGGGCCCAACCCCGTTCGACGTCGGCGTCACGCGCGCCGTCCGGCCACAGCAGGACGAGGTCGCCGGCATAGGGCGGATCCTCGTGCTCCGGGGCGACCGGCGCCACCAGCCTCACCCCGGCCACCTCGACGCCGCGGGCCCCGGCGCGCCGGGCGACCTCGACCGCGAGCGCGCAGGCGGCACCGAAGCCGACCAGGGTCGGCCGCGCCTGCGCCGGGTCCGGCAACCCGACGCCCCGGTCTCCGGACAGGGCCGCCGCGCACTCCTCGGCCACGTCGGCGGCTGACGCCCCGGACGGCGGGACGCAGGCCAGAATCCGCGGGCCCCCGGGTGCGCCGGGATCCCCGACGCCGTCGGGGACGGAACCGAACACCACCACCACCTCCGGCCCCGATCCGCCGACGGGGCGCAGGATCCCCACCCGGTCACCGGCAGCTTCCCCAGCAGCGTCCTCGGCGCCCGCGCGGCTCTCCTCGACACCCCTGGTGAGGCCACGGCGAACTGGGCCACCGTGGGCCCCTCGAGCAGGGCCCGGAGGAGGTCGTCGAAGTGCACCTGCCGGGCCTCGACCAGACGCTCACGGAGCAGGCCGGCCAGTCGGGCGGCCAGCAGGGAGTCCCCGCCCAGGTCGAACAGGCCCGCGTCAGGGGGCAGGGCATCGACCCCGAACGCCGTGGCCCACAGCGCGCCTACCCGCCCCTCGAGATCGCTGTTCGGCGCGACCCGCGCGGCATGTTCGGGCGTCACCGGCGCCACCACCAGCGCCCGCAACCCGTCCTGGTCGATCTTGCCGTTACGGGTCAGCGGCAGCGCGTCGAGCACCTGCGTCTGCGCCGGCACCATGTACGCCGGCAGCCGCGCGGCGACGTGCGCGCGCACCGCCACCGGGTCGACCGCCACCCGATCCGTCCTGAACCGGGCGAGTGCGACCCGCATCCCCGACTCCTCCAGCGGCGGCAGCCCCCGCCCCACCCAGGCCACTGACCTCGCACCCGCGGCCCGCAGCCGTTCGGTCCAGCCGGCCTCGTCCAGGAACACCTCGTCCGTACCGGCGCGCCGGTCGGTGAACCCGCCGCCGTCCGGCCCGAGCAGGAACTCCAGCGACGCCATCACCGCCGGGTGGTCACGCGTCATCTCGCTCGCGACCAGGTACCCGCCGCCGGCCAGGCGCTGCACGATCCGGGCCAGGGCCGCGTCGGCATCCGGGCAGGCATGGAGCACGTCCGCGGCGATCACCACGTCGAAGGCGTTGGTCGGCACGTCGCCGTTGGGTGCGGCGTCGGCGAGGTCGAAGGCGGCAACCCGGACCCCGGGCCGGTCACCGAAACGCGCCCGGGCCGCGGCCACGAAGGCCGGCGACACGTCCGACACCAGATACGTCAGCTCCCGGTCGGCCAGCGCCTGGAGAACGGCCGTCGTCGTCGCGCCGGTGCCCGCCCCCACCTCGAGCACCCGCAACGGGCCCACCCGCCGCGCGGTGAGGGCCGCGACGGCCGCGGCGATGCAACGGTCGGCGGCGCGGGTCTCCAGGGCCCCGCCCATGACCGCCTCGGCGCGTTCCAGCCTTCCCTGCGGGAACAACATGCCCAGCGGGTCGACGCTCCCGATCAGCAGCTCGGCCAGCGCTGCGAAGGACTCGCGGTAGTAGTCCAGGGCCCGGGGGTCGATGATCCCGGCCGCCCACTCGGCCAGATGTCCCCAGTCGCCGCCGAACCCGCGCTCCGGGAGGCCGGTGACGACCCGCTGCCACCGCCGCAGCAACCGGTCCCGACCCGGCGGCAGGTCCCGGGCGGCCGGGCCGTCGGCCGCCAGACCGCGCACCGCCCGCCGGATCGCCGACAGCGCCAGAGCGTCCAGCTCCGCGGCGCACGCCGCATACCGCGCCGGGTCACCTCGCCCGCCACCCGGGCGGCCGCCTCCCGGGCCGCCCCGAGGACCTCCGCGGGGATGTCCGGCGCGTCCGGGCACCGGGCCGCCTCGACGAAGGCCACCAGTCGCCGGCCGAGCCCGCCCCGGCCGTCGACCACGACTGCGGCGTTGCCCACGTCCGGGTGCGACCAGAGCGCGCGCTCGACCTCGGCCAGCTCGATCCGGTGTCCCCGGATCTTGACCTGGCGGTCCTCCCGGCCGAGGAACTCCAGTGCCCCGTCGGGGTGGTACGTCCCGACATCTCCGGTGCGGTAGAGCCGTGCCGTGCCGCGGATGGTCGACGAACCGCTCGGCGGTCCGTTCCGGGTCGCCGAGGTAGCCCAGCGCCAGTCCCGCCCCGCCGATGTAGCAGCTCCCCCGGCGACCCAGTCCGGGCTGGGACGCTGCCAGCGGTCCAGGACGTGGAACGCTCTGGTTGGTCAGCGGCCACCCGTACGGGATGCTCCGCCAGCCCGGCGACACCGCCCCGATCGGGTAGAAGATCGACCAGATCGCCGCCTCGGTCGCGCCGCCGAGGCTGACCATTCGGCGCCCGGGCAGCAGCTCGCGGACCCGATCGGGAAGGGTCACCGGGATCCAGTCCCCGGACAGCATGGCCAGCCGCAGCGCCGCCGCGACCGCCGGCGGCGCTCCGCCGTGCGCAGGAAGTCATGCAGCATCTGCAACTGGGCGGGCACCGAGTTCCAGAGCGTGACGCCGTGCTCGGCGATCAGGTCCGCCCAGTGCGCCGGGTCGGCGCGCGGCGTCGGCTCGCCGGCATCACCAGCGCACCGCCGAGCCGCGAGGACGCCCGAACATGTCGTACACCGACAGGTCGAACCCGAGCCCCGCAAGGCCGAGCACCCGGTCGGTCGACGGCGACGCCGAACGCTGCTCAGCATCGCGTCGATCGTGTTCCTGGCTGCCCGGTGGGTGATCATCACGCCCTTGGGCGTCCGGTGGACCCGGAGGTGTAGATGACGTAGGCGAGGTCGTCGGGTGAGCGCGGTGCCGCCGGCGACGACTGCAAGGCCGACTGCGAGGCAGACCGCGATCCCGACTGCGATCCCGACTGCGTGTCCACATCGACGACGGCAAGGCCACCCGGCCACCCGGCGTGGCTGCTCGCCGAGGTCACCACGAGGTGACGTACCCCTGCATCGGCGAGGATCTGGGCACGTCGCACGGCCGGCTGATCGATCTCCACCGGCAGGTAGGCGCCCCCGGCCAGGAGCACGCCGAGCACCCCCACGACTTGTTGCCAACCCTTGTCCATCCCGACGGCCACGCATTCGCCCGGCCGGAGCTCACCTGCCAGCAGCGCGGCCGCCACCGCGCGTGCCCGATCGAGCACCTCACCGAAGGTCAGCGTGCGGTCCGCCGCGATGACCGCGACCCGCTCCGGTGTGCCGACCGGCGCGCGCCACGACCTCGTCGTGGAGCAGCCCGTCCGGAAGCGGCGCGCGGGTGTCGTTCACCGCCGATCGCCGCCGGGCCTGCTCGACCGGCAACGCGACCGGCGACGGGTCCGCCCAGGCTCCGTCGGACTCGCCCAGTCTCCGGACCAGGTCGGTGAACCCGGCGAACATCTCCTCGACCAGGCCGTCGGGGAAGACGCCGTCCCGGACGTCCCAGTTGATCACCAGGTGGTCGCTGCCCGTCCAGCGCCTGGCAGTCGATCCACACCTGTGGCGTCTGGGTGATCCCGTACCGCAGGTCCACCAGCCGCTCCTGCCCCGGCTCGCTCCACGCCCACGGCACCGGTGAACACCACCGGGAAGAGCAGCTGGCCGCCCGCCACGACGGCGGGCCAGTTCGCGGGTCACCTGGACCCCGGAGTACCGGCGGTGGTCCAGGTCCGCCCAGAGCTGCTGCTGCACCGCCCGCGCGTGGTCGGCGAAGGGTCGGTTCGGGGGACCGGTCGACGGCCAGCAGCTCGACGCTGGTGAAGTCGCCGACCAGCCCGTTCACCTGGGCATGCAAGGGGCGGCGGTTCTGCAGGGTGACGTTGAGACCGAAACGCGCCTGCCGGCTCCACCGGGCCATCGACCTCCGCGTAGGCCGCGAGCAGGGCCACCGACACGGTGACTCCGTGCGCGCCGGACCGCTCGCGCAGCTGTCTGCGTTGCCGCGTCGTCGATCACGGCCTGGTGGCGCCGGAACCGTGGCGGGCCCTGCCCCGCCGGCTCGCGCCGGGGCAGCTTCCGGCGGACCGGGCAACGCGTCGAGTCGCTCGATCCAGTACGCCTCGTCCCGGCGGTAGCGCGGCCCGGAACGCAGTCGCGCTCGGCCAGCAGGTAGTCCCGGAAGGTGAGGTTCAGCGGTTGCAGCTCGGTGTCCGGACGGAGGCTCAACGTGCGCAGCTCGTCGAACAGCAGCTGCGTGGAGGCCAGGTAGTCGCGATCAGGAAGTCGATCGAGACGTGCAGCACGGGCCCGCATCGCTGCGGGTCAGTCTCAGCGCGAACAGCGGCCAGCTGCCGGGGTCGGCCACCCGGTGGCCGAGCTCCGCCCGGATCCCGCCGACGACGGCCCGTGCCGCCCCGTCCGAACGGCCCGCGCAGATCGATCACCGGCACCGGTACGCCGGGCACCTGGGGCAGTACCCGCTGAGTGCCGTCCTCGGCGATGACCGCCCGCAACATGTCGTGCCGATCGATCAGCCGCTGCCAGGCGTCCTGCACCCGCTACGGGTGGGTGTCGCCGATATTCAAGCTCGCCGTAGCCATGGCAGGCGACGCCGCCGAAGGCGAACGCCTCCCGACGGCCGAGCAGGTAGGCGGCCTGGACGTCGGTCACCGGGAACGGATCGTGCGGCGCCCCGGCGATCGGGGCGCACGGCGGCCGGCTCGCCGCGTTGCTCGAGGTAGGCGCACCGACCTCGGCGCGGTCCGCCCGCAGCGCGGTTCCGCCGTTGCGGGGTCAGCAGGCCCTGGGGTGCCCGGTACCGGAGCTGCCCGTCGATTCCGCCCAGAACCGCACGCCCTCCTGCTCCAGCTGCTCCGCGGGTGTCGGGGCAGGGTCGACCGAGGTCACAGCGTCCCCTCCTCCAGACCGTCGGCGACGGCCATCGACGTGCCCACCCGCACGGCCAGCTCCGCGATGGTGGGGCCGGCGAAGAAGTCCCGCAGCGACAGCTCGACGCCGAAGCGGTGCCGCACCTCCTCGACCAACCGCGTCGGCGACCAGGCTGTCGCCGCCGAGCTCGAAGAAGTTGTCCCTGCGACCGACGACGTCCTGCAGGCCCAGCAACTTCTGCCACAGCCCGGCCAGTGCCGTCTCGACGGCACCGGTCGGCGGCTCGCGGTCCTCCGGGGGCCGGACCCCTGCCAGCACGTCGGCGACGGCGCGGCGGTCGATCTTGCCGTTGGACCCGGTCGGCAGCCGGTCCAGGACGACGACCTGCGCGGGGATCATGTACGCGGGGAGCCGCTCGCCCAGCCCCTCGATCAGCCCCTCGATCAGCCCCGCGGTCAGCACGTCGCTCCGGTCCGGCCGATCATGTCCGGGGCCGGGTTCGACGACCACCGCGGCGGCGATCCGTTGTCCGTCGATCGCCGTGGCCACCGCGGCCGTCACTCCCGGGGCCGCCCTGAGCGCCGCCTCCACCTCGCCCAGCTCGATCCGGTGCCCGCGGATCTTCACCTGCTGGTCACGCCGGCCGAGGAACTCCAGCGTGCCGTCCGGCCAGTACCGGCCCAGATCGCCGGTGCGGTACCAGCGGGTCCCGTCGCGCTCGACGAAGTGGGCCGCTGTGCGGGCCGCGTCGCCGCGGTACCCACGGGCAACGCCGGCCCCGCCGATCCACAGCTCGCCGGGGACCCAGTCCGGCCGGTCGAAGCCGGCGTCGTCGACCACCCGGAAGCGCTGGTTGCGCAGCGGCTACCCGTACGGGACCGAACGCCAGGACGGGTCGGCGACGCTGACCTCGAACGCGTTGGACCAGATGGCCGCCTCGGTGGCCCCCCCGAGCGCCACGAACCGCGCGGGCGCGCGATCACCGCGGGCGGCGGCGAGCCGGGCCGACAGGGCGGGCGTCACCCAGTCGCCGGAGACCAGCACCAGGCGCAGCGTGTCGAGCTCACCGGCGCCCGCGGCCGTGAGCAGCATGTCCAGCAGCGCGGGCACCGTGTTCCAGATGGTGACGCCGTCCCGGGCGAGCGCGGCCGCCCAGGCCCGTGCCTCACGGCGGTCCCGCTCCTCGACCAGGACCAGGGCGCCACCGACGCCCAGCACCCCGAAGATGTCGAACACGGACAGGTCGAAGTCGAGGGCGGACAGGGCGAGGACGCTGTCGTCCGCCGTACCGCGAAACGTTCCACCAGGTCGGCGACGGTGTTCGCCGCCGACCCATGGGTGACCTCGACGCCCTTCGGCACCCCCGTCGACCCGGAGGTGTAGATCACGTAGGCGACATCGTCCAGGTCGACGGGTTCGGGCCGAGCCAGCGGCGACACGTCCGCGCAGGCTTCCACCACGGCGTCGGTGAGCACGGCGACCACGCCCGCGTCGCGGTGGATCCGGTCCCGGCGCAGGGCCGGGGCGTCAGCGGCGACCGGTACGTAGCTGGCACCTGCCGCGAGGGTGGCGAGGACCGCGGCGATCTGGTCCGGCCCACGTCGCAGCGACACCGCCACGGCGTCCCCCCGGCCGACCGGACGGGTCACTCCGCCGGGCCCGGGGACGCGGCCGGAGCGCAGCGCCGCCGCGATCCGCAGCGCGCGGTCGGCGAGCCGGCCGTAACTGAGGCTTGCTGCGCGCTCGCGCAGCGCCACCCGGCCCGGATCGCGCCGGGCCTGCGCGAAGAAGCCCGCATGCAGCGGCTCGCGCGGCAGCGGGCCGTGAGTCGCGTTGACCCGCCCGCGGGTGGCCTCGGTCGCCGCCGACAGCCGGGGACGCACCACCTCATCCCACGCCCGCGTGGTGCCGGCCAGGCGGTTCACCAGCTCGGTGTAGGCCGCGAAGGCATCGTCGATCAGCCCGGGGGGAAACAGTTCCTCGACGACGTCCCAGTTCAGCAGGACCCCGCCCTCGTGCTCGAGGACTTGGTGGTCGAGCCAGACCTGAGGCGTCTGCGAACTCATCCAGGCGAGCCCGCCGAGACACTCCCGCACGGCGCCGCCGAACAGCTCGCCCATGCCGAGCGCGCTGGTCAGCACGACGGGCGCGGCCATCATCCGGCCCGGTCGCAGGCGCGCCAGATCGCGCAACACGGTGAGCCCGCTGTGCTCGGCGTGCCCGAGGTCGGCGTGCAGCCGGGTCTGAAGCGTCGCCGCCCGCTCACCGAACGGCACCGGCCGGCGCAGGTCGACCTCGAGCAGCAGGACGTCGGTGAAGTCGCCCACCACGTCATCGACGTCCGGGTGGGTGGGCCGGCGCCCGAAGACCGGGAGGTTGAGCAGGAAGGCCTGCTCCGCGCAGAACATCCCCAGGGTCTCGGCGAAGGCCGTCCCGAGTGCCGCGGCGGCGGTGATCCCGCGCTCGGCGGCCCGCCGCTTGAACTCCGCCCATCGGGAGGCGGACACCAGCGCGGCGCGACGGCCGGCGCCGCGTTCCCCGACCCGCGCCGGGTCCACCGCCAATGGCAGCGACGGCGGCCCGGGCAGGTCCGCCAGGCGATCGGCCCAGGAACGGCGGGCCGCGGCCCGACCGGCCTCGTCGACCGGCCGGGCGGCGAGATCCTGGAGGTACCGCTGGTAGGTGTAGCCGGGAGCGGCCGGAAGTCCGCCGTCACGGTAGCCCGCGGCGAGGTCGGTCAGCACCGTACGGAAGCTCTGCGCATCGCAGACCAGCATGTCGACGTTCACGTGCACCCGGGTGCGCCCCCCGGGGAGCAGGCTCAGCCGGACGTCGAACACCTCGGCACGCTCGATCTGGAGCCACCGCCGGGACAGCCGGCTCCGCAGCAGGGTGAGTTCCCGCTCGAACTGCGGATCCGTCGCGCCGCGCAGGTCCTGCACCTGCAGCGGCGGCCAGGTCGTGGCCTCGACCACGTCCTGCCGCCCGTCGGCGGTGAAGCGGGCGCGCAGCATGGGGTGGCGCGCCCTGACCGCGCGCACCGCTGCCTCCAGCCGCGCCGGCTCGACACCCGCACCGTCGAACTCGACGTAGTAGGCGGCGCTGACCCCGCCCAACTCCTGCCCGGGCGCGCGCCCGATCCAGTAGGCACGCTGCATGTCGGACAGCGGGAAGGGGCCGCCGGTCCCGACCGGCTCGGGTGTCCGGACTCCGGCACGGGCGGGCACGTCGGCGCCGGCGGCAGGGCCGTTGTCGGCGGCAGGGCCGGGCTCGGCGGCGGCCGCGATCAGCTTCGACCAGGCGGCCAGGGTCGGCTCCGCCACCAACTCGGCGAAGTGCACGTCGCACCCCGACCGCCGCAGGGTCGCCACCACCCGCATCACGGCGAGCGAGTCCAGACCACTGGCCAGCAGGTCGTCATGCGGTCGGACGGTGTCCTGCGCGCTGCCCAGCAGCTCGGCGACCAGCGTCCGCATGGTGTCGTCCATCCACACTCCCGCCGGCCGGCGATACACAACACACGACAGTCGACATAGACTGTACCCATGCTTCGCCCGGCGGTCGACACGTCGGCGGCGTCGCCACCACCGATCGGATCGAGGATGCGCCGTGTCCGAGCCGACCATGCTGCTGCTCCCCCGGTTCGACGCGACGGGGCCGGCCGTCCGCACCGACCCGTACCCCGAGTACGCCCGGCTGCGCACCGCCGGGCGAGTCTGCCGGGGAGGGCCCGGACAGTGGGTGGTCACGCGCTACGACGATGTGGCGAACCTGCTGCGCGATGACCGGTTGGGCAACGCCTTCCCGCCGCAGTACCACCGGCTCGCCAGCGGCGAGGGCAGCGCCGCCGAGTTCCTGCACCGGATCGTGCTGCACCAGGATCAGCCCCAGCACACCCGGCTCCGGCAGGCGATGGCCGCCGCCTTCACCCCCAGAACCGTGCGCGGGCTGCGCCCGCGCATCGCCACCATGGTCGACGACCTGCTCCGCCCCGCGGACGGCACGGGCCGGCTGGAGGCGGTCGACGCGCTCGCGTTCCCGTTGCCCGTCCTGGTCATCTGCGAGCTCACGGGCATCCCGGCCCGGGACCGCGACGAGGTCCGCCCCCGCGCATTCGATCTGGGACGGGCGTTTGCGACGGAGCTGGACGGCTCCGACCGGACCGCCGCCAACGCCGCCGTCGACTGGATGCGGGGCTACGTCGGCGACCTGCTGCGACAGCGCCGCGCAGCCCCGCGCGACGACCTGCTGTCGCAGCTGCTCGCAGCCGAGCGCGACGGCCCCCTCGATCCTGACGACGTGATCGACAACATCGTCTTCCTCTTCTTCGCCGGGTTCGAGACGACCACGAGCATGATCGCGACCGGCGCCGCCGCGCTGCTGGACAACCCGGCGGAACTTGCCCGGCTGCGCAGCAACCCGGGGCTCGCCGCCCGCGCCGTCGACGAGTTCGTGCGGTGGGACGCCCCGATCCAGAGCCGGCTGCGCTTCGTCCGGGAGCCCCTGTGGGTGGGCGAACGCCTGATCCGCAGCGGCCGGACGGTGCTGCTGCTCATCGGCTCGGCCAATCGCGACGAGCGCCGTTTCGCCCGGCCGGACCGGCTCGACATCGGCCGCTCCCCGAACCCCCACCTGAGCTTCGGCGGAGGGGTGCACCACTGCCTCGGCGCCCACCTCGCACGCCTGGAGGGTGAGCTCGTCTTCACGGAGTTGGTCACCCGCTACGCCTGCGTCGAACCGGACGGCGCCGCGGTGCGCGAACCTCGCAGCGCGTTCCGCACCTTTGCCCGTGTCCCGCTGCGGGTTTCCCGCCGGTGACCGCCGACGGCCCCGAGCTCACCGGCCTGCTGCCCGGCGACGTCTGCGTCGCCGGGTGCGTCCGCGCCGGACCGGTGCCGGCGCTGCTGGACGCCGAGGCGGCGGCCCTCGGCCAGGTCTGCGCCACCCGCCGGGCCGACTTCGCCCTCGGCCGTGCCTGCGCCCACCGGGCGATTTCTGCCCTGGGGCTGCCCGTGTCACCGCTGCTGCCAGGACCCGGCGGGTCACCACGCTGGCCGGACGGCGCCGTCGGCAGCCTCACGCACGGTGGCAGGTACTGCGCCGGCGCCGTGGCCCGCAGGCGGACCTACCTCGGCCTGGGCATCGACGCCGAGGATCACGAGGCCCTCCCGCCGCGCGTCAGGGCCCGGGTCACCCTGCCTGCCGAGCGCGCCTGGTTGCGCGCCGCCCCGGCCGGGGTGCACTGGGACCGAATCCTTTTCAGTGCCAAGGAGAGCGTCTACAAGGCGTGGCATCCGTTGACCGGCCGGTGGTTGGGCTTCCGTGACGCCACCACGTCCTGGACGGTGGAGGCCGTTCGGCCCGGCGGGTATGCCTGTGGCGCGTTCCGTGCGCTCCTGCTCGTCCGACCGCCGAGCGTGGACGGCTGTCGGCTGACCGAGCTGCGCGGGCGGTTCGTCGTCGACGACGAGGTGGTGCTCACCGCGGTGACCGTGCCGCAGCGGAACGCGCGCTGATCGGTGCGCTCAGGTAGCCCCTGAGGTTCGGATGCCGCCGACGTCGTGCCGGGCCGGCCACGGCCAGCTCGTGCGCCGCCCCGGCCAGCTGCTCGAAGACGAGCGACCCGATCGCACGGGCCAGGTTGACCCCGAGACAGCGGTGCACGCCGGCACCGAACCCCAGCTGGGGATTGGGATCGCGGGTCACGTCCAGCCGGTCGGCGGCGGCGAACTGCCGCTCGTCCCGGTTCGCAGATCCCAGCAGCAGCAACAGCACCCGACCCGCCCGGACCACACGGTCCCCGACCTCGACCGGCTCGGCCGTCATGCGTGAGACCCACTGCAACGGAGCGTCCAGCCGCAGCACCTCCTCCACCGCCCCCGCAGCCAGGGTCGGGTCGGCGCGCAGCAGCGCGTACTGGTCGGGCCGCTCGGCCAGCGCCCGGGTGCCGCCCGCGATGACGTGCACCGTCGACTCGAAGCCCGCGAAGAACAGGAAGACCACGTTGTCGACCAGTTCCCGATCGCTCAGCCGGTCGCCCTCGTGCCGCGCGGCGATCAGCCGGGAGACCAGCCCGTCGTCCGGGTCGGCGCGCCGTTCCTCGATCAACCGCCACGCATAGGCCCGCATCCAGCGGGCCTCGCGGGCGCCGTTGCCGCGCTCGGGGGTGACGAACGGTGCCAGGATGATGGCGCGGCCGAGGGCGACCGCCTGGGTGGTGACCTCGGCGCGGTCCTGCGCGGCGACGCCGAGCATGTCGCAGGCGACGGCGGTGACGAGCGGCAGCGCCAGGTCGGCGACGGCGTCGAAGACCCCCGCGGCAAGGGCGTCCGCCATCAGGGCGGCTACCGCCGGGCGCGCCTGCCGTCGGATCCGGGCCACGAACTGGGGCGTCATCGCCCGGGCCAGCAATCTGCGCACCCGCAGGTGCTGCGTGGTGTCGAGGCTGGAGACGATCGTGGTCAGTTCGGTGTTCGGGCGCGCGTCCTCGGGCAACCGGGACAGCAGCAGGTCGCGCCCCGGCATCCGATGGCCGAGGCGCGGATCGCGCAGGAGCGCGGAGACCTCGTGGTACCGCGGGATCGCCAGGCTCGCGGGGCCGGCCCGGCAGACGGGCGAGGCGGAACGCAGCCGCGCGTAGACCGGATAGGGGTCCTCGTGCAGCCGCGGATCGAACACGTCGAACTTCGGTGGCAGGACGCTCGTCACACTCACCACATACGCCAATATCGCCTACCCCGGCCGCTTTGCCAACCGGAGTCGCTTGTCAGAGTCCTCGCGCCGCGCGATGATGTGTGTCGCCTGTCGTGTTGACTGTGCGAAGGAGCGCCCGTGGACCCCCAGCTCGCCCGGGTCGTGGCCCGGATGCCCGTCCTCGACCTCAGCGATGTCGCTCGCCTGCGCTCCCTCAACGAGGCGACCGAGTTGCCGGTGTCCCGTGCCGATGCCGCCGTCACCTTCACCGATCGCACGGTGCCCGGCCGGCACGGCGAGCCCGACGTCACGGTGCGGGTCTATCAGCCCGCCCGACGGGACGGCACGGTGCTGCCTGCGGTGGTGTACTTCCATCCCGGCCTGTTCTTCGGGACGCTCAACATGGACCATGCGCGGTGCATGCGCATCGCCAGCGGGGCAGGCTGCCTCGTCGTCTCGGTGGACTACCGGCTCGCACCGGAGCATCCCTTCCCGGACGGCGTGCACGACTGCTACGCCGCCCTGTGCTGGGTGACCGACGCCGCCGGTGACCTCGGATGCGACCCGGCCCGGATAGCCGTCGCCGGCTGCAGCACGGGAGCCACGCTCGCGGCCGCGACCACGCTGCTGGCCCGCGACCAGCAGGGCCCGGCGATCGCCTTCCAGATGCTGCTGCAGCCCGCCCTGGACGATCGGCTGGACACGCCGTCGATGCGCGAGTTCGCCGAGCCGGGACGGATGGAGGCCGGCCGCGCCGGTGGCGTGCACAAGTGGCGCTACTACCTCGGAGAGTCCCCGGGGGAGGTCTCCCCGTACGCCGCGCCGGCTCGCGCCCAGGACCTCACCGGCCTGCCTCCGACCTACATCTGCACCAACGAGTACGACTGCCTGCGCGACGAGGGGATCGAGTTCGGCCTGCGGCTGATCCGGGCCGGGGTCCCCGTGGAGCTGCACCACTTCGCGGGAACCTTCCACGCCTTCGACCTGGTCGTACGGACGGCGGCCCTCTCGCAGCGCGCCGTCGACGAGCAGGTCGCGGTGCTCCGCCATGCGCTCGACGCCCGGCTGTCCCGGCGGCCGCGACCACGGCGCCGGCCGCTACCGGAGGCCGCCGCCGATCGGGCCCTGGACCCGGTCGGCTGAGGGGGCGGCGTCGAGGTGGGCAGGCAGGGAGTCTTCGAGTCCGTGTCACGTCTGCAGGAACTGGCCGACGTGATGATCCCCACCACCATCCGGGCGGTCAGCGACCTCGGCGTCCCCGATCAGCTGGCCGACGGACCGCGTGGCGTCGTCGACCTGGCCGCGGCGTGCGGTGCGCATGCACCGTCCCTGCGCCGGGCGCTGCGCGCGCTGTCGGCCAAGGAGATCTTCGTGGAGGTGGACGAGGACGTGTTCGCGCTGACGCCCCTCGCCGAGCTGCTGCGCAGCGACCACCCGCTGTCGCTGCGCAACCAGTGTCGGCTGTTCCCGGCGGGCGTGCAGGCCTGGGCCCACATCGATCACACCCTGCGCACCGGTGAGCCGGCGTTCCAGAGCGTGCACGGCGAGTCGCTCTGGGCCTATCTCGGGTCGCATCCGACGGACAGCGCGCGCTTCGACGACTTCATGGCCGGCCTCACGATGTTCGAGGTCCGGGCGGTCCTGGCCGCCTACGACCTGGGCTCGGCGTCCAGCGTGGTGGACGTCGGCGGCGGGAACGGTCGGTTCCTGGTCAGGCTGCTCGCCCGGTACCCGCAGCTGCGGGGCACCGTCTACGACCTGCCGCATGTGGTCGCTGCCGCCACTGCCGTGCTGGAGGGGGCCGGTGTCGCCGGACGCTGCACGGTCGCGGCGGGGAGCTTCTTCGACTCGGTACCCCCCGGGGCGGACGTCTACACGCTCAAGCGCATCCTCTACAGCTGGGGCGACGAGCCGGCCCGGCGGCTGCTGGGCTCTATCCGCGACGGCATGCATGAGGACAGCAAGTTGCTGATCCTGGAGCCGGTGGGCGGGCCGGAGCATGACTCGCGCTATGCCAAGCTGCTCGATCTACTGATGATGGGGATCGGTGAGGGCCGGGTCCGGGACCGCAACGAACTGGAGAAGCTGCTGGGCAGCGCCGGTCTGCGGCTGGTGCGCATCGTGCCGACGTTCCTCTTCCCGATCGTCGAGGCCGCCGTCCGGTAGACCGGCCCGGCGGACCGCCGGACACCCGGCCCCACCTGCTCCGCCCGACCCGGGCAACACCGGGGCCCCTCGTTCCCGGTCAGCCCCTCGGTTCTCCACCCGGCGCGCCGACCCGCTGTGATCCCACCGGCGGTGATCCCACCGGCTGTGATCCCACCGGCCGTGATCCCACCGGCCGTGATCCCACCGGCTGTGATCCCACCAGGTGTCGCACCACGTGGCGCGCGGCTGCGAGGGTGGCCAGGTAGGTGGGACTGCGCGGCACCTGGGGGAAGATCGAAGCGTCGACGACGTACAGCCCGTCCACGCCGATGACCGCCGCATCGGGCGTGACGACGGCGGACGGGTCACTCTCGGAACCCATCCGGCAGGTGCCGCTGACGTGGAAGTACTCCACGCACGCCTGCCGGGCGACATCGGCGAGCTCCGCGTGACTGGACAGATCCACGGTCGCCAGGTCCCGCCCACCGAGCTGCACCGCGCCGTCGATGACGCCGCGCAGTTCGGCGCCGGCACACAGCTCGGCGGCCTCACGAAGACCGCTGCCGAGCCGAGCGCGATCCAGCGGGGCCTCGAGCAGTCCCAGGTCGATCTGCGGCGGGGCACCGGGATCCGCGCTGACGAGGCTGACCCGGCCACGCGACTGCGGCCGCATCAACGCCACCATCAGCCCGCCGTCGGCCGGTCCCGTGGTGCTCCGGTCGAGGGCGAGGATCTCCAGCCCGGCGCGGATGTCGTCGACGGCCATCCGCACGATGGCGTGCCCGGGCAATCCGCCGCCGGACGCGAGCGCCCCCGGTCGCAGCGGCAGCGTCAGCCACAGCATCGGGTGGTCCTGCAGTCCGCGGCCCACACCCGGCAGATCGGCGACCACGTCGATCCCCAGGCGGCGCAGTTCCGGCGCGGGACCGATCCCGGAATGCAGCAGGATGGCCGGCGTGTGCAACGCCCCCGCACAGACGAGGACCTGTTCGGTCTCGATCACCTCGGCGCCCGCCGGCCCGGCGACGACCACCGCGCGGACCCGTCCCCGGGAGCACCTGATCGCCGCGACCGGCGCCTCCCCGCGGACCCGCAGGTTGCTGCGGCCGCGCGCCCGCTCGAGGAAGGAGTCGTTGCTCGTCACCCGCTGACCCGCTCGACGATGCCAGGCCGCCGGGGAGACTCCCACGGCGTCGGGTGCATTGATGTCCGGTGCCTCGGGCAGCCCCCGTCGGACGGCGGCCTCGTACAGGGCCAGGCTCACCGGTCCCGCATCGACGCTCGACCGTTCCACCGGTACCGGGCCGCCCCGGCCGTGCCAGGGCCGGTCGGCGAAGTCGGCATCGTCCTCGAGCGCGATCAGATCCGGCAGCACCTCCGGCCACGTCCAGCCCGGGCAGCCCGAGCGGGCCCAGGAGTCCAGGTCGGCCGGCAAGGGTCGGACAGCACCCTGGGCGTTGATCGCCGAGCTTCCGCCGATCCCCCGCCCCTGGAGGTACGGCTTCGCCGGTCGGCCGGCGTGCGGGCGGGCCGACAGGTTCGTCCAGTGGTACCGACCCAGGCGCAGGGCGGCACCGAAGCTCGGGCCGCGGATCTCGGGCGGGGTGTCCCCGGCCCGGTAGTCAGGGCCCGCCTCGAGCACAAGGACCTGCCGCTGGGGGTCCGCGCTCAACGCGGCCGCGAGCAGGCACCCGGCAGCGCCGCCGCCGACCACGACGGTGTCCGCATACGTCATCCGCGCAACCACGGCACAACACTACCGACACACGACAGCAGACACCAGGGATGCGATCGGGCCCCGCTTGTCCGTGCTACCCGGTCAGCAGCAGCGGGACGTGGGTGTGGGAGCGCAGCGTGAGGCTGACGTCCCTTCGGATGTCTCCACCTGCCTGCAGAACGCGGGCGTGCCCGGCGAGCCACCCGAACACCTCGGTGGCCTCCGATCTGGCCAGGGCGGCACCGAGGCAGTAATGGATCCCGCCGCCGAAGCTGACGTGCGGGTTGGGGGTGCGCTCGAGCTGGAGGACGTCCGGGTCGAAGAACCGGCGCTCGTCCCGATTCGCCGATCCCAGCAGCAGTAACACGATCCGGCCCGGCCGCAGCCGGTGGCCGGCCACCTCCAAGGGCAGCCGGACGACGCGGCCCGTGGCCTGGGTCGGTGCATCGAAGCGCAGGACCTCCTCGACGGCGCAGCCGGCAAGTCCGGGAGCCGCCCGCAGGGCACGCCAGGCAGCGGGATGCTCTGCCAGCGCGGCACAGCCGGTCGCGAGCAGGTTCATCGACGTCTCCAGCCCGGCGAAGAGCAGGAAGATCGCGTTGTCCACGGCGTCCTCCACGGCGAACATGCCCGCGCCCGAGGCCGCTGCCAGCGCCGACAGCACGTCGTCGTCCGGGTGCCCGGCCTTGATCCGGAACCAGCCGCGGACCTGGGCGCGCAGCCAGGTCACGGCCTCGTCGGCACGATCTCGGTCGTCCGGCGAGATGGTCGGGGCGAAGACCTTCGTCAGCCGTAGCACCCGTGCACCGACATCCGCGCACGCATCGGCAGGCACTCCGAGCAACCGGCACAGCACGCGCAACGGCAATGGCACGGCCAGATCGCGGACCGCCTCGAGCCGCCCGCGTTCGAGGGCCGGGCCGAGCAGGCCGGCGACGTCCTCGGCGAGCCACGCCTGCATGCCCGCGACCAACCTCGGGGTGAACGCCCCCGCCAGCAAGCGTCTCACCGCCGCATGCTCGGGCCGGTTCAGCCCGGCGACGATACGTTGCGTGAACACGGCGGCCGGCCCGTCCTGCAGGGTGTGCTCCCGGTCCCGGCTCGGGAAGAGCCGATAGGCGTCAGGGAACTGGAACTGACCGAGCCGCTCATCGCGCAACAACGCCTGGACCTCTGCGTGGCGCGTCACCAGCCACTGTCCCGGCCCCGACCGCAACAACGCCCCCTGCGCCCGCAGCCGCGAGTAGGCCGGATAGGGGTCGGCCGCCGCACCGAGCGCCGCGAGGTCGACGCGCGGAGGCACCACCGACGGGCGTGGGTTCACAGCTCGACTATGCGACGCAGGTACGCCACGGACAAGTATGTTGGATTAATTGTGTCGGGTTATTCTGGGTCATGGCCGCGACACCGCTGCTCGGTCTCCTGGACTGGCTCGCCGCCCCGTCCGCACGCCGCGGCCTCCACCTCGCCGGCAGCGCCGGTTGGCGCTTCTGCTCCTACCGGGCGCTGGCCGTCCGCGTCCGGCGGTGCGCCGCGGGCTTGGCCGACCGCGGGGTGCGAGCGGGTGACGGCGTCGCGTTGGTACTGCGGTCCGGCGAGGACTTCGCGACCGCCTTCTTCGCGGCCCTGTTGGTCGGCGCGCCCGTCACCCCGATCGCCCCGGGCACCCTGTTCCGCACGCCGCAGGACCACCGCAGGCACCTGCGGGCGGTGTTGGACGAAGCCCGCCCCCGCGTCGTGGTCACCGAGCCCGACCTGCGGACGGCGGCGGCGGACTTTCCCGACGTCATGGTGTGCTCGGTCGGGCAGCTCATCCGCGCCGAACCGGCCGGGGCGTCGCCAGCGGATCCGGACGAGGACCGGATCGCCCTCGTCCAGTTCACGTCCGGATCGGCCGCCCGCCCCCGGGGGTCGCGGTCTCGGCCCGGTCGCTGCAGGCGAACGTCCACGGCATCCGCACCTGGCTGCGCTGGACACCGGACGATCCGGTGGCCAGTTGGCTTCCCCTGCACCACGACATGGGGCTGATCGGCTGCTTCGTGGCGCCGGTGGTGAGCGGGTGCGACCTGTGGCTGATGACCCCAGAGCAGTTCGTCCACCGTCCACTGGCCTACCTCCGCTGCTTCGGCGAGCGTGGGGCCCGGCTCACTGCCATGCCGACCTTCGCTCTCGACCACATCACCCGGCGGGTACGACCGGACCAGTTGTCGGGACTGGACTTCTCGCAGTGGCGGGCGATGATCGTCGGTTCCGAGCAGGTGCGGGCGGGCTCCTTCGAACGCGTGCACCGGCTGCTGGCTCCCTTCGGGTTCGAGCGGCGCGCGATCCTGCCCGCGTACGGGCTCGCGGAGGCCACCCTGGCCGTGACGGGTCTGCCGCTGGACGAGGTGTGGCGGACGTGCCCGGTCGAGACCGCGGAGCTCGCCCTCGGGCGACCGGTCACGGCGAACCAGGACGGGCGATCCGTGCCCGTGGTGGGCTGCGGCCACCCGCTGGTGGGCACGCAGGTTCGGATCGTCGGCCGGTCCGGCGCGCCCCTGCCCGCCGGCGTGGTCGGGGAGATCGAGGTCCGCGGGGCGAGCGTCGCCACCGGATACACCCGCATCGACGGCACCGCCGCCACGCGCCTGGTCGACGGCGTGCTCCGCACCGGTGATGCGGGGTTCGTCCTCGACGGTCAGCTGTTCGTACTCGGCCGGCTGGGTGACGCCCTCAAGGTGCGCGGCCGCACGGTGTTCGCCGAGGATGTCGAGGAGCGGCTGGGCACGCTCGTACCCGAGCACGTGCCGGTCGCAGTCGCCCTCGGCGTGCACGGCGGGCAGCCGACCGCCGTCGTTCTCGTGGCGTGGGCGGGCCCGCCCGGCAGCGACGACGACCGCGACCGCGTGGTCGACCGGCTGACCAGAACCGCGCGCCGGCTCACCGACGCCGACCGGGTGCTCGTCCACGTCGTCCCGCGGAGCGCGATCCCCCGCACCACCAGTGGCAAGATCCGCCGCCGCGCCGTGTGGCGCTCGTTCGTCGAGGACACACCCTCACGGCTCACGCCGG
Organism: uncultured Actinomycetota bacterium; assembly: GCA_963784535.1. Classification (GTDB taxonomy): domain Bacteria; phylum Actinomycetota; class Actinomycetes; order Actinomycetales; family Kineosporiaceae; genus CAWARR01. The sequence continues at coordinate 112,177 of CAWARR010000013.1, read as the reverse complement.
GGCAAGCTCCAGCAACGGCAGGGTCGGCCGGGGGATCACCCTGATCAGGCGCAGTCCCGCAGCATCGGACAGTGCCTCGTAGTGTTCCCGGGTGCGGTCCGGCCCGCCGTAGAGCACGAGCGAACGCAGGTGCACGATGCTGCCGACGAGATACTCCGGCCCGTACTGCAGCACGGGTTCGATCACCAGCAACCTGGCGTCCGCACGCATCACCCGGCGGACGGACCGCAGGATGCGCACCGCCGAGCCGTCGTCCCACCCGCCGATGACCGCCTTGAGGATGTAGAGGTCCCCGCCCACGGGCACGTCGGCGAAGAAGTCCCCGCCCACGACGCGGCAGCGGTCCTCGACGCCCGCGGCCGAGATGATCTCGTCGGCGTTGGCCACCATCTGCGGAAGATCGAACAGGACGCCGTGCAGGTGCCGGAACCGCGGCAGCAGGCCCGCCAGGAACGCGCCGGTGCCACCGCCCACATCGACGACGGTCCGCACCGATGACCAGTCGTAGGCACGCAGCATCGTCAGCAGTTCGATCCGCGTGCCGGCCCGGTGCGCCCGATCCATCCGGGCATCCTCGTCCGGGTTCGCCGCCCGGTAGGCGCGGTGGCCGATGCCGTGCACGTGCCCGAAGGCCTCCTCACCGGTACGGATGCTGTGCTCCAGCGCCGACCAGGCAGCGAGCTCCGCACCCAGCGGCTGGTAGGCATCGGCGAGCGACAGCGGGTGGTCACGGCGCAGCAGTCGGGAGGTGGCCGTCAGGGCGTACCCGTGCCCCGCCACCGGCGAGGAGAGCACTCCGTGGGCGACCAGGAGGTCGAGCACGCGCCGTAGCGCATGCTCGTCGGTCCCGGTGGCGGCTGCCAGCTGCGCAGCGCTCCGCGGCTCAGTCTCGATCAGGTCGAACACGCCGACCGCCGTGATCGCCCGGACGGCCATCGGCAGCGTGAGGTCGGCGAGCGACCACAGGGCCCAGCCCGCCTCCACCGCGTCATCGGACTGCGTGCCTGCAGCCGGCTCGCCGAACCGCACCGGGGCCGTCATCTCGGGAACGCCTCCAGGATGGTCGACGTTCTCGCCGTGGTGATCACCCGGTTCAGCGCGAAGCCCGCCGCATCGAGGATGCTCCCGTGCTCCTGCGGCGTGCGCACCCGCCCGGACACCAGCACCAGCATCCGCACATCCAGCGTCGTGCTCAGCGTATCCAGGCCGGCCATCGTGGGCTCGAGGACCAGTAACCGACCGGAATCGGGTACCGCTCGGCGGATGTTCCGCAGCAGCGTGATCGCCTGGTCGTCGTCGTAGCCCACGAGTACCCGCTTGATCAGGTAGGCGTCCGCGTCGGTCGGCAACGGGTCGGTGAACAGGTTCCCCGGGCAGACGCCGGCCCGCTCGGTGACGCCGGCGTCGGCGAACACCTTCTCGGCCGGCGCGACGGTGTCGGGCAGGTCGAACAACGTGCCATGCAGATGGGAGAACCGCGACAGCAGGGCGGACAGGAAGGTTCCGTCGTTGCCGCCGATGTCGACGACGGTATGGAGCGTGCGCCACTCGTACGATCTCAGCAGGCCGAGTTGCTCCAGGCGCGACAGAGCTGCCTGCGATTCCCGGAACTCCCGGCGCAGCTCGGAATGGGCCCCCAGATAGGCGAAGTACTCTTCGCCGAAGATCTCCTCGAATGCCGGCCTGCCGGTTCGCACGCTGTACTCGAGCCCGGCCAGCGCCCGGACGTCCGGCTCGAGCCGGAACGCCCAGCGCATGGACAACGGGTGGTCGGTGCGCAGCAGCTCACCGATCGCGGTGAGGCCGAAGCGCTCGGGTTCCTCCTCGCTGAAGACCCCCTTCGCCACGAGGGCACGCATGACCCGCAACAGGGACGGCGCGTGGGTGCCCGTCGCCTCGGCGAGCTCGTCGAGGGGGCGGACGCCCCCGGCCAACTCGTCGGCCACGCCGAGCCGGCAGACGGCCCGCAGCGCGAAGCCGATGGTGTAGTCGGCGAGTTCGGTGAGGACGCCGATGGTGTCGAAACTCGTTCCGATGCGATTGGACACGTTGGCCTCCAGCGCCACCAGGGTGTTCCGGACGTGACAGATCAGGCGTCGATAGCGGGTGCGGCCGCGACCGGCCGTGACAGGCTGCGCACGAGGGCCGTCTTGTCGATCTTCCCGGCGCTGGTCCGCGGCAGCGCGTCGACGACCTGCACCCGTTGCGGAAGCTTGTATTCGGCCAGCCCACACTCGCGGAGGAAGGCCTGCAGTTCGGTCAGCCCGGGAGCCGCGCCGCGGGGCACGACGCAGACGCAGACCCTTTCGCCGAGCAGCTGGTCCGGGACTCCGATGACCGCAGCCTCGCGAATCTCGGGGTGGCCGGCCAGGTGATCCTCCACCTCGCCGGGCGAGACCTTCTCGCCGCCGCGATTGATGACGTCCTTGATCCGCCCCTCGACGCACATGTTCGCCCGCAGTGTCGAAGCGGACGAGGTCGCCGGTGCGCAGGTACCCGTCAGCCGTGAACGCCGCGCGCATTGTGCGTGCCCGCATTCTGGTACCCGCGGATCGTGTAGGGCCCCCGCGTCCACAGCTCACCGACGTACCGGGCGGGAAGTCCTCGCCGCCCGCGTCGACGACGACCGGATCTCGTCGGCGGCGGCCAGCGGCCGCCCCTGGGTATGGACGATGACCTCCTCGCTGTCGTCCGGCCGGGTATAGGTCAGCAGCCCCTCCGCCATCCCGAACCAGTGAGTCAGCCTCGCCCCCAGTTCGTGCAGCACCCGGTGTGCCAGCTCCGGCGCGAAGCGGGCGCCGCCGACCTGCGACGGTGAAGCCGGAGAAGTCCACCTCGAACAGGTCCGCACTCTCCAGCCACAGCTGCACCAGGGGCGGCATGAGCGTGCTGAGGGTGACCTGTTCGGAGGCGATCAGCGGTATCGCGTCGTCCGGGCTGGCACTGGCGGGCAGGACCACCTTGCCCCCGACCCGCAGCGTGCCCAGCACCCCCGGGCAGCCGAGCGCTGCGTTGTGTCGCGGCGGGCACCACGGCGAGGTATGTCGTGCGCTCGTCGCACCACAGGCCGGCAGCGGTGGCGCGCAACTGATAGGCGTAGTCGTCGTGCGTGCGGGGAATCAGCTTGGGCAGGCCGGTGGTGCCGCCGGACAGGAGGAAGAAGGCGATGTCGCCCGGATCGGGGCCGGCGAACTGGCGTAGGGGCGCGGCGACGTCGGACAGGCAGGTGAACTCACCCGCGTCGCCGTGGACGATCACGTGACGCAGGCCGGGAACCTCGTGGCGGACGGCCCGGGCCATCGGCAGGTAGTCGAAGCCCTGGTGGGAGCGGGCGAGGATGTATGCCGACGCACCGGCCGCCCGGCACAGGTAGGACACCTCCGCCCGCCGGTGGCCCGGCAGGGAGAACACCGGGACGGCGCCGATGCGGAACAGCGCGAGGCACACGACGACGAACTCGGCGATGTTCGGCAACTGCACGACGACCCGCGAGTCGCGCCCCATCCCCAGTTCGGCCAGCCCGGCGGCCAGTCTCCACGCGCGCCCGTCGATCGCTGCGTAGGTCCATCGCCCCGCGGCGTCGACGACGGCGACCCGGTCCGGGGTGGTGCCCACCCAGTGATCGATCAGCGCGCCCAACCGCTCGCCGCGCCAGTACCCCTCGCGCCGGTAGCGCGCGACCAGGTCGGGGGGAAAGGGAACCTCTGGCAGCACCACGCCCTCCTCAGTCGCTCGCCCCGGGCGGGACCCGGGTCGCCGCCACCAGATCCAGGCCACCGAACACGTCCCTGACCCGCGGGCTCAGCAAGCCGATCCGCTGCACCGACGTCACCACCTTGGCGAAGACGGCCTGTCGGTAGGCGACCATGAGCCGATTGGTCCGCGCGAAGTCACGGCCCACCGCGGGATCCACCCCCAGCCGCTCCCAGACCTCGGTCAGCAGGAATCGACGGCTCATCAGATGAGCCCCCTCCAGGACGAAGTCCTCGCGCTCGCGGCGCTCGGCGGCGGTCAGCTGCGCGTAATGCTCCTGCAGCGACAGGATGCCGAAGGACACGTGACGTGCCTCGTCCCGCGCCACCAGGCGGCAGATCTCGCGGATCAGCCGGTCGTGGAAGGTCCGGTCGGCCAGCCGAAAGGTCGCCATCGCGAGCGCCTCGACCATGATCTGCATGCCGAGGGCCGTGATGTCCCACCGCGGATCGGTGAGCGTGTCGCGGATCAGCGCGGCCAACGGCTGGGACACCTCGTACCGGGTCGGAAGCTTCGCGTCCAGGTAACGTGCGAAGGCCTCGACATGGCGCGCCTCATCGGCCACCTGGCTCGCGGCGAGCAGCTTGGCCCCCGCCCCCGGCACGACCTCGACGAGGCGGGCGGCCGCGATCAGCGCTCCGTGCTCTCCGTGCAGGAACTGGCTGACCAGCCAGGCCTGGAACTCCCAGCGCAGGGCGTTCCAGGTCGCGGGGCCGAGGCGACCCAGCTCGGAGTCGCGCACGCAACCCTGCGCGAAGGCCGACTCGGCGGGCAGTGGTTCGCCGAACGGCACCTCCACCGACCAGTCCAGATCGCGGTCGACATGCCAGGGGGACCGGACCGCCCTGGCGTACAGTGCGGCGGTCCCGTCCTGCCCCCCCGCCCGGTAGTCCCAGTCCAGCCGCGCCACGATGGCTGCGGGGACGTCCCCGGACACGGGTGGGCTTTCCGGCCTCATCTCGCCCCCCGACTGTCGTGTGTCGTGTGTGGTGTTTGATGCTACATCGCTCGCCATTCCCCGTCACCAGGTGGCACTCACCAGGGCGGCCGGCGACGAGGGACCGACCGGTCCGGTGTGGAGTCGTCTTCTTCGCAAAGGCAAAGAGGGAGTAAACTCAACAGTCATCAGCGCGACCCAAACCGCGTGCGACCTGGAAGGATCACAATGCGTCGCTACATCATCACCATCTCGAACGCCGATCAGGACGGTGAGGTGGACGCGAGCGGCCCGCAGTCGGTGATCTCGATCAGCACCAACGGTGGACGGGCGCAGCTTGAGGAAGTCACGATGCGCGCGGGCCGTGGGGGGCCGCTGCGGCTGATGAAGCTCCCCACAGTCGACTATGCCAAGCTCGTCGCCGCCTTCGACCAGGACACCGGGCCCGCCGACGCCGCTGCGGACGACGCAGCGCCCGACCTCGCCGAGGCCGAGAGCGCCCCCGGGGCGGGCACGTCCTCGACTTCGCAGGCCCGCCGGCCCGTTGGCTCACCCGTGCCGCGCCGCCGAGCGTCCACGCGACGTCCCGCAGCCTCCGCCGGCGTCACGTCGACCGATGCCGGCAAGTCGCTCGCGAGCGGCCGGGTCTACCGTCGCATGCCCGATGTCCGGGAACTGCAGGAGGTGTACGCCCGCACGGGCACGATCATCGGCCTGGCCGCGGAGTACGACGTCCCGAGGCACACCGCGCAAGGGTGGGTGACCCGGCTGCGGCGCAAGGGCCTTGCCCTGAGCAGCGGGGAGGACTGACCGGCACGGCGCACCGGCGAACGGTCCGGCACGGTCCCCAAGCACGGCGGGGCACCGCCCACGCGGTGAGGGTCAGCGCCGCCTTCCCCGGCGGCAGCCGCGAAGGCGCACGTTGGAGGGTCTCGGCGAGCAGACGCGCCGGCGCCGCGGCCCCTCAGCCGTCCTCGCCGCGGGCCAGCGCGTCACGTCCGCGTCCGCGTCCGCGACGAGGTCGACAACGAACTCGACGCAGTCGCCACACACGCACGTCCGCAGATTCGCCACCTCGAGCGCCTCCAGCCGCCGTATGACAGCCTCCGCCGACGGCGGGAGCCCGGTCGCTTCGGCGATGCCGGAAAGACGACTGACGACGGCACTGGCGATGGCTGTTGGCTCCTGCGTGGTCGAACGGTCAGGCCCACATCGGAGTGTGAAGTGCAGTGACACGAACGCCTCCCCGTGACTGATGACGCACGAACCCCAGCCATGCTGCTCATACGAGCGGGGGCGAGCCATCCGCCGTCCCGAGATGCGGAGTCGGGGCCTTCGACCCCTCGGGCTCGGTGCGGGGAGGGACACGCTTCAGCTTCAACGCAAGGCTAACCTAATTAGGCAAGGTCGCAAACCGGGGCGTCACGTATAACCTGGTCACGGCCACTGCTGCCGCTGGCCTTCCGTTCCGGCGCGCGGAGAGCACCGGAGCGGTTGCCCTCGGCCAGGGAGAGGGACGGGGCAACAGTCGACACCCAACAGGCGCGCCACCCCTCACGCCACCACGGTCACGGCAGTGACCACGAGTCCGGCCTGGCGAACCCATCTGCCGTCGAATCGCCCGATCCGCACACCCCGCACCTCGGGACCGGTCACGAGCAGCTGCGCCGAGAAGGTCCCGGCGTCGGGATCGATGCCCAGCACCACGTCCTCGAACCCGAGCCAGGCCCGGGTGAGCGGAAACCAGGCCTTGAAGACGGCCTCCTTGGCGCTGAACAGCACCCTGTCCCAACCCGCATCTCGATCGACCGGCGGCAACCTGCCGAGGCATTCCCTCTCCTGCGGGACCGACACCAGATCGAGTACCCCCGGCGGGAGGGGCGCGTCGACCTCGGCGTCGATCCCCAGGCCGACGTACCGTCTCGACGGGGCCACGGCCGCAGCTCGGTAGGACGCACAGTGGGTGAGGCTGCCCACAACACCGTGCGGCCAAACCGGCGCGCCCCCAGGTCCACGGGGTATCGCGCAGCGGGGAAAGCCCAAACGCGCCAGGGCGGTTCGAGCACACGCGCGACCCGTGGCGAACTCCAGGCGCCGCCTCTCCACCGCGGACGCCACCGCGGCGGCCTCGACCGGGAAGAGCGGCTCCCCCAACTCGCCGAACGCCTCAGCGGCGGCCACGTCCGCCGGCAGCACGCGCTCGATGACCACGCCGGAGTCTAGGCCGCGCAGATTCCTCGCCCTGAACCGGGCTGAGCCACCGCTGCGCCGGAGGCGATGCCGCCGGGCGCGGCCCCTAGGTTCGCGGAACCAGCCACACAGTGCCGTCCCCGGTTCCCTCGTCCAGAACACCTCCAGGGACCGGGGCGACCCGGTCCACCCCCGCGGCGGACAGTTCGTCGACGGCCATCCACAACCGGGTTCCGAGTGCCTCGAGCCCATTCAGTACCTCCACCGCCACCTGGTGGAGTTGCTCACCGAAGCAGGTCAGCTGGACGCGGTGGCCGCAGCGCTCGAACAGCCGCTGCCCGAGCATCGACTCCAGGGCCTTGACGTGCAGCGAGATGGCCGGCTGGGAGTACGCCAGGGTCTCGGCGGCCCGAGTGAAGGATCCGCACCTCGCCACGGCGAGGAACGCGCGCAACTGCTGCTCGGGGATCGGCGTCGACATCGCGTCACCGCTCGAGGGGACGCCAGGCGACGGGCACCGAGCGGTACCCCGCCAGCGTGGAGGAGGCGAGCCCCTCCAGGTGTGCTCTCGGCACCTTCAGCCTCGGCCGGTCGAACCGCCCGAGCAGTTCCTCCAGGAGAACCGTCAGCTCCAGCCGGGCCAGCGGAGCTCCGAGACAGGTGTGCGGACCACCGCCGCCGAATGCCAGGTGTCCCGGATCGGGCCGGTCCGGGACGAACTCGTCGGGGTCCGCGAACACCGACTCGTCGCGATTCGCCGACGCGAACAACAACACCACGCGTTCACCGGCCGGAATGTTCACCCCGGCGATGGTTACGTCCTGCACGGTCGAGCGGGTCAGCTGGATGAGCGGGGTGGCGAGCCGGGTGAGCTCCTCGACCGCCCCGGCCAGCGGTACCCGGCCGGCGCGCAGGGACTGCCACGCCCCGCGCCTGCTGAGCAACTCGACCAGGCAGGAGCCGATCAGGTTGCGCGTCGTACCGGTCGCGGCGTTGAGCAGGGCCAGCAGCTGGCCGGCGGCACCGCGGGGATCCGTTCCGGCGAGCCCGGTCAGCGCCGCGCGGACATGGCTCCCGTCCCCGGCCCCGTCCGGATCGGCGGTGAGCAGGCGCATCGCCCAGGCCAGCAGGAGCCGGGTGGCCTCCAGCCGGTCGCGGCCCGTTTCCGTCCCGACACCGAACGCCCGTTCCATCAACACCGCGACCGAGCTCCACTGCCGGGCAGGCACGGCGAGCAGGGTGAGGATGACGGCCAACGGCAGCGGCCTGCCCCAGGCTGCGACGACGTCCTGCTCGCCGCTGCGCTCGGCGCGATCGAGCAGTCCCCCCACGATGTCCCTCACGGTATCCGTGAGCTCCCTGACCACGCCCGGCCGGAAGGAGGGAGCGATGGGCGTCCGAAGCGCGCGATGGTCGGCGCCGTCCAGGCACATGATTCCCCCGAACTCGAGGGGCTCGGCGAAGTCAAGGTTCTCCTCGAAGAACGGGTGCGGCGCGCTTCGGAAGGCCTCGACCCGGCGGGAGACCGAGACCACATCCGCGTACCTCGCCACCGTCCAGTACCCCTGGGGCCATCGCGGATGATCGTGGTGCGCGATCGGAGCCACCCGACGCAACCAGCCGTAGTACGCGTGGGGCACCCCCGCGCGGTACGTGAGGCGGGAGTGCAACGGCACGGCCAACGACTGGTCAACGCTCATGTGGGCTCCCCCGAGCGAGCTAGACGGACAGGTCCGAGGTGGACGGACAGGTCATGGGCACGGTCACGGCCCAGCAGGCACAGGTAGCTGGGCGTCAGGGCAGGAAGCGGGACTGCGCAGGCCCGGAGGCGGCCGGGGTCGAAGCTGCGCGCCGGACGGCAGAACAGCCCCGCCGCGCTGGCGGCGAGGCAGGCCGCCTGTGCCAGCGCACCGGTCTGCACCTGCGCGGCCGCCAACCCGTGCTCCCCGCCGAGGTCGGCGACCCGATCGACGTCCCAGCTGATCACCAGCGCGGCGTTCATGCTGGTCAGATCCATGACCTCGCGCGGGTACCGGAACGCCTCCTGGAGCTCGTGCAGCCGGGCGCCGCGCCGCAGCATGGCCAGCGGCGCCGGATCCGCCGGGTCCAGCGACAGGCGATGGACGCCGTCACGCAGGCCCGCGACCCGCTCCGTGATCAGCCGGACGTCCGGCGCCGACCCACCGGGGCCGACCGGCCCCCAGCGCCGCTGCCAGCTCGCCGCGACGGCCGCCACCACCGCGGCGACGGCGGAGTGGGCCACCCGCCCATGGTCGGCGACCAGGCTGCCCCAGCCGTGCCCCGAGGACCGGCGCAGGAGAACCTCCCACCAGGACGGTTCCCCGCCGGCCCCGGGCCGGCCGGCAGCGCCCCGGGCCGGCTGCCGCAGGTCCACCCGGGCAGACACGTCACCCTGGCCCGCGCCGACCCCGACCGCGACGTCCCAGCCGAGAGCCTGACCGACCACCGCGGTGGTCTCGGCCGCGTGCCCCTGCTCCAGCAGGGACAACGCCCACCGCAGCGCCCCGTAGTGCTCGGGCAGCCGCTGCGGGACGCACTTCAGCAGCACGTGCGGGGCTGGACAGGCAGCAGCGTCGGGAGGGCCGGCGAGGGTGCGGGAGGCCGGATCCCAGGAGTGGCAGCCGTCGTCGTCGCACCACCAGGCCTGGGAGGTGAACACCGAACGGGGTGACGGGTAGGCCGCGTGCGGGTTGAACGGCTGCCCCGGCTCGTACCGCAGCCAGCCGAGCGCCGCCTGCAGCAGCTGGTCGCGCCGGTCGCTGTACCCCTGCAGGGAGGTGGCCGCCGCCAGTCGCCCGTCCGGGAACGGCACCGCCGCCAGGTCGTTGCGCAGACCGGCAACCGTGCGGCGAGCCGGATGCCGGTCTCCCCGCCGGACGGCTGGCCCGCCCCGCCGGCCCTGGACGCCTCCCGGGGGCCGCGGCGGTACGGCCGGCTGGGGCGGGGCCGCCGGGCTTCCCCGACCGGCTCCGCCCCCGGGCCCGGTCATCGCCCGTTCGGGATCGGCCTGGCGATGGACGAAGGCGCGCAGGTCACCGGCCGGACGCAGCGGGGCACGTGCCAGCGGCGCGCGCCCCGCCGGGGGAAGGACGGCAACGGGCGCCACCCAGGGGTGCCGCTCCCGGTCGGGGTCGACGTGCCGCTCGGCCTGCGAGCACACCATGCGGACCGCGCCGAGGGCGGCGACCGCGGCCAGCACCCGCGCCCGGACGTCATCGTCGTCACCTGCTGGGGCGAGGGCGTCGGCGGCGCGCGGCGGCTCTCCGGACCCGTGGGTCACCCGCACCCGGAGCCCCTCCTCGGGACCGGCCGTCACCCAGGAGGCACCCCGGGCGCCCTGCCCGCCGGTCGGCCGCCAGCCGATGACGACGTCGGCGGCGACCGCCGGAGTACTCGGGTCCGCCACCGGTCCGGGCAGCGCGGTCAGCCCCCACCCGGTGAGCAGGTCGATCGCCTGCCGTGCCGCGCCCCCTCCCCAGACCCCGAGCCGGACCGAGCGCAGGGCGACGAGCGCTGCTCGGGGATCGTCGTAGGCCGCCTCGAGGAAGTCCCTCAGGCCCAGGTGGCAGGCGGGTAGCTCGGCCCACCACCGATCGGGGACGAGAGCGCCGGCCCGGGCCAGGCAGGCCACGAGCAGGTGCTCCTCGGCGCCGCGGCGCGGTGACCGCTCACTGCGGCCCGGCCGCTGCCCCCACCCGTCCCCACCCAGCAGCTGCGTCCGGACGGCCGGCCAGGACCGGGGGGCGATCCCGGGATGGCGGACCACCCTGGTGGTGCCCGCCCTGGTCACGCCGATCTCGCCGGGACTGACGACGATCGCGGTGGAGTTGCGCAGCCGCAGGTCGGGCCGCGCGTTCATGGCCCACCCCCGACGGCCACCGCGATGAGATCCAGCTCGAGTTCGGTGCGCTCCGCCGCGTCGGCGGCGCCGGGGGGGCACACCCCGCCGACGAGGCAGCTGGCGACCCCCGCCGCGGTGAGCCGCAGCTGCAGGGCTGCCGCCGCAAGGCCGCCCCGCACCAGCAGCGGACCGTAGTCACACCCACCCGGGGTGGGCGCTACCCGCCCCCGGAAGACCACCAGCGCGCTCGCCCGGTCCCACAGCGGTTGGAGCGTCGTGCGCACGTGCTCCGCGGGGGCCGGCCGCAGCGAGCCTGAACGGGCCGACCAGGTGAAGCAGCGTGCCCCCGGCACACCGACCTCGCGGCTGACGAGGACGACCCCGAGGTCGCCGGCCTCGGCCCCCAGCTGGGCGCAACATCGACGATCCAGCGCCAACACGGCCTCCAGGCTGCGCTCCAGGTCGCGCCGCCGCACCGGCCCCCCCTGCGGTCGACGCATGCTCGTGCGGCGGTCCACGGCACCGGCGTCGATCCACGCCCCGAGGGCGGGGCCGCCCTTCGGTCCGCTGCCGGGACCACCGGTCAGGCCCCGGAACAGTGCCTGCTCCACCCGGTCCAGCCACCCGGAAAGTTCGATCATGAGGCACCGCACCAGACGTGCACCTCGAACCCCAGCCTCTCCCCGCGGGCCGGCGTCCCGAGCCGCCCGGCCCAGTCGGCGTCGGCGTCCAGCGGGGCGAGCCCTGCGCCCAGCCCGAGCAGTCCCGCGGCGGCCAGCAGCCCGGCGGCGGCCGCCCCCAGGTCCAGGTAGGCCAGCCGGAGCGCCTTCAGCGGGTACTTCACCTGCAACCGGGCCAGCGACGAGGCGAACACGAAGCACAGGCCGTCCCGGGCCGGTTCGGGGCCCTCCAGGGGGTGGAGCCCGTGCCCGTGGGGTTCATACCGGTACACGCCGTCGGCCAGACCTTCGACGCCGCGCGCCGCGCAGTAGACGGTCGCGGCCCCCAACCCGCCGGCGGACGGTGCGGACCAGCGCGTCGTTCCCGCCACCCTGCCCACGGCGCGGGCGGCCAGGGCGGCCACGTGGTCACGGGTCAGCCGATCGACGCCGCTGGGCGCCCGGGCCGGCAGCGGTCGCTGCTCCAACGCGACGGCCGGACCGCCGGCAGCGGCCGGGGCGCGCCGTTGCGCCACCGTCTCGGTGAGGAAGTGGCGGGCGTGCACGAGTGGGTCGACCTCCTCCCGGGCGGGGTCGGCGGCGAGGTCCTCGAAGTCCCGCACCAGGCCCAGCACCCCGTCGTCCGCGCGGCCCCCGCGGTGGCGGCAGCGCGGCAGGGGCGCCACCACCCAGCGGCTGGACCAGCGCTCGAGGTCGTGCTCGATGCGGATCCTGCTCCGGCGCCGGGGCGCGGTGCGGGTGGCAAGGGCGGTCACGTCCATGCACGCCAGGGCCGCCACGCAGCGGGTACGCCTGACGTCGCCGCCCGCCCCGGCCGCCGCCGGCCCGAGGTCCTCGGCCAGGCACACCGAGCACCCCGCCGTGAGCGCCGCCCATCCGACGCGTGGCCCGAGCAGCACACCCGCGGGCGTCACCTGCACGACGAGGACGGGCCCCCGGACTCCCCGGCCCACGCCGGGCACCTCAGCGGCCGACAGCGCGGGCAAGGGGTCGTCCGCGTCCTCACGGACGACCAGCGTCCAGGCCGGACGGGCCCCGTCGGGGGCGAGCAGGTCGTCGGCGGCGAGCTGGCGGATGCACTCCGCAGCCACCGGCCCGCGGCCGAGGACGGCGACTGCACCGCGCCCGGCCTGACGGGCTGCTCGGCCCGTGTCGTGCGCACCGGTCGCGACGAGCGCCCGGGACAGGTACCGCAGGACGGGGTCCTCGGCGCAGCCTGCCGGGTCCGCGCCCTCCTGCAGGGCGCCCCGCAGGTACAGCAGCCCGACCGCGTCGCGCACCGCGCCGTCCGCCAGCCCGGTCACCCCAGCCAGCTCGTCCAGGTCGCGGGCCCCGTCCATCGCGTCCCACAGCTGCCGGACGACCCGGGCGGTGGCGCCCCGGAACACCACTTCGACCGGGAGCCCCTCCAGACGCAACCGGTCCCCCTCGGGCAGCAGGGCACAGCACGGCCGGGGGGCGGGATGGCTGGGTGGTCTCAGCAGCGGGTCGGACCAGACGGCTGCGGCGGCGGCGCGCGGCTCAGCCATCCTCAGCCCGTTCCCGCGGCCGACATCGGCACGTCTGCTGGCGAGTCCCGAGGGTGCCGCCGACGAGCTCCGCGCCCCGCTCGGTCGTGGGCCCAGTGGGGCCGACCCCGTCCAGCGCGTCCAGCAGCAGCGCGAGGGCGAGTTCGAGGTGGGAGTGCAGGTACCCGCCCTCCCCGGCCGGCTGCGACGGACCACCCGACAGCGCTGGTCGGCCCATCTCCTCCAGCGGCCAGGAGTGGCAGCTTCCGCACACGGTCGGCGCGATCCAGCCACCGACCCACAGCCGGGGCGGGGCGAAGACCACCGGCCGGGCGAGCGTGCCCACAGCCCGCAGGCTCGCGGTGAGAACCGGTACCGGCGCGGGGACGGGCCAGGCGGAGATGACCACGGCGTGCGGTCGGTGGTCGCGGACCGGCTCGTACCCCGGGCACACCTCAACCTGGCGACCCAGCTTCGCGGCCTCCGAGCCGAACGCCCGGGCCAGGGCCAGGGCGGCAGCCCCGGCCGCATGGACGCGCACCCCCGCGGGACCGCTCACGGCTCGACCGCGGGAGCCAGCGGGATGGCATACAGGGGGAACCGGGTGACGCCGTCGACCCCGAGGAACAGCGCCAGCGCGTCGTCGTGGAAGCCACCGATGAGGCGGGCACGCAGGCGCATCGCCTCCGCCACCAGCAGCAGGTTCTGGGCCGCATGGCCGGCCTGCAGGCAGGCGAACCGGTAGGCGCGCTGACCGTACTTGCCCGTCAGCGCGCGCAGGTCCGCCACGACGAACACCCACAGCGGGGTATGCGTGAGCTCCGGACCGCCCCCGCCGTCCCCGTCCGGCCCGGGCCGTGGCGTGAAGTAGGGCGAGCACGCCTGCAGTTCGGCGAGCGCCGGCGCACGGCGCAGCAGCCGCAGCCGCCCCGGCGGGTGGTAGGCGAACAGGTCGGGCGGCAGGTCGTGCACCCCGGCGGGCAGCACGATCAGCTCGACCGCTGGGAGCGCCCCGGCGGCCGGGTAGGCGAACAGGCGGCCGTCGCGGGTGGACGTCGTCGCCCCCAGCAGGGTCGAGACCTCGGCAGCCGCCAGCGCCCCATCGAACCTTCCGGACGCGCTGCGGCGCCGCGCCAGCACGGCGGTCAGTGCGCGGACCTCCGCCCCGGCGGGCCGGGGCTGCGGCAGCTCCACCCCGGGGGACGGCGGGACGACCGCCGTGCCCGCGGGGCGTCCTGGCGCCCGCTCCCCTGGCGCCCGCTCCCCTGGCGCCCGCTCCCCCGACGCCCGCTCCCCCGACGCCCGTTCCCCCGCCGCCGGGCCGCGGACAGGCATCGAGGCTGCGCTGTACCCCGAGGCGCGGTGCAGCGCACCGGCCAGCCCGGCGCCCGGCGGGAGGAACATCCCCGCATCGGGGCGGCGGTCCAAGCGCTCGGTCAGTGCCAGGGACAGCAGCCAGGCGACCTGGTACTCGTCGGTGATGCCCGTCCCGAGCCGGTTGTTGAACATGTGCAGTTGGCTCAGCGTGATGCCGGCCTCGGTGGCCCACGGGCCGAGTCCGCTCTCCGCGCCCACGGCCCGCACCTTCTCCACGTACGCCCGCACGGTGCGGTGCCAGCCGCGCACCGCTCCGGCACCGGACTCGCCGTCCCCGCAGGCGTCGATGACGGCGTCGAGGCGCCTGGAGTAGGCGGGCGCGTTGCGCTCCCAGTTCCGCTCCGCCGCCGCTCGGGCCGCGGCGACGTCCACCGACCCGCCCTCGCCGTTCCAGCGCGCACCGAGCACATACCGGCGCAGCAGCAGCGCGGCGTCCAACGGGTCGGGGCACAGCGCCAGGACCCCGGCCGCGAAGAACGTGAACGCGACCCCCAGCCTGCGCGCGGGATCGCCCCCCACGCGCGGCAGCGCGCCGAGCGCCAGCCGGGTGGACGCCACGAACAGGTCCTCGGCGAGGTCCATCGCCGCGGCGCCCCCGTACCGGTCGAACTCCGGGTCGTAGCCCGCGCCGACCACTTCGCCGTGAGCGTGCCAGGGGCGGCCGGCAGGTTCCACACCGTGCGCCGCGTAGTGCTCCGCGGGATCCCTGGTCCGCTCCGGTGGATGCTCCCGCAGCCAGCTGCGCAGGGCCGCGGCCAGGTCGAGTGCGCGCTGCTCGTCCAGGCCCTGCACCCGCACCCGCACGTGCGGGCCGCCGTCCCAGTAGCGCAGGTAGAACCACCCCTGCGGGTGCCGGCGCTCGGTGATCCGGGCCACTGCGGGCCCCACCCCTTCGACCAGCAGGCGGTCGACCTCCCCGGCGTCGCCGTGGTGAAAGGCGTGCCAGCAGGTCCAGCCCCGGGTGCGGTCACTCATGGGAACGGGTGGGGGTCCAGCGGGCCGGTGCGGCCCGTCGCCCGTCGGGCGGCGTCGAGCCGGGGGAACCCCCGGGTGCGGTGGTGGACGTGGCCGAAGGTCATGGGCAGCGCTCCCGGTGCGATCATCTTGACGACCTCGAGCCCGAGGCTCTCCTCGCGCGCGGTGGTCTGGCGGACGGCCAGCGGGCGCATACCCGCCCGCTCCATCGCCTCGAGCAGGTACCTGGCCATCGCGGCGACGTCCTGCCCGGGCCACCGGCCCGCAGCGCCGCGGAAGCGCCGGTGCACGGCCACCGGCTCGCGGCGAGGGTCGAGCGCCCAGCGGAGCCTGCCGAGCGCCTCCGGCAGGGTGTACAGGGAGACGTGGTCCTCCAGGGTCTGCACCGCAACGGGGTCGCGGAGCAGGGCCAGCAGTTGCGACCGCTGCTGCGGCGCCGCCCGGCGACGGAGCACGCACATCGCACTGACCTCGGCCAGGGCTCCCCGGACGGCACCCTCCGGGTCAGGGTGGGCAGCCGCAGCGGACAGGCTCGCGATCGGGTGCGGTTGCGCGCGCACGTCCAGGGCGAGCGCCCAGACGACGGGCACTCCCACCGCCGTGGTGATGTCGAGCAGGTGAATCTCGAAGCCCTCGTCCTCGATGACCGCGAGGTGGTCCCGGCTGATCTCGTCCCGGACGCTGGCGGGATCGAGCGGGACCGGGGTGAGCCGGGCGTACCAGTGGAGCAGGAACGCGTCGCGCTCGACCACCTCGAGCGCCCCGTACAGCACCGCCTCCTCCAGGCACCCGCCGAGGGCGCAGCCGTTGGACGATTCGTAGACGAAGCGCGCGTTGCCTGGCGCGTCCCGAACCCCCCAGTACGCGACGTGCTCGGGCAGGAGGACCTCGCGGCCGCCGAGCACGTCGCTCGCCGCGACCCAGGCGGTGGCCGTGTCGGGCCGGAAGGGCCGCAACTGGGAGCCGGGGTGCCCGTCCCAGCGGGGATCGGGCAGTCCGAGCGACGGCAGGTCGACGGCGTCGTCACCCAGCTCGGCCGGGGAGGCCACGGCCACCGGCGGGCCGCTGGGCCGATACCCGGCCAGGCGTTCCAGGCACTCCAGAATCGCCACCTGCTGGGCGCTGTGGAAGTCCCCGGAGCGGCCGTACCCGGAGATCGCCTGCGCCCTGTCGGCCCCGCCCGCGTCAGCCCCGACGAACGCCAGCGGTGCCTCGGCGTCCCGGAAGACCCGGCCGATCGGGCCGTGCACCGGGTTGACCAGGACGGCACGCAACCGCTCCAGCGGGATCATGGGCCGGACCCGCCCGGTGCCCGCCCCGGGCTCCCGGGTCACCCGGGGGCGCAGGCTCACCATCGGCGTGGGGGGCCTGCCGGGCGAGCACTCCCGGCAGTCGGGGAGGGCGAGGAGCCGGTCCTCCCGCACCGTGCCGTCCGGAAGGGACAGGGAGTGCACCACGGCGTCGTCGATGTCCCCGCGCAACCGGGCCCGGACCATCTCCCGGGCCCACGCCAGCCAGGCCTCGCCGAGCACGACGCGACGCGGGCCCGGCGCGGGGGCGGAGTGCGCGTCGCGGACACGGCGTTCGGCCGTGACGGCACAGACGGCGCACGGCCGCGCGCCGGGCCGCGCCACAGGCCCGATCCGCACGGTGCCGCCGCCGGCGTGGACGACGAGCAGTCCCTTCCCCGAGCCGAAGGCGGCCCGCTGCGCCGGCGCCGCCGCCTCGGGGTCGCGGATCACTCGAACCACGACCGGCGCGACCCGCTCCGGGGCGGCCGTGGGAGGGGCGCCGGTGGCGACGGCGGGGAATCGGGTCACGGCAGTCTCGCCCGCAGCACGACCACCGGGGCACCGCCGACGGGCTCCCCGACCTCGGCGACCTCCAGCTCACCGGCGGGCAGGCCCAGCGCGTCGCACACCGACCGCAGGATGTCCGGCCGGGCGGTCGCGCCCGTCACGCCCCGCAGCAGTTCCTCGTTGTCGGCGGCGGCGCGTGCCCGCGCCAGCGGGTCCCGTTCGGCCGGGGGCGATCCGGTGCGCCGGGACAGCTCCGCCGCCCAGGCCGCCTCCACCGCCTCGGCGGCGGCGGCTCCCGTGCTCGGGGCGCACCCGTAGAACCGGTCGCCGCGGTGCCGGAGCCGGACGACGGTCACCGGGGCGCCCGCGGTGCGGCAGGTCTCAAGGACCACGCCCGCCGGGGCCGGAAGCTGCTCGACGGCCCGGCGGTGCCGGGGGCGGAGGATGCCACCGAACGGGCTGGGGTCCGCCCTCGCGTCGGCGCCCAGGATGGCCACCTGCGCGACCAGGTCCGCCAGCGCGTCCCGCAGACCGATCCCCACGGCGCGGACGGTGCCGTCCGGGGCCGTCCGGGCCGACCTGACCGCGTCGAGGAACGCGCCGACGCCGGCCGCCGCCTGATCCCTGCCCACCCCGACGTGCCCGCGGCACCGCGACGACGCGAGCGGACCCTGGGGCAGCCGGCCGGGAGCCGGTGACCAGGGCCACCATCGGGTGACCGACGCCGGCGAGGTGAGCACGGCGAGTGCCGCCACGTCGTCGCGCCCGGGACCGGTCTCCGCTGCCGCGTCCGGCTCCGGACCGGCATCCAGGTCCGCCGGCAGGACGGGGGGCAGCACCCGCCGGCTGGTGGCACCGTCCACCACGAGCACGCCGTCGAAGGGCAGCCCGCCCAGTTCGGCCGTCACCAGATGTACCAGGCAGGCCATGACCAGGGCCGGGACGGCCGGGGCAGGGCGGCCCCCGGGCGGGGGCGGCGTCACGGTGGCCGCCAGTCGCGGCTCGTCCCCGGGGCCCACCCGGGCGAGGAACCAGCGCCCGTCCGCCTGCACGGCAACGGTCGTCCGCCCGGACACCGGGGCGAGCGGCAGGCGGGTGAGCAGCAGGCGGTGCCCGTCGTCGCCGCCCACCCGGAGCCCCGCCGAGCGCAGCGCGCGGGCAGTGGGTGCCGCCCACTCCTCCAGCCCCGCCCCGCACTCGATCCGCACCGGGGCGGCGCGCACCCGGCCGCGTTGGCCGGGCAGGTCGCGCCCGAGCATGTCGACCAGGTCCGCCGCCCGCTCGCTCCACCCCTGACCGGTCGGCGGGACGAGCCCGTCGAGCCCGGCGAGATGGCGCAGCAGTCCGACCGTCTCGCCACCTCGCCCCACCCGGCCCGCGCGGGCGGCGAGTGCGCCGAGGTCGCATCCGCGTTTGACGGACTCCTCCATCTCCTGCCACGCGGCGACCACCTGCCCGCCGCGCACGATCGACGTCCCCCGCCAGGTCGTCACGGCCAGCCCGGCGCCGTCCGCAACCACCCGGACCCCGGGGCGGAGCATCCCCTGCGGGCTCACGAGGCGGCCACCGTGCCCGCGGTGTGCGGCCCGCCGGCTGCGGAGAACCGGTCCAACAACCCTCCGAGGGTGAGGCCATGGCGTTCGAGCACCAGCTCGCTGATCGCGTAGGACAGGAAGTACCTCTCCAGCGGGGTGATGCCGAGCAGCGACAGCCACCGGATCATCAGGTTCGTCACGTGCCGGTAGGCGGCGAACTCGACGGTGCGCACCCGGGGCCTGGCCTTGTCCAGCTCGCCCAGCCGGGCGTGCATCCGGCTGACGGGGCGGTCGGCGCCGAAGCGCCACAGCCGCTCCACCTCCGCGTCGAACCCGGCGGCACGCTCCAGGTAGGCGGGGCCGTGGTCCTCCAGGATCCGCCGCTCCCCGGCGAGCCGGTCGGCGGTCACCCACACCTCCTGCAGCGTGGCCTGCCACGACCGCGCCAGCGGGTCGGCCTCCGCAGTCGGCTGCCGGCCGGCGTCGAGCTCCTCCAGCCGCCGGCCGAGTGGCTCACGCAGGTCTTTCAGCCGGGCGGCGAACCCTTCCCGGACGACGCCCCGGGGATCGTTCGTGGCCAGGAAGTCCTCCAGGTGCGAGCGGTAGCTCAGCTGCCCGCCGAGCAGACCCCCGAAGGGGGAGGCAGCCGCGTTCGCGACCATCGTCGTCAGCGCGTTGGCCAGCAGCGGCGCGCCGTTGTCGAGAGCCGCTTCGAGCGGGCGCAGGGCGGCGGTGAAGTAGTGCTCCTTCAGCTCGAGCGCACCCTCACCGAGCAGGGCGGCAGTGGTCGGGGCACCCCACCACTGCGCGGTCGCCGTGTTGTCCGGCCGGATCGGCCCGTACGGGGGACCGATCAGCTCGGTGCGCCCGAGCCCGGCGCTCAGCCGCAGGTATGCCTCCGGCGTCACCGGGGACCGGGACGGGGCCGTCCGCAGCGCCCGCTCCAGCTCCTCGGCCCGGGCGGCGGCCGTCGGCTCGTGCACCGTGTCGCCGAACACCCACCGGACGTGCGGGCCCCGCAGCCAGTGCCGCTCCAGGTAGCTGACCGGTCGCTCGCCGGCGCGATCCATGGCCTCGGCGACCTCCCGCGCCGCCGGGAGGAGCACCTCACGCAACAGCTGTCGCTTGTCGTCGGCATGGAAGCTCACCACCACGCTCAGCCGCTCGCGAGGCATCACCCTCACCCCTCCCGACACAGTTCCAGGACGTACTCCGTGACGTGCCTGCCGAAGATCGGGTCCTCCACGCCGTGCAGCGGCGGGTCGGCCCGCTCGATGCGGTAACGCGCGCCGCCCTCCAGCCACCTGTTGACATGCAGGCAGTCCAGCGGGGAGTCCAGCCGGACCGGGATGGGCTTGGGCCGCTCGAGCTCCACCGTGGCGGCGGGCGCCCCCGGCGCCGGTGGCGCGGGCAGTGCGGCGATGTACACCTGCGCGGGCACGCCGTGCGCGTGGCGCCAGCGGTGCACCCTCAGCGCGAACTGCCCGCCCGATTCGACCTCGCCCCGCACCGGGAAGTCCACGGCGTCGAGGTACCAGCGCTCCCGGGACAGCACGAGCGAGCCGTACCGCACGGCGGGGTAGTGCCGTACCCCCTCCCCCGGGCGGCGGCGGTCGAGTTCCCCGACGGGATCGAACCGCAGCTGACCCGCGTCGCTGAGCATGTACAGGGCGGTGACCGACCAGGGCAACAGGTAGGGGATCAGCAGGCCGGAGTACACCGGCAGGCGCACCTCGCCGCGGGCGTCGACCAGCCGGAGCCGGCCGGTGGCCGGGTCATCGACCACCCGGCAGGACCGGGGATCGACGTCCGCCGCGCCGGCCGGCCGGTGGCTGTCGTCGAGGAACTCCGCGGGCAGCAGCCGCGGATGGCGGTTGGCGTTGAACCCCTGGACCGGGCGCAGTTCCGTCGCCCCGCGGGGCAGGCTCTCGCCCAGGTGCGCCCGCACGACCTCCGCCGCGCCGTCCTCGATCAGGTCGAGGAACCTGCTCAGGAACATGGCGTTCCCGTCGAGCAGCGAGTTCACCACGGCCCGCGACACCGCACCGGCGGCGTCGCGGTGCGTCACCTGCAGGAAGGCGCTCACCGATGCGGTGCGCCGGCCGTCCGCCGCCGCGGCGGCCTCCCCCGCCAGCGCGCCCCGGTCGAGCACCACCTCGGCCGCGTCCGCGTGCTGCGCGAGGAGGGCGGCCACCCGGTCCATCACCTGGGCCCGGGCCGCGACCAGGCCCCGGACCTGGAGGTCGTCCCCGGGGATGCGCCCCACCATGCCGGCGTAGGTGGGTTCGGTGCCCGAGAAGGTCTCCCTGAGCAGCTCGACGTACTCCTGCCAGCCGGCGCTGCCGCGGGCGCCGAACCGGGCCCGGAAGGCGCCGCGCAGCACCGACTGGCTGGCGTGCTGGACGTTGAAGGGCTCCAGCAGCACCAGCACGTCGGCCAGGTCGTCCAGGACACGCCGCCAGGCCCGGTCGACCAGGGTGACCGGGCGCGCCAGCACCACGTCCTCGTAGCACCGGTTCGAGGGAGGTGCGGGGGTTCCGGCGACCCGGAAGGACTCCTGCCACGACTGTTCCAGCGCCTCCATCGCCACCGCCCGCTGCTCCCCCCAGGTGTCGACCAGCATCCGGGTCCGCCGGTCCAGATCGTCGAGACGATCGGCCACCTGCTCCGGCAGTTCGCCGCGGGCGCTGCGCAGCCGATCGGCGAAGTGCGCCAGGGGTTGCCCGGCCTGCTGGTCGAGGCCGAGATCCGCGATCAGGACGCCGAGCCGGACGAGGCGGGCGAGCAGGGCCAGCACCGACTGCCGCTCGGCGTCGAGCCCCCGATCGGCCAGGGCGCGCCACACCTGCTCCCCGGTCAGCGGGCCGGTCGCGAGCAGGTCGACGACGGCGTCGAGGGCTCGGGAGCGCTTCACCTGGATCTCGGAGCGGTGTGGGCGGTACAGGTTCGTCGGCCCCTGCGGCTGGCGGGAGGCCGTCACCAGGTATCCGGATTCGGTGCGCGACATCCGGTCGACGAGCCGGAGCGGAATATGTGCCACCCCGTCGACGTGGCCGGCGACGCCGTCGACCAGCAGTAGCGCGGGCAGCAGATTGGGGGTGACTCGGGTCCGGCGCTCGGCAATATCCGGAGCCGGACCCGGCCAGGCGTCGACCCGCCCTGCCGACTGCCAGAAGGCAATCCCGGATACCGTGTAGTGGCTGAAGGGGCTCGTCTTGTGAACGGCGCGCCGAGCATAACGCAGGAGCTTTCCCTCGGTCTTGCGGATCTTCTTGTGATGCCCCTCCAGCGGGGTCCGCGCATACCTGACCGCACCGTGGGCGAGCGCCGTGCTGGTCATTGCCGCAGCGGCGAGCAGATCCCTCCCGCCGAGGGTGCTCCGCAGCCGTTCGCGCTCGTGGGCCAGGACGGCCTCGTCGGCCTCGAGCAGTTCGGTGCGCAGCTTCTGGTACTCCGCACGGGCATCGGCCCAGGCCGCCAGCTGATCGCGCCCGCCCGCCGGACGAGCCGACTCGGGCGGCAGCTCCCGATCCTCCAGGACGGCGCGGCGGCACGGAAGGATGATCGTGAACCGTTCTTCACGGGGCGCCTCCCCACCCAGCCGGTACAGCCGTTCGGCAACCTCGGTCGTCAGTCGATCGCGTTCCAGTCCAACGGCTTCCACCCGCTCGCGCAACGCCTCCAAGGAGTCGAGGTGCCTCTCCTGGGCGGCGGTGGAGGTGTTCACCCGAACCATCGCGTAGGGCGCGGGAACGAAGCGGCCGGGCCGTCGGAGGTAGTTATCGGTCAATGGATCACCTGCCTGGGGACTCGACAGTGATGGTGCGCCGGGGTCCACTCCCGGCCCCGGGCGTGGGGAGCCGCGCCGGTGCCCCCCACGCCCACCTGGTCTGCGGTCACGTCGCCGCCACGCCCGCCCTGCGGCGCGCCGCTGCGCCGCGGGTCAGATGCAGCAGCAGGAGCAGCTGCCGCAGCAGGAGGTCGACCCGCAACTGCTCGAGCCGGACGATGCGCCGCTCTCGGGCAGGTTCACCCCGTCGGCGACGGAACTGATCTCGAGCACCTCGACGTCGAGATCGCTGAAGGAAAGGTCGGCGAGATCCGCAAGGGTGTGCGCGCTCATTGTGATCTCCTCTGTGGGGTGACATGTGAACGGGTGAATGACCCATCGATAAGCGAAGATATTGCGTGCCCGTCGCACGGTGCAATCGATCCTTGATGAGGAATCCTTATGCCCCGGTCGACTTGCACCACCACCGACCGTGCTTTACACTTTCGCAGAGCGCATATTCCCAGAATCCTGTCGCGTGCATTCTTTTGCCGCGGCGAACGGAATTCGTGCGACCGGAAATGGACGGGGCGAGGGGAAGACCGACGCATGCTGGTGGACAAGCGCTCCGAGCCGGCAGACCTGGACGGGGCCGCCGCCGCCGTGGCGTGCCGAGGCGTCGGCGTCTCGTACAGCTACGGAACACTACGTGCGCTGAGCGACGTCGACATCGAGGTCCGGGCGGGTACCGCAGTGGGTCTGCTCGGTGTGAACGGCGCCGGGAAGACCACCCTGCTGCAGTTGCTGATCGGCAGGCGGCGCCCCTCCCGCGGCCGGGTCGAGCTGTTCGGGGGTGACCCGGTCCGCCCGCAGCAGCGCGCGCGGCTGGGCGTGACCCTGCAGGAGACCGGCCTGCCGGACACCCTTCGCGTCGGCGAGGTCGTCGATTTCGTGGCCGCGCACTTCCACCACCCGGAGCCCACCGACACCGTGCTCGCCAGGTTCGGACTCGCCGCACTGCGCCGTCGGCAGGCCGGGGGCCTGTCCGGCGGGCAGCGCCGCCGGCTCGCGGTGGCCCTGGCCTTCGTCGGCAGGCCGGAACTCGTCGTGCTCGACGAACCCACGACGGGGTTGGACGTCGAGTCCCGACGCGCCGTCTGGGATGCGGTCGCCGAGTTCCGCTCCCGCGGCGGCACGGTGCTGCTCACCAGCCACGACCTGGGCGAGGTGGAGGAGCTGTCGGAACGTGTCGTGGTGCTGTCCGGCGGCCGGGTGATCGCCGACGACTCGGTCGAGGCGATCCGCCGCAGCATCCCCCGCAGCCGGGTCCGCTTCACCTCCAGCGCCCCTCCGGACCTGCCCGGGGCCGGCACCCGCGTGGTGGACGGGCACCGCGTCGAGATCCGCACCCCGGATGCCGAGAGCCTGGTCCGCGACCTCGTGGCCAGCGGCGCGCCGTTCCAGGATCTCAGCGTGGAGGCGGTCTCGCTGGAGGACGCCTTCCTCGAACTCACCGCCCGTGGCGGCGCTTCGCGGCGCGACCTGTCGCAGGAGCCCCGGTCGTGAGGCTCACCCTGTGGCACACCCGCTTCCACCTCCTGGAGGCCTGGCGCGCGCCGGCGTTCGTCCTCAGCCTGGCACTGCTGCCGACGCTCACCCTGCTCTTCTTCGTCGTCCCCTTCCACGACGTCACCAGCAGCACCGCGCGGTCGACGTCGGCAATCGCGCAGCTCACCGTCTTCTCGGTGGCCACCACGTACCTGTTCACGTTCGGCCTGGGGGTCGCGGCCGACCGCGGCCGGGCCTGGGAGCCGTTCGTCCGCACGCTGCCCGTCGGCGTCGGCCCGCAGCTCGCGGGCCGGGTGGTGTCAGGAGTCCTCCTCATCGTGGTGGGACTGCTGCCGCTCACCGTTACCGGAGCGGCGCTGACCGCCGCGACGGTGACGCCCGTCCACCTGCTCACCGGTGCGCTGGCGCTGCTGGCCGCCGGGTTGCCGCTGCTGTTCGGCGGCCTGGCCCTGGGGTACACGCTCACCCATCGGACGGCGTCGGCAGTCGCGCAGCTGTTGCTCTTCCCGCTGGCCTTCGGCGGCGGGCTCTTCCTGCCGCCGAGCATGTTCCCCGGCTGGCTCGACTCGCTGTCCCGATGGCTGCCCACCCGGGCCGCGCGGGACCTCGTCGTCGACTCCGTGACCGGGTCGGCCGTCCCCGCGTGGGCCCTCGTCGGCGTCGCAGCGTGGACGCTGCTGGCCGCCGGGCTCGCCGTCACCGCCTTCCTGCGCGACGAGGGGCATCGCTTCCGCTGACGGCCCGCCCGCGGCGCGGTCAGGGTTTGGCGGCGCGGTCAGGGTTTGGCGGCGCGGACGAACGCGCTGGCGACCGCGCCGTCCATGGCGTCGAGCACGGCGTCGAGGTCCGTTCCGGCGGGGAGGTCATCCAGGGGCAGGTCGGCAGCCAGGTCGAGCAGGTCCTGCCGGGTGTAGGTGCGAGTGACCTCGACGGCGGCGGCGGTGAACCCGGCGGCGGTCAGCTTGGCCACGTAGTCGGTGTCGAGCAGGGCACCGGCGATGCAGCCGGTCCACAGCCGCATCGCCCGGCGCGCGACCTCGGGCAGCGGCTTGAGCACCACGATGTCGGAGACCGCGAACCGGCCGCCGGGCGCCAGCACCCGGAACGCCTCACGCAGCACCCCGTCCTTGTCCGCGGCCAGGTTCAGCACGCAGTTGGAGATGACGACGTCCACGCAGCCGTTCGGCAGCGGGACGTCCTCGATCGTGCCGTGGAGGAACTCGGCGTTGACCACGCCCGCCTCGGCCTGGTTGCGGCGGGCCAGCTCGAGCATCTCCGGGGTCATGTCCACCCCGTACGCCTTGCCCGTGGGAGCGACCCGTCTCGCCGACAGCAGCACGTCCAGCCCCGCACCGGAGCCAAGGTCGAGCACGGTCTGGCCCGGTGCGAGCTCGGCCAGCGCGGTCGGGTTCCCGCAGCCCAGCGAGGCGGCCAGCGCTCCGGCGGAGGTCTGCTCCGCGTCGGCCCCGTACAGGTCACGCGTCATCGGGTCAGCGCCCGACGCAGTGGTCGCGGCGCAGCACCCGGCGGCCGACGGTCCGCAGCAGGACGACGCAGCCGCCGACGCGGAGGCCGGGGAGGCGGCGTCGAGGTTCTCGGTGGCCCGGCGGGCCGCCGCGGCGTACCGGCCACGGACCGCCTCCCGCAGCTGCTCGGGGTCCAGCTCGGTCGGGTCCAGCTCGGTCGGGTCCAGCTCGGTCGGGTCGGGGCGGGTCTCGGTCATCGTGCTCCTCCGGCGGTCGGGCGGTTCGGGTCAAGGCCCGCTGTTTCGACATCTGTCTAAGCAGGGGCAATCTTGCCCCCTGGATTTGATGGCTGTCAAGATAGAGACATGTCGAAACAGCGGGTCCTCACGCCGGCGACCGCCGTGCCCCTCGGGGCGGACGGGCCCTGCTGTGACCCGCTGGCGGTGCGGGCGCTGACCACCGATCAGGCCGGGATGCTCGCACCGATGTTCAAGGCCCTCGGCGACCCCGTCCGGCTACGGTTGATGTCGATGATCGCCTCCCGCCCCGAGGCGTGCGTGTGCGACCTCACCGGCGCGTTCGACGTCTCGGCGCCGACGATCTCCCACCACCTGCGGGTGCTCCGCGAGGCCGGCCTCGTCGACAGCGACCGGCGCGGCACCTGGGTCTACTACCGCGTACGCCCCGGGGCCGTCCGGCAGTTGGCGAACCTGCTGGCCGTCACCTCACCCGGGCCGGCCTGACGCCACCCGGTGCGACCGTCCGCTGCCCGCACCCCGCGGCCCCGGACCGCGGTGAACGAGGTCTACTCCCGGCCCGCGTAGGCGACGACCGACCCCAGGTGGGCGAAGTGCGCGGCGATCCGCCCGCCGGGGCCGATCGGCAGGGCGTCGGTCATCCCGCCGGTGAGGACCACCCACCCCGGTTCTACGGCGAGCCCGCGCTCGCCCAGGATGTTCGCCGCCAGGGCGAGCGCCTCACCGGGGTGGCCCAGCACCGCCGCCCCGGTCGCCGAGTCGACGATCCCGCCGTCCTGTTCGAGCAGGCAGGTCTCCATCGCCAGATCCAGGCCGACCGGGACGACCGACACCGAGCCCATCGTGAACAGGCCGGAGGATCCGTTGTCGGCCACCGCGTCGGCAATCGTGAAGCTGAAGCCGGAGAACCGGCTGTCGATGATCTCGACCGCCCCGAAGACGGTGCTCACAGCGGCCAGCGCCGTGGCTGAACTGACGCCGGGCCCCGCCAGCCGCGACCCGATCACGAAGCCGATCTCCGGCTCGACCCGGGGGTGGATCAACCGCTCGAGCGGCAACGGACTCCCTGCAGGGTGCAGCATGGCGTCGGTCAGCCACGCCAGGGACGGGCGGTCGATTCCCATCCGGCGCTGCTTGGCCTTCGAGGTCAGGCCCAGCTTGACGCCGATCAGCGTCTCGCCCTGCGCCCGCCGGATGCGCAGGGCCTCCGCCTGCACCGCGTAGGCCGTTTCCAGGTCAAGTTCGGGCCACTCGGCGGTGATCGGCCCGCGCGCTTCGACGTCCGCCTCCGCGGCGAGCAGCACCTCAGCTCCGCGGCGGATGCCCCACGGCCCGGTCATCGGGCTGCCGCCCGAGTTGCACCGGCGAACACCGCGGTCACGGTGCCGAGCCCGCTCATCGCGGCCACGACGGTGTCTCCGGGGCGCACGCTCACCGCCCGGGTCATCGATCCGGGCAGGATCACGTGGCCGGGCTCGAGGGTCACTCCGAGGGGTCCGACGGTGTTCGCCAGCCAGGCCACCGAGTTCAGTGGTGAGCCGAGGACGGCGCCACCGCCACCGGTCTCCACCAGCTCCCCGTTCACGTGCAGCGTGCAGCCCATCATCCGCAGGTCGAGGTCGTGCACGCGCGCGCTGCGGCTGCCGAGGATCACGCCGCCGGAGGAGGCGTTGTCGGCGATGGTGTCGACGATGGAGATCTTCCAGTCCCGGATCCGGGAGTCGACGATCTCCAGGCTGGGCAGCACGAAGTCCACGGCCCGGACGACGTCGGCGACGCTCACCCCGGGCCCCTTCAGCGGCGAGCCGAGGACGAAGGCGATCTCGGGTTCGATCCGAGGCTGGATGAAGGTGCCCGCGGGGATCGGCAGATGCTCCAGGTAGAACATGTCGCTGGTCAGGTGGCCGTAGTCGGGCTGGTCCACGCCGGCCTGCCGCTGCATCGCCGCCGAGGCCAGGCCCACCTTGTGGCCCGTGATCACCAAGCCTCGGCGCTGCCACTCCCGCACGGTGCAGCGCTGGATCTCGTAGGCGTCCGCGACGGTCGCCTCCGGGAACTTCTCGATGATCGCCGGCGTCGGTTGCCCGTCGGCGTATGCGGCGAGCAGCAGGTCGGCCGCCTGCTGCTGCCGGTCAGCGTGCACGAGCGGCCGCTCCCCCCGCCGAGGCCCGCTGCGCCGTGGGCTCCAGCTGCCCCGCCAGCTCGGCGGCGACGTCCACGATCATGTCCTCCTGGCCGCCGATCACCCCGCGGCGGCCGAGTTCGACGATGATGTCCCTCGTGGGGATGCCGTACTTCTGGCTGGCCCGCTTGGCGAAGTGGAAGAAGGTCGAGTAGACCCCGGCGTAGCCGATCATCACGGCGGTCTCGTCGATGAGCTGCGGGCGGCGCATCAGCGGCGCGACCACGTTCTCGGCCGTCTCCAGGAGCCCGAACAGGTCGGCGTCGACGGTGTGCCCTGCCCGGATCAGCGCCGCGGCGAGCACCTCGGTCTGGGCGTTCCCCGCCCCGGCGCCCAGGCCGCGCAGCGACCCGTCGACGTACGTCGCGCCGACCTCGACGGCCGCCAGGGCGTTCCCGACGCCGACGCCGAGGTTGTTGTGGGCGTGGAAACCGACCTGGGCGCCGATCCGCCCGCGCAGGGCCGCCACCCGCTCGGCGGCGGTGCGCGGTACCAGGGCACCCGCGGAGTCGACGACGTAGACGACGTCGGCGCCGTAGGAGTCCAGCAGGGCCGCCTGCTCGGCGAGCCGGTCCGGCGCGAGCATGTGGCTCATCATCAGGAAGGTCATCACGGTCAGGCCGCGTTCCTTGGCCCACGTGACGGGCTGCTGACCGCAGTCGGCCTCGGTGCAGTGCACCGCCACCCGCACCGTGGTGGCACCGGCGTCGAGGCACCCCTGCAGGTCGGTCAGGGTCGCGATCCCCGGAACGTACAGAACGGCGATGCTGGCGTGGTCCACCGCCTCGACGGCGGCGGCGACGTACTGCGGGTCCGTCGCCGCGGCACGGCCGAACTGGATCGACGAGCCGCCGATCCCGTCGCCGTGGGCGACCTCGATGGTCCGCACGCCCGCGGCGTCCAGCCCGCCGGCGATCGCCGCGACCTGCTCGGGGGTGAACTGGTGCCCCACGCTGTTCATCCCGTCGCGCAGGCTGGTGTCGACGAGGTGGAGGGTCGGGTTCATGCCGGCATGCCCTGCGCTGCGGCCGCGGCGGCCGTACGGGCCCTGGCCATCACGTCGACGGCCTGGGCTGCCGCTGCGGTGATGATGTCGAGGTTGCCCGCGTAGGTGGGGAGGAAGTCGCCGGCGCCTTCGACCTCAAGCATCACCGTCACCTTGGCGTCCTCGATCTCGAACAGCCGCAGCCGGTAGCCGGGGACGTACCGCTGCACCGTGGCGATCATCTGCCGGACGGAGGCCTCGATCGCTGCGCCGTCGGGGTTGCGGACCTCGGCGTAGACCGTGTCCCGCATGATCATGGGCGGTTCGGCGGGGTTGATGACGGCGATCGCCTTGGCCTGGTCGGCGCCGCCGACCAGCCGCAGCGCCCGGGCGGTCTTCTCGTTGAACTCGCTGAGGTTCTGCCGGGTCCCGGGGCCGGCGCTCCGGCTGGACAGGGCCGCGACGATCTCCCCGTAGGCGACGTCGGCGACCCGGTTGATGGCGTGCATGATCGGGATCGTCGCCTGGCCGCGCGCAGCTGACCATGTTCACGTTCGGGGCGTCGAGGTGCTCGGTCAGGTTCACCGCGGGGACGACGTAGGGGCCGATCGAGGCCGGCGTGAGGTCGATCGCGGTGATCCCTGCGGCCGCATACCGCGGGGCAGCGGCGGCATGCACCTTCGCCGAGGTCGCCTCGAAGACGAACGCCGGCAACTCCGGGCGCTCGAGGAGCCAGCCGACGCCCTCGGCGGAGACCTCGAGGCCGAGGTCGCGTGCCCGCGGCCAGCCCCTCACTCGCCGGGTCGATCCCGACCATGTAGCGCGGCCGGACGACGTCCGACCGGAGCAGCTTGTACAGCAGGTCGGTCCCGATGTTGCCCGAGCCGACGATGGCTGCCTCGAACATGTCTCTGCCTCGTTTCCCAGGTCCGGCACCGCGCGCCGGGTCGGCTGATCGGCAGGCCGCTGCCCGCCGATCAGCCGACCCGGTCAGGTCAGGGCGTCGGGAGATCAGGTCCAGACGTTGAGGAAGGTGTCCTTGACTTCCTGGCGGTAGTAGTCCAAGCCGCGCCCGAGCTGGTCCATCGTCCAGGTGACGAGGGGCCGGTCCGGGTTTATTGTAGCCGCCGGCGAAGGTCTCGTTCCGGTTGCCGGAGGGGTCGAAGAAGTAGATGGTCTCGCCGCGGGTGATGCCGTGCCGGGTCGGCCCGAGGTCGATCGGAACCTCGTCCATGCACGAGGATGTCGCCGGCGTCCTGGTCACCTCGCCCCAGTCCCGCAGGCATGAACGTGAAGTGGTGCAGGCCACCGTCCGCGCCGGCGATGAGAGCGAAGTCGTGGTCTGTTGCCCACCGTCAGCCAGGTGCGCGATCACCGGTGCGCCGTCGCTGTGGTCGGCGACCATCCGCTCGACGGGAGAAGTCCAGCACGTCGATGAAGAACCGCTCGGCGGCCACCACGTCCTCGCCCTTGATCAGGGCGTGGTCGAGGTACGGGGCGCCGATGCCCGCGAGGTGCCGCGGCAAGGACATCGGGTTCACGTGCCGACATCGGTGCCCAGGTAGGTCATGTCGTTGTACAGCTCGATCGTGTGGCCCATCGGGATGAGGAACCGGACGCCCTCGCCGACCTCCGCGTTCTCACCCTTGCTGAACCGCTCGACCGTGACCGCCGTACTTGCGGGCCGCGGTCTCGAACCGTCCAGGTCGTCGGCGTAGCGGACCTTGAACCCGGCCTTGACGATGCCGACACCGCCCTCCTCCAGGACCACGGAGTGGTGGTCCCACTCGTCCCAGCCCTTGAAGTAGGCCGTGCTGCCCCCGTCCGGTTGACCTGTTCCAGGGTCTGGTTCAGCCCGAGAGTCTCGCCGTAGTGCTTCTTGGCCTCGGCCATGTCGGTGACCCTGACATGCACATATCCGAGTCGCATCACGCCCATGTGGTGCTCCTTGATCTCGTGGTCAGCCGTTCCTGCGGTGAGGGATCGCAACCGAGGCCCAGAGTGAGCCGCGCGGCACACGACCGGGTGCACCGTTCCGCATACCGGAAACGGGCCCCCGGTATGGCCCCGGGTCGTCGGCCTGCCCGGATGCCCGGCGCCCGAGCGTCCGGTCGGTCCGGAGGGGGGGACCGGGCGCTCAGGGCCGGCCGGGGTGCAGCGGGCCCCCCGGCGGCGCGACCAACTGGGACTCCTGCTGCTCGACCAGGCGGCGACCGATCTCCGCCGCGGCCGCCCGCACCGCCCGGGTGAACTCCACCCGCCTGCTGCGCATTCGACGGGCAGGCACGGTGAGGCTCACGGCGGCGATCGCGGCGCCGTAGGGATCCTTGACGGGGCAGGCCACGCAGGCAACGTCCGTGACGACCTCCTCGTCCTCGTACGCGACGCCGGTACGCCTGACCTCCTCCAGCACGACCAGGAGCCGGTCCGGATCTGTGATCGTGTGCTGGGTGAACTGCTTCAACGGCTTCGCCCGGATGATCCGCGACACCTCGACGGGGTTGGTGAACGCGAGGAGCGCCTTGCCCAGGGCGTTGCAGTGCGGCTCGAGGCGGGAGCCCGGCCGCAGCCCGTGGACCGACAACTGGAGCCGTGAGGCCACCTTGTCCAGGTACAGGACGTCACCGCGGTCCAGCACCGCGAGGTTGACCGTTTCCCCCGTCTCCTCGTTCAACTTCTCCAGTGCCGCAGCGGCTGCGGCACGGACGTCGAGCCCTGCCCGGATGACTTCGTACAACTCCACGATCCGCCAGCCGAGGCGGTACCGCCCCCGTCCCGGGCAGCTGAGCAGACCCGTCTCGAGGAGGCTCTTCATCAACGCGTGGGTGCTGGAGCGGGGCATGCCGATCGCCTCCGCGGCCTCCGAAACCCCCCATTCGGGGCGCTCGACGGTGAACAGGTCGAGGAGCGGACCCACCTTCCGGATCGTCTGGAGCACGCCACCTCACCGGGACTCGGCTGTGCAGGCCAGCAGTGTACGGCGATCCGGACGTCCCGCTCCGCCGCAGGGCCGGGCCGTCGGCATGCCCGAACCTCGCGGCCGCTCGCGCGCAGGGCGGTTAGCCTGACGGGCGCTCGGCGCCACGATCGGCTGCTCACGTCGCAAGGAGTCCCATGACCCCGCCCCCTGCGCCCGGCCGCCCGCCGGCGCCGCCTGCCACCGGCCTGCACGTCGTCGTCGGTGCGACCGGAGCGGTGGGCCGGGCCGTCACCGCCCGGCTCGTCGCCGGCGGCCGTCGCGTTCTCGCCGTCGCCCGGGACCGCGGCGCCCTCGACTCCCTCGCAGCCGAGCACGGCGGCGAGCTGGTCGACGTCTGCGCCGCCGACCTCGGCGCGGATCAGGCAGTCCCGGTGCTGGCCCGGGCGGTCGAGGAACGGGGGGAGCCGGTCGCGCTGGCCCTGTTCGCCGCCGGTCTCCCGGTGACGGGCTCGGTGGACGTGATCGAGCCGAACGGGCTCGCCCTCGCCGCAGGGTTGAAGGCCGCCGGCACGACGCGGCTGCTCCGGGCGGTTCAGGGCAGACTCGTCCCGGGGTCGCGGATCGTCGCCATCGCCGGCTCGCTGGGGTTCGAACCCGGGCCGCGCGACGCCGCGCCCGGGGCCGCCAACGCGGCCCTGGTCAACCTCATGAAGCAGGTCGCCCAGCTCTACGGGCCCCGCGGCGTCGTCGTCCACACCCTCGCGCCCGGCCCGCTGCACACCCCCCGCCTCCGCGCGTTCGCCGAGGTCAGAGCCGCGGAGAGCGGAAGCGCAGCGGCTGACATCCTCGCCGGGTACCGGGACAGGACGGAACTGGGGTACCTACCCGATCCCGACGACATCGCCTGGCTCGTCGAGACCCTGCTCGCGCCGCAGGCGGCGATGCTCCACGGCAGCGTGCTCTTCCCGGACGCCGGGGTGCGCCGCTCCGCCTTCTGATCTTCCGGCCGGGCAGGGATCCTTCCGGTCCGCTCCGCACGCCGACACCACCCAGGAGGTTCCCGTGCCCGTCGCGCACTTCTACCTGACGTCCTGCACCGAGGATCAGGAACGCCGACTGCTCGAAGAGGGCAGCGTCCGCTACGCCGCGGCCCTGGACGCCCCGATGGACCGGGTCCGGATGTTCGTCCACCATCACCCGGCGACCGGAATGGCCACGGCGGGACGCGCCGTCAGCCAGACCGGGATGCACGCGCCCTACATCACCGCGCTCGTCATGCAGGGACGGCCGGTCGAGACGCGCCACCGGCTCCTCGCCGAGCTCACCGACCTGGTGGTCGAGGTCCTCGAGGTGGACCGCGCCCTCGTGCGCGCCCACATCATCGAGGTCGACCCGGACGGCTGGGGCATCGGGGGCGTCCCGGCGGCCGTCATCCGCCGCGACGAGATCGCCGCCCGCAACCAGGAGGCCTCCGGTCAACGCCGTCCAGAGGCTCCCGCTCAGGGCTAGATCAGTTGGGACCGCAGCCATCCGGCGAGCTGCTCGATGGCCAGCACGATGACGAAGGTCAGGATGATGATCGCCGCGGTGGTGCGCTGGGCGAGGGTCTGAACGCTCTGGCTGAGCAGGAAGCCGATCCCGCCTCCGCCGACGATGCCGAGCACGGTGGAGGATCTGAAGTTGATGTCCAGCATGTACAGGAGGCTGCCCACCATGCCGGGCATCGCCGGTGGCAGCACCGAGACCAGGATCTCCTGCCCGGGCCCGGCTCCCGCGGACCTGATGGCGTCGCGAGGGCCGGTCGGGACGGTCTCCAGGCTGTCCGCCAACAGCTTGGCCAGGAAGCCGAGGGTGCCCGCGATGAGGGCGAAGACGCCGGCGATCGGACCCGGTCCGATCGCGACCACGAACACGATCGCCATGATCAGTTCCGGGATCGACCGCTCGAGGACCAGCAGCAGGCGGACCACCCCGTAGACCAGGGGCTTGGAGATGTTGCGCGCGGCCAGCAACGCGAAGGGCATGGCGACCAGGCCACCGAGCGCGGTGCCCAGGATCGCGATGCTCACCGACTGCAGGATGCCCGAGAACAGGTCCTCCCGGGCGGTGGTGAAGTCAGGGGGAAGGAACAGCAGCATCGTCTTCCACAGCTCCCCCGGCGACTGGAGCAGCTGGGTGAGGCTGACCCCGATGCGGCCGTAGGACAGCCCGATCACGGCGAGCACGATCAGCGGCAGCGACATCCGCCAGACCCGGCCCGGGGTCAGCCGTGGCCTCACCCGCGCCCGGTCGAAGGCCAGAACCTCCGCCCCGCCCCTTCCGCGCAGGGCCGCCGGCACCAGCTGGTCGGCAATCCGCTGCCCCAGGCCGGGACGGCGTCGCCAGGTCTGCGGGGCGGCGCCGATGAGCATCCGGCGGAGCAGCGCCGACAACACCTCCATGGCCAGGACAAGCCCGACCATCACCACGACGATGCCCAGGGCGAGCTGGAACTGCAGGGTGTTGAGGTCTCTCTGCAGCGCGAACCCGATTCCCCCTGCACCGACGTAGCCGAGGATCATGGAGGAGCGCAGGTTGATGTCGAGCCGGTACAGGGCGGTCGAGGTGAAGGCCGGCAGCACCTGCGGCAGGACGGCCGTCGTGATGTTCTGCAGCCGGCTCGCGCCCGCCGATGCGAGCGCATCCCGCGGGCCCTGCGGGACCTCCTCGATGGCGTCGGCGAACACCTTCCCCAGCATGCCGACGGAGTGAATGCCGAGTGCGAGCACCCCGCACAGCACCCCGATGCCGAGCGCGTCGCGGAAGATGATCGCGAGGATCAGGTCCGGGATCGCCCGGGTCAGGGTGATCACGGCCCGGGCCGCCGCGCGGGCCGACGGGTGGACGGTGGTGTTGCGGGCCGCGAGGAAGCCGAGCGGGATGGACAGCAGGACGGCCAGTGCCGTCCCCACGACCGCCATGGCGACGGTGAGTACGGCGTCGTCGAGCATGGACGGCAGCGGGTAGTTCGGTTCGGAGAACTGCGGCGGCACGGTCTCGGCGAAGAAGGCGCCGACGTCGTGCAGCCCGGTGATCAGCGGGACGATGCCGAAACCCACGGTGTTCCAGGAGAAGGCGACGAGGGCCAGGAGGACACCGGCGACCGCCCACATCGTGATCCGGCGGCGGGTCCACGGCGGTGACAGGGATTGCGGCGGCGCCTCGGCAACCACCACGGTCCGATCCCCCATCCGGGTCTGAGCCATCGTCAGGTCACCCCGACCGCACCGACCCGGGCGGACCCCTGGGTCTCGTCGACGGTGCGCGCGGCCTCGGCATCCCGCGACGCTGCCGCCTCGTCCGCGCCCATCACCCGCTGGTAGATGTCCATGACCCTCTTCTGGTCCGCCGTTGAGGTGGGGGTGTCCATCACCACGCGGCCGTCGCGCAGGCCGATGAGCCGCTCGGTCCACTGCAGGGCGAGGTCCACCTGGTGGAGGCTCGCCAGTACCGTGAGGTGGTCCTCCCGGCTGATCCGGAACAGCAGGTCCATCACCTGCCCCGCGGTCTCCGGATCCAGCGACGCGACGGGCTCGTCGGCGAGGATGAGCCCCGGGCGCTGCATGAGCGCCCGGGCGATCGCCACCCGCTGTTGCTGCCCGCCGGACAGCGTGCTCGACCGCTGGAAGGCCCGGTCGGCCAGGCCGACCCGGTCGAGGTGCCCCAGGGCCTCGCGGCGCAGGGCAAGGGAGTAGGTGAGCGGTCCGAACCGGGGGCCCCGGACCCGGCCGAGTGCGCCGGACAGCACGTTCTCCACGACCGAGAGCCGCCCGACGAGTTCGAACTGCTGGAAGACGAACCCGATCCGCCGCCGGATATCGCGCAGCGCCGCACCATTGGCGGCGACCACATCGCAGCCGAGCACCTCGACGGAGCCGGCGGACGGCCGGTGCAGTCCGTTGAGGACGCGCAGCAGTGTCGACTTCCCGGAGCCGGACAGGCCGAGCAGTCCGACCAGTTGCCCGCGCGGGATCGTCAGGGACACGTCCTGCAGGGCCTTGGTCGTTCCGAAGTCCTTGGACACGCCCGCGACCCGGACGGCGGGGCCGTAGTTGGCGTCCATGCCGATCACCCCTCCCCTGCCTCTGCCGCCGTCAGCTCAACTTGGTGCAGGTCGGGGACTTCGTGGCGGCGCAGACCTGGTCGAGCACGCTGTAGTCGGCGACCTTGGGGTCGGCGAAGCCCCATTGCCCGAGCTTGGTCTTGCAGTCGCCCTCGGAGCTGCAGTAGCCGGCCTTGGTCAGGGCGGGGGCGTTGGCGTCGTTGACGAGGACGTCCTGCAGGGCCGTGATCAGGCTGGCGGGCAGGTAGTCCGCGGCGGAGACGGGCGATCCGGGGATCTCGGGGGACTTCCAGACGATCTTGACCTGGCCCTGCTTGAGCTGACCCTTCTGCAGCAGGGTGTCCAGCATCCCGTCGTAGGCGAACCCGGCGTCGCAGGTGCCCTTGGCGATCGCCAGCAGGGACGCGTCGTGGGCGCCCGCGAAGACCGGGGTGACCCCCTTGGACGGGTCGATGCCTTCCTGGAGCAGGCCATAGCTCGGGTAGAGATAGCCGGAGGTGGAGGCCGGGTCGACGAAGCAGATCTTCTTGCCGGCGAAGTCCTTGAGCGAGTTGATGCCCGTGTTCGTGGAGGCCGTCACGCCGTAGCTCTGGTAGCCGCCCGTGCTGTCGGCCGAGGTGGTGATGATGCCGATGTTGTGCAGCTTCAGCCCCTGGTTCTGGGCGATGTAGTACGAGAACGGGCCGTACTCGACCAGGTCGACCTTCTTCGCCTTCTGCGCCTCGATCAGCGCGGAGTAGCTGGTGCCACTGAAGACCTTGACGTCGATGCCGAGCTTGTCCTTGATCAGCTTCTGCAGCGGGGCCAGGTGGGCGACCATCGCCGCGGCGTTCTCCGACGGGATGGCGCCGAGGGTGAGGGAGGTGGGCCAGCCGGTGCGGTCGTACGCACCGGCCGCGGAGCCGGAGGGTGCGGCGCCACTGGCGCTGCCGGAGGAGGAGGTGGAGGAGCCACCGCAGGCGGCGAGCGCGAGCAGCCCGGACGCCGCCAGGGCGACGGCCACGAGAGGACGGGGGGCGCGGAACATGACATCTCCTTGTACGGGACGTGCGGATCCGGGCAGCCCGGCGGGCTCCCGTGTTCGGGGACTCAGCGGCGATCAGCGCCGCTGAGTCAGGAAGGTGTTGTGCTGCAAGGCATCCGATCCCACGGTGTGGGCGGGGGGCGGCGGCAGCGCCGCGCGCAGGGTGGCGGTCAGCTCGGCGCCCAGCTCGGTGGTCGCGGCCACCACGCCGCTCCAGCGACGGGTCAGATCCGGGTCGACCACCAGCGGCCGGTCCCAGACGTCCCCGACCCAGCCGCCGGCCGCCGTCACGGTCACCACCGCGGCGGCCAGGTCGACCAGTCGGTGGGTGTCGCTGCCCGCGTCGGCGAACGCATCGGTGGCGCCCTCGGCGACCAAGGCGGCCTCCAGGCAACTGGAGGACAGGATCCTGATCCGGGCGGCCCGCCGCGCGACCGCCCACCAGGCCCGCTCGCAGGCCTCGCCGGGGTGCGGGCGCAGCAGCGACACGGCCGCCCCGTCCAGCTCCCGACGCCCCGTGGTGCGGATCGCCGAGGCGCTGTCACTGCGGGCCCACCACGTCCGCCCGGTGTCCAGCCACATCGTCAGCGCCTCGATGAACCTGCCATCGACGCTCAGGGCCGCCGCGAAGGCCGTGAGCGGGACACCCGCCGCGGCATTCGCCGAGCCGTCGAGGGGGTCCATCACCAGTGCGCGGGAGGCCCCGTTGTCGATCCAGCCGCTCTCCTCGCTGAGCACGTTCACGTCGACCCCGTCGAGCTCCCGCAGGATCGCGCCCTCGACGAGGGTGTCGATCCACATCGTGGGGGTGCCGTCCGCGCCCTGGGCGACGATCTCGGCCAACGCCTCGCGGCCGTGGGTGGCGCGCGCCGATCGGTAGGCCGACTGGGCCGCCTCGGCGGCGCGCAGCAGCACGGGATCCGGGGTACCGGCCATCAGACGGCCACCGTCGTGTCCGAGCGCCGCCGGCCGGAGGCCTCCTGCTGGGCCCGCGCCGACAGCACGGCCCGCACGGTGGGCAGTCCGACCCACCGGGTCACCACCGTGAGGTCGCTGCGCTGGCCCACCGCGATGGCGCCCCGGTCGCTCAGGCCGGCCACCCGCGCGGCGCCGGTGCTGACCAGCGCGACGGCCTCCGGAAGGCTCACCACCGATCGGTCGGCCAGGGTCAGCACCGCGGCCAGCAGGGTCGAGGGCATGTAGTCGCTGGCGAGGGCATCGACCAGACCGGCGTGAATCAGTTCGGTCGCGCTCACGTTCCCCGAGTGCGATCCACCCCGCAGCACGTTCGGGGTCCCGACCACGACCGGCAGCCCGTGCGCACGGGCAGCCTCGGCGGCCTCCCGGGTGGTGGGGAACTCCGCGACGGCCACGCCACGCCGGGTCGCCGTCACGATCTCCTCCCCGGTCACCGGATCGTGGGCCAGCAGCCTGATCCGCCCGGCCAGAGCCTGCCCGGACAGCCACTCCAGGGCGACGTCCCGGTGCCACTTCAGGCCCTCCCGTTCCGCGATGAGTGCGGCGAACCGGGCGTCCGCCTCCTCGGCACTCACCCCCGAGGTCTGCAGCTGCGCCCGGAAGTACGCCGGGTCCGCGAACTGGCCCTGGCCAGGGGTGTGATCCTCGAACGAGACCAGCGGCAGGGCGTCGTCGGGGAGATAGCCGCCCGCCACGGCCGAACGCAGCGCCGCCAGGGCCTGCGGGTCGCGGACATCGAGGCGCCGCAGCAGGCGGTGGTCGACCAGGCAGTCATCCGCCCCGGACCGCAGCACCAGCGTGTCCTCCAGCATCCGGGCCTGCTGCAGGCTGCGTTCCTTGCGCTCGCTGGTCTGGTACCCGATCCCGTGGAACATCGTCGTCACCCCGGCGGCCCGGGCCTTGCCCTCGTAGCTGGCCACCGCGAACTCCGGGGACACCTCCGCGCCCGGACGCGGCCGCAGCTCCCGCTCCAGGCCGTCGCTGTGCACGTCGACCAGCCCGGGCAGGAGCAGCGCACCACGGGCGTCCAGGGCGTCGGGCGGGCGGCGCACCGCATCGCCGACCTCGATGATGACGCCGTCCTCGGCGACCACCGTCGCGTCGTGCAGGACGCGGTCGGGCAGGACCGCCGTCGCGTTCACCACTGCGTGCCGGATCATCGAGCCACCTCCGAGGATCGCTGGCGGGTGCGCAGCACCTCGCCGGGGGAACCGCTGTCCACGACCCGCCCGTCGCGCAGCACGACCACCCGGTCGGCCAGCCGCTCCATCGCGTCGAGGTCGTGGAACACCGTCAGGACAGCGACCCCGGCGTTCCTGAGGTCGGCAATCATGTCGAGCACCGCCGCCCGGTTTCCCGGGTCCAGTGCCGACACGGGCTCGTCGAGCAGCAGCAACCTCGGGGGCGAGATCGTCCCGGCGGCGAGATTCACCCGCTGCTTCTGCCCGCCGGACAGCACCGCCGCATGCCTGGGCCACAGGGATTCCTCGATCCCCACCCGGGTCAGTGCCTCCTGGGCGGCCCGCCGGGCGGGGCCCGGCAGCATGCCGCGGGCGACCCCGGCACGGGTGACGATGTCGACCACCGCGCGCCGCGGTTCGGCGCGGAGGAACTGCGAGACGTAGCCGATCTCCCGACCGCGCAGGGCGCGGACCTCCTCGTCGGGCACGGTGGCCAGGTCGACCACCCGGCCGTCTCCCGCGCGGAACCGGATCTGGCCGCCGCTGGCGAGGTAGGTCCGGTACACGCAGCGCAGCAGGGTCGACTTCCCCGCCCCGGAGGCTCCGGCGAGGGCGACGTGCTCCCCCGCCGCGACGTCCAGGTCGATGCCGGACAGCGCCTGCGCCACCCCGCCGCCGATCAGGTGCAGGGTGAACTGCTTGGCCAGGGCGCGCACCATGAGCACCGGGTGACCGCCGTCGCGTTCCTTCACTGCGGGCATTGCGCTCATCCCCTCGCCGCAGCGACGAGCTGCTGGCTGTAGGGGTGCTGCGGGTCCTCCAGGAGCTGGTCGGTCAGCCCGGCCTCGACGACCCGGCCGTGCTGCATCACCACCACCCGGCTGGTCAGCAACTCGATCACCCCGAAGTCGTGGCTGACCACGACCGCGGCCAGCCCGGTCTCCTCCAGCAGGGTCCGCAGCAGGTCCAGGACACCGGCCGCCACCGAGGCGTCCAGCCCTGTGGTGGGCTCGTCGAGCAGGAGCAGCTTCGGGTCGTTCGCCAGCGCCTTGGCGATCTGCACCCGCTGCCGCATCCCCCCCGAGAAGGTCCGCACCACGTCGTCCATCCGGGTCAGCGGCACCTCGGTGCGGTCGAGCAGGTGCTGCGCCCGCTCCCGGATCCGGCCGTAGTGCCGCCAGCCGGCCGCTGTCAGCGGGTCGGCGACGTTCCCGCCCGCGCTGATGTCGAGGCTGAGACCCTGCGCGGGGTCCTGGTAGACGACGGCGATCTGGTCCACCCGCAGGCGCCGCCGCTGCGGAGGGGGCAGCTGCAGCACGTCGACCACCCGCTCGTCCGGACCTCGCATGAAGACCCGGCCCGCCGTCGCCGGCTCGTCCCCGGCGATGCAGCGCAGCACCGTGGACTTGCCGGATCCGGACTCGCCGATGACGCCGAGCGCCTCCCCCGGCATGACGTCGAAGCTGACGTCCCAGGCGGCGACGATGGCGCCGGTGAGCGGGGACCGGGCGGTGCCGTACTCCGGTCCGGTGCCGGCCAGGCTGGCCTGGTCCGGATCCCCGTAGATCCGGCCGATCCCCTCGACCCGCAGCACGTGGTCACGGAGGGCGTCGTCCGCGACCGGCGGAGGCGCTCCGGGCAGCATCATGGTCATGGAAGGGTGCTCCCGTCGGAAGTTGCGGGCCCGCTCGGCGTGCTGGCCCGGTTGCGGCTGCAGAAGTCGCTGTCGCTGCACACCCAGCGGTCGGCGCCCGTCAGGCCGGGAACCTGCACCAGGTAGGAGTCCGCGCTGCCGCAGTAGGCGCAGCTCGCCCCCGGCGTCCGCTCGACCTCGAACGGCACGTCCTCGAACGACAGTGGTTCCACCGGCGTGTGCGGGGGGACGGCGTAGATCCGCTTCTCCCGCCCGGCGCTGAGGATCGTCAGATGCTCGGCGTCGTTCAGCTTGGGCACGTCCCAGCGAGGGATGGGGCTGGGCGACATCACGTAGCGGCCGCCGACCAGGCACGGGTAGCCGGCGGACAGCGTGATCAGGCCGTTGCGGACGATGTCCTCGTACAGCCGGACCCAGACCTTCGCGTAGTCGGCCTCCGCGTGCATCCGCTGCTGCTCGGCCATGTCGCCCACCACCCCGCGCAGCGGCTCGGGCACGGGGACCTGCAGCACCAGCACCTGGTTCTCCCGCAGCGGCTCCTCGGGGATCCGGTGCCGGGACTGGATGACCGTGGCCGCACGGGTGTCGGTCACCTGGGCGCACCCGACGCTGCCGACGA
Organism: uncultured Actinomycetota bacterium; assembly: GCA_963784535.1. Classification (GTDB taxonomy): domain Bacteria; phylum Actinomycetota; class Actinomycetes; order Actinomycetales; family Kineosporiaceae; genus CAWARR01. The sequence continues at coordinate 70,855 of CAWARR010000013.1, read as the reverse complement.
TCAGCCGGCGCAGGTTGGAGGCGTTGACCCCGCCGTCCTCGCCCTGGTCGATCACCTTGAGCCGGTCGTCGGGGCCGATGGCGGCCAGCGTCGCCTGCAGCCCGCCGGATCCCCAGCCACGGGCCACCGGCATCTCCCTGGATCCGAACGGGACCTGGTAGCCGGGGACGGCGACCGCGGTGAGCATGGCGCGGCGGACGGCCCGCTTGGACACCTCGTCGAAGACGCCCGCGGGGTTCTCGGGACCGGCCAACCGGTCCAGGACAGGGGCGCTCATGCCTGCCCTCCCGCCGAGCCGGCGGCGACCGGACTTCCGTCGCCGCGGTCCGCCGCCCGCAGTGCCGTCTTGCGTTCGATGACCGAGCGGAAATCCACGTAGTGGGGCAGCTTCAGGTGCTCGAGGAAGCCGGAGGCCTCCACACCGTCCAGGGTGGTCAGCACGGCCTGCGCGACCCCGGTGGTACCGCGGTCGCGGTGGACGGCCAGGTCGAGCCCGGCCATGGCGATCGCCTTGCGCTCGTTCTGCCCGAAGCACAGGCCGTAGCCCGCCTCGATCCGGCTCCGGTCCTCCTCGGGCCGGTCCAGGTCGTCGTAGGTCTCCACGTCCGTGACCCGAACCTCGGCGATGGCGACCGGGTTCCCGGTCAACGGGTGGGTGACCCGCACCGGCAGGCTGCCGTGCCGAACCTCGCCCGGGATCTCGTGGCCGGGCTTCAGCGGGTCGAAGCGCTGCGTGTACCACAGGTGGGTCAGGGCGCCGGTCTCGGCGCGGGCCAGCGTGCTCAGGACCGCCGACCGAGGGGCCCCCGGCATGGCGGGCACCCGGGTGATGTCATGCGGGTCGGGGTCCAGCTCGTTCCGCCGCTCGACCATGAGGTCCATGGCCCGCATCACGTCCAACACCCGCGGTGGGTACCGGTCGATGTGCTCGGCCGGCTCGACGCCGTCGGCCCGCACCGGTATCCCGTCACCGGGGGAGGTCGTCGGCGCGAGCGGGTGGGTGCGGCCGGCGGCCGCCTCACGCGCCTGCTCCTCCGGCAGCAGGTCCAGGAGGCGGCCGACGTAGTCCAGGGTGCGGCCGAGGATCTGCCGCCCCGGGGGCTCCCGGAACGCCGAGCTGATCCGCCGCAGCGTCCGCAGCTCGGTCAACCGGCCGGGGAGGGAGTAGGCGATCCGGGGTAGCGTCGACCGGTGCGCCCGCAGCAACTGCGCCGCCTCCAACAGGTCCCCCTCGGACTGCCGGATGGCGCGCGCCGCCAGCTCCGGAGCCCAGAGTCCGGCCTCCCCCATCACCCGGTCGACGGCCAGCCTCAGCCGCTGGAGGATCTGGTCGGTGGCCAGCCAGCCGGCGCTCCCATCGTCGCGGGCGTGCCGGACCAGCTCCTCGGCCTCCCGGATCGCCTCGTCGCCGCCGCGGGCGTTCGCGTAGCCCATCAGTCCTCCTCCCCGCGGCGCAGCCGGGCGGCCGCGGTCTCATGGTCGGCACGTGCCGGCTCGAGCGGCTGGCGGGGCGACAGCCCTCGGTTCAGGACATGGATCTCGGCGCTGCGAGGCAGTCCCGCCACCACGCCGTCCTCTGCGACCAGGAAGGTGTCCACCCCGCAGGGGAACTTCCCGGCCGATGCGAGCTCGTCGAACACCTCCGCTGACAGGCCACTGACTCCGAGCTCCGCGGTGTCGCTGATGCCCGGCCCGCGCAGTTGCAGGGTCAGGTCCGCCGCGGGGCCGCCCAGGCGGGACACCGCGACGATGAGGCGCGCGGCATGCTCGGGGTGCAACGGGACGCCGTGCCGCAGGACGCGCACCTCGGCCGGTTCCGGCGCCCGCAGGGCGACCACGAGGTCGGCGCGCACGAGGGACACCGGGGGCGCGCCGGTCGCGGCGTGCAGGGCAGCCACGGCGGGGTCCCCGTCCTCGGCGAGGACGGCCATCGACACCTCGACATCGGCCAGACCCGCGGCGGCGACGGCCGCGGCCGGGACGAAGGAGGGTGGTGCGGCCAGCTCCAGCCGATGCAGGGTGCCGGGGCGGGCGAGCGCGTGCAGCAGCGCACGGAAGTCCCGCTGGGACTGCTCGGGGGTGCGGATCAGGCTGCGCACCAACTGGCCGGTTGGGGTCACCGTGGTCGTCACGGAAGCTCCTCGAAGGTCACGGCGGTGGGCGCGATCTGCTCCCACTCGGCCTCGTGTTCCCACCTGCGGCGCTGCGCCACCTGCACGCAGAGCGCCTGTACCTGCTCGGCCTCCGGGCGGTTCGCGGCGGCGATGGCGTCGAGCACCGCGCCGGCCAGGGCCGCCACCCGGTCGTCCCCGCCCCGCATGGACCATCCGGGCGTACCGTCCAGCTCGACCGAGCACTGTGTGGCGAGCACCTCACCGAGGTGAAACCGCTCGCCCGCCACCGGCTCGCGGACCTGCATGAGGACCAGCCCGACCTGTGGCGGGCGGATGACGGACAGGCCTTCCAGCACACCCTCGGACAACAGCCGTTCGGCCAGCGGCACGACCTCGCCCCGTTGCGCGAACGCCAGCAGCTCGGCCCGCTCATCGGCAGTGAACGCGACGCTCATCGCCGCACCCCCGGGAGGGAGCCGAGGGACGCCGTCGAGGCGGCGAAGGTCGGGGCGGCATAGTCGGCCCGGATGTAGGTCCGGGCGTACTCGACCGGGCGTCCGGTGGCCGCGACGTTCAGGCTCTCCACCAGGCGGACTTCGGCGTCCTCGCTCGGGCCCAGGGCCGCTGCGACCTCGAGGGGTGGGAGCGCGGGGCGCACTCGCTGCCACTTCCGTGCCACCCGCACGCCGTAGCGCCCCTGCAACGCCTGGTAGATCGAGCCGACGTCGGCCACCGCCCGGTGCAGGGCGGGCAGCGGCGTGTGGGGCAGGACGCTGGTGGCGAAACCGGTCGGCACGTCGTTTACGCACAAGCGGCGCTGCACGACCCAGACCGTGGACCCGGCGTCCAGGCCGAGATACTCCCGCTCCAGCTTCGTGGCCCGCCGCGAGGTGCACCTGCGCAACTGCGCCCCGGGACGGTCACCACGTCCATGGACCCACGCGCTGAAGGAGGGCACGCCGGTGGCGGACGTCAGGACCTCGGGCTCGGCGTGCCAGAACGTCCCCGCCCCGGGGCGGCGGCGGACCAGCCCGCGCCGCCGGAACCCGTCGATGATCCCGCGGGCGGCGCCCCGCCCGATCCCGAACCGCGCGGCGAGCATCTGCTCGCTCGGCAGCCTGGTCCCGGGCGGCAGGTGACGGAACTCGGCCTCCAGGTCCCGGGCGATCGACTCGACCGCTCTGCTCGCTGTCATGACCGCGACGGTCCCGGCCCACCATGAACGCGGCGCAAACCTCGTCGCACATTGCAGCAACGCGGCCATGAGTTCAGCCGGACTTCACCCCTCCCGGCGCGATCTGCCGGCTCACGACGTGCGGATGACAGCTCCCTGGGGAAGCGGGATCACGCGCCGGCGATCGCGACCGCGGGCGGAGGCTGTTCCCGGCACCTCGCCGTCACGGACCCAGGCGAGCGAGACGACGCACCGCCGCCAACCCGTCGGGAGTGCCCGGCCAGTGCCGCTCGATGGCTCCCATGCCGGCGTGGCGGGTGACCGAGCGCAGTGCGACAGCCACGATGATCGCGTCATCGGCGTAGCCCAGCACGGGCACGAAGTCAGGGACGAGATCGAAGGGCATGGCCAGGTAGCCCAGCAGCAACCACAGCCGCACCCGCACTCCGCGCGGGGTCGTCGTATCCCTGGCCAAGCGGCGTAGCAGCCGTACGACGTCCGGCAACAGGCGCACGGCGTCGCGCAACGACAGTTCGTCCGGGCGCCCGATCCATAGTGCGATCAGCATCGCCGCCCAGAGGATGAGCAGCCCTGCGCCGACGCTGATCGGCAGCGCCGCCCAATGGTCCGTCACTCCCACAGTCTGACGTCGCCGATGCCTTGCACGTGCCCGTGGCCACTGAACCGCTACGACTCAGGGCGGGCGTACTGGCGAAGGAAGGCCTCCAGATCCCGGAGATCCTCGAAGCGTTCCTCCAAGAGGCTGCGGTCCCAGTCCCACCAGGCAATCCGCAGCAGTCGGTCGATGACATCATCGGGGAAGCGCTGCCGGATCGGCCGGGCGGGGACGCCTCCCACGATGGTGTAGGGGTCCACGTCCCTCGTGACGACAGCGCCGGCACCGACCACGGCCCCGATGCCGACCGTGACCCCGGCCACGACTGTGGCACCGTGTCCGATCCAGACGTCGTGGCCGATGGTGCACTTATCGGTGCGACGCCAGTCGAAGAATTCCTCGTCATCATGATCGTCGAATCCATACTGGAGACGGCGATAGGTGCAATGGTGCTGAGTGACCCGGGTCATCGGGTGGTTTCCCGGATTGATTGTCGCATGCGATGCGATCGAGCAGAACTTGCCGATATCCGAGTAGCTGACGGCGGCATCTCCGGCGAGATAGCTGTAGTCACCGATCGTCGTTTCGAGGAGCAGACAGTTCGGACCCACATCCGTCCAGGGACCAAGTCGACTGCTGCGCACGCGCGCCGTCGGGTGAATGAAGGGCAGGTCACCGAGCTGCTTGACAGCAACGGAATCCGGCACCTCTGCCGCGGGAAAGGAATCGATCTCGTGGAGCATGTCAGGGTCCCTCCGGTACGGACAGCGATCGCGAGTTCTTCACCGAATGGGGACTCGCCCGCACAACCCATGCAGCGCGCGAAAGCGTAGCAAGAGGGCCGCCCGCCCGGGACCCGGACCGGTGCCGGTTCACCAATTCCGGGAGCCGTCTCCCGGGATTTCACGTGTCCGTTGACGCAATGTCACGTACGGGCGATCCCATTGATCCGGTGGCGTAGCGACGTTGCGAGCAGCGCGACGAACGGGCCGAGCCCCGGTCGGTGTCCACGGGAGTTGACCGGACGGACACCGGGCATGACCCAGCCGGACACGCCCGCAAGGCACGGTGGAGGTATGTCCGATCGAGAGGAGCGCCCCATTCCAGGCAGCCGCAGACACATCGCACTGATCGCGCACGACAACAAGAAGGTCGACCTCCTGCAGTGGGCGGAGTACAACCGACAGCTGCTGCGCTCGCACACGCTGTACGCCACCGGAACGACCGGGACCATGCTCGAGTACGAGCTGGGGCTGCACGTCACGTGCTTCCTCAGCGGCCCGGTCGGTGGCGACCAGCAGATCGGCGCCAAGATCGCCGAGGGCGTCATCGACGTCCTGATCTTCTTCTGGGACCCGCTGGAACCGCAGCCGCACGACCCTGACGTCAAGGCGCTGCTGCGCCTGGCAACGGTGTGGAACATCACGGTGGCCTGCAACACCGCCACCGCAGACATGATCATCTCTTCGCCGCTGCTCGCCGGGCCCTATCAACCGAAGCGGCCCGACTTCGCGCCCCGCCACGTCGGGACGCTGCTCGAACCGGAAACCGGCGAAGGAGGCGCGGTCGCTGCGCCGCGGACCGAAGGCGGCGTAGACCTGATCACCCACGGGTCGGGCTGAGCCGACGGTCCCCCGTCGCCGGTGGTCAGGCCACCCCGTCTCCGCTCGGGGTCGATCGACACCGGGGCGTCGCACAGAACGAGAGTCGGGCCGGGCATCGGTCCCGCCCTGCCGTCGCCAGGCACCAGTCCTGGCTGCGCGACGAACTCGGCGCGGACTTCGACGGGCGCCAGCATGACCGTCCGAGTCAGGCTGCGGACGCTGCTTGAAAGCAGTTCTTTCGAAAGATACCCTTCGATCTATGATCGAGCCACGCGAGATCAAGGATCCGAGGGCGCTGCGGGCGCTGGCGCACCCGGGCCGGCTGCGGCTGCTGGAGGAGTTGGCGCTGATCGGCCCGGCGACCGCGACCCAGCTGTCGGAGCGGGTCGGGGAGAGCCCGGCGAACTGCTCCTGGCATCTGCGGCAGCTGGCCCGCTACGGGTTCGTGGAGGAGGCCGGTGGCGGGTCCGGCCGTCAGCGGCCATGGCGGCTGGTGCCCGGCCCACGGTCCCTGGGAGGGCCCGAGGAGCCCCCGGAGGTCAGCGTGATCGGGGACACCGTCGCCGAGCTTCTGCTGGACCGAGCGGTTACCGCGGTGACGCGCTGGTTGCGCGGCCGCACCCACGAGAGCCCGGAATGGCGAGCAGCGGCGAGCTGGAACCACTCCCTGACGTGGCTGACCGCGACGGAGCTGACGCAGTTCAACGAGCAGTTCGGCGAACTGCTCGCCCGGTACGGCGATCGCACTGACCCCGGGGAACGTCCTGCCGGCGCGCGGCCGGTTCAGCTCGTGGCCTGGGGCATCCCGGCCGGGCCGCGGCAAGGGCCCGCTGATGCGTGAGCTCCTGCGCGACCGGCGGTTCCGGCTGCTGCTTGCCGGTCAGGTCACCAGCATGCTCGGTGATTCACTCCTGATGGTCGTGCTGGCGATCTGGATGAAGGATCTGACCGGCTCCAGCGGCGCCGCGGGCGCGGTGATGCTCGCCGTCGTGGCACCGCAACTCCGCTGGCGTGGCCGGGCTGATCAAGCACCTCTTCCCGGACGAGCAGCTCGGCCGGGCGAACGGCGCACTGGCCACTGCCCGCGAGGGGCTGCGGCTGGGCGGTCCGCTTGCGGGCGCCGGCATCTACGCGCTTCTCGGTGCCCGGCCCGTGGTCATTCTCGACCTGGCCTCATTCCTGGCATGCGCGGTCGCCGTGGCCGCGATCCGCCTGGACGAGCCCCGTCCACACCGCCAGACCCTGCGCTGGCTGACCGAGGTCACCGGCGGGTTCCGGCACCTGACCACCAGCCCGCCGCTGCGCAACACCACCATTGCTCTGGCGGCCGCCGTGCTGGTGTTCGGAACCCTGGAAGCCGGGATCTTCGCCTACGTCGACCACGGCCTGCACCGCCCCGCCGCGTTCGTCGGGGTCCTGACCAGCTGCATGGGCATCGGCAGCGTGGTCGGTGGGCTGCTGGCTCCCAAGGCCATCGACCGGATCGGTGAGCCAGGCACGGTCGCCGCCGGGCTTGCGTCGATGGCCGTCGGACTCGGCCCGCTGTTGTACCCCAACGCTGCTGCCGGGACGGCAGCCATCCCGCTACTCGGCCTCGGGGTGTCCTTCGCCATCGTCGCCTACGCGACCCTGAGGCAACGCGCCACTCCGCAGGACCTCCTGGGCCGCGTGTCCACTGCCACCGACCTGCTGATCGGGGGGCCACAGACTCTGTCCATCGCGGCCGGCGTCGTGCTGGTGGCCCGCGTGGACTATCGGTGGATCTTCGCCGTCGCATCGGTCGGCCTCCTCGCCGCCTCCGCCCGCCTCTGGACCAGCCGGAACGCCGAGGCAGAGGCGCCATCACTCACGGTTTCCCCGGCCCGAGTGGGTGGCCTCAGCGGCAGTCCTGGTTCGGGAAACGGTTGGCGGTGACGCGCGGAAGTTCGCGCAACATGCAGATCCGCGGCCATCGGTCCAGGCCGTGGGCTGTTTCCCGGGCGCGGACGGCGCGCAGCCCGGGAGGCCATTCGCGCTCGACCAACAGGTGGAAGCCGCAGCGGGCGTAATAGGGGGCGTTCCACGGGACGTCGCGGAACGCCGTCAGTGTCAGGGCCCGCACGCCTGTGGTCGCCGCCTGGGCGGCTACCCATTCGATCAGGGAGCGGCCGATCCGTCGGCGGGCGTGGTCGGGATGCACCGACACCTGCTCAAGGTGGGTATTGCCGTCGACCAGGTCATTGATCAGGTACGCCATGGCATGATCGGCTCTGGAGACGGCAACCCAGGCACGGCCCGTCCGCTGGTATTCGGCCAGGACATCGATCGGCAACGGCTCGTCGTCGGCGATCTGCGGCATCCCGATGTCTCGGAAGCAGCTCCCGGCGGCCCGTTCGATGTCGCGCAGGCCCTGGAGGTCACCCGGGGCTGCCGCCCTGATCCGGTATGGCCAGGCCACCGGATGATGTGATGGCACGGCCGCTGCCACGGTGAGCAGCGGCGACCGATCCGGTTCCCGACCGCTGCCCGTGGCCACCGGTCAACCCTACGATCGACGCCCAGGGCGGGGCGTCGCCTACGCGGGTCGACAGCGAGAGGATGCGCTGGTGGGTCAGGACGGCGGGCTGTGGCGAAACACCACGCACGACTGGGCGAGCACGGTCGACCGCAACCATCTCGGCCAGGTGCGGCGGATTCCGGCGGTGTTCGCCCCGGGCGGGGTCGAGCACCTGGTCCTGGAGGTGCTCGCCTACGCCGCGGAAGAAGCCGAGGCAACGGGCGGGGCGCTGCACGCTCACCCTGTACCGCGATGGGTCCGTGTCGGTGGCTGACGACGGCCGCGGAACCGACACCCGCCACGACGCGGCGCACGGCACCCCACCGGCACGACGGTGCACTTCCTGCCCGCTACGGTCGTGGGCTCCGTGGGGACGGTCTCGGCTTCGGCGCTACAGCGGGCGCGGGCCACGTGGCCGCACCTGAGGATCGAGATCGCGGATAACCGCGGTCACTGACCGTGCTGCCCGGCCTCGAGCCCGGGCGGCGTCAGCCGGGGTGGCCCGTGTCGTCGAAGCGGACCAACCCCTGGGACGGCTCACCCGGGTTGCCGCCGGACCCGCGATCGGGTCGGACGCCTGACCCCGCTCCCACGCCAGGCGATGGGGGAATCGGCGCGCTGATCGCGCGGACGTCCGGCGTCGGCGCGAAGTTGCGGCGCGGCGGTGACGCGGCCGGGGCGCGCCCGTAGTGTTCCTCCATGCGGGAGAACACGATTGAGGTCGCCACCCGCGACGGCCTGGCCCTGCAGACCTACCGCTGGGCGCCGGACGGACCGCCCCGGGCCGCGGTACAGATCCAGCACGGCCTCGCCGAGCACGCCGCTCGCTACCGTCGGCTGGCCACCGCCTTGACCGCCGCGGGGTACGTGGTCTACGCCCCGGACGCGCGGGGCTCCGGGCGGACAGCGCGGGGCCGCTACGGGGACTGGGGCCCGGACGGCTGGGCGGGATGGGTCGATGACATCGGCGGGCTGGCCGAGCGGATTCGCGTCGACAACCCGGGTTTGAGGCTCGTTCTGCTCGCGCACAGCATGGGTTCGTTCGCCGCCCAGCAGTACCTGCTCGACCATTCCGCCGATGTCGACGCCGTGGTGCTCAGCGGAACCACCGAACCGAGCGGGATCGCCGAGATGCTCGATTCGAGTGCCCCGGCGGATCTCAGCGCGTTCAACGCACCGTTCGATCAACGAACGGGCTTCGAATGGCTGACCCGCGACCCGGCGGAGGTCGATCTGTACGTCGCTGACCCGGCGTGTGGCTGGTCGGCACCGCCCCCGGCCGGGATCGGGAACCTCCGCCAGGCAGCGGATCCGAGCCGGGTGGCAGCGGTTCGCAGCGACCTGCCCATCCTGATCGTCTCTGGCTCGGCCGACCCGATCGCCGGTGGCGGCGCCGCGCCCGAACTGGTCGGCCAGCGCTACCGCGACGCCGGGCTGGCCGACGTCACGGTGCACGTCTACCCGGATGCCCGGCACGAACTGCTGAACGAGACCAACCGGGACGAGGTCACCGCCGACATCGTCGCCTTCCTCAACCGGGTCACCGACTGACCCGGGGTGCCACGTCGCCCCAGCAGGCGGGTCCAGGGTGGAACTTCCCCGAGCCCAGGGCGGTGATCCTCGGTGGGTTCGAGGCCCGGGGCGGGCAACCTTTCGACCCCTTGCCGGACTCGTTACTCACGAGACCCTCAGGACTGGGGGTGGACAGCCAGCCATGGGAGATGTTATGCGCAAGCCGACCCCGCGGGTCTGGGTGGCAGCCGGTCTGGCGGTGGCCGCAGTGGGAGTGGCCGCGGCCGTGCACGGCGCTGTCAGCGCCGGGTCGGCGCACCCCGTGCTGGCGACCGGCCCGGTCTCTGCCCCGGACTCCCCGCCGCCGAGCGGCTCCAGGTCCGCAGTCCCCGCGGCCGGCGCCTCGGCGACCACGGCGCAGCCCACTGTGACCCGAACGGCCACACGCAAACCCGGATCCGCGTCCGTCGGCACGGTGGGCACGGGCGCCCGTGGCAGCTCGAGCTGCACCACCCCGACGCCGGTGCCGCCGCCGGCCCGCCGGACGGTCGTGGGCAGGGGGACGACGGCGACCTGCACCGCGGCCGCCCTGCGTTCCGCGCTGCGCTCGGGCGGGTACGTGACGTTCGACTGCGGCGGCCCGGTCACGATCGCCGTGACCCAGGAGATCACGACCACCGGAACGACGGTGATCGACGGCGGCGGGAAGGTCACTCTCGACGGCGGCCGCCAGAACCGGATCTTCGTCGTCGGGCAGGACGCCACGCTGTCGGTGCGCAACCTGCGGCTGGTCAACGGGCGGGCCACGGCGTCCAACAACCTGCGGGCGGGCGGCGCCATCGTCGGGTACTACCGGTCGCACCTGGAGATCATCGGCAGCACCTTCGAGAACAACAACGCCGGAATGGGCGGCGGAGCGGTCATGATCGGGACGCAGGGGCGGCTCGCGATCGTCCGCAGCGTCTTCAAGGGCAACACCTCCGCGTACGGCGGGGCGGTCTACAGCCTGCTCGAACCCCTGACGGTGGTCGATTCCAGCTTCTCGGACAACAGCAGCACCGGCAGTGGTGGCGGCGGTGAGGGCGGCGCCATCGTCACCGACGGCGGGGCCCCGGCCGATGCGGGCAGCAAGGGCGGCCAGATCCTCATCTGCGGGTCGACCTTCACCCACAACTCCGCCCGCAACGGTGGCGGTGGCGCGTTCCTGTGGGCCTACGCGCGGGACCGGATCATCGTGCGGAACTCCACCTTCTCGGGCAACTCCGTCGACGGGCTGGGCGGCGGTCTGCGGGCCAGCATCGGCAAGACGGACTACGCCTCCACCGGCACGATCCTGATCAGTGGCACCACGGTCATGTCGAACACCTCCACCGGCAACGGCGGTGGCCTGTACCTCGACTGCCTCACCGCCTGCGACCTGCAGAACAGCACGTTCTACCGCAACACGTCCAAGGCCTACGGCGGAGCCGTCTTCGGCGACGGGCACCACGACAACGGCGTCACCTACGCGAACAACTACGCGGCCGGGCACGGGGGTGCCCTGTTCGGCAGCAGGTTCGTCCTCAACAACACCGTCTTCACCGGCAACGCCGCCGGGAACCCGTGGGGGCAGGCGATGAGCTGCAGCTCGACCGGAACCGGCGCCCACGTCCTGCAGTGGCTGACCACATCCCGGGACAGGTCCACCCCGTGCATCGGCGGCCCGGTCACCTCGGCGAACCCCCAGCTCCGGCAACCGGCTGGGAACGGCGGCCCTACCGTCACGATGATGCCCTCGGCCACCAGTCCGGTGCTGCGGGCCGGCGCGGGCTGCCTGCCGCAGGATCAGCGGGGCGTGACCCGGCCGGCAGCCTGCGACCTGGGTGCAGTCCAGCGCGGCTGATTCTGTGACGTGCACCTGGTGTCCCACAAGGCGAACCGGCGGGTACGGGTCTCGGGTGAGGTGTTGGCTGTGCGTCCCACCGGCTGAGCGGGGCCGGGTGATGCGCTACAGCCAGTTCGGTGCTAGGCGGAGAACGCTCCCCAGGCCCCTTTCACCACCGTGAGAGCGTCGTCGGGTTCGATCGTCAGGCGGGTCTGGGCGCCGAGTTGCACGCGCCAGTCCTCGATCGCCGGGGCTCGGTCGAACATCCACGGGGAAGGGGGTCGGCCCGTCGGGCCGAGCCGGGCGAACAGGTCGGCGGCTTCGGCGTCCAGGGCTCCCAGCCGGGCCAGTCCCCACAGGTCGTACAGATCGCGGGCGGCGTGCCGGTCGTGCCAGGCAGCGGTCTTGGCTGCGGCGAAGGCGGCCCGAGTGGGGACCCGCAGGGTCGTCGCGGGGATGTCCGCGTACCGTTCGTGCAGCAGCGTCGGGACGGTGGGCCACGGGGGGTACCCGAGCGGGTCGCGGAGCTGGACCCGGACCTGGAGGCCATCGCGGGAACGCAGGGTGGCCGGGGTCGATCCGGTGACCGCCGCGAGCGCGGGGGTCCACGCCAGTTGTCCGTACTCGCGCCGGACCCCCGTCGCCAGGGCAGGCTCGACCTCGGCGACGAGGTCGACCCGGGGCGGGACCGTGATCAGGTCGAGGTCCTCCGACAGCCGGCCGACCGGGAGGTAGGTGCATGCCAGGGCGGTCCTGCCGAAGAACACCCGCGCCAGGGCCGGGGGCAGCCCTCGCGCTGAATGCTCTCCGCGAGCCCTCACAGTCGAACAGCACAACAAGATGAGGCTTATAGCCTTCTCTTGCCGTACCCAGACCTGACGTCCCAGAATGCGAACCGGCGGGTGCGGGTGGCTGGCGGTGCGTTGCCGTTGCGGTCGGCTGCCGTCGCCGGGGCGTCACCTGTCGAGTCAGCCCCAGAGGGCGGCGATGGGTAGTGCCCAGAGGCGTTCGCCGAGTTCGAAGGGATGTTGCCCGGTGTGGAAGACGATGCCACGAACGAAGTCCTCGCCGAGTTCGTCGCGCAGCCAGGACAGGTGGCGGGCGTCCTTGACGGTTGGCGCCGAGCATGCCTTGACCTCGATGCCGATCACCTGCCCGGCGCCGAGGTCGATCACCAGATCCACCTCCTGCCGGCCGGCGTCGGTGCGGAGGTGATGCATCCTGGCCCGCGGTTGCAGCAGGTCGATTTCGGGGCGCAGTTGCGCCACGACAAGGGTGTCCAGGAGTCGGCCGAGCAGATCGGCATCGCGCAGGATCGCATGGGTATCGATGCGTGCCGCGGCGAGCACCAAGGCCGGATCGGTGAGGTACCGCTTGGATCGCTTGACCAGCCGGGACAACCGGTTGGAGGCCCAGGCGGGAACCAGGTCGAGCAGGAACAGGCTGGACAGCAGGCGGTCGTAGGCGTCAACGGTCCGCTTGTCGATACCTGCGGCCTCGGACAGGGTCACGTCTGCGGGCAGCCCCGCGCTGGACAGGGCGAGCACCTCCAGGTAGCGGCGTAGTCGGACCGGGTCCCGAACCTGTCCTGCGGAGGTGACATCCCGGGTGACCACGTGCTCGAGGTAGCAGTCCAGCCAGATGTGACGGGCCGACGGTGCGAGACGAAGGGCGGGCTCGGGGAACCCACCACGAGCGGCGAGGGCGACGTAGCCGTCGATGTCCGGCGGATCGGCAGGTACCCGCACCGCAGTGAGGTCACCCGTTCGCGCGGCGGTCAATACGCCGGCGCTACTGCCGGCCTGGGTGACTTCTCGCTGCGTCAATCCGTGCAACACCAACCGAACGACACGGCCGGTGCCGGGCCACGTCGTCGCGGTCAGTTCCGCCTCGACGCTCCCGGTGAGCAGGAAGCGTCCCGGGCGAGGGTCGTCGTCGATAGCGCGCTTGACCGCTCCGAGAACCTGCGGCACCTCCTGCCACTCGTCGATGAGTACGGGCTCGGGCAGGCGGCGAAGCGCGGCGTCGGGATCCGCGGCTACGACGGCGGCGATCGAAGGATCGTCCAGTCTCAGCAGACCGGCAGCGAGCCTGCGCGCCGTGGTCGTCTTACCCGCGGCACGTGGCCCGGTCACCATCACGGCGGGTAGATCACGGACCAGCTCAGCCAGGCGGGGGTCGGCGAGTCTGGGGAGGTACTTCGGGACGGCCACGATCCTGACACTACATGTTCTGCGCACCCGGCGATGTACTTTCTACACGGCAGACAATGTGCGAAAACCACATCGGACTGCGGGACGCAGGATGGGCCACTTCGGCCCGCCCCGGGGTGATGTCTAGGCCCTCACCCTGGCGAGAACCCAGCCGTCGTGCACCTGGCGTCCCGGAATGCGAACCGCTGGGTGCGGATCCCCGGTGTTCGCTTGCCGGTGCGTCCCGCCGGCCGAGTGAGGCCACACGGCCCACGACAGTCGCCCGGTGGGCGTGCCTCGGGGATCGTCGAGGCGGCCACGGTAGGGTCGGCAGGACAACCACGCAGTCGTCGGCGAAACCACCACGACAACTTCGGCAAGACGACCACGGGTCCGCTAGTCTCCGATCATGCCGATCGGTGCGGATCTCTACCCCCGGCACGCTCTCGCAACCGTTTCCGCCGCCCTGCAAGACACCCGGGTCGTGGTGATCAACGGGGCGCGGCAGACCGGGAAGTCCACCCTCGCCAGGATCGTGGCCGCGGATCACACGATCGTGGACCTGAGGTTCCTCGATGACGCAGGAACTCGCTCGGCTGCCGCCACGGATCCCACCGCCTTCGTCCGACACCGGGGGCTGATGGTGATCGACGAGGTGCAGCGGGTGCCCGACCTCATGCTGGCCATCAAGCATGCCGTCGACTCGGATCCCAGTCCCGGCCAGTTCCTGCTGACCGGTTCGGCCAGGCTCCTGGCCCTGCACAGCATCCCCGACCTACTGCCGGGGCGGTCCGAGACGGTGGAGCTCTGGCCGCTGTCCCAAGGAGAACTGCACGGCACGCAGGACCGCTTCGTCGAGGCGATCTTTACCCACGGCGCGGATCTCGCCATTCCCCCCTCGGCCCTGGTCCGATCCGACTACATCGACCGCGCGCTCACCGGCGGCTACCCGGAGGCCGTGAGCCGCGGCGATTCGGGCCGCAGGGCGCGGTTCTTCGAGTCGTACGTCTCCGACATGATCAACCGTGATGTCCGGCAGGTCACCGAAATCGAGCGCCCGGTCGACATGCGCCGGCTGCTCAATGTCCTGGCGGCGCAGATGGCGACCCTGCCGGTGCCCGGGACCCTGGCCGGCTCGCTGAACCTGCCCGCCTCAACGCTCAAGCGGTACCTGGACCTGCTGGAACTGCTGTTCCTGGTCCGCCGGATCCCAGCCTGGTCGACCAATCTCACCACCCGTGCCGTTGCAGCACCCAAACTGATCGTCCTCGACTCCGGGCTCGCCGGTCACCTCGCGGGCATCACCCGGCGGCGGGCCGACCACCCCACCGCGCCGATCGGCCCGCTGTTGGAGAACTTCGTCCTCGCCGAACTCGCCCGCCAACTCACCTGGGGCACCGAACCGGTCACCCTCCACCACTACCGTGACCGCGACGGCTACGAGGTGGATGCCGTTCTGGAACACCCCTCCGGCGAGGTCGTCGCGATCGAGGTGAAGGCAGCCGCGACCGTTCGCAGCGAGGACTTCCGCGGTATCCGGCGCCTCGCCCGCAAACTCGGGGACCGCCTCCTCGCCGGGATCGTCCTCCACGCCGGGCAGCAACCCCTGCCTTTCGGCGAGCGCCTGCGCGCCCTACCCATCTCCGCCCTCTGGACGGCGTGACCTCCTGGCCGGCCCGACCTCCTGACCGGACCGTGCCCGTTTCGCACGACCCAGCCGACGTGCACCTGAGGTCCCAGAATGCGAACCGGCGGGTGCGGGTGGTCGGGCCGGTGTTGCCGGTACGCCCGGCGGGAAACTCGGAGGCCAAGGCGACGCTCACGCCTTGAGCCGACCGCCTCGGGACGGCCTGGCAGCCGACGGATCGCCGAATTCAGCCCAGGTCCAGGAACAAGCGCAGAGTCATGTCGATCCCCTGTATCTCGGCCGTGGTCAGGCTGGTCACGTAGTCGCCGAGCCGTTTCTCGGGATCGATCGAGACCAGGGCGTCGCACAGAACGAGGGTGGGGCCGAGAGGCAGTTCTACTTGGGGGCGGAAGATGAAGGGGCGGGCGCGGGTGCTGGTGGGGGCGACCACCCAGGTGCTCAGGTGCAGCAGTCGACTGGCTTGTACGACGACGGCGAATCGCTCGTGTTCCTGTTCGTGGCCCTGGGTGTCACGGGGGCGGCGCAGGCGGAAGACATCGCCCCTCATTCGCCGAGCGTCTCCCGGACTGCCGCGAGGACCTCTGCCCGATCGGTTGCGTCCTTGGCCGCCTCGCGGGCGTCGGCCTCGGCCTGCCGCCGCCAGGCTTCCCGTTCGATGGCAGCCAGCCCTTCGTTGATGATCTCGTCCGCGGTCTGACCGGCCCGCCGTTGAGCCTCGATCCGGGCTCTCGTGGCCCGTCTGACGCGGATGGTCGTCGTGTCACCCATTCATGCAGTCTACATCTCGTCTACACGGCCGTGAAGGCCGCGCGCACGTTCTGGGACCCAACCGACGAACCGCTCCGTCCGCAAGTGCCGGCCCCACGCAGCCCGGCCGACCCCGGCCCAGGATGACGTCTGGGTACTCACCCCGGCGAGGAACCGAGTGCCCCGGCAGGGGATGTCACAGATCTGCACGGGGTGCGGATCGCAACGACGCAGGTGGCGGCCGTGTTCTGGCTGCCGTGAGGTGGTGGTGGTGGTGGCGTCAGGACCATAGGGCGGCGATGGGGACGGCGGCGATCCGGTCGGTGAGGCGGATGACGCGCGGGCCGGTGTGGATGACCAGGCCGGTGGCGAATGCCGGGCCGAGGCGTTGGGCGCACCATTCGAGATGGCGGGCGTCGGCTCGGGAGGGTGCTGCGGTCGCCTTGACCTCGATCGGGATGACCTGGCCGTCGCGGGTCTCGATGAGCAGGTCGACCTCGTGCCTGCCGTTGGCGTCGCGGAGGTGGAACAGGTCGGCTCCGATCAGGCTGAGGGAGCACTCGGCCCGAAGCTGGGCCGCGACGTAGGTGTCGAGGGTCCGGCCGAGCAGGTCACCGTCACGCAGGATGCGGCGCTGGTCCACGCGCAGCAGGGCGGTGATCAGGCCGGGGTCGATGAGGTAGCGCTTGGGGAGGCGGATCGCCCGGTCGGTGCGGTTGCCGGCCCAGGCCGGGACCCGCTGGGTGATCATGAGGGTGTCGAGCAGGTCGTCGTAGCTCGCCGCGGTGAGTCGGCTGATCCCGGCGGCGTCGTAGAGGACCTTGTGGGCGGGGGTCCCGGCGGTGTTCGAGGCGATCGCCTGGAGGTACCTGCGCATCCGGACCGGGTCCCGGGTGACGCCCAGAGCGGGGGCCTCGCGGGTGACGAGATGGTCGACGTAGCCGGTGAGCCATCGGTCGCGGGCTCGGTCGCTGGAGGTCCGGAGCGCTTCGGGCCATCCGCTGGTGAGCGCGTCGGCGAGGTAGCGATGGAGGTCCCAGTTGCTCGGGGCAGGGTCGAAGACGTCCAGGCCGTCGGAGGCGAGGCGATCGATCAGGGAGGGGGAACGGGGGTCGCCGTGGCGTTCGCGGCCGACGAGGGGATACATGGCGAGCCGGACGATGCGGCCGGTCGCCGGCCAGCCGGTGGTGGTGAGGTCGGCCTGGGAGGAGCCGGTGAGGACGAACCGTCCGGGGCGGGGATCGTCGTCCACGGCACGTTTGACAGCGCCGAGGATGGTGGGGACCAGCTGCCACTCGTCGATGAGAATCGGTTCGGGGAGGTCGCGGAGAGCGGCGTCTGGGTCCGCCTCGGCGACGGCGGCCTGGGCCGGGACGTCCAGGCGGATGACGGAGTTGCAGTGCCGTCGGGTGGTGGTGGTCTTGCCGCAGGCGCGAGGGCCGACGACCAGGACGGCCGGATGCGAACCGAGGACCTCGCCCAATTCCCCGTCGAGCAACCGCGGAACGTAGCCGTTCATGGCGACAGGCTCCAACTGACTATCTAGCACATGATTCGTTTATAATCTAGCACATAGATCATTAGCTATCCAGCACGCGCCGAAGAGCTGGAGTCCCCAGTCCCCGACGGCCAGGTCGCCGTCTCCGCACTGCTCGGGGCGTCAACTCGGGAGCCCAGCGACCTGCGCATTTCCTCCACAGGGGAGTCACAGATCTGCACGTGCCCCCGGCGGGACTCGAACCCGCACTGGAGCGCTTTTAAGGCGCCTGCCTCTGCCATTGGGCTACGGGGGCGGGGCCAGGGTAGCCTCCCGGTCCCGCCCCGTGCCGGGCCCAACCGCCCGCGTGTGCGGGGCGGTCACCAGCCACGGGTCCAGCAGCCCTCAGCGCCGTGCCGCCGCATGGGTGGACAGTTCGCCCGTGCTGGCGGTCACGCCCGCAGCAGCCTCGAACTCGTGGAATGGCATGGAGATCGAGCCGAGCGAGACGATCTCGCGTTTGAAGAACAGCGCCAACGTCCAGTCCGCCACCACCCGGACCTTGCGGTTCAGCGTCGGCACCCGGGACAGGTGATAGGTGCGGTGCATGAACCACGCCGGGAAGCCCTTGAGGTTCACCCCGTACACCTGGGCGACGCCCTTGTGCAGGCCGAGGCTCGCGACCGACCCGGAGTAGGCGTGCCGGTAGGCCCGCAACGGCTTGCCGCGCAGGTGCGCGACGAGGTTGTCCGCCAGCCGGCGCGCCTGCCGCACCGCGTGCTGGGCGCTCGGCCCGCAGAATGCCCCGGGCTTGGTGAGGTCGGGCACCGCAGCGGCGTCACCCGCGCCCCAGGCACCCTCGACCCCCTCGACCCGAAGATCCGCGGTGCAGACCAGCCGGCCCTTGCCGTCCAGCGGCAACCCGAGGTGACTCAGCGCAGGGCTGGCCTTCACCCCGGCGGTCCACACGATGGTGTCGGAGTCGAACTCCGCGCCGTCGGAAAGCACCACGTGCCCCCCGGTGCACGACTCCAGCCGGGTCTGCAGCCGCAGGTCGATGTTGCGCCGGGACAGTTGCAACGCGGTGTACTCGGCCATGCGGACACCGACCTCGGGGAGGATCCGCCCGGTCGCCTCGACCAGCACGAAGTGCAGGTCGGCGGGAGTGACGTGACGGTAGTACCGGGTGGCGTCCCGGGCCAGGTCCTCCAACTCGGCCAGCGCCTCCACCCCCGCATACCCGCCGCCGACGAATACGAAGGTGAGCGCCTTCCGGCGGCGCTCCCCGTCGGTGGTGGACTCAGCGATGTCGAGACTGCGCAACACCTGGTTGCGCAGGTAGATGGCCTCTTCGATGGTCTTGAAACCCACTCCCTCGTCAGCCAGACCAGGGATCGGCAGGGTCCGGGCCACCGAGCCGAGCGCCACCACCACGATGTCGTAGCCGAGGTCGTACTCGGGCCCGTCGATGGGGTCGAGCCGGGCCGTGCGAGCGGCATGGTCGAGCGCGACCACGCGAGCGTGGATCACCTCGCAGCGCCTGAGCACCCGCCGCAGCGGGACCACGACGTGCCGCGGTGACAGCGAACCGGCGGACGCCTCCGGGAGGAAGGGCTGGTAGGTCATGTACGAGCGGGGTTCGACGATCGTGACCCGGGCCTGCCCCGAACGCAGCCGCGACTGCAGCCGCAACGCGGTGTAGAGCCCGACGTACCCGCCGCCGAGGATGAGGATCCGGGGTGGCTCCGTCTTGGTGGTGGACATGTCAACAACCCTAATCGCTTGTGAATCCTTTCACAAACGCTCGACGGGACCCTCGGCACGCCCCGCCAGCTGCCGCGCCAGGCCGATTGCGGCGTCCAGCATCGGCTCTGTCAACCGCCCGGTGAAGGTGTTCTGCTGGCTCACGTGGTAGCTGCCCACCAACCACACCGCGCCGCCACCGCCACCCGCCCCGCCACCCGCCCCGCCACCCGTCCCGCCGCCGTCCTCCCCGCCGCCCCGCTCGAGCAGGACGTGCGCGCCGTGGCCGAACGGCGGGCGCGGGCGCGGCACCGACCACCCCAGCCTCCTGGCACAACCCAGCGCCGCGTCCCAGGCGAACGCGCCGAGGGCGAGGATGGCGCCCAGCTGGGGCCCGGCAAGCTGCACCTCCCGGTCCAGCCACGGCGCGCAGGCGTCGCGCTCCGCCGGGTCGGGACGGTTCTGCGGCGGCGCGCAGCGCACCGCCGCCGTGATCCGCACCCCGGACAGTTGCTGGCCGTCCCCGGCGGCGAGGCTGCCGGGGCGGGTCGCCAGCCCCGCCCTGTGCAGAGCGGCGAAGATCCAGTCCCCGGACCGGTCACCGGTGAAGACCCGGCCGGTGCGGTTGCCACCGTGCGCGGCGGGGGCGAGCCCGAGCACGAGCAGCCAGGGCCGCGCCGCACCGAACCCCGTCACCGGGCGGCCCCAGTACGCCTCGTCGGCGAAGGACCTCCGCGGCGCCGACGCCACCTCCTGCCGCCACCCGAGCAGGCGCGGGCAGGCCGCGCAGACGGACACCCGCGCGTCGAGCGCGGGCAGATCGCGCACCCTCGCCGCCAGTCGCGCCACGTCCTGAGCACCCCGGGCCACCGGGGTTCGCGCACCGGCGGGATCACCCGGCCAGCCGGTGCCCGGGGGCACCGGGGAGCGGAACGCCACCCCGGTGACCGGATGCACCCGGACCCTGCCGGAGGGCGGTGCGGGCCGTGCCGCGTCAGCCATGCCGCCACCTTGGTCCACCCGTTCGCGGCCCGCAATCCTGGTCGGGGGCACCTGTGGTGGGCTCCGGTTCGCCGGCGGACACCGTGCCCGGCGCTATTTGGCTTGCTCTTGCCGCGGGTCAACGCTGCACTGTGGCGGGACACCGCCGGCCGTGGTGCCGGTAACCCAGGAAGGCAGCCGCAGCAATGGAGATCCGTTCCACCACCGACCAGGACCTCGACGTCTTCGTCGACACCGTTCATGCCGCCTTCGGGCGCTTCCCGGAAACCCCGACCGAGGGCGGCGGGCTGTGGTGGTCGGCGCTGGACATGGACCGCTGCCTGCTCGCCCGGACGGCGGACGGGCGGCCCGTCGGCACCGCCGGCGCACACTCCTTCGAACTCACCCTGCCCGGTGGGAGACTCCTCCCGGCCACCGGGGTGACCGCGGTCGGCGTCCTGCCCTCGTACCGCCGCCAGGGCGTGCTCACCGCCTTGATGCGCCATCAGGTCGCCGAGCTGCGGGGTCGCGGGGAGTACATCGCCGTGTTGCTGGCTTCTGAGGCTCCGATCTACGGGAGGTTCGGCTACGGGCCTGCGACCTACACGGCGCGGCTGACAGTGTCGCGTCACCAGGCAGCCCTCGCCGCTCCCCGGGCACGCGCAGTGCCCGACCCACCAGCGACCCGTTCGGTTGAGGGCACGGGCGAGGGTGACAACCTCGGCTCGGTCGAGGTGCTGCGCCGGGCCGAGTGCGGCGAGATCCTGGAGCAGGTCTACGACCGGTACCGCCGCGCCCAGCCGGGCGCGCTGTCCCGCCCGCACCGCTGGTGGGCCCTGCGCGCGGGCCAGCCCCCGATCTCGCCGCGCGCCGCGCTACCTCGCCGTCCACCGGGACGGCGCAGGCGCCCCGGACGGGTACGCCAGCTACTCGATCGACGAGCCCGACACCCTGACCGTCGATGAGACCATCGCCACCGACGACACCGTCTTCACGGCCCTGGCCAGGTTCGTCCTCGGCCACGACCTGGTCTCCCAGGTCGTGTTCAAGCACGTCCCGCCCGGGCACCCGCTGCGCTGGCAGCTCGCGGACTTCCGCGCCGGCGTCGGTCAGCGGCGACACCGACTGGCTCTGGGTCCGGCTGCTGGACGTCCCGCGGGCGCTGACCGCCCGCGGCTGGTTCACCGACGGCGAGCTCGTCCTCGACGTCGACCGACCCGTTCCTCGGCGAGCACGACCGCTACCTGCTGACGGTTCGGGACAGCAAAGCCGACTGCGTCCCGACGGACCGGGATCCCGAGCTGTCCCTGGACGTGCGGGACCTGGGCTCGGTCTACCTCGGCGGCACCGCCCCGAGCACGCTCGTAGCTGCCGGGCACATCCGGGCCCACCGCCCGGGTGCGGCAGCCCTCGCTGACGACCTCTTCCGCGCCGAGCGCTCCCCGCACTGCCTGCACTGGTTCTGACCGCGCGCTCGCCGACCCTGCACAGGTCGCGGTAGGGCACTCAGGAGATGCTCAGCGCGATGCCGTCGAGGATGTCGTGCTCGCTGGTGACCACCTCGGCGACGCCCGCCGCGGCCGCCAGCCGCTCGACCACCCGGGCCCACACCAGAGCGCCGGCCCCGATCACGTCCACCCGCCCGGGGTGCAGGTACGGCAGCGCAGCCCGTTCGCTGCGGGACATCCGGGTGAGCTCCGCGCACGCGCCCAGCACCTGCTCGACGGGCAGTACGCAGCCGTGGATCCGGCGCGGGTCGTACCGGTCGAGGCGCAGCGCGTGGGCGGTCACCGTCGTCACCGAGCCGGCCAGCCCGATCAGGGTGCCGGCCCGCCCGAGCGGGACCGCAGCCGCCACCCGGTCGATGGCCGCGTCCACGTCGGCCGCCGCGACCGCGAGCTGCGGTGGGGTGGGCGGGTCACCGACCAGGTGCCGCTCGGTCATCCGCACGCAGCCGATGTCGACCGACAGCGCCGCCAGCACGCCGCCATCGCCGGTGCCGTTCCCGTCGCCGAGCACGAACTCCGTCGAACCACCACCGATGTCGACCACCAGGTAGGGGGTCCGGTGCCGGCCGGGCAGGCCACCGGTGGCGCCCGCGAACGAGAGCCGGGCCTCCTCGTCGCCACTGATCACCTCGGGGGCGACCCCCAGCACGCGCTCCACCCCGGCCATGAACTCCTCCCGGTTGCCGGCGTCCCGGGTGGCCGAGGTGGCCACGAAGCGCACCCGTTCCACCCCCAGCTCGCGGCAACGGCGTGCGTAGGCCGCGGTGGCGTCCAGGGTGCGGGCCATCGCCTCGGGGGCGATGCGGCCCGTCCGGTCGACACCCTGCCCGAGCCGGACGATCTCCATCCGGCGATCGAGGTCCACCAGCGCCCCCGTCGCGGGGTCCACGTCGGCGACCAGCAACCGGAGCGAGTTGGTGCCGCAGTCCACCGCGGCAACCCGGCTCACCGCGCGCGACCGGGTCTCGAGGCAGTGGATCCCGTCACGGCCGTCCCCTTCCTGCGTGGTTCAGCGGGCGAGCCGGCACCCCCACCCACGTCTGCCCCGCCGGCACGTCGGCGAGCACCACCGCCCCCATGCCGATGAGCGCACCCGCGCCCACCTGCACCCCCTCCTTGAGGCTGCACGCCATGCCGAGGTAGGCGGCGCTGCCGATCCGCACGCTCCCCCCCAGGGTGACCCCGGCGCAGAGCGTCGCCCCGTCGTCAACCACGTCGTCGTGGGTGAGCACCACCCTCGGCATGCACACCACGTGATCGCCGAGCTGCACGTCGGCGGTGAGCACCGTGCCGGCGAGCAGCACCGAGCCGGCCCCGATCCGGGCCGACCCGGGGACGTCCACCTGGGGGTGCACGACGGTGGCGTAACGCGCCGGGTCAAGGCCCGCCGCCCGCAGCCGGCGGTCGAGGGCGAGCCGGACGGCCCCCTTGCCCGCGCACACGACCACGGCCGCGTCAGGGTGGGTCATCACCTGCTCGGCGCCGCCGAGCACGGGCAGGCCGCCCACCTCGATACCCCAGCGGGTGGGATCGTCGTCGAGGTACCCGAGTGGCTCCCACCGCTCACCCGCGCGCGCGGCCTCTGCGGCCTCGCGCCCCAGCCCCCCCGACGCCACCAGCAGCAGCGGAGTCCTCATGCCGCCCTCCGTTCACGGTCGCCGTCGGCGCCCACGGGTGGCGTCAGGAGAAGAGCACGTCCACCCAGTAGTTGGTCGCGTTCCAGGTGCTCGTCGGGGCCGTCCCGCCCGACCCGTACACGTAGACGCCGTTGCCACCGCTCGACGGAGCGGTGAGCGGGCCGTTGGTGTACGCGGAGGCGAAGTAGTTCGCGGCGAAGGAGTAGTTGCCGTGCGGTGCCAGGTAGGACGCGGTGTAGGTGGTGCCCGCCGTCACCGCCACCGGGGTGGTGAACGTCAGTGTCTGCCACCCGGAGGCGGTCTCGCCGGTGAAGGTTCCGGTCGCCAGTCGCGTCCCGCTGGACGACCACAGCGACCCGGTGTGGGTGCCGGTGTTCGTGCTGGCCTTGTAGAAGCGCACCCCGGTCACCGTCCCGCTCGAGCTCGGGGTGAAGCGCACCCCGAGCTCGACGGAGCTCGTATCCGTCGTCTCCACGTTCGTCGGCGTCGTGGAGGTGCTGAACAGCGAGCACGGGCACCCGGACCCGCCCGCTGCGGCGGCCGTGGTGAACGACCAGGTCTTCGGCGCGGCCAGCGCCACGGACTGGCTCGAGGTGGCCGCCGAGATCGTCGCCGTATACGTCGTCGAGGCCGTCAGCGCCGCCGCGGGGGTGAAGGTGACCGTGTTCGTCGAGCTGTTGTAGCTCGTCGAGCCGGTCACCGCGGAGCCGCCCTGGGCACTGAGCGACATCACGATCGACGAGGACTGCATCGCCGTCGAGAACGTCGCCGAGACCGTCGCCGTTGCCGCCACCCCGGTGGCCGCCGAGGCCGGCGACGTCGAGGTGACCGTGGGTGCGGGCGCCGCCACCGAGGTCGAGAACACCGGGCTGACCCAGTAGTTGGAACCGTTCCACGAGCTGGTCGGCTGCACCGACCCCGAGCCGTAGGCGTACACGCCGTTCGCGCCGGCGGGGGCCGTCAGCGGCCCGCTGGTGTAGTTGCTGGCGAAGTAGCTCTGGTCATCGGAGTAGTGGCCGGTGGTGGTGTGGTACGAGGCGGTGTAGCTCGTACCGGCCGTCACCGCGACCGGGGAGGAGAAGGTCAGGGTCTGCCACCCCGAGGCGCTCTCGCCGCTGAAGGTGCCGGTCGCCAGGACGGCCCCGGTGGAGGACCACAGCGTCCCGGTGTGCGTGCCGGTGTTGGCGGCCGCCTTGTAGAACGTCACGCCGGTCACGGAGCCGGAGACCGAGGAGGTGAACACGACCCCGAGCTCGACGCCGCTGCCGTCACCCGCGTCCACGGTCGTTGGCACGCTCGTCGACGGGAACAGCGTGCACGGGCACGTCCCGCCGCCCCCGCCGGAGGCTGCGACGGTGAAGGACCATGTCACCGGTGCGGCCATCGCGGTGCCGGCGCTGTCCTTCGCCGCCGAGACCGTCGCGGTGTACGTCGCCCCTGCGGTCAGGGCCGCCGACGGGGTGAACGTCGCCGTCTTCGTGGTCGCGTTGTACGCCAGGGTGCCGGTGACCGCGGTGCCCCCGGACGTCGCCAGGCCCATGGTGATGCTCGCGGACTGCATCGCCGTGGAGAAGGTCGCCGCCACGGTGGTGCTGGCCGCCACTCCCGTCGCCCCACCCACCGGGCTGGTGGACGTCACCGTCGGTGCCACCACGGCGGCACCGGGGGTGAACAGCACGTCGACCCAGTAGTTCGACGCGTTCCAGGTGCTGGCGGGGAACGTGCCGCCGCCGCCGTAGGCGTAGACGCCGTTGTTGGCGGCCGGCGCCGTCAGCGACCCGTTGGTGTAGTCGGCGGAGAAGAACCCGCCGTCATCGGAGTAGTGCCCGTTCGGCGCCAGGTACGAGGCGGTGTAGGTGCTGCCCGCCGTCACCGCCACCGGGGAGGAGAAGGTCAGGGTCTGCCACCCGGATCCGCTCTCGCCGCTGAAGGTGCCGGTCGCCAGGACGGCCCCGGCGGAGGACCACAGCGTCCCGGTGTGCGTGCCGGTGTTGGTGGAGGCCTTGTAGAACCGGATGCCCGACACCGAGCCGCTGGTCGAGGGGGTGAAGCGCACCCCGAGCTCGACCGAGCTGGCGTCACCGGCATCGGCCACGGACGGCACCGCGTTGCCGGCGAACAGCGAGCACGGGCACCCGTCGGCGCTGGCGGTGGTGAACGACCAGGTCACCGGGGACATCACGCCGCCGGAACTGCTGGTCGCCCCCGACAGGGTGACCGTGTACGTGGTCGTGACCGCCAGTGCGGCCGACGGCGTGAAGGTCACCGTCTGGGTGGCCGCGTTGTAGCTGGTGGCCCCGCTCACCGCGGTGCCGCCGGAGTTCTTCACCGACATCACCGCGGTGCCTGCCTGGATCGGCATCGACATCGTCGCCGAGATCGTCGAGCCGACGGCCACGCCGACCTGGCCGTTGGCGGGTGTGGTGCTCGACACCACGGGGACCGCGGTGCCCGTGGCGGAGAACGTCACGTCGACGTAGTAGTTGGTGTCGTTGTAGTCCGAGGCGGGGAACTGGCCGCCCGCGGCGTAGACCCCGTTCTCGGAGGACCCGTTGGCGCGCGGTGCGGTCAGCGGGCCCGCGTTCCACGCCGCGACGGAGAAGAAGTTCTCGTCCGCGGAGTAGTGGCCCTTGGGGGCGCGGTAGGAGGCCACGTAGGTCGTCCCCGCGGTGACCGGGATGGGCGAGGCGAAGGTCAGGGTCTGCCACCCCGAGGAGGTCTCGGCACTGAAGGTCCCCGTCGCCAGCACAGCTCCGCCGGAGGACCACAGGGTGCCGGTGTGGGTACCGGTGTTGGCGGCCGCCTTGTAGAACCGGATCCCGTTGACGAACCCCGAGGCGTTCGGCGTGAAGCGCACCCCGAGCTCGGTGTCGGAGCCGTCGGCCCCGTCCCCCGTGGCGGGAGTCAGGCTCCCGAACAGCGAGCAGGGGCACGTCTCGGTGACGGAGACGCCGGCGGACGGGGTCTCGATGTTCCCGCTGTCGTCGGTGGCCCGGGACTTGATCGCCACCGACCCGCTGCCGTGCGCCACGAAGGTGTAGCTCCACGAGGTGGTCCCCGTCGCCGGGTGCCAGGTGGCCCCGCCGTCGGTCGAGACCTCGACCCCGGCGACGACGCCACCGGAGTCGCTCGCGGTGCCGGTCGCGGTCACCTGCGCACCGTTGGCGATGGACGCGCCCGCCGCCGGGGAGGTGACCCTGGACGTGGGGGCGGTGTGGTCGGCGGAGGCCGCGGAGGCCGTCAACCCCGACGTCAGCGTCAGCGGCTGGGCACCCATGTCGGCGAGCAGGTTGACCGTCGCCTGCTGCATGTCCGGGTCGGCGCTGGTAGCGGTGCCGTCGTGGTCGGAATCCAGGCCCCAGGCCCATTGGATGGTGCCGGCCGAGAACACCAGCGCTCCGCTCGGGGCCTTGTACAGGGTGATGTGGTGCGTGGTCGTCCCGGGGCGGTCACGCTCCCGAAGTCCTGCAGGTACTGCGGCGTGGGCCCGGTGGTGGTGGACATGTCGATCAGGCCGGCGGGACGGAACCCGTTGTCCAGGTCCTCGTTCGACTCATACCCCACCGTGTGGTTCGGCAGCGCCCGGGAGGAGCCGGCGGCCAGCGCGGTGAGGTCCGTGTTGCGCCAGACCCGCATCTTGCCCTCGGC
Source organism: uncultured Actinomycetota bacterium (assembly GCA_963784535.1). GTDB lineage: Bacteria > Actinomycetota > Actinomycetes > Actinomycetales > Kineosporiaceae > CAWARR01. Next base: position 43,854 of record CAWARR010000013.1, on the reverse strand, counting down.
CGCGGTCACCGTGATGGGCAGGTCGGTGTCGTTGGACATGTACAGCGTTCCGCCGAGGGCGTTCTCCGGCAGCCCGCCGTTGCTCGGCGGTGAGAACCGTGGGTCTCGCCACGTTCCGGTCCACTCCGGCGACGGGTCGATCTTCGCGTTGTCCCAGGTCTCCTTGTAGCTCACCAACGTGCGGTCACGCGGTGGCCGAGGAGTCGATGCTCGCCTCGTAGCGGGTCTTCCAGTAGTCTCGTTGCCGCTGAAGAACGCGAGGTTGACCCCGGCGTCACGGGCGGCCGTGATGTTCGCGCGCTGCCCGCCGGACCAGTACTCGTCGTGCCCGGCGGATGAGGAACACCTGGTGGTTCTGGAGCAGGCTGCCGTTGCGGTCGGCGTCGACGCCGGTGAAGTAGGAGACGTCGTAGCCGTTCTTCTCCAGGAACCGGATCATCGGGAACTCGTTGGAGAACAGGTAGTCCCGCCCGCCCTCCCAGCTACGGGTGATGAACGGCCGGTTGTAGCTCAGGCTTGTAGGCGCGATTTGGCGAGTCGTAGCTGGGCCCGCCGTAGAAGTTCTCGTTCCGCCGTAGTAGTTGTAGGCCTGCCAGGTGGTGTCCGAGGTCTGGAAGAGGACGGCGGAGTGGCTGGCGTCGTTGCGCACCACGAAGGGGATCTGGCTGGCGCCCCCGGTGTCGGTGCGGGTGAGCCGCGCGATGTAGACCCCGGACACCGCGGTGGACGGGACGGCCCAGGTCGCCGAGACCGCCCAGTTCCCGCAGTCGACGAGCCGCAGCGCGGAGTTGGACAGGCAGGCGGGCTGGGTGCGCGGCCGTCGGGGTGACGCTGGCGATCTTGCGCGCGCCGTTCCCCTGGTAGTAGCCGAGCCGGTAGATGTCGATCGTGTAGTTCGCCGTCGTTTTCACCTTGAACGAGACGCTCGTGCCGGCGTTGACGCTGATGTCGGTGGCGAAACCGAGAATGCTGGTGTCGTCCGTGGTGACGTCCCAGACCGACTCAGGGGTGCCGGGCTTGGAGTTCTCGCACACGACCGGGTTGGTGGGCGCGGCGCACGGGTCGGTCGAACTGGCGTGGGCGACGGTCGGAGCACCGACGCCGGACACCAGCGCCCCGCCCACCAGGGCGGCGACCACGGCCGTGGGCAGCACCCGGCGTCGCATCAGGACAGAACGGGAAAAGCCCACCCAGACCGAAGAAATCACGTGATTCGAACCCGACACCGCGTTCCCCTGACTTTCATGTCAACGATCGGCTGGCTCACTCTAGGTGATGCGCACACAGCCCGGCGCCCATTCCGCGAGAATCCCCCAGACGCCTGAGAGCAAGGCCACGGCGCAGGCCATACCGGTAGTCGATCACTACCCAAACCCGTAGTCGGTGACTACGCAGTGCCATGCCTCCGGGTGGTGCGCCCGGCCCCGCGGCCGCCTACTTCCGCGTCGTGAGGTAGGCCGATGCCATCGAGCGCGCCGCCGACAGCTGCGTCGGGGACAGCACGAGCACCGCGGTGTCGCCGTCGAACCACGCCACCACCGCCCCGAACCCGGCCGAGGTGACGACGGCGCGGCTGCCCACCTTCGCGGCCGCGGTCGTGTGACTGCCCGTGACGGTGGTGGCGAGCTGATTCACGACCTGGTTGCGGAAGGTCGCGCTCTTCACCTGGGTCGCGCTGAACGTGTAGGTGGCGAGCCCTCCGACCTCCTGCCCCGCCTGGGTCACGGACTTCAGGTGCACCCCGGTGTAGACGCCCTTCAGCGCACCGGACGCACCGGCGAAACGCCGCTTGATCTCGGCCGAAGCCGCCGGGTAGGCGTAGCCCTTCGCGGTGGCCGACGACTGCGCCGACGCGGACCGCGCCGACGCGGACGCCGGTGGCGCGGTGGCGGAGCCGGCCGCACCCCCGCCTTCGCTGCCGCCCGCCGGTCCGGATGCGGCCCGGCCCTCGCTGCCCTGCGCGGGCGCGGCCGAGGTGGCCCCGGCCGAGGAGGCCGCGGGGTGCGAGCTCGAACTGCAGGCGGCGAGCGGACCCACCGCCAGCACAGCGGCGACCAGCCCGCCCAGGGCCCGCCCGCGCGCCCACCCCGGACGGCTCGCAGCCTGCCCCACACCCACCTGCATCACTCAGCTCCGCTCACGACACGACATCCGGGCCCCGCCCGGCCCACCACGTTTCCGGCTCTGCGCCCGGCAGCGGGCCTTCCCCGGGCAACGACGCTAGCCCAGCAGGCTCGGGTGCCGCGGCGATTCCGCCGAGATCACGCAGCCCCCGGCCGCGGGTCGGAGGCTACGCACGGGCCCGCCTCCCACCACCCGGGCAGCGCGGCGAGTGCCTCGTCCCCGAGCGGGTTGACCCCCGGACCGGCGGCCAGGGCATGAGCTACCAGCACATGCAGGCACTTCACCCGATCGGGCATTCCGCCGGCCGACGTCCCGGCCAACTCGGGCACGTCGCCCAGCGCGGTGCGGCGACGCAGGTAGTCCTCGTGGGCGCGGCGGTAGCCGTCCGACAGCTCCGGCTCGGTTCCCAGCCGCTGCGTCATCACGCGCATCAGCCCCGAGGCCTCCAGCGTGCCGACGGCCGCGGCCGCGCGCGGGCAGGTGAGGTAGTAGGTGGTCGGGAACGGCGTGCCGTCGGGCAGTCGCGGGGCGGTCTCCACCACATCGGGCAGCCCGCACGGGCAGCGGTGAGCCACGCCGATCATCCCCCGGGTGGGGCGGCCGAGCTGGGCCGCGACGACCTCCGCGTCGTCCGGGTCGGCGTGGTCGTGCCGGCGACTCACGGGCCGGTCACGCCCGGGGAGGTCGAACCGGCGGACGACTTCGCCGCCGGCGTGCCCGTGCCCGCACCCTGCACCGACCCCCAGAGCACGTCGTACCACGGCATCCCCGACACCGCGCCGGCCGCGTCCACCGCCTGCTGCCTCGGATCGGTCGGCGCCGCCGCCCGCTGCGGGGAGAGCAGCACGTAGCCGGTGTCCCCGGGCATCACGAAGTTCAGCCGCTGCCGGGCCTGCGCCCGCACGTAGTCGGGGTCCTGCCAGCGTTGCTGCTCCTGGGCCAGGGCGTCCACCTGCTGCTGCAGCTGTGACACCTGCCGCTGCTGGGCCGAGATCTGCGAGCGCTGGGCCAGCCAGGGACGCACGTACGGGGCGAGCAGGATGGCCAGCACGACGAGCACTCCGGCGAACATCGTCACCGGGCGCACCACGGGGGTCCGGCGCGCACCGGGCCTGCCGGCCCTGCCCCCGCGGGGCGGTGTGCCCCCGGCCCGGGGAGCCTGCCGGGGCACCGCGGCCGCGGCGGAGCGCGGCTCGGCCGGGGCTGCGCCGCGCGCGCTCCCCCGCGCCGCGGACGCCGGTCGGGCGGATCCGGCCGGTCTGCCCGCCGCCGGGCGCGCTCCGCCCCGGCCCGCGGCGGATCGCGGGACCGTTGGCCGGCGCGGCGTCACCGTGGCTCCCCGTCGTCCCGAACCGTCGGTCAGCCGCCGAACCGGGGGAAGGAGGACGCGCCCGCGTACACGGCGGCGTCGTCCAGCTCCTCCTCGATCCGCAGCAACTGGTTGTACTTCGCCACCCGCTCGCTGCGGGCCGGGGCACCGGTCTTGATCTGGCCGCAGTCGGTCGCCACCGCGAGGTCGGCGATGGTGGTGTCCTCGGTCTCGCCGGAGCGGTGGCTCATCATGCAGCGGAACCCGCTGCGGTGCGCCATCGTCACCGCGTCGAGGGTCTCGCTCAGCGAACCGATCTGGTTCACCTTCACCAGCAGCGCGTTGGCCGCCCTGGTCTCGATCCCGCGCCGCAGCCGGGTGGGGTTGGTCACGAACAGGTCGTCCCCGACGATCTGCACCCGCTCGCCGAGCGCCGCCGTGATCGCCGTCCAGCCCTCCCAGTCGTCCTCCGCCAGCGGGTCCTCCAGCGAGACCAGCGGGAAGCCGTCGAGCAGCGAGGCGTAGTAGTCGACCAGCTCGGCGCTGCCGAGCTGCTTGCCCTCGAAGCGGTAGGTGCCGTCGGAGAACAGCTCGGTGGCGGCGACGTCCAGGGCGAGGGCGATGTCGCTGCCGAGGGTGAACCCGGCCTGCTGGATCGCCTCGGAGATCAGGTCGAGCGCCTCGCGGTTGGTGGGCAGGCTCGGGGCGAAGCCGCCCTCGTCGCCCAGGCCGGTGGCCAGCCCCCGGCTCTTCAGCACCGACTTCAGCGTGTGGTAGGTCTCCGCGCCCCACCGCAGCGCCTCACGGAAGGTCGGTGCCCCGATCGGGGCGATCATGAACTCCTGGATGTCGACCCCGCCGTCGGCGTGCGCGCCGCCGTTGAGGATGTTCATCATCGGCACCGGCAGCAGGTGGGCGTTCGGGCCGCCGAGGTAGCGGAACAGCGGCAGCCCGGCCGACTCGGCCGCGGCCTTGGCCACCGCCAGCGAGACCCCGAGGATCGCGTTCGCGCCGATGGAACCCTTGTTGTCCGTGCCGTCCAGGTCGATCATCGCCTGGTCGACCATCCGCTGGTCGGCCGCGTCGAAGCCGAGCAGCTCGGGGCCGATCTGGTCGATCACCGCGGTGACGGCGAGGTCGACGCCCTTGCCGCCGTAGCGGGCCTTGTCACCGTCCCTGCGCTCGACGGCCTCGAAGGCACCTGTGGAGGCGCCCGAGGGCACTGCGGCGCGGGCAATCGTTCCGTCGTCGAGGGCGACCTCGACCTCGACAGTGGGGTTGCCGCGCGAGTCGAGGATCTCGCGGGCTCCGACAGCCTCGATGGTTGCCACGTCAGTGCTCCAGACCGGGGGAAGTATGGGACGCGGTCAGCCTACTCAGGCAGACCCGCCCCCACGGCGCACGCTCCCGGGCGGGTCGGCGCCCACCCCGGCCCCGCCGAGGGGGTGAACGCCGCCCGGCGGGAGGGTGACGCAGTGCCATTCCGGCCACCGCGGCGGTGGCCATCGACTACTGTCCAACTCGGCCCCACCCGTCCGGAAGCTCACGGGTCGGGCCGACCTGGGACGACACGACATGGGACGACACGGAGCAGGCCGCCGGACACGGCCGGATGAGCTGGGGGAGCCGAACGGGTGAGCGCACACGACGCCGCCGGGCCGCAGCGGGCGCACGGCGCCCGGGCAGCGGAGCTGGGGGAGCTGACCGCGCAGGCGGGCCTGCCCGAGCTGGTCGGTGCGCTCGAGCGCACCGCACTGGACGGCTTGTCCCGGATGCTGCTGGGCACCGAACTGCGCTACCCGCAGACGGCCCGGCGTACCCCCGACGGATCGGGCCTGGCCATGGAGGGGGTGAACCCCCGCTACGCCGCGATCGTGGCGCTCGGGCTCGGCCACCTCGACGAGGCGGCCCAGCGCGAGGTGCTGCGCGGGCGCCGCGCCGGTGAGCTCGCCGCGCGGGCCGTGCAGGACGCGCTCGCCGGGACCGACCTCGGCGCGCTCGCGCTGGCGGCCTGGGCCGCGGCGGAGACCGGCGACGCGGACGCCGCCGCACCGGCGCTGAGCCGGATCGACGAGCGGCTGCGGGCGGGGACGCCGGTACCGACCGTCGACCTGTCCTGGGCGATCACCGCCCTGCTCGCCCAGCCGCCGGCATCGCCGGCGACGACCCTCCTCGACACCGCGGTGCAACGACTGCTCGGCGCGCAGGGGGGCGGCGGGATCTTCCCGCACGTGATCCCGGCCGGAGCCCAGTCGCGGCTGCGCGCACACGTGGGCTGCTACGCCGACCAGGTGTACCCGATCCAGGCACTGGCCCGATACGCCGCCGCGAGCGGGGACACCCGGGCGCTCGCCGCCGCCGACCGCTGCGCCGGCCGGATCGTCCAGTTGCAGGGTCCGCAGGGACAGTGGTGGTGGCACTACGACGCGCGCACCGGGGACGTCGTCGAGGGCTTCCCGGTGTACAGCGTGCACCAGCACGCGATGGGCCCGATGGCGCTGCTCGAACTGCACGAGGCCGGCGGGCTCGACTGCCGCCGCGCCGTGGCCGCCGGCCTGAACTGGCTGCCGGCCCACCCCGACAGCGGCGAGGCCCTGATCGCCGAGCCACTGGGGGTGATCTGGCGCAAGGTCGGCCGGCGCGAGCCGCGGAAGGCGCTGCGCTCGCTGCGCGCCGCCACCACCGCCCTGCGGCCGGGCCTGCGGTTCGGCGCACTCGACCGGATCTTCCCGCCCGGCCCCGTCGACCACGAGTGCCGCCCGTACGAGCTCGGCTGGTTGCTCTACGCCTGGCGCTCCGCCGGGGTGGTGGGCTCGCTGCCCGCGGGTGGCGCCGGCCGGTCCACCGCCGGCGACGCCTGACACCGGCCCGAGCGAGGGGAGCCAGCTGTGGAGTCGCGCCGCGTGGTGCTGTTCGGTATGACCCTGGACGCGCTGACCATGGACGGGGTGTTGCAGCGTTGCCGGGAGGCGCTGGCGGCCCGCAGCCGGATGCTCATCGGCGTGGTCAACGCCGCGAAGATCGTCGCTCTGCGCGGCGACGCCGAGTTGCGCGAGTCGCTGCTGGAGTGCGACCTGCTGGTGGCGGACGGACAGTCCGTGGTCTGGGCCGGCCGGCTGCTGCGCAAACCGCTTCCGGGTCGGGTGGCCGGAATCGACCTGTTCGAGCAGCTGCTCGCGCTCGCCGCCGCCGATCGCCATCCGGTCTACCTGCTCGGGGCCCGGGCCGAGGTGCTGGCGCAGCTGCAGGACAACCTGCGCGAGCAGTTCCCGGAGCTGAAGATCGCCGGGGCCCGCGACGGGTACTTCAGCGACGCCGAGGCCGGTGAGGTGGCGGCCGAGATCCGCGCCAGCGGCGCGCAGCTGCTCTTCCTCGGGATCACCTCGCCGAAGAAGGAGAACTTCCTCAAACAGTGGGGGCCGACGCTGCAGGTACCGGTCATGCACGGCGTCGGCGGCTCGTTCGACGTCTTCGCCGGCGTCACCCGGCGGGCCCCGCGGGGCTGGCAACGGCTGGGCCTGGAATGGGCCTACCGCCTGCTGCAGGAGCCACGCCGGCTGTGGCGCCGTTACCTGGTGACGAACTCCGCCTTCATCGCGATGACGCTGTCGGAGCTGATCCGGCCACTGCCGCCGTTCGTCGCCGCCACCACCCCCGCTCGCGGCACCGAGCAACTGTGACCGTGTCCACCCTGTCCCGGCCGGGCCCGCGCAGCCGCGCGGGTGCCTGCCCCTGCCTGGAGGCGTCGTGACCCAGCTCCCGCAGCCGAATCCCCTGCGCGTGGTGTGCGTCGCCGGTGCCCGCCCCAACTACATGAAGATCAAGCCGGTGATGGACGCGCTGGAGACCCGGGGTGCGCAGGTCCACCTCGTGCACACCGGCCAGCACTACGACGCCGCGATGAACGACGTCTTCTTCGCCGAGCTCGGAATCCGCCCGCCCGACCACCTGCTCGCGGTCGGCTCCGGCACGCACGCGGCGCAGACGGCGAAGGTGATGACCGCCTTCGAGCCGCTGGTGGACGAACTGCGTCCCGACGTGGTCGTGGTGGTCGGCGACGTGAACTCCACCGTCGCCTGCGCGCTGGTGGCGGCGAAGGCGGGCTGCCTCGTCGCGCACGTCGAGGCCGGCCTGCGCAGCCGGGACTGGGGTATGCCCGAGGAGATCAACCGGGTGGTCACCGACCGCGTGAGCGACTACCTGCTCGCCCCGTCGGCGGACGCCGCCGAGAACCTGCGGGCCGAGGGATACCGCCCCGACCAGGTCCACGTGGTCGGCAACGTGATGGTCGACACCCTGCTGGCCAACCTCGACCGCGCCCGGCAGGCGGGCACGGTGCAACGCCTCGGCCTCACCGCCGGGCGGGTACGGGCTGGTCACCCTGCACCGGCCGGCGAACGTGGACGACCCGGATTCGCTGCAGCGGCTGCTGTCCGCCCTCAACACGGTCGCCGCCGAGCTGCCGCTGGTGTTCCCGGTGCACCCGCGCACCCGGGCCGCGCTCGAGCGGCGCCGAGCTGCACCGCCCAACTGCGGCTGCTGCCCCCGGCCGGGTACCTGGACTTCCTCGCGCTGCAGGCCGACGCCGCGCTGGTGCTCACCGACTCCGGCGGGATCCAGGAGGAGACCACCGTCCTCGGCGTCCCCTGCCTGACCCTGCGCGACAACACCGAGCGGCCGATCACGGTGACCGAGGGCACGAACCGGGTGATCGGCCGCGACCCGGACCGCATCGTGGAGGCCGCCCTGGACGTGCTGCGGGTGCCGCCTCCGGCGCGGCGGCCGGCGCTGTGGGACGGGCGGGCAGGGGAACGCATCGCCGAGGTGCTGCTGACCGGTGGCCGGGCGGCCTCCAGGCCACGTCCGACCGACCTCGCGGACACCGCCCCCGCGGCGCAGACCGGTGGCCGGGCGGCGAACCTGCCCGGCTGACCCCTCAGCCGACGGGCGCCGGATCTGCCTGACCGGCGGACGCCGCCGCCTCCGCGGGACGACCGCGGGAGGCATGCCGCCGGGTCGGCCCCCCGGACGTCGAGCGCCGGAGACTGCGGCGATCGACGTAGGCGGCACCGGTCAGCGTGATGCCCACCCCCAGTAGGGTCACGGCTGCCAGGGTGCGCAGCCGGCTGCCGCTGCCCCGCTCGATCACCGGGATCGGGGGGCTGAGCTGCGTGCGGACCATGTTCGCGGGCGGGACCCCCTGCGCCACCTGCCAGGCGAGGAGCTGGGCGTTGATGTCCCGCACGGCGTTGTTCATGTAGCCCTTCACCTCGGCGGGCGAGCTGCCGACGGCCTGGACGTCGATGTTCGGGCCGTCGTAGTTCACCGCCCACTGCCCGCCGATGTTCGGCAGCCGGACCGAGTACCCGTCGGTCACCCCGACCCCGGGCAGCGAGGCCTGGCCGGGCACGTCCACCCCGCCGCGTTGCGGGCTGCCCACGACCGAGGCCACGGCGCCCGCGATGCTGATCAGGCTGGAGGTTCCGGACAGGAAGGCGTTGGTTCCCTCCTCACCGCGCGGGGGCAGGATGATGACGTCGACCTGCGAGTAGTACACGCCCGGAAGCAGCACCAGGTAGACCGCGGCCAGCAACGTCGCCAGCGCGCCCGCAGCGGTGATGGGCCACCGGCGCCGGGCGAGCGCGATGAGGTCCCAGATGGTCACGGTCGTTCCCCTCGAGGGCGGGCGGCGGGCAGGGCGCACCCAGCTCGGCAGGCCCCGCCCGATCGAGGCTACCTGCTCCGCCGCGACCTCGGGGCTGGAGCGGGGGGAATAGCCCGTTCCGGGCCAATCCTCGCGTGAGCAGCACAGGAACGGCCAGGAGGGTTACCCTGAATCCGCACCCGGAGTGGTTCCGTCACTGCGAGTGCGTTCGTTTCTGTCGGCACGTCGGGACAGATCAGTAGATGGTCGGGACAGATCAGTAGATAGTCGGAACAGATCAGTAGGGGGGAAGGCTTGTTCTTCTTCGAGTGGCGCATGCTCCACCGCCGCTGGTATGCGGTGGTACTGGGCCTTGCCGCCACCCTGGGGCTGTCGGCTCTGGCCGCGTACATGGTCCCCGTCAGCTATCAGGCCAGCGCGCAGATCCTGCTGCTGCCGCCGAAGAGCGTGGTCGGGACGGACGGCAACCCCTATCTCAACCTGGGCGGGCTCAACTCCCCGGGCGACATCCTCGCCCGGCTGATGATGGACGGCGGCACCCGCCAGACGCTGGCCAGCGACGGGGTGACCGCTGACTACACCGTGAGCCTCGACCCCGCCGCCTACGGGCCGGTGCTGATCATCTCGGTCGCCGGGCCCGAAGCCAGCTCCACCATCACCTCGCTGCGGGCGCTCGTGCAGCAGACGCCGCGGCTGCTCACCTCGATGCAGTCCTCGCAGAGCGTTACGGCGTCGGCGCTGATCACCTCGACCGTCCTCAGTGAGGACCAGGCGGCCGCCACCGCGCGCAAGTCCCAGATCCGTGCCCTGCTGGTCGCCTTCGCCGGCGGCCTGACCATGACCTGGCTGGGCACCGCGCTGCTGGACAGCCTGCTCCGCAGGCGGCGGCCGGCCGCTCCCGAGACGGTCGCGACCCCGGCCCCGGAGGAGCCGGCCGTCGAGCCGGCCGAGCTGGACTCCATGTCGGACTTCGACCGGATGGTGCTGCTCAGCCGGACCGGCGCTCCCCCACCGGTCGAAGCGCCCAGCCACCCGGGGCACAGTGACGTCGCTCGTTGACGGCGTTCCCCGCGCGGTAGAGTCCCGCCCGGCTGCGGCCGGCCGGAGGCGCGTTCCCCGGCTGTCCCGCTCGGACGGGACGACCGTTCTCACCCTCTACGTCATGGTGCTGATCGGGCTCCCCGCCCGGTACGTCTTCGGCCCGCTCGGCGGGGCCGGCACTCCGGCGCAGATCCTGGCCATGTTGGCCGCGCTGTGGTGGGCCGCGCGCCACCTCAACCAGACCCAGGCCCTGAAGCGGGCCCGCCAGCCGGTCCGGCGGGCGATGCTGGTGTTCAGCGCCGCCGTGCTGCTGAGCTACATCGCGGCCACCACCCGAGCCATCGACACGGTCGAGCTCAACGCCACCGACCGCGGGTTGCTGGGCCTGCTCGGCTGGATCGGCGTCGTGCTGGTCGCCGGCGACCTGATCCCCACCCGGGCCCGGATGGACACCCTGCTGCGGCGCCTGGTCATGGCCGGGGGGGCGCTGGCGACCCTCGGCATGCTGCAGTTCTGGACCGGCCAGTCCTTCACCAACTACCTCAAGCTGCCCGGCCTGTCGGAGAACACGACGCTGGTGAGCGTGTCCGGCCGGGACGGGTTCAACCGCCCGGCGGGCACCGCGCTGCACCCGATCGAGTTCGGCGTGGTGCTGGCGGTACTGCTGCCGCTGGCACTGCACTACGCCTTCGTCGACCGCGACCGCCCGCTGATCCGGCGCTGGTACCCGGTGGCCGCGATGGCGCTGGCCGTGCCGGCCTCGGTGTCCCGGTCCTCGATCCTGTGCACCGCCGTCGTGCTGGCCTTCCTCATCCCCTCCTGGCAGCGGCAGGTGCGGCGAGTGGCCTACCTCGCCCTGGCCGGGCTGGGCGGCCTGGTGTTCGTCGCCATGCCCGGCATGCTCGGGACCCTGCTCGGGCTGTTCTCCGGGATCAGCTCCGACTCCAGCGCGCTGTCCCGGACCGGCAGCTACGGCATCGCCTGGGAGTTCATCTCGCGGGCCCCGGTGTTCGGGCGGGGGTTCGCCACCTTCCTGCCGGTGTACCGGATCCTGGACAACCAGTACCTGGGCACGCTGATCGAACTCGGCTTCTTCGGGCTCGCCAGCCTGCTCGGCCTGTACCTGACCGGAATCTTCACGGCGCTGCGGGTGCGCCGCCGCTCCGTCGACCCCGACACCCGCAGCCTCGCCCAGGCGCTCGCCGCCGCCATGGCCGCGGGCGCCACCGCCTTCGCCGTCTTCGATGCGTTCTCCTTCGGGATGATCTCGGGGCTGATGTTCTTCGTGCTCGGCGCCATCGGCGGCCTGCACCGGCTGCAGGCGCTCGGGCGTGGAGACCCCAGCGTGCGCCGCCATGCAGCCGTTCCCCCGCAGCGTGACGGGCGGCAGACCGCGGCACTGCCCGACAACCGCCCGGCGGCGAGTGCTGTGGTCGAGGGGCTCGTCGCGAGGCACGCCGGCGAGGCCGGGGGGGCGGGCCGGTGGCGGAAGCGGCACCCGGACACCCAGCGGCTCCAGGCGGGCGACGGCGCGTCGCTCGAAGGCCACCCGACTCCCGAGGGGGAGCTCGCGGCGGACACCAGCCCCGCCCGTCCCGGCGCCAGCACCCTGCCGGAGGGCCCGCCGCTGAGCTTCGCCCCCTGGGCCGCTCCCTCCGGCGTCGCAGCCGGCACCAACACCGAGGGCGCCGTCACCAACGGCAACGGCAAGGCCCCGGCTGCCAACGGCTACGCAAACGCCAACGGGGCAAACGGCAGCGGGGCAAACGGCAGCGGGGCAAACGGCAGCGGGGCCAACGGCAGCGGGGCCAACGCCAACGGCGTCGCGGCCAACGGGCCCACGGTCGGCGGGGCTGCCGCGACCGCCGACCCGCCCGAGGCCGCAGCCCGCCCGGCAGCGGCGCCCGAACCCGCCGAGCCCACGGATCCGGTCCCTCCCGCGCCGGGGATGCGCTTGGACGACACGGGGGCGTGGGTGATGGCCTTCATCGTCCCCGAAGCCGAGCGCGGCGACGACCAACCGGTCCGGCACCTGCTCGACCACCGGGGCGAGCCGCGCAACTCCGGGGGGCTCGCCGGACGGATCCGCGGCCGGCTCAACCGGAAGCGCTGACCCTGGCCCTGGCCCTGGCCCTGGATCGGGACCGGGACCGGGACCGGGATCGGGATCGGGTCCTCGGCCGCGCAGCCGGCGTCGCGGCGCGTGCGCAGCGGTGGACGGACCCGCCCCCTCAGTGCAGCAGCCGGACCAGCGACTCGACCACGCGGACCTGCTGCTCCGCGGTGATCCCCGGGAAGATCGGCAGCGAGAGGATCTCGCCCGCGCTCGCCTCCGACACCGGGAAGGACCCCTCGGCGTAGCCGAGGCCGGAGAAGGCCGGCTGCAGGTGCACCGGCACCGGATAGTGGATCCCGGCGCCCACGCCGTCCTCGTGCAGGCCGGCCAGCACCCGGTCCCGCTCCTGGACGCGCACCACGTAGAGGTGCCAGACGTGCTCGTTGCCCGCCGCCGTGACCGGCAGCCGCACGCCGTCGTGGCCGGCGAGCAGTTCCTCGTAGCGGCGGGCGGCCTCCCGGCGCTGGGCGTTCCAGCCCGCGAGCCGGCGCAGCTTCGCCCGGAGCACGACCGCCTGCAACGTGTCCAGCCGCGAGTTGAAACCGAACTCGGCGTGCTCGTACTTGCGGGCGCTCCCGTGCGCCCCCATCACCCGCACCCTGCGCGCCAGCTCGGGGTCACGGGTGAGGACGGCACCGCCGTCGCCGTACGCGCCGAGGTTCTTCCCCGGGTAGAAGCTGGTGGCGGCGATGGTGGCGAGGTCCCCGGCGGAGCGCCCGTTCCGGGTCGCGCCCTGGGACTGGGCGCCGTCCTCCAGCACCGGGATGCCCCGCTCGGCGACCAGCGGCGCCAGCAGCTCGAACGGTGCCGCCTGGCCGTAGAGGTCCACCGGGATGACGGCCTTGGTCCGCTCGGTCAGAGCGGGGGCGACCAGCGAGGGGTCCAGCAGCAGCGCGGCGTCGTCCACGTCGACCAGCACCGGGCGGGCACCGGCCCGCACCACGGCCTCGGCCGTGGCGACGAACGTGTTCGCCGGGAGTACGACCTCGTCGCCGGGGCCCACGCCGAGTGCGCGCAGGGCCATCTCCAGCGCATCGGTGCCGTTGCCGACGCCCACGCAGTGCTCGGTCCCGACGAACTCGGCGAACTCCTGCTCGAAGGCGGCCACGGCCTTCCCGCCGATGAAGTCACCCGCGGCGAGCACCTCGGCAAAGCCCTGCTCGACTTCCTCGGCGATCTGCCGGTGCTGCAGGGACAGGTCGACGAGCGGGATTGCGTTCACGTTGGGTTCTCCTTCAGGGTCTGTTCCGCATGGTCAGGCGGCACGCAGGCCGGCTGCCTGCCGGATCGCCGCCACGACCGTGTCCTGTTCCTGCTCGGTCATGACGTGGAACAGCGGCAGGATGAGCGAGTTGTCGGTGAGCCGCTCGGTCACGGCGAGGTCGCCGTGGGGGTGCCCGGCGTAGGCGGGCTGGCGGTGCGCGGCCATGATCCCGGCGCGTGCCGACACCCCGCGCTCGGCCAGCGCCGCGAGCAGGTCGTTGCGGCCCAACGGGTACTCCCCGTCCAGCTCGACCCAGAACGACTGGTAGTTCGACGCACCCCACTCAGGGTCGCGAACGGGGCGCAGGCCCGGGATCCCTTCCAGCAGCTGGTGATAGCGGGCCGCCAACTCCCGCCGGCGGCGCACCGTCTCCTCCAGCCGGCCCAGCTGCACCAGCCCCACTGCCGCCTGGATGTCGGTCATCCGGAAGTTGAACCCGGTCTCCAGGTAGCTCTCGATCACCGGCTGGCGACTGGCGTGGCGGTCTGCGGCGCTGACGCTCATGCCGTGCTCGCGCAGCCGTCGCGCCCGCGCGGCCAGCTGCTCGTCATCGGTGCTGAGCATGCCGCCCTCCCCCGTGGTGAGCAGCTTGCGCGGGTGGAAGGACCAGGCGGCCAGGGGGGCACCGGCACCGACCGGCGCGCCCCGGTAGACCGAGCCGGCGGCGCAGGCAGCGTCCTCGACGAGGGCGATGCCGCGGCGCCGGCTCAGCGCCCTCAGTGCGTCGACGTCCGCGGGCATTCCGCCCTGGTGCACGGCGACCAGGGCCCGGGTGCGTTCGGTCAGCACGGCCTCGACGCTGTCCACCGTCACGTTCGCCGTCGCCGGGTCGACATCGGCGAACACGGGGGTCGCCCCGACGTAGCGGGCGCAGTTCGCCGTGGCGATGAAGGACAGCGACGGCGCGATGACCTCATCGCCGGGGCCGACCCCGAGGACGTGCAGGGCCAGGTGGAGCGCGGTGGTGCACGAGGAGACGGCAACGCCGTGGGCGGCACCGACCCGGGCGGCGAAGGCACCCTCGAACTGCGCGACCCGCGGGCCCTGCGCGACCCATCCCGAGCGCACGGCCTCCGCGGCTGCCGCGGCCTCCTCCTCGCCGAGCCACGGCTTCATCACCGGGATCACAGCGAGCGGCCCGCCGCTCGCTCGGCGCGCCACCACGAGACCAACCGGCGCAGACCCTCGTCGAGGTCGACCTCGGCGCTGAAGCCGAGCTTCGCGGCCGCCGCCGAGGTGTCCGCGAGCCGGCGCGAGACGTTGTTCACCGTCCGCGCGGGGCCGAACTCCGGCTGCAGGTCCGAGCCCATCACCCGCAGCAGCGCCTCCGCCAGCTCGCGCAGGCTCGTCTCCTGCCCGCTGGCGACGTTGAAGATCTCGTCGCTGACCCCCGACTCCGCGGCAAGGATGTTGGCCCGGGCGATGTCCGCGGAGAAGACGAAGTCCATCGTCTGCAGCCCGTCGCCGAGGATCAGCGGCGGCTGGCCCGACTCGATCCGCTCCATCCAGCGCACCAGCACCTCGGTGTACACGCCGTGGATGTCCATCCGCGGGCCGTAGACGTTGAAGTAGCGCAGGGCCACGTAGTCGAGCCCGTACATCTCATGGAAGGTACGCAGCAGGCCTTCGTTGAACGTCTTCGCGGCCCCGTACAGCGTCCGGTTGCCGTACGGGTGGTGGTCCTCAGCGGTGGGGAACGACTCCGCCAGCCCGTACACGGACGCGGAGGAGGCAGCCACGACCTTCGCCACCTTGGCGTTCATGGCGGCCTCGATGACGTTGAAGGTGCCGTCGGCGAGTACCTCCAGCGCCAGCCGAGGCTCCTCGGCACACTGGGTGATCCGGATCGCGGCCTGGTGGAAGACGACGTCGATGCCCTCGCTCGCGCGGGCGACCGCCTCGCGGTCGCGGATGTCGCCCTCGATCACGGTGACGGGCCCGCGCGCGACGGCCTCGGCGAGGTTGGCCCGGCGGCCGCGGACGAAGTTGTCCAGGACCACGATCTCGCGGACCCCACGGTCGACGAGCTGGTCGGCGATCGTGGATCCGAGCAGCCCGGCGCCGCCGGTGATCAGCACGCGGGCATCACGCAGTTCTGGCATGTTCCGGTGGCCTTTCCTAGGCGTTGTAGGACAGCGGCACGAGTGCGCCACCCTGCTGAAGGCTCTGGCTGGCAGCCTCGAGCATGCGCAGGATCCGCAGCCCCGACTCGCCGTCCGTCAGTGGCACCCCATTCTCGCGGATGCAGCGGGCGAACTCGGTCACCACCCCCCGCAGCGCCTCGCCCTCGGCGAGCGCCGGGGCGACCATCTCGCCGACCCGGTAGGAGACCAGACGCTTGGCCCGCTCGGAACCGTCGTCGGCTCCGGGCCCGTCGGGCTGCGACAGATCGACGCCCTTGTCGTAGACACTCAGCCGCTGGGTCGGAGACAGGTCGTCCCAGACGACCATGCGCTGGGAGCCTCCGACGATCATGGTCCGGATCTTGGTGGGGCTCAGCCAGTTCACGTGCACGTGCGCCACCCCGTCCCCGGGCAGCGGCAGGGTGAGGTAGGCGACGCACGCCTGGCCGGCACCCACCGGGTCGGCACCGTACGCCCCGACCGCGGGCGGGCGGCGGTCGGCGGGGAGGATGAAGTCGAGGATGGACAGGTCGTGCGGTGCGAGGTCCCAGATGACGTCGATGTCGTGCTGGATGAGCCCGAGGTTGATGCGCACGCTGTCGATGTACTGGATGTCGCCGAGCTGCCCGGAGTGGACGAGCTCGCGGATCTGCCGCACCACCGGGGTGTAGCAGTAGGTGTGGTCGAGCATGAGCACCACGCCACGCTCGGCCGCGGCCCGGACGATCTTCTCGCCCTCCTGCACCGTCGGGGCCAGCGGCTTCTCGATCAGCACGTGCTTGCCCGCGTCGATGGCTGCCAGCGCCAGCTCGGTGTGGGTGCTCGCGGGAGTGGCGATGGCCACCGCCTCCACGGCGGGGTCGTCGAGCACCTGCGCCACGCTCGCCGTGACCGCCACCGTGCTGTAGCGCCCGGTGGCCTTGCGCGCCCGCTCCGGGGACAGGTCACATACCCAGCGGAGGTCGAACGCCTCCGACGCGGAGAGATTGCGGACGAGGTTGGGACCCCAGTACCCAGCGCCCAGGACGGCTACTCCGACCGGCTGCACGAACTCCCCTAACGTCATGCGTCCCCCCGGGGCCTTCGCCCGGCAGGCATCGATCCCCCAGGCCCCTGACCCGGCGAACATCACCGAGGACAGTGTCGCAAGGCGCGCCGGACTCACGCAGCCGGTTCGCAAGGAACGTCACCCTTTCGCCAGGGATGCCGCCCACCGGCCACCCCACTCCGAGTGACCAACGCGCACTCACGGTACGCCGTCCGGGTGAGCCCCCTCAAGCGGGCGCTGGTCACGCCCGACGAGGGAGCATCACCGGCCTTGGAGCGTGTCCCGTGCCTCACCTGGGCAGCAGTCCCACCATGCGTCGTCCCGCGAGGGGTGCCGGGCTCCTGTTCGGGGTGGCCGTGCTCGCCGCCGGGCTCGCCCCCCTCGGGCCCTACCCCGCTCCCTCCGCTGCTGCCGGGTCGACGGCTGCCGGGTCGACGGCTGCCGGGTCGAGCGCCGAAGCGACGGTCCGGCTCGACGCCGCGCCGGCCGCGGCGACCCGATACACCATCTTCGGAACCGCGCGGCAGCGGGTGCGCACCCTGCACTCGACGCGGACCGCCCAGGTCGGCACGATCTTCGTGGCCCGCCGGGCGGGGCGCCTGGAGAGCGTCCGCTTCTACCAGGCGGCGGGCACCCGCGGCCGGCGGACCGTCGCCGTGTACAGCGCCTCCGGCCGCCGCCTGGCCGTGGCCAGCACCTCCCGCGGCTCCTCCGCCGCGGGGTGGCGGCAGATCACGCTGCGCACCCCCGTGAAGCTGGCCGCAGGGGCCACCTACATCGTCACCTACGCCAACGCCAGCCACCGCTACGCCTACCAGGCCTCGACCTTCGCCCGCGGACGGGTCCGCGCCACCAGCACGCTCGTCGCCGTGGCCGGCGCGGTCTCCTCCACGGGCCGGGTGTCGACCGGCAGCCACCGCAGCGCGAACTACCTCATCGACGTCCAGTTCACCCCCACCCCCGCCCCGCACGCCCCGGCGCCGCGTGCCTCCACCCCCGCGAGCGAGCCGGCCGCACCGACCGCGCCACGCCCGGCGCCGGCCGTGGTGCCGGTGGGTGGGTGTGTGGGGAATCCGTCGGGGTGTGGGTATCCGGATGCCTCGACGACGGGGGTTCCGGCGGGGACGGCGTTGCGGTCGGTGCCGGGGCAGGTTTCCAGTGGGCCGGGGTGGTCCTTCAGTGGGGGGACGCTGTCGGTGACGGGGACCGGTGCGGTGCTGCAGGGGTTGGCGGTCAACGGCAGTATCGACGTGTCGGCCTCGAACGTGGTGATCAGCAAGGTGCGGGTGGTGCAGACCGGGGAGTCGTGGGGGATCGGGCTGCGGCACACCAAGAACGTCACCATCCAGGACAGCGAGATCTCCAGTCCTGCGGCCAGTGGCGGTGACCGGCTGCTGGTGGGGATCAAGGACGTGTACGGGGATGCCAGTGGCACCAAGGTGTTGCGTACCGATGTCTGGCACGCCTCGACCGGGGTGCAGATCCACGCCGGGCTGATCCAGGACAGCTACATCCACGACCCGGGGTATGCCAGTGGTGACCACCTGAACGGGATCACCAGCAACGGCAGCTTCGGGGAGACGTTGACCATCGAGCACAACACGGTGCTGAACAGCTACGGGCAGACCGACGCGATCAGTCTGTTCGAGGACTTCAGCGTGCAGGCCAACCGGGTGATCGACAACAACCTGGTCGCCGGGGGTGGGTACACCATCTACGGCGGGGCGAACCCCGGCGGGAAGGCAACCTCCAACATCAAGATCACCAACAACCGGTTCTCGCGGATGTACTTCCCCGACGGGGGCTCCTACGGGCCCTACACCGCCTACGCGTCCGGATCGGGTAACACCTGGTCGGGCAACGTCTGGGACGACACCGGCAAGGCCGTCAACTGACCGACGCCACCGTGCGCCGACCCCGGCACTCCCGGGGTCAGCGCACGGTGGCGAGCACGTCCGTGTAGAGCTCCGTCATCAGCGCGACCTTGCGGTCCCACAGGGCGATCTGTTCCACCCGAAGCCGCGCGGCGGCGCCCATCGACCGGCGCAACGCGGGGTCGGTGACCAGGCGGGCGACGGACTCCGCAACGTCGGTGGCCAACTGCTCCGGGGTGTCCGCCGGCAGCCGGAACCCGCACGAGTCGTCGACCACGTTGCCGGGACCGCCGCGTGAGCACACCACCAGCGGGAGCCCGAACGACATCGCCTCGAAGACGACGTTCCCGCCCGGCTCCCGGTAGCTCGGGAAGACGAACACGTCCGCCCGGCGGTAGAACTCCTCCACCTGCTCGTGCGGCTGCCGGCCGTGGAAGGTGACCCGCGGCGTCACCCCGAGTTCGGCGGCGAGCGACTCGCAGGCCTCGCGGTCGAAGCCGTCCCCCACGACGTCGAGCACCACGGGCAGTTCGGCGAGCGAAGCCACCGCCCGGATCGCCTCCCGGGCGCCCTTCGTGCGCACCAGTCGGCCCACGAACAGCAACCGCACCGGGCCGGTGCGGCCCGAGCGGTCCACCACCGGGGCGACGGTGTCGATACCGGTCTCGCTCATCACCTCGAAGCGCCGGACCCGGGTTCCGGCGAGGAAGTCACCCACGTACGGGGCGATGCCCACCACGCACGCCGCCTGCTCGTAGGTCCGGCGGAGCAGCGGATCGCGGCGCATGCGCAGCCGGTCCACCCCGCGCAGCCCGACGAACCAGGGCGCGGTGTCGGGCTCGTCCATGAACCCCGGCGGCGACTCGAGGCTTCCCCCACCGGCCCCATCACCAGCGGGATGCCGAGGCCGGCGGCGGGGGAGGGGTAGCGCATGGCCACCGGGACCGGCTGGTGGGCGATGTCGAAGTGCTCCCCGGCGCGCACCGCGGCCCGGATCCAGCGCCTGGCCTTCCGGTGGAAGGGGACGTAGCCGGGCTTGAGCATGCTGTTCAGCCGCTCGGCCCGGCCGAGCAGCGCAGGCTCCTGCCACTCGATCACCCGCACTCCGGGCAGTTGCTCCGACGCGGGGGTGCGGCCGCGCTTGAAGTAGGTGAGCAGGGTGACGTCGTGCAGCCGGGCCAGATGGGTGACCCACTGATGGGCCACCCACGCCTCGCCGACGTCCTCACCGTCGCAGGTGGGGGCGACCACCAGAACCTTGAGCATGGGCTCACGGTAGCGGCGAACGCGCGCACGGGGCGTCGACCGCCGGGACCGCCCCTACGATGGGCCGGTGCCCGCGGACCTCGCCGTCGTGATCGTCACGTACAACAGCGCCCACGTGATCGGCGACCTGCTCGGCTCGCTGCCGGCCGCCCTCGGCGGGCGCGGCGCCGACGTCGTGGTGGTGGACAACGGCTCGACGGACGGCACCGCCGACGTGGTGGAGCGGCTCGGCGGCTGCCGGGTGCTGCGCTCGACGAACGTCGGCTACGCGGCCGGGCTCAACCTCGGCGTGCGTGCCGCCTCGGCGGCTGCGGCCATCCTGGTGCTCAACCCGGACGTCCGGCTCGACCCCGGAGCGGTGCCGCCGCTGCTCGATGCGCTCGCGCTGGCGCGCACCGGGATCGTGGCCCCGCAGGTGCGCAACCCCGACGGCAGCCTGTACCACTCGCTGCGGCGCGAGCCGACCCTGGCGCGGGCGCTGGGGCTGACCCGCACCCGGCTCCCGGTGTTCTCCGAGTACGTCGGGGACGACCAGGACTACGAGCGGCCGGGCGTGGTCGACTGGGCGCTCGGGGCCGCCCTGCTGATGACGCGGGAATGCTACGAGGCGATGGGGGGGTGGGACGAGTCGTACTTCCTCTACTCGGAGGAGACGGACTTCTCGCTGCGGGCGCGTGACCTCGGCTATCTGACCCGGTACGAACCGGCCGCGCGGGTGGTGCACATCGGCGGCCAGTCCGGGCAGAACGAGAAGACCCACGCCATGCAGATCATCAACCGGGTGCGGCTCTACCGCCGCCGGCACGGGCCGGTGGCGGCCTGGATCTACCTCTGGCTCACGGTGGCGAGCGAGCTCACCTGGGCCGTGCGCGCGGGCCGCCGCTCGCGCTTCGCCGTGGCCGCGCTGCTGCGCCCCGCGCTGCGCCCCGCCGAGCTGGGCTGCTCCCGCCACGTCATGCCGAGCTGACCCCGGGAGTGCCGGGGTCGGCGCACGGTGGCGTCGGTCAGTTGACGGCCTTGCCGGTGTCGTCCCAGACGTTGCCCGACCAGGTGTTACCCGATCCGGACGCGTAGGCGGTGTAGGGCCCGTAGGAGCCCCCGTCGGGGAAGTACATCCGCGAGAACCGGTTGTTGGTGATCTTGATGTTGGAGGTTGCCTTCCCGCCGGGGTTCGCCCCGCCGTAGATGGTGTACCCACCCCCGGCGACCAGGTTGTTGTCGATCACCCGGTTGGCCTGCACGCTGAAGTCCTCGAACAGACTGATCGCGTCGGTCTGCCCGTAGCTGTTCAGCACCGTGTTGTGCTCGATGGTCAACGTCTCCCCGAAGCTGCCGTTGCTGGTGATCCCGTTCAGGTGGTCACCACTGGCATACCCCGGGTCGTGGATGTAGCTGTCCTGGATCAGCCCGGCGTGGATCTGCACCCCGGTCGAGGCGTGCCAGACATCGGTACGCAACACCTTGGTGCCACTGGCATCCCCGTACACGTCCTTGATCCCCACCAGCAGCCGGTCACCGCCACTGGCCGCAGGACTGGAGATCTCGCTGTCCTGGATGGTGACGTTCTTGGTGTGCCGCAGCCCGATCCCCCACGACTCCCCGGTCTGCACCACCCGCACCTTGCTGATCACCACGTTCGAGGCCGACACGTCGATACTGCCGTTGACCGCCAACCCCTGCAGCACCGCACCGGTCCCCGTCACCGACAGCGTCCCCCCACTGAAGGACCACCCCGGCCCACTGGAAACCTGCCCCGGCACCGACCGCAACGCCGTCCCCGCCGGAACCCCCGTCGTCGAGGCATCCGGATACCCACACCCCGACGGATTCCCCACACACCCACCCACCGGCACCACGGCCGAGGAGGAGGACGGGGAGGAGGAGGAAGAAGAGGGGACGGAGGACGACGGGCTGGTGCTGCTCGACGGCGACGAGGCCGGCGTCGAGGCGGTGGCCGACGGGGTGCTCCCCGGCGTGAGCGCCACGCTCAGCGGGTTGTCCCGGTACGGCCCGGCGGTGTCGGGGAAGCCCGGACCCGCCCGGTACACCGGCGCCGCGGAGACCATCGTCGTGCCGTGGCTCGTGTGCTTCGGCCAGGCGGAGTTCGACGGCTGGTAGCCCTCGCTCCAGAACGACACGACGTACTGGGTGCCCTTGGCCACCTGGACCGGCTTGGCCAGCGTCACCGTCTGCCAGCCCTTGGCCCGGGTGGACATGGCCGTGCGCCCGAGCAGCTGACCGCTCGCCGACCACACGCTGGCGAAGTGCCGGCCCGAGCCCTTGTCGAGGGCGTAGTAGGTGACCCCGGTGACGGCGCCGGTTGCGCCCGCGGTGAACTTCTCGCCCAGCTCGAACCCGATCGCCGTCGCCCCCACCGAGGGCCTGGCGGATCCGTGGGAGGAGTGCGAGGACACCGTCAGCAGCCCGGGCCTGACGTAGCCGCCGAAGACGAGGCCGAGGGCAACCAGGGCACCGAGGGACAGTGCGGTCAGCAGCGTGATCCGGCGGCGCTTGGACCGCAGGGTGCGGCGCCGGCGTTCCTCCCGCTCGGCCCGGCGGGAGCCCGTGCCGGGCTCGACGGACCGGCGGGAGGCAGCAGCGGAGGGGTCGGGCGCGGCCGCCCACTCCGGTGCTCGCCGCAGCGGCCGGGTGGCCGGCGCTTCGGCGGCGATGAACTCGAGCTCCTTCTCCTCGAAGAACGGGGAGTCGGGGAAGGGCAGGTCGAACGGCGAGGTGTCGTCCGGAGCCGGTTCGAAGTGCGCGGGCACCGTCCGGTCCGCCAGCGCGGTGGCCCTGCTGGGGTAGGGCCGCAGCGGCGGGGGTACGGAGCGGGGTGGATGAGCGGTCTTGGCAGGCGTAGGCCTGGGCACGTACGGCGTCCTCTCCCGAACGCCTGCGAGGTGAGCTGTCGGGTTCGGACTGGGAAGCGCCCGGCCACTGTGGCCCCATCGGGACCTGTGTGGCTTCACCCCAAGGAGCTCCGGCGCTGCCGGAACTCCGCCTTCGTGGTTCCCCCGCACCTGTCCCTGCGACCAGCTGTCAGCCAAGTGGAGTACCCAGCGGAGTGGGACAGGTTTCGGCGTCACTCCCGGGCAGGGCCCATGGTCATGAGCCCAAGGAAGAGTATGTCGACGGAACCATTCCGTGACAATCGGGTGAGCAGCCCAATTCGCCGGGCGCGCCGAGCGACCAGTCGGCGCGGCGGATCACCTGGCCCGTCATGGGGTGACCTTTTTACCGGTATCATCCCAAATGTTCCCTGACCAGACGTTACCGGAACCCGAGGCGTCGAAGCTGGTCACCGGACCGAGGGATCCCCCGGCGGGGAAGAACGACCGGGCGAAGTGGTTGTCGGTCACCCGGATCCGGGAGGTCGGCCTGCCCCCCGGGTTGGCACCCGCGTAGAGGGTGTACGTGCCGCCGGCGATCAGGTTGTTGTCGACCACGCGGTCGACCTGGGCGCTGAAGTCCTCGAACAGGCCGATGGCATCGGTCTGGTTCACCTGGTTGAAGATCGTGTTGTGGCGGATGGTCAGCGGGTCACCGAAGCTTCCGTTGCTGGTGATCCCGTTGAGGTGGTCGCCGTTGGCGTACCCCAGGTCGTGGATGTAGCAGTCCTGGATCAGGCCGCTGTGGATCTGCACCCCCGTCGACACCCCCGAGATGTCCGTCCGCAGCACCCTGGTGGCCCGGGCGTCCCCGTTGACGTCCTTGATGCCCACCAGCAGCCGCTCGCCGCCCGAGCCGGGAGGCAGGGCGATGAGGGTGTCCTCGATGGTCACGTTCACCGTGTGGCGCAGGTTCACCGCGGCAGCCTCGCCACCGATGCGGATCCGCAGCCGGCGCAGGGTCACGTTCGACGCGGTGATGTCCACCCCCACCGTCAGGTCGAGCGAGTCGAGCACCGCGCCGTTCCCGTCGACCGTGACCCACCCGCGCGGGTCGTAGTGCCACCCCGGGCCGTGGGAGAGCTCCGCCGGGACCGCGCGCAGCCGGGTTCCCGCCGGGACCCCGGTGGTCGCCGCGGCGGGGAACCCACAGGTGGCGGGCGAGCGGGCGCAGTGCAGCCCGGTGGCGGGCACGGGAGCGGGCGGCAGCGACAGGTCCGGCACCGCCGGGCGCCTGCCGATCAGCACCACGGCCCCCCCGGCAGCCACGAGCACGACCAGCGCCGCGACGAGCACCAGCACCCAGCGGCGTCGACGTCGACCGCGGGCCCGGCGGCCCGCAGCCGGGGTGGAGCGTGGCGGCGCCTGTCCGGGAAGGCTCACCCCGCACCCGTCATGACCTGGCGACCTCGCCCGGATGTCGGCGGCGGCACGGTGAGCACCGGCACAGCATACGAGCCCCGGCGCTGCCCCGGCCGGGCCGCGCCGCTACAGGCCGGTGGCCGTCCACCGGCGGTACCGGATGCCGTCCTGCACCCGCCTCAGCGCGGCCGCCGCGACGAAGTTCGGGACGTAGGGGGCCAGCCGCGCGCCCACCCGCTGACGGCGGCGCAACGCCCGCCACTGCGGCAACCGCTCCACCTCGGGGTACAGCTCCCGGGCCAGCGCCACCCACTCCTGCACGGGCTCGGTGCCCGCCCGGCCCCGGTCGTAGGCGTGGCAGGCACTCGCCAGGGCCTGCACCGCCAGCGTCCGCATCGCGACCCGGTGCAGCAGCTCAGCCCCGGCGACACCCGCTCCCGCACCCCGGAACACCGTGTCATAGGCCAGCCGGCGCTCGCGCAGGTCGGTCAGCTGGTCCACCTGCAGTGCCGACCGGCTCTGCGGGTGGTCACGGTGCAGCGCCTGGTCGCACCCGTCCACCCGGCCCACGTCGGCGACCGCCGAGACGCGCAGCCACATCTCCACGTCGTGGGTCTGGGCCAGCTCGGGATCCTGGCCGCCCACCCTGCGGGCCACCGTGCCGCGCAGCACCACCTCGGGAGAGGTGATGTTGGCGAACCCGGTGCGGCAGCGCTCGGCGAGCCAGTCCCGCCCCGCCCACACGCTCCAACTGGTCGGTTCGGTACGCACGTCGGTGGGGACCGCACCGGCGAAGTGCACCGGGTGGCCGTAGACGAGCCCCACCGACGGGAACCGCTCCAGCAGGGCCACCGAGCGGGCGAGCGAGCCGGGAGTGAGCAGGTCGTCGGCGTCCAGGCGGACGATGTAGTCGCCGGTCGCGACGGCGAACCCGTCGTTGTAGGTGCCCACCGGGCCGGCATTGTGCTCGTGCCGCAGCACCCGCACGCGCCCGTCGGCCGCGGCCAGGCCGGTGGCCACCTCGAAGCTGTCGTCCGGGCTGGCGTCGTCGACGACGATCACCTCGACCCGCACGCCCTCCTGGGCGAGCGCGCTGCCGACGCTCACCGGCAGGTAGCGGGCGTAGTTGTAGCAGGGGACCACCACGGAGACCAGGGGGAGCGGCCGCCCGGGATCGGGCCGCGGCGGTGGTGCCACCCGCGCCACCCGGCGCAGCCGCCCGCGGGTGCTGCCGTCCGCGACAGGGACCGGTCCGCCGGCCATCCGCCTCACGCCTCCTCGATCATGGCCCGCCCGGGGCCCTGTGGCCCGGCGGGATCCTCGTCCGCGGGCGGCGGACCGCCCTCGGGCGTGCCCTCCCCCGCCGACGGGGCCTGCCCTGCACCGGCGTGGTACAGCAGGGTCAGCGCCCGCCAGGTCGACAGCAGCCACCGGCTCAGCACAGCCAGGTAGACCAGGGCACCGGCCGCTCCTCCCGCCAGCAGCGCCAGCCAGGGCCAGCTGATCTGGCGCGCCACCAGGGCCGCCACCAGGCCGGCCAGGGTCGAGGCCGCCAGCGGCGGCAGCAGGGCCCCGAGCAGCACCCGCTGGGTCAGCCACGGCAGGTGCCGGCGCAGTGCCAGCACGAACACCGGGGTCATCAGCGGGACCGCGGCAACCAGGTGCGCCGCCCCGGCGCCCACGATCCCGTACCGGTGCACGCCCACCACCAGCAGCGGGACCAGCAGCACCAGCCACAGCACCTGCAGCTTCAGGAACAGCGGGGTCTCGCCGAGCGCCACCAGCATGTCGGACAGCAGGGCGAGCACGACCCGGCCAGCGCCGAAGGCGGCCAGCATCGCCAGCGCGGGGGCCGCGGGAAGCCAGCGCTCGCCGTAGACCGTCTCGACCAGCGGGTTCGACAGGGCGAGGATGAGCGCGCTGGTGGGCAGAGCCGTCGCCCCGAGCGACCTCAGCACGGCGGAGAAGTAGGCCGCCAGCAGGGCCGGGGTGTGCCGCACCCGGGTGAACGCCGGCAGCGCCACGTTCACCGCGATCGAGGTGAACACGCTCACCGGCCAGCCGGAGATGTTGTAGGCGAGGTTGTAGAACCCGAGGCTTGACGCCCCGCGGAGCCGGCCTACGACCATGAAGTCGGTGTTGCCGATGAGGAAGCCGACCAGGCTCGCGCCGGACAACGGCACCCCGAAGCGCAGCAACCGGCGGGCCACCCCACGGTCGAACCCGGGCAGGTAGCGGGTGGGCGCCAACCACAGCAGCAGCAGGGTGGAGGCCGCCTGCCCGATCACCCGGGACATCGCCAGCGACAGCACGCCGCCGCCGCCGGCCAGCATCACCACCAGGAAGGCGTTCGAGGACACGAAGAAGGCCACGTCGGCGAACAGCCGTTCGCGCTGGCGGAAGGTCCCTGTCAGCAGTGCGCCGGGGACCGCGGCGACGCCCGCGAGCAGCAGCGTCACAGCGAGGATGCGGATCGCGTTCGCGGCACCGGGGGCACCCAACGCCCCCGCCAGCGTCCCCGCGGTCGCCGCCATCAAAGCCGCCAGCAGCGCGTTCGTCCCCAGCGCGAGGGAGCTCACGGTGGGCGCCAACCGATCGGCCTCGGTGACGTCGCGGACCAGGGCCGCGCTCACCCCGAAGTCGCTGAAGTTGATGATGATGGTGTACACGGTGGTCGCCACCACGAAGACGCCGAACACCTCCGGCGCCACCATCCGGGCGATGACGATGCCCATCAGGAACTGGCCCATCCGCAGCACGGTGGAGTTCAGCGCGCTCCACGCCGCCCCGCGCCCGACGCTACGACCCAGATCGGCATCGGCGACCGCCGGGACCTCACCCACGACCTCTGCCCGGCCCACCTGGCGTGCTCACCACCCGCGCTCCGACCTGCCCCCGGTCCGATCACCCACCCGTGCCGTCGCCGTTGCGCCCAGCTGACCGTTTCGGACTATAGCGCAGCACCGTGACCATGACGGGGGTCTTGCTGACGGGCTGCGACCGACCGGGTGGTGGGACCACCTGGACGGCCCAGCCCGGTGACGACCCGACCGGGAATCGGCGACCTTTGCCGCCCGCGCCGCCCCGGCCGTGCGACGATCGGCGCGATGCCTAGCGCCGAAGGTGGTCCGTCGCCGGTGACCGATCCCGCTCCCCTGCACATCTCGATGGCCGTCGACAAGGGCTTCGAGCTGCCGCTGCTCGTGGCCCTGAGCAGTCTGGCCCGGGCCCACCAGCCCGCGGAGGCCACCGTCACCGTGCTGCACACCGGCGTGGCCGAGGCCACCCGGGCCCGGTTCACGCAGGAGGTGAGCGGCCGGCTGGAGGTGTCATGGGTCGAGGTGAACCTCGCACTGCTCGCCGACGCCCACTTCCCCGCCTTCTTGTCACCGGCCACGCTCTTCCGGCTGCTGCTGCCCACCTACCTGCCCGCCGGCCTCGACCGGACGCTCTACCTCGACGCGGACACGGTGACGGTGGGTAGCTTCGGCGCGCTGTGGCACACCGACCTCGGGGACGACCTGGCGGCCGCGGTGCGCGACTGCAACACCCCGTGGGCGGCCGGTCCGCTCGGGACGGACTGGCGCGCGCTGGGGCTCGCCGCGTCGGCCCCCTACCTGAACGCCGGGCTCCTGCTGATCCCGCTGGCCCGGTGGCGGTCCGAGCAGGTCGCGGAGCAGGCCGTCGAGCTGCTGCGCAAGGGCAAGCCGCGCTGGGGCGACCAGGACGCGTTGAACGTCGTGCTGCAGGGCCGCTGGCGGGAGCTGCCCCGGCGGTGGAACCTGCAGACGGGCGACGCCTCCGGGAACGGTTTCGCCTGGGCGCTGTGGCCGGACGACGTCCAGGCCGCGCTGGACGATCCCGCCATGCTGCACTTCACCGAGCGGGACAAGCCGTGGAACGCCGGGTCGCTGCACCCGCTGCGGGAGAAGTGGTTCGCCGAGCTCGACCGCACCCACCGGGCGGGCTGGCGACCGGGCCCCGGGGGCAGGCCGCTGTACCGCCGGCTCGGCGGCCGGGTCCGGCGGGCCGCCCGCGAGCTGCTCACCGACAGCTGAGCCGGGCCCTCGCGACCCTGCCGCTCAACCTTCTGCCGCAGCGGAGACGGCCGCCAGCAGGGCGGTGCGCTGCGCCTGCGGGCTGTAGCGCGACAGCACCGCCACGGACGCCGCCAGCCCCGACTCCCGGGCAGCGCCGGGGTCGGACTCCACCCGGCGGAGTGCCTCGAGGGCAGCCGCCGCGAACGCCCGCACGTCTCCCTCGCCCACCGGGGTGGAGTACGCGGGGTCGAAGTACTCCCGCCCGGCCAGCCCGGTGAAGCCGACGACATGGCACCCGCTGGCCATCGCCTCGGCCGGGGGGAGGCCGAAGCCCTCGCGCTCGCTGAAGCTCAGGAAGACCGCGCACCCGGCCAGCGCACGGGCGGTCTGTTCCTCGGTCAGGCCGTGCAGCATCCGCACCTCCCAGCCCTCCAGCGCCCCCCGGACGCTGAGCATCCGCAGCACCTCGGCGGCCTCCCGGCGGCGGCGGCGGGGCATCACCCCGATCACCCGCCCGGGCTGCGAGCGCGGGTGGAAGACGTCGGGATCGATCGCCGGGGGCACCACCCAGACCGACATCTCCGGGTGGATGAACTGCAGGTAGGCGGCGTTGTCCGCCGACACCACGAGGGCACCCGCGAGGCCGGGCACGTCCGCGTAGGGGCTGGGGCGGCCGACATCCTCCAGGCGGCCACCGATGAAGGTGTTGTAGGCGTTCTGGTTCGCCGACAGCACCCGCACCCCGGGCGGGGTGCGGGCCAGGTTGGCGCCGTACACCTCGGGAACGACGAGCAGGTCGCCCGGGTGGAGGTCGGCGTGGGCGGCGTCGAGCACCCTCGCCGGGCTGTCGAACCAGGTGCAGCGGAAGCCCCGCTGGTGGTGGACGACCGCGGCGTCCCGACCGTCGGCGGACAGGATCTCCACGTACCGGTACAGCGTGCGGATCCCGCCGCTGGGGGTGTCCCAGTCAGGGCACAGCACGCGCACGGCGGGCTTCGCCCGGGCCGTGCCGGCGGTCCGGAAGGACGGCATCGGCTCGGCCGACACCACCCCGCCGGTCGCCACCCGCCGCAGGCGTCGCGCCAGCTGGCGCCCCTTGACCACGCGGCGGGCGACGGCCGTGCTGCTGCGGACCATGGGGTGAGCCTCCCGGAGGGCGATCGCGATGCCCGCTCCGCGGGCCGACCACGCGGCCATAATGGCCCCGTGGTGAGCGTAGTGGTACCGGCCCACGACGAGGCCAAGGTGATCGGCCGGCTGCTCGGCGGGCTGCTCGCCCGGGCGCCGGAGGAACCGGACGGGCCCGCGGGCGTGCCGTCGGCGGCGACCGCCCCGCCGCAGGCCGTGCGGGTCGTGGTGGTCTGCAACGGGTGCACCGACACCACCGCCGAGGTGGCCCGCGGCTTCGCCGGGGTGAGCGTGCTGGAGACGCCCGTGCCCTCGAAGCGGGAGGCGCTGCGGCTCGGCGACGACGCCGCCGGCGCCGACTTCCCCCGCCTCTACATCGACGCCGACGTCGAGATCGACGCCGCCGACGTACAGCGGCTGGCGGCGGCGGTCACGGGCCCCGGCGGGCTGCTCGCCGCCGCTCCCCGGCGCCTGCTGCCGCGGCAGGGGATGAGCCTGCCGGTGCGCTGGTACTACGACGTCTGGCAGCAGTTGCCGCAGGTGCGCAGCGGCATCTTCGGTCGGGGCGTGATCGCACTGTCGGCGCAGGGCCACCAGCGGGTGGCCGCCCTGCCGCTGCTGATGTCGGACGACCTGGCGATGTCCGCCGCCTTCGAGGACGCTGAGCGGGCTGTGGTGCAGACCGCCCAGGTGGTCGTCCACCCGCCACGGACCTGGGCCGACCTGGTGCGGCGGCGGGTGCGGGCGGCCACCGGCACCGCGCAGGCCTACGCCGACGACAACGGCCTGCGCACCGACTCCCGCACCAGCCGGTCCGACCTGCTGCGGCTGGCGCGGCACTCACCCGCGCTGGCGATGAAGCTACCGGTCTTCCTCGCGGTGGCGGTGATCGCCCGGCGGCGGGCATCGCGCGCGGTGGCCCGCGGCGACTTCTCCACCTGGCTGCGTGACGAGAGCAGCCGGACCGGCTGACGGCGCGGCTCAGACCCCGGCGGCGGGGGCGTCCTCCAGGCCCAGGAGGGTGCGCAGGTGCCGCGGCGGGGGGCTGCCGTGGGCCAGCACCCCGTCGTGCAGCTCGCGGGTGCTCGCCGCCGGACGGGCGGCGCGCAGCCGGGCGACGATGTCGCGCACCTCGTGGTATCCGACGTAGTACGTGGACAGCTGGGTCGAGGTCAGCAGCGCCCGGCGCCACTTGCCGGCCGCTTCGCCCTCCTCCTGGTGTCCGCGCCCGGTCATCAGCGTCATCGCCTCGACCTCGGTCATCCCGCGGGTGTGCACCCGCACGTCGAGGATCGCGTTGATGGTCGAGCGCAGCTGCATCTTCAGCTGCTGCAGCCGCAGCCCGGCGTCGACCTCGGGGCCCAGCCCCAGCCCGGCCGCCGCCAGCACCGACTCGGCGTACACCGCCCACCCCTCGACGAACGGCCCGCTCCAGCCCGCTGCCCGCACCCGGGTGCTGCCGCGGTAGCGGGCGGCGTGCGCGAGCTGCAGCACGTGGCCGGGCATCGCCTCGTGCACCGTCAGGTTGCGCAGCAGGTGGCCGTTGTACTCCCGGTAGAACGAGGCCACCCGCTCCGGCGCCCAGCCCGCGGGGGTGGGCGAGACGGCGAACAGCGAGGGCAGCGCGCGGCCGTCGGGCCCGGCCGGCTCCAGCGGCCCCGGCGGGTCGCAGTAGGCCACCGCCACCCCGCGGCGGGACTCGGGCATCACGATGATCCGCACCGGGTCCTCCGGCACGCTGACGAGGTCCAGTTCGCGGACGCGGCGGGTCGTGTCGGCGAGGGCCTGCTCACACAGCGGCAGGATGGTCGCGTCGGTGACGGGCGCCGCGGCGGCGGTCCGGTCCAACAGCTCACGCACGCTTCCGGCCGGCTGCGTGCCGCCCAGGGAGGCGGCGAACTCGGCGAGTTCCTCCTCCACCGCCTGCAGGTCACTCTCGGCCCGGGTGAGCAGGGCATCGGGGGTGGTCTGGGTGTCCAGGGTGTACCAGAGCTTGGCCGCGAAGCGGGCCTCGCCCAGCCGGGGGTCGCCGTCGCTGTCGCCCAGCGCGGACTCCAGCCAGCCGGCATGCTCCAGCAGCGCTGCCGCGGCGGCCTCGCGCGCCTCGTCCACCGCCGGCCGCATCCCCGGTTCGCGTTCCAGCAGGGTGTCGATGGCGGGGCCGAGCATCCCGACGCTGCCCCGGGCCCGCGCGGCCGCGGTCTCGACGTGCACCCGGGGCATGCCCCGCAACTGCTCGCGGGCTGCCGCCAGCCGGTGCGGCACCGCCACCAGCCGCGCCTGCAGCGAGCGCAGGGTGGCCGCCGGATCGCCCCCTCCGCGCACCAGCAACGGGTAGAGCGCGTCCCCGGGCAGGTGCACCAGCGGGTCGCGCTCGTGCGGGCGCAGCTCGGTGAGCATCCATGCCTCACGGGCCACCGCGGTGCGCAGGATCTCCAGGTCCACCCGGTCGGCGGCCTCCAGACCTGCGCCGTCCACGCCGTCGAGCACACTCAGCGCCTCCCCGAGCATGGCGGCGGTGGCGTCCACGCCGGCAGCGGACAGGTCGTCGAGCCGGTCATCGAACCGGTGATCCCCCAGCTCGGTAGCCGCCTGCGGCGAGGACTCCAGCATGGCGTCGAGCACCCGCTCGGCGACCTCACGGAACCGCGCTGCCGCGGCGGCCTGGCCCACCTCGTCACCCACACCGGCCCCGTCGGGTCGCGGCAGGTCCGGGCCCTGGCCGGGCAGGCTGTCGTCCATGGCAGGCAATCCTGCCGTACCGGGGAGCGCGTCGCCGGTCAGATCGGGGTCAGGCCGGCGTCCTGCTCCCGGTAGAGCGCGCCGGTGCGGGGGCAGCGCCAGGTGCCCGCCCCCACGTCCTCCAGCTTCACCCCGGCGTGCCCCACCCACCCGATGCGGCGGGCCGGAACCCCGGCGACCAGGGCGAAGTCCGGGACGTCGCGGTTGACCACCGATCCGGCGGCGACCAGCGCCCAGCGGCCGACCGTCACCGGTGCGACGCACACCGAGCGGGCGCCGACCGCAGCGCCCTCGCGCACCACGACCGCAACCGCATCCCAGTCCTCCGCGGACTTCAGCGTCCCGTCGGGGGTCACGGCCCGTGGGTTGAGGTCGTTGGTCA
The DNA here is from genome assembly GCA_963784535.1 of uncultured Actinomycetota bacterium. Taxonomy (GTDB): domain Bacteria; phylum Actinomycetota; class Actinomycetes; order Actinomycetales; family Kineosporiaceae; genus CAWARR01. Next base: position 11,482 of record CAWARR010000013.1, on the reverse strand, counting down.
GCACCACGGCGGGGCCGATGAACACGCCGTCCTCGAGCACCGCGGGCTCGTAGACCAGGGCGTAGTTCTGCACCTTGCAGTTGTCACCGATGCGCACGCCCGGCCCGACGTAGGCGCCACGCCCGATCACGCAGTTGCGCCCGATCACGGCCTTCTCGCGCACCTGGACGAGATGCCAGACGGACGATCCCTCGCCCACGCTGGCCGCCGGATCGACGTCCGCGCTGGGGTGGATGCGCGTCACGGTGCCTCCCTGTTCGATGCCACGACGGGTCCCTGCCCGCTGCCGCGGGTGCGCCCGCCCCGCGCGCCAGGCTACCCACCCCGGCGCCCTGCGCCCCGCCCCCGCTCTTGGGCGCGCTCACGCACTGCTCTCTTGGTGGTGATCATGCACCGTCGCGCCATGTCCGGACCGGACCGCAGGAAGCCCTGGCGCCGGCGTGCATGATCACGCCCGAACTGGGGTGGCGCCAGCGTGCATGATCACGGCTGAAGTGGGGTGGCGCGGGCGTGCATGATCACGAGGGGAGGCGGGCAAGTGCCGCACGCAACGCCGACTCGGCGTCGACCCCGGCCGCGCGGGCCCGCTCGACCGCGGCCAGCAGCAGCGCACCGACCGCGTCCTCGCCGGCCGCCGCGGACACCGCCGCCGCGGTGTCGGCGCCGGCGCCGTCCAACCGGGAGAGCATCTTCTGCGCCCGGGCCAGCGCGGGCAGCGTCGGCGGGATCCCCTCGAACGGCCTGGTGCGACCCTTCTCGGCGGCCTTCAGCTGCTCCCAGCTCTCCTCCGCCTCCTCGACCGTGGCACCGTCCCCGTCGGCGAAGACGTGCGGGTGCCGGTGCACCAGTTTGGCCACGATGCCCGCCGCGACGTCGTCGATGCCGAACGGGGACTGCGGGTCCTCCTGCGCGATCCGGGCGTGGAAGACCACCTGCAGCAGCAGGTCGCCGAGCTCCTCCTGCAGGTGGGCGCGATCGCCGCCCTCGGCGGCCTCGATCACCTCGTGCGCCTCCTCCAGCAGGTGCGGCAGCAGCGAGGCATGGGTCTGTCGGGCGTCCCAGGGGCAGCCGCCCGGCGAGCGCAGCGTGTCCATCACGGCCACCAGGTCGAGCAGCCGGGCACCGCTCAGGTCGTGGGCCCCGGTGATCAGCTCGATCTCGGGCGGGCTGCCCGCCACCGCGTGCCGGGCAAGGTGTTCGGCGAGCGCGTCGGTGAGTCCCGGATCGCCGTCCGGCGAGCCGAGCCAGGCCACCTGCGCACCGGCGACGGCCAGCTCCACCAGCCGTCCGGCGCGCCGGGCGACGGGCAGTGCGGCGACGTCCTCGGCCTGCAGGCGGGCGTCGGTGAGCACGTCGGCCCACTGCGGGTCGAGGTCGGCGGCCAGCAGCACGTCGGCCCCCTGCAGCGCCTCCCAGGCCTGCCAGGACAGCAACCCGGGCGCCACCCGGGGACTGATCACGATCAGGGCGATCCGGCCCGGCTCAGGCACTCCGCACGCCTCCGCCGCGCCGTGCCCGCCCGGCACCGGCCGCGGACGTCACGGCGTGGTCGTCGGGGTGGGCGTCGCGGTGGCAGTCGCCGCGGCGGTGGGGACCTGCCAGTCGGGCTGCGCCTGGACCAGCGGCAACCGGGCGCCGGCCAGCAGCGAGACGCTCAGCTGGTCGGAGCGGAAGGTGCCGTACCGCGGGTTCACCACGATGTGGGTCGCCTTCAGCTGCGCGACGAGCTGGTCGTAGGCCGCCTGCGCCCGCGGCTGGGTGATCGTCGCCTTCCCCTGGCCCTGCAGGTTCTGCAGTGCCAGCACCCCGCGCACCGCCTCCAGCGCGGCAGGGTCGGCCTTGCCCTTGAACGCGCCGGCGGCCGCCGCCTGGGCGAAGATCTGCGCGGCGTCATCGGTCGAGGCGCCGACGTTGTTGCGGGCCGCCGCGTCGACGGCGAACGGGGAGATGATCAGCCAGCCGAGCACGACGTTCTGGTCGACGGTCGATCCCTGGCTGACGATCGAGGCGATCTGCTCGGTGGCCGTCTGCAGCTGCGCCACCGAGATCCGCCGGTTGCCGACGACGGCGGCGGCACCGGCGGAGGCCTGCCCGCAGGCCGACAGCGAGAGCACTGCCGCGACGGCGGCGGTGACGGCGAGCCGGCGGGCACCGAGGCGGCCGAAGGTCAGGCGCAGGCTGGGGGTCACAGCGCGATGCTAGCGCCGCGGTAGCTGCCCCGGCGGCGCGGGGGCCGGCTCAGCGCGCGGCGACGGCGGCGGCCGCCGGCACCGACCCCAGCAGCACGGCGTCCACCACCTCCGCGGCCCACTGCAGCACCGCGGTGTCGCGCAGCGGCTGGCCACCCACCCGGGCCGTCAACGGCCGCGGCACCAGGATGGTGCGCACCGCGTCCTTCACCAGCGACCCCGGGTAGAGCCGCTTCAACCGCAGCTGGGCAGACTCGGGCAGCTCCACCGGCGCGAAGCGGATGTGGTTGCCGGCCGCGGTGACCTCGCTCAGCCCGGCACGCCGGGCGTTCACCCGGAAGGCGGCGACGGCGAGCAGGTTGGTGACCGGCTCCGGCAGCGGGCCGTAGCGGTCGACCAGTTCGGCCCGCACCGCCTCCAACCCGTCCTGCGAGCCAACCTCGGCGATCTTGCGGTAGGCCTCCAGCCGCAGCCGCTCACCGGGGACGTAGTCGTGCGGCAGGTGCGCGTCGACCGGCAGGTCGACCTTCATCTCCACGCTCTCGCCGGCCCCTTGCTCGCCGCGGAACTCCGCCACCGCCTCGCCGACGAGGCGGACGTACAGATCGAACCCGACGCCCGCGATGTGCCCGGACTGCTCGCCGCCGAGCAGGTTGCCGGCACCGCGGATCTCGAGATCCTTCATGGCCACCTGCATGCCCGCCCCGAGATCGGTGAACTGGGCGATGGTCTGCAGCCGGTCGTGCGCGGTCTCGGTCATCGGGCGCTCGGGCGGGTACAGGAAGTAGGCGTACGCGCGCTCCCGGCCGCGGCCCACCCGGCCGCGCAGCTGGTGCAGCTGGGAGAGCCCGAGCAGGTCCGCCCGCTCCAGGATGAGGGTGTTGGCGTTGGAGATGTCCAGCCCGGTCTCCACGATGGTGGTGCAGACCAGGACGTCGAACCTCTTCTGCCAGAAGTCGAGCATCACCTGCTCGAGCCGGTGCTCGCCCATCTTCCCGTGCGCGACCGCCACCCGGGCCTCCGGCACCAGGGCGGCGATCCGGGCCGCTGCCCGCTCGATCGTCTCCACCCGGTTGTGGACGTAGAACACCTGACCCTCGCGCAGCAGTTCGCGCCGGATCGCCGCCCCGATCTGCTTCTCCTCGTAGGGCCCGACGAAGGTGAGCACGGGGTGACGCTCCTCCGGCGGCGTGGCCAGCGTGGACATCTCACGGATGCCGGTGACCGCCATCTCCAGCGTGCGCGGGATCGGCGTCGCGCTCATCGCCAGCACGTCCACGTTGGTGCGCAGCTGCTTGAGCTTCTCCTTGTGCTCCACCCCGAAGCGCTGCTCCTCGTCGACGACGATCAGCCCCAGGTCCGGAAGCGGACCTCGCCGGACAGCAGTCGGTGGGTGCCGATGACGATGTCCACCGAGCCGTCGAGCAGGCCCCCATGGTGGCGGCCGACTCCCGTTCGGAGGAGAAGCGCGACAGCGCCCCCACCCGTACCGGGAAGTTGGCGTAGCGCTCGGTGAAGGTCTCCAGGTGCTGCTGGACCAGCAGGGTGGTGGGCACCAGCACGGCCACCTGCTTGCCGTCCTGCACCGCCTTGAACGCCGCGCGGACGGCGATCTCGGTCTTGCCGTAGCCGACGTCGCCGCAGATCAGCCGGTCCATCGGGACCGACTTCTCCATGTCGGCCTTGACCTCGTCGATGCAGGCCAGCTGGTCGGGGGTCTCCACGTAGGGGAAGGCGTCCTCGAGCTCGCGCTGCCACGGGCTGTCCGGGCCGAAGGTGTGCCCGGAGGAGGCCATCCGGGCCGAGTAGAGCTGGATCAACTCCCCCGCGATCTGGCGGACGGCCTTGCGCGCGCGACCCTTCGTCCGGGCCCAGTCCGTGCCGCCCATCTTGGACAGCTGCGGCTGCTCGCCCCCGACGTAACGGGTCACCTGGTCGAGGGAGTCGGTGGGGACGAACAGCCGGTCGCCCGGCTGGCCGCGCTTGCTCGGCGCGTACTCGATCACCAGGTACTCGCGGGTGGCGCCGCCGACGGCGCGCTGGACCATCTCCACGTACCGCCCGACGCCGTGCTGCTCGTGCACCACGTAGTCGCCGGGGCGCAGCTGCAGCGGGTCGACCACGTTGCGGCGGCGGCTGGGCATCCGGCGCATGTCCCGGGTGCCCGAGCGCTGCCCGGCGATGTCCGTCTCGGTGAGCAGCGCGACCCGCAGGTCGTCGGCGACGAACCCGTGCTCGAGCGCCGCGGTGGTGACGTGCACCACGGCGGGCTGCGGGGGCGCAGCCAGATCGGGGGTGAGCCTGGCGGGCACGTCGGCCGCGGCCAGCACCTCGGCCATCCGCTTCGCCGGGCCGGGCCCCTCCGTGGTGGCCACCACGGTCCAGCCGGCGGAGACCATCGACCGCAGGTCGGCGAGGGCCTTGTCGGTCTCCCCGCGGTATCCGCCCACCTCGCGCAGCCCCACCCGGACCACGTCGGCGTCCCCGCCGCCGGCACCCAGGTCGGTGTCCCGGTCCAGCGCGGTGAGCGACCACCAGGGAACGCCAAGGTCGGTGGCGTGCGCCCGCACCCGCGGCAGCGGCCAGTACGAACCCTCGGCGAGGTCGAGCCCCCGGTCGGCGAGGTCGACCGGGACGGTGTTGCCCGCCGAGGCGTTCGCCCACGAGGCTGCGAGGAACTCCGCGCTGGTCGCCACCAGGTCGTGCGCCCGGGAGCGGACCTTCTCCGGGTCGAGCACCACCACCAGGGACCCCGCCGGGAGCACGTCGAGCAGCGGCTCCATGCCGTCCACCAGCACCGGCGCCAGCGACTCCATGCCCTCCACGGCCACCCCGGCCGCGATCTTGTCGAGCATGTCGGCCACGCCCGGCAGCTGCTCGACCAGGTCGGCCGCCCGGGCCCGCACCGCGTCGGTGAGCAGCACCTCCCGGCACGGCGGCGCCCACAGGCCGCGCTCGCACACCTCCAGCGAGCGCTGGTCGGCGACGGCGAACCAGCGCACCTCCTCGACCTGCTCGCCCCAGAACTCCACCCGCAGCGGGTGGTCCTCGGTGGGCGGGAAGACGTCGAGAATGCCCCCGCGCACGGCGAACTCCCCGCGCCGCTCGACCATGTCGACCCGGACGTAGGCGGCGGCGGCCAGCCGCTCCGACCACGTCGTCAAGGGCCGCCTCGTCCCCGACCGTGCAGCGCCACCGGCTCCAGCTCACCGAGGCCGCGCACCACCGGCTGCATCAGCGCCCGGATCGGGGCCACCACCACCTGGACGGGCCCCACGCCCGCCCCGCCGCCCGGGTGGGCGAGCCGGCGCAGCACCGCCAGCCGGCGGCCGACCGTGTCCGAGCGGGGGCTGAGCCGCTCGTGCGGCAGCGTCTCCCAGGCCGGGAACTCGACCACGGCGTCGACGGGCAGGTAGCAGCGCAGCGCGGCGGCGAGGTCCTCGGCCTCACGGCCGGTCGCGGTGACGGCCAGCACCGTTCCCGCCCCCGCGCGTGCGGGCGTGGCGGCGAGGGTGGCGATCACCGGGGGCCGGGCGCCGGGGGGTGCCACCACCTCCAGCGCGGCACCGGCCCGGGCGGCGGCGCGGACGGCGGCGAGGCCGGGGTCGGGCAGGAGGGCGTCGAGCAGGCCGGACAGGCTCATGATGCGATGCTGATCCTCGACTGGGTGGCGGTTGCCTTCATCGGCGGCGACCATCGGAGGCGACCATCGGAGGCGACGGGCCCGGCCCCAGCCTACGTCGCCGGGCGGACGGTGCGGTTCAGACGCCGGCCTGCCGCCAGCGCCAGCGCACCAGCCGGGTGCGCACCTTGTACTGCTGCGCCCCGGGCAGGCAGAGCGGGTGTCGCCGGGCCCGCTCGGGCCCCACCCTGCGCCGCAGGGCGAGCGCGGAGTGCAGCCCGGCGAGCTCGGCCGGGGGGCAGAGGGAGTCGGCGAACGCGACCAGCTCCTGCACCGGCCACTCGGCGGCGACGCCCCAGTCGTAGCTGCGCACGGCCAGGGTGAGCGCCTCGCGGGCGAGGGTGCGGTGGGCACGATCCAGCAGGCCACGGTCGGAGGGGAGGTTCTCGCCCGCCCCGAGCGCATGGTCGAAGCAGGCCAGCCGCTCGCGCAGGTCGATGATCGTCCCGTCGGGGTTGCCCTGGGAGAACTGGGCGGTGTGCATGTTCGCACCGTGCACCCGGTAGAAGGCCTGCACGACGCCACCCACGTAGCCGACGTCGCTCACCCGGGCGGCGCGCATCCAGAGGTCGAAATCGGCCGTGTGCGGCAGCTGCGGCAGGTAGCCGCCGCCGACCTGCCGCAGCACCGAGGTGCGCATCACCGCCTCGCAGGAGCGGATCGCGTTCCTCCCGGTCCGGCAGCGGTCCTGCAGCCAGTCCTGGCCGCGCCACAGCGTCCAGCTCGTCGCCCGGTCGCCGGCCTGCTCAGCGGGAGTGTCGACGAAGTCGTCGGCGCGGCCGTAGACGAGCCCGACCGCGGGGACCGCCTCCATCAGCTCCACCGCCCGCTGCAGCGACCCCGGGGCGAGCAGGTCGTCGGCGGACAGCAGCACGACGTAGTCGCCGTCGACCAGGGCCAGGCCTTCGTTGTACGTGGCGATGTGCCCGAGGTTGTGCTCGCGGCACAGCGCCCGCACCTGCGGGTGGGTCGCGGCGATCCGGCGCGCGACCTCGGCACTGCCGTCGGGGGAGGCGTCATCGACGATGAGCACGTCGGTACGCACGCCCGGCTGGTCGAGCACGCTGCGGACGCAGGCATCCAGGAGGTGGCCGTAGTTGTAGCAGGGGATCACCACCGATACCCGGCGGTCGGCGGCCCGCCCCTGCTCGGGGCGGCGGACCTCGGCCCGGGACAGCCCGCTCATCGCGGCCCGCCGCAGCAGCCGGTCGGCCCCCACCCGCAGCGAGGGCCGGCTCACGGCTGATCTCCCATTGCCGAGAGTCTAGGGCTCGGGAGTCTCCAGGGGCTCGAGAGTCTCAGGGGCTCGAGAGTCTCCAGGGGCTCGAGAGTCCAGGGGCCCCCAGTCTCCAGGGGCCGGCGGGCGGCGGGTTCGCTAGGCCGGCCCGCCCGCGGGGCCGAGGATCATCCCCGCCGCCACGGTGGCGTTGCTGGTCTCGTCGACGAGCATGAAGGCCCCGGTGGCCCGGTTGCGCCGGTAGGGGTCGGCGAACAGCGGTGCGGTGGTGCGCAGCACGCACCCGGCCGATCGTCGTTCAGCCCCAGCCCGCCGGCATCCTCGTGCCGGTGCAGGGTGTTCACGTCGAGGCGGTAGCGCACGTCCTTCACCAGCGCGCGGACGGCGCGGGTGGTGTGCTTGAGCGCGAGCTTGTGCCGCGGCTGCAGAGGCTGCTCGCTCATCCAGCACACCATGGCATCGACGTCCTGCAGCACCATCGGCGCGTTGTGCGGGCGGCAGATGAGGTCGCCGCGGGAGACGTCCAGCGTCGTCAGCCAGCCGCACGGTGACCGACATCGGCGGGAAGGCCTCCTCGACCGGCCCGTCGAAGGTGTCGATGGCGGCGATCCGGGTGCTGAAGCCTGACGGCAGCACCATCACCTCGTCGCCGGGCCTGAGCACGCCGCCGGCCACGGTGCCGGCGTAGCCGCGGTAGTCGGGTGCGCGGCGGACTGCGGCCGGATCACGTACTGCACCGGGAACCGCACGTCGATCAGGTTGCGGTCGCTGGAGACGTGCACGTGCTCCAGGTGGTGCAGCAGCGAGGCCCCCTCGTACCAGGGCATGTTCGGGGAGCGGGAGACGATGTTGTCGCCCGTGCAGCGCCGAGATCGGGATCACGGTGAGGTCGGGCAGCTCCAGCTTGGCGGCGAAGTCGACGAACTCGTCGTGGATCGCCTCGAAGACCGGCTGCGCGTAGTCGACCAGGTCCATCTTGTTCACCGCCAGCACGACGTGCGGCACCCGCAGCAGGGTGGCGATGAAGGCGTGCCGCCGGCTCTGCTCCAGCAGGCCCTTGCGGGCGTCGACGAGCACGACGGCCAGGTCGGCGGTCGAGGCCCCGGTGACCATGTTCCGGGTGTACTGGACGTGCCCGGGGGTGTCGGCGATGATGAACGTGCGCCGCGGAGTGGCGAAGTACCGGTAGGCGACGTCGATCGTGATGCCCTGCTCGCGCTCGGCGCGCAGGCCGTCGGTGAGCAGCGCGAGGTTGACGTAGTCGTCGCCCTGGTCGGCGCTGGCGCGCTCGACCGCCTCGAGCTGGTCCGTCGAAGATCGACTTGGAGTCGTACAGCAGCCGCCGATCAGGGTGCTCTTGCCGTCGTCCACCGAGCCGGCGGTGGCGACCCGGAGCATGTCGGCGCGGCCGTGCCCCGCTGCGGACGTCATGGTCAGAAGTACCCTTCCCGCTTGCGATCCTCCATGGCGGCCTCGCTGAACCTGTCGTCGCCCCGGGTGGCACCGCGCTCGGTGATCCGGGTGCCCGCGACCTCCGCGATGATCTCCTCGCGGTGGTCGCCGTCGCTGCGCACGGCGGCGGTGAGGCTGGCGTCCCCCACCGTGCGGTAGCGAACGGTGGCGGTGACGACCTCCTCGCCCGGCGCGCGGGCGGCAGAACTCGTGGACGCCGTACAGCATCCCGTCACGCTCGAAGACCTCGCGCTCGGTGCGGCGAAGTAGATGCGGCGGCAGCGCCATCCGCTCGCGGGCGACGTACTGCCAGATGTCCAGCTCGGTCCAGTTCGACAGCGGGAAGACCCGGATGCTCTCGCCGGGGTGGATCCGCCCGTTGTACAGCGACCACAGCTCGGGGCGCTGGTTCTTCGGGTCCCACTGGCCGAACTCGTCGCGGAAGGAGAACACCCGCTCCTTCGCCCGCGCCTTGTCCTCGTCGCGGCGGGCGCCGCCGAACGCCGCGCTGAACCGGTGCTCGGTCAAGGGCGTCCAGCAGCACCGGGGTCTGGATCCGGTTGCGGGTGCCGTCCGGCGGCTCGCGCGACCAGCCCGCGCTGCGATGCGCCTCGGGCACGCGAGGCGACCAGCAGCTGGACGCCGAGCTCGGCCACCCGGCGCGTCGCGGAAGTCGAGCACCTCGGCGAAGTTGTGCCCGGTGTCGACGTGCATGCACCGGGAACGGGATGCGGGCCGGGCCAGAACGCCTTCTCCGCCAGTCGCAGCATCACGATCGAGTCCTTGCCCCCGGAGAACAGCAGCACCGGGCGCTCCAGCTCGGCCGACCACCTCGCGGATGACGTGGATCGACTCCGCCTCCAGGGTCTCCAGCTGGGACAGCCGGTATCGCGACGGAGCGGCTGCGGAGTCGGTCCGGCAGCAACGGTCATCGGTGCGGATCCCCTCGGTCGCTATGCGGAGGTCCAGCGCAGGATGCGGCCGGCGAGCTCGGGGCGGCAGACGAGCAGGTCCGGCAGCCACGGGTCGGGGCGGTTGTAGCGCAGCGGGCTAGCCGTCGAGCCGGCTGGCGTGCAGCCCGGCCGCCCGGGCGACCGCCACCGGGGCGGCCGAGTCCCACTGGTACTGGCCCCCGGCGTGCACGTAGGCGTCCACCTCGCCGCTCCAGACGGCCGCGCACTTGGCGCCGGCCGAGCCGATCGGCACCAGCGTCGGCGCCCAGCGCGGCGGCCAGCGGCGGCGACGAGCGCCGGGGGCGCGACGGCTGACCGCGATCCGGACCGCTCGCTCGCCGGCGGGGGGGCACCGGCGGCGGCTCGTCGGTGCCGAGAGCTGCGCCGGCGGCCGGCAGCGCACACCGCGCCGGCGGTCAGTTCGCCGCCGCTGCCACAGCGCCACGTGCACCGCCCAGTCGGTGCGCGGCCGCTCGCCGAACTCGCGGGTGCCGTCGAGCGGGTCGATGATCCACACCCGGGCCGCGGCGGAGCGGTCCGCCGGATCGGGAGCCTCCTCGCTGAGCACGCAGTCGCCGGGACGCCGCGCACCCGACCAGTCGGCCACCACCTCCTGCGCCGCCCGTCGCCGGCCCCGCGCAGCGCTGACCCCTGCAGCGGCAGCGCCCGCACCTGCAGCAGCCGGCGACCGACCGCCACCGCCAGCTCGCGAGCCAGCGCGACGTCCTCCGCCGAGATCCCATCGCAGCTCCCGCCCTCCAGGAAGGATTGCCTAATTCGGAGGAGACGGTACCTCAGCGGGCGCGGGCGGCTGCAGCGCTCGGGGGGGTCGGCGCTGCTCGGGGGAGGAGGAGGGGGCTGCGCGGGGGGCGGCGCGGCTCAGACGCCCCGGAGCCCGACGAGCACCGCGCGCAGCGTCCGCCACAGGATCGCCAGGTCCAGAGCCAGCGACCAGTTGTCGACGTAGCGCAGGTCGAGCTGGACCGACTCCTCCCACGACAGGTCGCTGCGCCCGCTGACCTGCCACAGCCCGGTCAGCCCGGGCGTACCCGCAGCCGGCGGGCGGCGTCGTCGTCGTATCCGGCGACCTCGTCGCGGCAGCGGCGGTCGAGGCCCGACCAGCGACATGTCGCCCGCGCAGGACGTTGAACAGCTGCGGGCAGCTCGTCGAGCGAGTAGCCGGCGCAGGACCGCGCCGACCGCGGTGACCCGCGGGTCCTACGCATCTTGAACATCATGCCGTTGCCCTCGGTCTGGTCGAGCCAGTTCCTGCCGGCGGCCTCGGCGTCGATCACCATCGAGCGGAACTTGAGATCATGAAGCGCTGCCCGTCGATGCCGATCCGGGCCTGCCGGAACAGCACCGGACCCGGCTGCTCCAGCTTCGGACCGCCGCCGCGATCAGCAGCAGCAGGGGCAGGCAGCAGCAGCAGCGCCCAGCGGCCGACGAGCTTGTCGAACACGGTCTTGACGATCATCCGCCCGCCGCAGAACGACGGCCGCTCCAGGTGCAGCAGCGACAGCCCCGCGACCGGGCGGATCGACAGCCGTGGTCCGGCCACCTCGATGATCCCCGGGGAGACGACGAGCTCGACCTGCCGCTCCTCCAGCGCCCACGCCAACCGGCGCAGCGCGTGGCCGGACAGGTCCGGGTGGGACACCACGGCGACCACGTGCGCCTTCACCTCGTCCACGGCGGCGAGGATCTGGGTGGGGTCGCCGACCACCGGCACCCCGTGCACGTGCGAGGGCTGCACCCCGGAGGAGGGCACGCAGGCGCCGACCGCCACGAGACCGTGCTGCGGCTCGTGGTCCAGCTTCTCGATCACCGACACCGCCGCGTCGGCGCGGCCGACGACGAGGACCTTCTGCAGGCCCCGGCCCCGCACCCGGAGCCGGTAGATCCACCCGCGGAGCATGTGCCGGCAGGCCAGCGACAGCAGCACGGCGCCGGGCACCGTGACGAGCAC
>CAWARR010000012.1:0-80257 GCA_963784535.1 uncultured Actinomycetota bacterium | reverse complement strand
CCTTGTCGACCAGCCCCTGCAGCACCACGAGCAGCTTGCGGATGTCCTCGAAGTGCAGGCCGGTGGTCGGCTCGTCGAGCACGTAGATGGTGCGGCCGGTCGAGCGGCTTCTGCAGCTCGGCGGCGAGCTTCACGCGCTGCGCCTCGCCGCCGGACAGCGTCGTCGCGGGCTGCCCGAGCCGCACGTAGCCCAGGCCGACGTCGACCAGCGTCTTGCAGGTGCCGGGCGATCGCCGGGACGGCCGCGAAGAACTCCGCGGCCTCCTCGATCGGCATGTCCAGCACGTCGGCGATGGTCTTGCCCTTGTAGTGCACCTCCAGCGTCTCGCGGTTGTAGCGCGCGCCGTGGCAGACCTCGCACGGCACGTAGACGTCGGGCAGGAAGTTCATCTCGATCTTGATCGTGCCGTCACCGGAGCAGGCCTCGCAGCGGCCGCCCTTGACGTTGAACGAGAACCGGCCCGGCTGGTAGCCGCGCACCTTCGCCTCGGTGGTCTCGGCGAACAGCTTGCGGATGTGGTCGAACACCCCGGTGTAGGTCGCCGGGTTCGAGCGCGGCGTGCGGCCGATCGGCCCCTGGTCGACGTGCACGACCTTGTCCAGGTGGTCCAGCCCCGTCACCCGCGTGTGCCGGCCCGGGACCTGCCGGGCGCCGTTGAGCTGGTTGGCCAGCACCTTGTACAGGATGTCGTTGACCAGCGTCGACTTGCCCGAGCCGCGACACCCCGGTCACCGCGACGAAGCAGCCCGAGCGGGAAGTCGACCGTCGACGTCGCGCAGGTTGTTCTCCCGCGCGCCGACCACCGTGACCGCGCGCTCGCCGGTCGACCGGCCGGCGCTTCGCCGGCAGCGCGATCTCGCGCGCGCCCGGAGAGGTAGTCGCCGGTGAGCGACTCCGGGTGCTGCAGCAGGCCCTCGAGATCGCCGGAGTGCACGACCTGGCCGCCGTGCTCGCCGGCGCCCGGCCCGATGTCGACGACCCAGTCGGCCGCGCGGATGGTGTCCTCGTCGTGCTCGACGACGATCAGCGTGTTGCCCAGGTCGCGCAGCCGGGTCAGGGTCTCGATCAGCCGGCGGTTGTCGCGCTGGTGCAGGCCGATGCTACGGCTCGTCGAGCACGTACAGCACGCCGACCAGGCCGGAGCCGATCTGGGTCGCCAGCCGGATGCGCTGCGCCTCGCCGCCGGACAGCGTCCCGGCCGCACGGTCCAGGGTCAGGTAGTCCAGCCCGACGTCGAGCAGGAACCCGAGCCGGGCGCTGGATCTCCTTCAGCACCTGCTCGGCGATCTGCCGCTCGCGCTCGGTCAGCTCCAGGCTCGTCCAGGAACGCCGGCGCCTCGCCGATCGGCAGCGCGCACACGCTCGGCGATCGACGCGGCCGCCGACCAGCACCGCGAGCGACTCGGGCTTGAGCCGGGCGCCGTCGCACGCCGGGCACGGCACCTCGCGCATGTAGCCCTCGTAGCGCTCCCGGCTCCAGTCCGACTCGGTCTCGGCGTGCCGGCGCTCGACGAAGGGGATGACGCCCTCGAACCCGGTGGAGTACTGCGCTCGCGGCCGAAGCGGTTCCGGTACTGCACGTGCACCTTGTAGTCCTTGCCGTGCAGGATCGCCTCCTTGGCGCGCTGCGGGCAGCGCCCGCCACGGCATGTCCATCGAGAAGCCCAGGTCCTCGCCCAGAGCCGTCAGTCAGGCGCTGGAAGTAGTCGGCCGACGCTCTGCGTCCACGGCGCGATGGCGCCCTCGGCGAGGGTCAGCGTCCTCGTCGGGGACGAGCAGGTCGGGGTCGACCTCGAGCCGGGTGCCGATGCCGGTGCACTCGGGGCAGGCGCCGAACGGGGCTGTTGAACGAGAACGTCCGCGGCTCGATCTCGTCGAGGGCCGAGCGGGTGGTCGTTCGGGCAGGCCAGGTTCTCGGAGAACCGTCGCTCCCGGCCGGGGTCCTCGGCGTCTCGTCGACCAGGTCGACGACCACGAGCCGCCGGCCAGGCGCAGCGCGGTCTCGACCGAGTCGGTCAGCCGGCGCTGCGCTGCCGCGCTTGGCGACCAGGCGGTCGACGACGACCTCGATGGTGTGCTTGAGCTTCTTCTCCAGCTTCGGCGGCTCGGCGAGGGTGACGCACCTCGCCGTCCACCCGCGCGCGGGCGAAGCCCTTGGACTGCAGCTCACGGAACAGGTCGACGTACTCGCCCTTGCGCGCCGCGCACCACCGGTGCGAGCACCTGGAACCGGGTTCCCTCGGGCAGCTCCAGCAGCCGGTCGACGATCTGCTGCGGCGTCTGCCGGGTGATCGCCTCGCCGCAGATCGGGCAGTGCGGGCTGCCGACCCGCGCCCACAGCAGGCGCAGGTAGTCGTAGACCTCGGTGATCGTGCCGACCGTGGACCGCGGGTTGCGGTTGGTCGACTTCTGGTCGATCGACACCGCCGGTGACAGCCCCTCGATGAAGTCCACGTCGGGCTTGTCCATCTGCCCGAGGAACTGCCGGGCGTAGGCGGACAGCGACTCCACGTACCGGCGCTGCCCCTCGGCGAAGATCGTGTCGAAGGCCAGGGAGGACTTGCCCGAGCCGGACAGCCCGGTGAACACGACCAGCGCGTCGCGCGGGATGTCCAGCGAGACGTCCTTGAGGTTGTGCTCGCGGGCACCCCGGACGATGAGTCGGTCAGTCACGGGTCATTCTCCGGGCGTCGCGGGGCGGTGGCGCGCCCATGCTAGGAGGCGCCGGTGACAACTCTGCGCCTCCACGGTACGGGGCTGCACCGACAGCGTCCCCCGGTACCACCGCGGGCGCACCCCGACCGATCACCGAGTGAGAATGGCAGCCGGGGCCGGTGGCCGGCGGCGGGCCGGGATCCGGCGCAGGGCCCGCTCAGCGCGCGGCCGCGCGCATCTGCCGCAGCTCCTTCTTCAGCTCGGCCACCTCGTCGCGCAGCCGCGCCGCCAGCTCGAACTGCAGGTCGGCCGCCGCGGCGTGCATCTGCTCGGTGAGCTGCTGGATGAGGTCGGCAAGGTCACCGGCAGGCAGCCCGACCAGGTCGGCGGCATGCCGGCCGACCTCGTGGCCGCCGGAGCGCATGCCGGGTGCCGGGGCCTTGCCGCGGCTGCGTTGCCGCCCGCCGCCCCCGATCAGCTCGGCGGTGTCGGAGTCCTCGCGGGCGATGAGGTCGGTGATGTCCGCGATCCGCTTCCGCAGCGGGGTGGGGTCCAGGCCCCGCTCCAGGTTGTAGGCGACCTGCTTCTCCCGCCGCCGGTTGGTCTCGTCGATCGCCTGTTGCATGGACGGCGTCATCCTGTCGGCGTACATGTGCACCTCGCCGGAGACGTTCCGGGCGGCGCGGCCGATCGTCTGGATGAGCGACTTCGCCGAGCGCAGGAAGCCTTCCTTGTCGGCGTCGAGGATGCTCACCAGCGACACCTCGGGCAGGTCGAGACCCTCCCGTAGCAGGTTGATCCCGACCAGCACGTCATACTCGCCCTGCCGCAGCTCGCGCAGCAGTTCCACCCGGCGCAGGGTGTCCACCTCGGAGTGCAGGTAGCGGACCCTGATCCCCTGCTCGAGCAGGTAGTCGGTGAGGTCCTCGGCCATCTTCTTCGTCAGCGTGGTCACCAGCACCCGTTCGTGGCGCGTGGCCCGGTCGCGGATCTCCCCGAGCAGGTCGTCGATCTGCCCCCGGGTGCCCTTCACCACCACCTTCGGGTCGATCAGCCCGGTGGGGCGGATGATCTGCTCGACCACGCCGCGGCCCTTCGCCAGCTCGTAGTCGCCCGGGGTGGCGGACAGGTACACCGTCTGCCCGATCCGCTCCAGGAACTCCTCCCACTTCAGCGGGCGGTTGTCCATCGCGCTCGGCAACCGGAAGCCGTGGTCGACGAGGGTCCGCTTGCGGGACATGTCCCCCTCGTACATCGCCCCGATCTGCGGGACGGTCTGGTGGGACTCGTCGATGACCAGGAGGAAGTCCTCGGGGAAGTAGTCCAGCAGCGTGTTCGGCGGGGTACCCGGGCCACGGCCGTCGATGTGCCGGGAGTAGTTCTCGATCCCGGAACACGACCCGACCTGGCGCATCATCTCCACGTCGTAGTTGGTGCGCATCCGCAGCCGTTGCGCCTCCAGCAACCGGCCCTGACGCTCGAGCTCACCCAGCCGCTGTTCCACCTCGGACTCGATCCCGGTGATCGCCCGCTCCATCCGCTCGGGGCCGGCGACGTAGTGGGAGGCCGGGAAGACGTACATCTCCTCCTCCTCGCGGATCACCTCGCCGGTGAGCGGGTGCAGCGTGTAGAGGCGGTCGATCTCGTCGCCGAAGAACTCGATCCGCAGGGCCAGTTCCTCGTACATCGGGATGATCTCCACGGTGTCACCCCGCACCCTGAAGGTGCCGCGGGTGAAGGCGAGGTCGTTCCGGCTGTACTGCATCTGCACGAACCGGCGGAGCAGCTCGTCGCGCTCGATCTGCCCCCCGACCTTGAGCCGGGCCATCCGGTCGACGTACTCCTGCGGGGTGCCGAGGCCGTAGATGCACGAGACCGAGGCGACCACGATCACGTCGCGCCGGGTGAGCAGCGAGTTGGTCGCCGAGTGCCGCAGCCGCTCCACCTCCTCGTTGATGGAGGAGTCCTTCTCGATGTAGGTGTCCGTCTGCGGGACGTACGCCTCGGGCTGGTAGTAGTCGTAGTAGGAGACGAAGTACTCCACCGCGTTGTGCGGGAAGAGCTCCCGGAACTCGTTCGCGAGCTGCGCGGCCAACGTCTTGTTCGGCGCCATCACCAGCGTGGGTCGCTGCACGCGCTCGATCAGCCACGCGGTGGTGGCGGACTTCCCGGTGCCGGTTGCGCCGAGCAGCACGATGTCCCGCTCCCCCGCCCGCACCCGGGCGGTGAGATCCTCGATGGCGGCGGGCTGGTCACCGCTCGGCGAGTAGTCCGAGACCACCGCGAAGGGGGCGACGGTGCGCTGCAGATCGGTGGTCGGACGCATGGCTCCACCGTAAGCGCCCGCACCGACAACGCCATTCCCGGCGCCTCCGTCCGCCCCCTCCGCCCGATCGGGCGCCCGACCTGGTGCGGGCCCGT
This sequence comes from uncultured Actinomycetota bacterium, assembly GCA_963784535.1. Classification (GTDB taxonomy): domain Bacteria; phylum Actinomycetota; class Actinomycetes; order Actinomycetales; family Kineosporiaceae; genus CAWARR01. The sequence continues at coordinate 75,180 of CAWARR010000012.1, read as the reverse complement.
TCGTCCTGCCCGGGGCGGCTCACCAGGCCGGCGGCGGCTCCGGCTCCCAGCCCTGCGCGCCGGCCCAGCCGGCGGCCCGCTCCAGCGCCGAGGCGATCCACGGCCCCTTGGCGTCCAGGTAGGCCCCGATGCCCACCCCGGCGGCAGCCCGCTTCACCGCGGCGTACGCGACTCGCTCCGGCTCGTGCAGGCGCAGCCAGTCGCGGAACATCAGCTGCCAGCGCCAGACCGGTCCCTCCGCCGCCCGCAGGTGCAGGTTCACCGCGCGCCCCGGGTCGCAGGCGACGTGGACGCGCTTGGCCAGCAGGCCCCCGTCGGGGGTGACGTCCCACCAGTCCCCGTCCAGCCGGGCGAAGCCGGCGCTCTCCAGCGGTCCGCGCAGCGCGTCGGCGGTGGCGAGGTCAGCCACCACCAGCTGCAGGTCGAGCAGGTCCTTGGCGGCCAGCCCGGGAACCGCCGTCGACCCGATGTGGTCCACCCGCTGCCCGTATTCCCCCGCCGCCCGGGCCACCCGGGCCGCCAGCCGGGCCGCCTGCGCCGGCCACTGTGGGTCGGGATCGACGACCTCCACCGTTGCCGGCCGCGGCGCCGGCAGGTGCAGCCGGAGCGCGCGCTCGAACGGGAGGAGCCGCTGAGTCCACAGCCGGTCCGTCGCCGCCAGCGCCCGCTCCCGGGCGCCGGAGTTGTCCAGCCACACATCGGCGGCCGCTCGGCGCGCGTCCTCCCCCGCCTGCGCCGCCATCCGCGCGGTCGCCTCCGCGGGCTCCAAACCGCGATCGCCGACCAGCCGCTGCACCCGCACCGGCTCGGGTGCGTCGACCACGATCACCAGCTGGTAGTCGGCACCCATGCCGTTCTCCACCAGCAGCGGGACGTCGTGGACCACGACCGCGTCCGCGGCCGCCGCAGCGGCGACCTCCGCCGTCCGGGCCGCGATCAACGGGTGCAGCACGGCGTTCAACCGCATCCGGGCCGACGCGTCGGTGAAGACCAGGCGACCCAGCCCGGGGCGGTCCAGGGTTCCGTCCGGGCGCAGCACCTGCCGCCCGAAGGCCTCGACCACCGCGGCCAGCCCCACGGTGCCGGGCTCGACCACCTCGCGGGCGAGCACGTCGGCGTCGATCAGCACCGCGCCGAGCTCACCCAGGCGGCGGGCCACCGTCGACTTGCCCGCGCCGATCCCGCCCGTCAGCCCGACCCTCAGCACCGCGGAATCCTCGCACACCCCGCTCCGGGGGTGCAGTGCTCGGCCTGCGTCCACCGGCCCGGACGGCCACCGGGCCGGCGGGCCAGCGGGCCGGCAGGCCGGCGGGCCGGGCTCAGTACGCGCCGCTGCGGGCGAGCACCGCCGCGAGCGTCCGCCCGATGATGCTCAGGTCCAACCCGAGGAACCAGTTCTCCACGTAGTGCAGGTCCAGCCGGACCGATTCCTCCCAGGACAGGTCCGAGCGACCGGACACCTGCCACAGCCCGGTGATGCCGGGCTTGACCAGCAGCCGGCGCCGAGCGTCGCTGTCGTAGCCGGCCACCTCCTGCCGCAACGGCGGCCGTGGCCCGACCAGGGACATCCGCCCCAGCAGCACGTCGAACAGCTGCGGGAGCTCGTCCAGGGAGTAGCGCCGGATCACCGCGCCCACGGGGGTCACCCGGGGATCGTCGCGGATCTTGAACAGCGGGCCACCCGCATGCTCGTTGAGGTGCTCGAGCTCCGCCCGGCGCTGCTCGGCGTCCACGTACATGCTGCGGAACTTGTGCATCACGAAGGGCTTGCCGTGCTGACCGATCCGCTCCTGCCGGAACAGCACCGGCCCCCGGGAGCCCAGTCGAACGGCCACCGCCACGGCGAGCATCACCGGTGCCAGCAGCAACAGCCCGACCACGGCCAGCGTGTAGTCCAGGCCGGTCTTGACCACCCGGCGCATCCCGGTGAACTCGGGCTCATCGACGTCGAGCAGCGGCAGCCCGCCCACGGTCCGGATGTGCAGCCGGGGGACGGCGACCTCGGCCAGCCGCGGCGCCACCAGGAGCTGGATGCCACTGCCCTCAAGGTCCCACGACAGCCGCCGCAGCTGCTCAGAACCCACGTCGGACCAGGCGGTGAGGATCACCGTGTCGGCTCCGCTGAGCGCCAGCACTCGCAGCGCCTCGGCCGGCCCCGCATGTACCGGAACTCCTTCGATGGTCGCCGACGCGCTGCGGCTCACGCAGGCCGCGACGATCTCGACTCCGGCCGAGGTGTCCCGATGGGTTGCCCGCACCAGTTCGGCGACGGAGCGCTCGAGCCCGATCGCCAGCACGCGATGCCGGAAGTGCCCACGCCTGCGGGCGGCGCGAAGCACGGCCCGTGCCGAAAGGTGGACGAGCAGTGATCCGCCCAGCGCCAGCGGCAGGCCCAGCACGACCGCGCCGCGCGCGGCGCCGGCCTGCAGCGCGTAGGCGAGGGTGGAGGAGGCCGCCAGCACCATGCCCCCGGCCAGCAGCAGGCGGCGGAACTCCTCGCCACCGCTGTCCTGGAACCGGTGCTCGTAGACCCGGGCGACGGCGAGGGCGAGCACCAGCATCCCGCCCAGCAGCGGCCATCGCGGGTCGGGCCTGCCGCCCAACTGGCCCTGTGCCGCACCCACCGCGAGCAGGCAGACCCCGAGATCGGTGGCCACGACGGCGCGGGTGTAGCCCCGCTGCCACGGGGCCGCGCGCCCGGTGACCGCCGGCGGGGTCCGCTCGCGTCCCGCGGCCGCGGCGGGCAGTCTTGCGCCGTGGCCGAACCGGGGGGCACCGCCGGCCGGCAGCCCGCGCCCGGGGACGACCTGGGCGGGCACCGTTGCGGGCGCCGGGCCACGGCCGGCCACGACGCGGGCCCCGCCCGGCGCGGACGATCCGGAGCGCGCCGCCCGGAACGCCTGGCGCACGCCGGCCCGCCCGGTGCCTCCCGGCTCCGGGCACCCGTCCAGCCCCCTGGACAGATCCCGCATCACGCCCCCAGCCGCGGGCCCGCCCGAGCCCGACCGTGTCGTGTCGGCCTCCGGCGACGCCGGAACACCGTGGTGATCGACAGTGACGATGCTAGGCAGCTACAACTACGTAGCGCAGCCGTCGGGCGCCAATACACCTGGACGGAGCAGCGCAACGCACCGGGGCCCCGATCGCGCTCGGCGATCGGGGCCCCGGTGCGGGCGTTCTGTCCGGGTGCGTGACCCGGTACTCGGGTCAGAACCCTCCGGTGAGCTTCTCCCGCAGCGCCGCGAGCGCCTCGTCAGAGGCCAGGATGCCCTCCGGCTCGGCCTCCTGCTGGCCCTGCGAGGAGTAGGTGGACGGTGCAGCCGCCTCGCCGCGCGCCTCCGACTCGGCCTTCTGGGCCTCCTCGATCTGCTTGCGGTGGGCCTCCCACCGGGAGTGCGCCTCGGCGTACTGGCGCTCCCACTCCTCCCGCTGCTTCTCGTACCCGTCGAGCCACTCCTGGGTCTCCGGGTCGAAGCCCTCCGGGTACTTGTAGTTGCCGGCCTCGTCGTACTCGGCGGCCATCCCGTACAGCGCCGGGTCGAACTCCTCCGAGGCCGACTGGCCGGCGCCCTCGTTCGCCTGCTTGAGCGACAGCGAGATCCGCCGCCGCTCCAGGTCGATGTCGATCACCTTGACGAAGATGCTGTCGCCCACCTGGACGACCTGCTCGGGGATCTCGACGTGGCGCTCGGCCAGCTCGGAGATGTGCACCAGCCCCTCGATGCCCTCGTCCACCCGGACGAACGCGCCGAACGGCACCAGCTTGGTGACCTTGCCGGGCACCACCTGACCGATCGCGTGGGTGCGCGCGAACTGCTGCCAGGGGTCCTCCTGCGTCGCCTTCAGCGACAGCGAGACCCGCTCGCGGTCCATGTCGACGTCGAGCACCTCGACGGTGACCTCCTGGCCGACCTCGACCACCTCTCCGGGGTGATCGATGTGCTTCCAGGACAGCTCCGAGACGTGCACCAGGCCGTCCACGCCACCGAGATCGACGAAGGCACCGAAGTTGACGATGGAGGAGACCACGCCGGAGCGGACCTGGCCCTTCTGCAGGGTCTGCAGGAAGGTCTGGCGCACCTCCGACTGGGTCTGCTCCAGCCACGCCCGGCGGGACAGGACCACGTTGTTGCGGTTCTTGTCCAGCTCGATGATCTTGGCTTCGATCTGCTTGCCCACATAGGGCTGCAGGTCGCGGACCCGGCGCATCTCCACCAGTGAGGCGGGCAGGAAGCCGCGCAGCCCGATGTCGAGGATCAAGCCGCCCTTGACGACCTCGATCACCGTGCCGGTGACGATGCCGTCCTCCTCCTTGATCTTCTCGATCGTGCCCCAGGCGCGCTCGTACTGTGCGCGCTTCTTGGACAGGATGAGGCGGCCTTCCTTGTCCTCCTTCTGCAGGACAAGGGCCTCGATCTCGTCGCCGACGGTGACGACCTCGCTGGGGTCGACGTCGTGCTTGATCGACAGTTCGCGGGAGGGGATGACGCCTTCGGTCTTGTACCCGATATCGAGCAGGACCTCGTCGCGATCGACCTTGACGATCGTGCCGGACACGATGTCACCGTCGTTGAAGTACTTGATGGTCTCGTCGATAGCGGCAAGGAAGTCTTCTTCGCTGCCGATGTCGTTGACCGCGACCTGGGGGGCGCTCGCCTGCTCAGCCGTGCTGGTGGTCATGTAGAAGGGGCTCCGATGCGGACAGGGTTCGATGGGATTGTGGTGGCCAGCGCACGATGGCGGCCCAAGCCGGCCCCGAGGCGGTGGCGTCACCCTCAGCGCTGAGGCTGGTGGCCCTGCCAGTCGGATCAAGGACAAACCAAGTCCGCGCACATCATGTGCGCCGACGTCACCCTACCCGTGGCTCGATCACGGGTCAAAGCCCCCACGGAGGCGGCCCGGGCACCGCGCGGGGCCGGCGGGACGGCCGCGTCCCCGACCCGGCAGCATGGTGCGGATGCAGCAGGATCCGATCCGCCGGCCCGCCCCCGCACCGGCTACCGCACCAGCCCCCGGCCCGGTCACCGGCACCGGCTACCGGCCGGCCGACCCCACCGAGACCGTGCGGGGCAACCGCACCTGGTGGGACCGTGAGGCCGCGGGATACCAGGCCGAGCACGGCGACTTCCTCGGTGCCGACCGCTTCATCTGGTGCCCGGAGGGCCTGGACGAGGAGCAGGCGGGACTGCTCGGGGACGTGAGCGGGCTGGACGTGCTGGAGGTCGGCTGCGGGGCGGCGCAGTGCACCCGCTGGCTGGCGCACCGGCAGGCCCGGGCGGTCGGACTGGACCAGTCCCTCGGCATGCTCCGGCAGTCCTCCGCAGGCCCGGTGATCTGCGCCGACGCCCGGGAACTGCCCTTCCCCGACGCCCGTTTCGATCTCGCCTGCTCCGCGTACGGCGCGGTGCCGTTCGTGGCGGATCCCTGGCGGGTGATGGCGGAGGTCTGCCGGGTGCTGCGGCCGGGCGGCCGCTGGGTGTTCGCGGTCACCCACCCGCTGCGCTGGGCCTTCCCCGACGATCCCGGCCCGGCCGGGCTCACCGCCACCCGCAGCTACTTCGACCGGACCCCGTACGTGGAGTCCGATGTGGCCGGACAGGTGGTCTACGCCGAGCACCACCGCACCCTCGGCGACCGGATCCGGGACATCGTCGAGGCCGGGCTGGTGCTCGATGACCTGGTCGAGCCAACCTGGCCCGACCACCTGGACCGGGTGTGGGGCGGGTGGAGCCGGTTGCGCGGCGAGCTGCTGCCGGGCACCGCGATCTTCCTCACCCACCGACCCGGCTGACCCCGACCCGGCTGACCCGACCAGGCGACCCGCGCCGGCCGCCCGGCACCGCTCAGCCGGCCAGCGAGGTCAGGTCGACCTGCTCGTGCAGTGCCGGCAGCAGCCAGGCCGCCGCGGCGGCCGCCACGAGGAAGCCCGCAGCCACGACGTATCCGGTGTGGAAGGCGGACAGCGAGGCCACGGGAGCCGTCACCCCCTGCGCGACCTGGTCACGGAACCTGCCCAGGGCCACCGACACCACGACCGACATGCCGACCGCACCGCCGAGCTGCTGGGAGGCCGACAGCAGCCCCGAGGCGAGGCCCTGGTGCTCATCGGCCAGTCCGTGCACGGCCAGCACGGCCGCCGGGACCAGGGCCAGCCCCAGACCCACGCCGGTGAGCAGCAGCGCCGGCAGCACCTGGGCCGGGTATCCCCCGTCCGGGGTGGTCCGCAGCAGGAGCAGCTGGCCCGCCGCGGCCAGCAGGAGGCCGCCCACGGTGAGCACCCGGGAGCCGAGCACCGGCACCAGGCGCACCGCCAGCCCGGACACCGCCGCCAGGGTGGCTCCCTGCGGGGCCCAGGCCAGCCCCGCCTGCAGCGGCGTCCAGCCCCGGATCAGCTGCATGTACAGGGTGAGGAAGAAGAACATCGCGAACAGCGCGGAGGCGGTCAGGATCGCCACCGGGTAGGCGAACGCCTCGCGCCGTGCCACCGTGCGGGCCGGGATCAGCGGCTCCGCGGCGCGCCGCTGCCACAGCACGAACCCGGCGACCAGGACGGCCACCACGGCGAGCCCGCCGACCGTGCGGACCGAGGACCAACCCTCGTCGTCGGCCCGGATCACCGTGAAGACCAGCAGCAGCCCGGCGGCCGTGACCAGTACCGCCCCGGGGGCGTCCACCCGGCCGCTGCGGGCTGCGGGCATGGCCGGCACCAGAGCCAGGCAGGCCACCAGCACCAGCACCCCGACGGGGCCGTTCACCCAGAAGATCCAGTGCCAGCTCAGGTACTCCACGATCACCCCGCCGAGCAGCACCCCGAGGGTGGCCCCGACTCCGAGCAGCCCGGCCCAGGCGGCCAGCGCCGTCCGGCGGCCCCGGGGGTCGCGGAAGGTGGTGGTCAGGATGGACAGGGCGGCCGGCGACAGCATCGCCCCGCCCAACCCCTGGGCGGCCCGCATGGCGATCAGCGCCAGGCGGTCGGTCGCGAAACCGGCCCCGAGCGAGGCCGCGGTGAACAGCACCAGCCCGGCCAGGAACACCCGTCGGCGGCCGAGCAGGTCGGCCAGCCGGCCGGACAGCAGCAGGAATCCGCCGAACAGCAACAGGTAGGCGTTCACCACCCAGGTCAGCTCGGCCTGGGTGAGGGTCAGGTCGCGCTGGATCGAGGGCAGGGCCACGTTCACCACGGTCTCGTCGACGATCACCATGAACTGGGCGCCGAGGACGACGAGCAGGACGGCCGCGCCGCGGCGCGAGGTCAGGGGCACGTTCTCTTCTTCCACGATCGTCACAATACTTTCTACGATCGTAGAAAAGCGAGAGACTCTCGCTGTGACCCGCACCGACACCCGGCAGCGCCTGCTCGATGCCGCGATCCACCTGGTCGCCCGTGGCGGCATGCGGGCGATGTCCCACCGCGCCGTGGAGACCGCCGCGGGGGCGGCGCGTGGCAGCACCACCTATCACCTGGGCACCCGGCACCAGATGATCGAGGCGGTCCTGGGCCGGCTCGCCGACCTGGACGTGGCCGCCATGCAGCAGGAGCTGCACCGGGTGTCCATGGACCACCTGACCACCGGCACCCTGGACCTGGAGACCACCGTGCGCGGCACCGTCACGGCCCTGCTGGGAGACCGGGACCGGCTCCTGGCGCGCTACTGCCTGATGGTGGAGGCGGCCCGGGACGAGTCCCTGCAGCCGATGCTGCGCCGCTGGCGGGAGGCCTTCGACCAGCTGCCGGAGCCAATGCTGGCCCGGCTCGGCGCCCCGGAACCGGCCGGAGCCGCCCGCGACCTGGTCGCCCTGCTGGACGGCATGATCTTCGCGCACCTGAGCACCGGGCGCGAGGACGAGCTGCCGGACCGGGCGGTACGCACCCTCGCGGACTTCATCCGGCGGAGGACCGGGCGGCCCCTCCCCTGAGCCTCCATCCGCCCCTGATCAGCCATCTGCCCTGATCAACCACCTGCTCTAGTGACCGGCCTCGTGCCAGGACCTGCCGACGCCGACCGACACCTCCAGCGGGACGGACAGCTGCGCGGCCCGGCCCATCGCCTCCCGGACCAGCGTCCCTACCCGGTCCAGTTCACCCTCGGCCACCTCGAGGACCAGTTCGTCGTGCACCTGCAGGAGCATCCGGGAGGCCAGCCCGCCGTCCCGGAGCTCCCGATCGACGTCGAGCATGGCGACCTTGATGATGTCCGCGGCGGACCCCTGGATCGGGGCGTTGAGCGCCATCCGCTCGGCCATCTCCCGCCGCTGCCGGTTGTCGCTGGTGAGATCGGGAAGGTAGCGGCGCCGGCCGAGGATGGTCTCGGTGTAGCCGGTCCGCCGGGCCTCCTGGACCACCCCCTGCAGGTAGTCCCGAACCCCGCCGAACCGGGCGAAGTACTCCTCCATCAGCCCGCGGGACTCCTCGACCGGGATGCTGAGCTGGCGGGACAGCCCGAACGCGGACAGCCCGTAGGCCAGCCCGTAGGACATCGCCTTGATCTTCGACCGCATCGCCGAGGTCACGTCGTCCGGCGACACCGAGAACACCCGGGATCCGACGAACCGGTGCAGGTCCTCCCCGGAGCGGAAGGCCTCGATCAGCCCCTCGTCCCCGGACAGGTGGGCCATGATCCGCATCTCGATCTGCGAGTAGTCGGCGGTGAGCAGGGTCTGGTACCCCGGACCGACCACGAACGTCTCGCGGATGCGGCGCCCCTCGTCGGTACGGATCGGGATGTTCTGCAGGTTCGGGTCGGTGCTGGACAGCCGCCCGGTCGCGGCGATCGTCTGCTGGTAGGTGGTGTGGATCCGGCCGTCGTCGGAGATCGACTTCAGCAGGCCCTCCACCGTCTGACGCAGCTTCGTGGCGTCCCGGTGCCGCAGCAGGTGCAACAGGAACGGGTGCTCCGTCGTGGCGTACAGCTCGGCCAGCGCCTCGGCGTCGGTGGTGTACCCGGTCTTGGTCCGCTTGGTCTTCGGCATCCCCAGCTGGTCGAACAGGACCACCTGCAGCTGCTTGGGCGAGCCGAGGTTGATCTCGGTGCCGATCACGGCGAAGGCCTCCTTGGCAGCACCGGCCACCGCCGCCGCGAAGTGGGCCTCCAGGTCGGACAGCGCCGTGGCGTCCACGCCGATCCCGACCCGCTCCATCTGCGCCAGCACGGGCACCAGCGGCAACTCGAGATCGGCCAGCAGCCGGGTGCCGCCGCGGTCCGCGAGTTCGCCGTCCAGCACCTCGGCCAACTCCAGGACGGCCCGCGCCCGGACCATCGCGGCCTCGGTCTCCTCGCCCTCGCCGGTGTCCAGGGTGAGCTGGCCGGTGTCCTCCGCCTCCGCCCGCAGCTCCCGCCCGAGGTGGCGCAGCACGAGGTCTGCCAGGTCGAAGCTGCGCTGGTCGGGGCGGCACAGGTAGGCGGCCAGGGCCGTGTCCGAGACCACCCCGCGCAGCGGCAGTCCCCGGGCTGCCAGCGCCGTCAGCGGGCCCTTCGCATCGTGCAGCGCCTTCGGCCGCTGCGGGTCGGCCAGCCAGTCGGCCACCGCCTGGGTCGCCTGCTGGTCCGCCTCCGCGAGGTCGACGTAACCGGCCGTGCCGTCGCCGACCGCCACGGCCAGCCCCCGGGCGTCACCGGCGCCCCGGGACCAGTGGCCCACCACGTGCACCCCACTGAGGCCGCTCGCGGTGTGCTCGGCCAGCCAGGCGCCCACCTCCGCCCCGGCCAGTCGACTGGTCGCCAGGTCGAACCCGCCCTCGGCCTCCGGCTCCGCGGCACTGAGCGTGGCGAACAGCCGGTCGCGCAGCACCCGGAACTCCAGGCTGTCGAAGACCTGGTGCACCTCCTCCCGGTCCCAGGCCCGGGCCAGCAGATCGGGGACGCCCAGGGGTAGCTCCAGGTCGTCGACCAGCCGGTTCAGCCGGCGGTTGCGCAGCACCCCGTCCAGGTGCGCGCGCAGGCTCTCCCCCGCCTTGCCGGAGATCTGCGGCGCCTGCGCCACCACCCCGTCCAGGTCCCCGTAGGCGGCCAGCCACTTCGCGGCCGTCTTCGGGCCCACCCCCGGGACACCGGGCAGGTTGTCGCTGTCCTCCCCGACCAGGGCCGCGAGGTCGCTGTACCGCTCCGGGGGCACCCCGTAGCGACCGACCACGACCTCCGGGGTCATCCGGATCAGCTCGGAGACCCCGCGCACCGGGTACAGCACGGTCACGTGCTCGTCGATCAGCTGGAAGGAGTCCCGGTCACCGGTGCTCACCAGCACGTCGAAGCCCTGTTCCCGGGCCTGCCGGGTGAGCGTGGCGATCACGTCGTCGGCCTCGTAGCCGTCCTTCTCCACCACCGGGATGCGCAGCGCGCCGAGCACCTCCTTGATCAGCCCGACCTGCCCGGAGAACTCGGCCGGGGAGGCGCTGCGATTGGCCTTGTACTCGGCGTACTCCTCGCTGCGGAAGGTGTGCCGGGACACGTCGAAGGCGACGCAGACCGAGTCGGGTCGCTCGTCGCGCAACACGTTGATGAGCATCGACGTGAAGCCGTACACGGCATTCGTGGACTGCCCGGTGGAGGTGGAGAAGTTCTCCACCGGCAGGGCGAAGAAGGCGCGGTAGGCCAGCGAGTGCCCGTCGACCAGCAGCAGCCGTGGCGCGCCCGGCCTCGCCGCCGGCGCGCGAACGGTGGTTGGGGGCGCGGCGTCGGGAAGCGAACTCACGGCAGCCACCCTATGCGTCGCGACCGACACCCTGTCGGCATCGGCGCACCCTCGGGCCGGGGCGGCTCAGCCGCGGTGCTGCATGCCGTCCTGCACCAGCGCCGACGGCTCCCCGCCCCGGCGGGCAGGCTCCGGGACGAGGCCCACCGGGTCGTCCACCGACCCGCCGGACACCCCCACCCGGGGCAGCTCCAGCGTGTCCCGTTGCGCAGCCTCCGCCGTCGGGGCGGGCGAGTCCCCGGGGCAGTCGTCAGCGGGCACCGGTTCGTCCAGGGGGTCGGTGACCGGGTGGTTGCCGCCCCACCCGGTGCGGGCGCGCATTGATCGCCGGCGCGACAGCAGGTCCTCCAGGGCGCCGCGTCGACTCTCGCCGGCGAGCCGACGGCGCAGCACGGCGGTGCCCACCACCCGACGCACCACGAGCGGGGAGAAGCCGAGCCGGGCCAGGAAGCGGTGGGTGTCGCGGGAACTGGGCGGGGCGCTGGTGACGATCTGGTCGACCCCGTGCCGTTCGGCGGTCCCGGCCACCGCGGCCAGCAGCGCTCGGGCCACCCCGTGGCGGCGGAACTCCGAGTCCACGAACAGGTGCTCGACGTGCAGGCTCGGACCATCCAGCAACGGAGTGAGGGTGGCGAGCCTCATCAGCGCGTACCCCGCCGGTCGTCCGCTCCAGCGCGCGATGACCACCTGCATGCCACCGCCCTCGAGCGCCGCGGCGACCCTGTCGCGCAGTTGCTCGGGCGCCCCGGCACCCAGCCCGCGGCTGCCGCGGATCAGTTCCTCGCGGGCACGCCCCCACAGCGTGACGAGGTCCTCGACGTCCGCGAGCGCTGCCCGACGGACGTCCACCGGCGCACGTGCCACGCGAGCCTCCCTCGACCTGATTGCGATCCGGCGACTCCTGCAGCGGAGTTCCCCGTCCGCCAGGTCCGCGCGATGCCGAGCGTACGGCCTGTGGTCACACCTCGGTAGGGTTCTGCGGAATCTGTTGCCTGCGCGCGTGTCCACCGAGGAATCCGTGAAAACGTCATGGTTCCACAACGTCTCTGATCACCCAGCGTGAGTCACGTGAGCGTTCCCGGAAGGTGCGGCACCGACCCGGCCCAGCGGAGATCGCCGACACCGGCAGGGGCGGCGGCTCGGCGGGCACCGGTCCCGCCACCCCTGCCGGACGGGACGTCAGCCGCCGAGGTAGGCCCGGACCACCTCGTCGTCCTGGGCGAGGTCACTGGCGGGGCCCTCGAGCTTCATCGAGCCCGACTCCAACACGTAGGCGTAGTCCGCCACCCGCAGCGCCGCCAGCGCGTTCTGCTCCACCAGCAGGATGGTGATGCCCTGCTCACGGATGGTCTCGATGGTGTCGAAGATCAGGTCGACGAGCACCGGTGCCAACCCCATCGACGGCTCGTCCAGCAGCAGCAGCTTCGGCTCGCCCATCAGTGCCCTGCCCACGGCGAGCATCTGCTGCTCGCCGCCCGACATCGTCCCGGCCTTCTGCGCGAGCCGTTCCTTCAACCGCGGGAACAGTTCGAGCACCCGGTCCATGTCCGCGGCCAGGGCGCCACGGTCCTCGCGGAGGAAACCACCCAGCTCCAGGTTCTCCAGCACCGTCATCCGCGGGAAGATCCGCCTGCCCTCGGGCGCGTGGCAGATACCCGCCTTCACCACCCGGTGACCGGGCACACCCTTCATCGGCTGCCCGTCGAACGTGACGGTTCCCTTCCGGGGGTGGAGCAGACCGGAGATCGTCCGCAGCGTGGTGGACTTTCCCGCCCCGTTGGAACCGATGAGGGTGACGATCTCGCCCTTGCGCACGCTGAGGCTGAGCCCCTTCACCGCGGCGATGTTGCCGTAGTAGACGTGCAGGTCATCGACGACCAGGAGGTTCTCCGACTCCGGGCGCCGGCTGCCGTTCTCGCTCACCGGCTGCCTCCGTGGTCCTGGGTGCCCGTCTTACCGAGGTATGCCTCGACGACGCGCTCGTTCGCCTTGATGTCGGCCGGCTGGCCCTCGGCGATCTTCTCGCCCCGGTCCAGCACCGTGACCCGCTCGCTGACCCGCATCACCACGCTCATGTCGTGTTCGATCAGCAGCACGGACAGCCCGCGTTCGTCGCGTACCCGGTGGACGAAGTCGACGAACCGTGCCGACTCCTGCGGGTTCATACCCGCCGTCGGCTCGTCGAGCAGCAACACCCGCGGGCGCAGGGCCAGCGCCCGGGCCACTTCCAGCCTGCGCTGGTCGCCGTAGGACAGGTTCCGCGCGTACTCGTCCGCGCTCTTGCCCACCCCGACGAAGTCGAGCAGTTCGCGGGCGAAGCGCCGGGCCTCGCGTTCCTCCTTCCGCTGCCCGGGGGTGCGCAGCACCGTGCGCACGATCCCGGACTGCATGTGGGAGTGCATCGCCACCATCACGTTCTCCTCGGCCGTCATCAGGTTGAACAGCCGGATGTTCTGGAACGTGCGGGCCAGCCCGAGGGAGGCGATCTTGTGCGGGGGCAGTCCGGTCACGTCGCGCTCACCGAGGTGGACCCGCCCCAGGGTCGGCTTGTACAGCCCGGTGAGCACGTTGAAGAAGGTGGTCTTCCCCGCCCCGTTCGGCCCGATCAGACTCACGATCGACCCGTCGGGGATGGTGAAGGAGACGTTGGCGACGGCGGTGAGCCCCCCGAACCGGATGGTGATGTTCGAGGCCGCCAGCGCGACCCCTCCCACGGGGGCACGCACCTCGCTCGGCGCGGTCGTCATACCGATTCCCCCTCCATGTCGGCGCCGACTGATTCCAGCTCTCCGCGTTCAGGTTCGCGCAGGATCTGCCGGGTCCGCGACTCGGGAATCAGCCCTTCGCGCCGGAACAGCATCATCAGGATGAGGATCGCCCCGAAGACGAGGAAGTTGAAGGACGGGAAGTCGATGCTCGTGCCGAAGGTGTTGTTCACCGAGGTGCCGATCTGCTTCAGCCCGACGAGGTTGATCCACGACAGCCCGAGCCCGCCGATCAGCACCCCCCACACGTTGCCCATCCCGCCGAGGATGACCATCGCCAGCAGGGTGATGGAGTTCGCGAAGGAGAAGTCCGCCGACGTCACGCTGCTGTTGCTGGTGGCGAACGCGACCCCGCCGAGCCCACCGACGAAGGCCCCGACGGCGTAGGCGGCGAGCTTGGTGCGCATCAGCGGGACGCCCATCATGCTCGCCGCGAGCTCGTCCTCCCGGATGGCCAGCCAGGCGCGGCCGAGCCGTCCTTCCCGGATCCGCAGCGACAGGAACACCGCGACGGCGGCCAGCAGCGCGTAGACGAGGAACTTGTAGGTGAGGTCGAAGGGACCGAGCGTCCCCGGGACGCCGGGGATCAGGCCGAGCGGGCCCATCGGGATGCGGTCGAGCGGGTTGATCCCCAGATCGCCGTTGGACAGGTTGAACCCGTGGATGTTCTGCCCGTTGCGGAAGATCTCGGGGATGATCTCGCCGAAGCCCAGCGTCACCAGAGCCAGGTAGTCGCTCTTCAGTCGCAGCGTCGGCGCACCGATGATGATGCCCCACAACGCGCAGAACAGCCCCGCGATGGGCAGTACCAGCCAGAAGTTGACGTGCACCCCGGCGCCCTGTCCCGGCGCCGCGTGCCCGAAGATGTTCACCTTGACGTTGGCCCAGCTGTGCCACATCTGGGCGACGAACGGGGACATCAACCACCCGGCGACGTAGCCGCCGATCGCCCAGAAGGCTACGTACCCAAGGTCCAGCAGGCCCGCGTAGCCGACCACGACGTTGAGACCGATCGCGCAGGTCGCCCAGATCACGCTGGCGTTCAGCGAGTTCAGCGGCAGCCAGGAGTCGAAGAAGGTCTGGATGCCGGCCGGGGCGGTGGGCAGGATCCACTGGTAGAGCACGAACACGAGGATGACCGCGGCGAGGAAGCCGAGCGACCAGGCGCGCGCGGGTGCAATCAACTTGGCCGGGCCCTTCGCGCCGGCAGCGGGAGTGGACATGGCTAGACCTTCTCCGTCGTGACCTGCCCGAGGATTCCCTCGGGTTTGAACACCATCAACAGGATGAGGATGGTGAACACGGCCGTCTCCGACCACTGGTTGCCCAGCCCGAGGCTGTCGTTGAAGCTTCCGATGAGCCCAATGATGAACCCGCCGACGACGGCACCGGTCAGGTTCCCGATGCCCCCGAGAACGGCCGCGGTGAACGCGATCAGCCCGAGCCGGAACCCGGCGTCGTACCGCGTCGTACCGACCGACTCGAGGTACAGCATCCCGGCCGCGCCCGCGAGCGCCCCGCCGATGGCGAAGGTGAAGGCGATCGTCCGGTCGACGTCGATCCCCATCAGCCGCGAGGCGTCCTGGTCCTGGGCGGTGGCCCGCATGGCCTTGCCCATCCGGGTGCGCTGCACCGTCCACGTCATCATCAGCAACAACGGAACGGTGACCCCGATCACGATCACCGTCATCCAGTGCACGCTCACGCTGCCGATGTGGAAGCCCGCGTCCCCGAGCACCCGGGTCCAGTTCTTCTGGCCGGAGCCGTTCGTCTTGATCCCCAGCCACTGGTAGGCGAAGCTCAGGCCCACCGCCGTGATCATCGGCGCGAGCTTCGGCGCCCTGCGCAGCCGCCGGTAGGCGAGCCGCTCGGCGAGCGTGTTCACCCCGGCCGCGAAGGTCATCACCACGAGCAGCCCGACGAAGATGACGGCGAAGGCGCCCACGGAGGCCGTGGTCACGTTGAACAGGCTCACCACGAACAGGCCGCTGAACACGGTGGAGAGCATGAAGAGGTCACCGTGGCTGAAGTTGATCAACTCGATGATCCCGTACACCAGCGTGTACCCGAGGGCGATCAGCGCGTAGAGAGCACCGTTGTTGATGCCCACCACGCTGGCCTCCGCGAACAGCCGGGGATGCTGGGCCAGGGCGAGCGCCAGCCAGAGCACCAGCCCGGCGACCAACCCCCACATCACCACCCGCTCCACCAGCGCCTGGAGGTTCAGCGGTGGCCGCCCTTCGGCGGCCTCGATCGCGCTCTGGCTCATGGGCTGGCCTTCCCCCGCCGGCGCAGGATTCGTGGACCGGGCTCCGGCGGCTTTCGTCTGGATGGGGGAGCAAGACGCACTCGGACGGGGGCGGTGGTCACCCCACCACCCCCGTCCGAGCCGGATCGGTCAGGAGACCGACTGAGCCTTCAAGAACGTCTCGACACCGCTCTTGATCACCTCGACGGAGATGTCCTTCGCGTCGGTGTCACCGGTGGTCGGGTCGATGTGGATCGCCTTGCCGAGCACGGACTGGTCAGCGGGGACGGTGATCCCGCTGCCGCTGAAGACGGCGTCCCGGACGCCCTTGCGGGTGCCGTCCGACTTCGCGATCGCCTCGAGGATGACCTGCACCGCAGCCACGCCGTAGAGCGCGTAGTTGGAAGCCGGGTCCGCGCCGAACTTGGCCTTGTAGGAGTCGAGCAGCTTGGCGCCCGCCCCACCCTGGGACCGCAGCTGGTCGGTGGTCAGACCGGCGAAGGTGAGGTACATGCCCTCGCCCTGCGGCAGCTTGTCCAGCTCCGGGTAGCCGGTGAAGCCATCCGGGCCGATGAGCTTGACCTTGGTGTTGTCGCCGAGGACCGAGACCTTGTCCTTGACCAGCTGGCCGCCGTTGTTGTCGTAGATCCCGCCGAGGTAGACGCAGTCAGCGCCGGCGGCCTGGATCTTCTGGAACAGCGCGGTGTAGTTCGGAGCCTTGCTGTCCCACGGGTCGTTGCCGAGGATGGTGATCCCGTCCTTGGCGGCGTCCGTGGCGAAGGCCTTCGCCACACCCTGGCCGTAGATCTCGTTGTCGTTGAGCACATAGCACTTCTTCACGCCGAGCGTCTGCGCGGCGAACGCGGCGGCCGCCGAGCCCTGCACGTCGTCAGTGGTGACCACGCGGGCGTAGTTGCGCTTGCCACCCGGGTAGTACTTGTCGGGCGTGCCCGGGTCCCAGGCCTTGGTCAGGCCGGGGTTGGTGTTGGCGTGCGACACCATCAGCATCGGGCCGCTCGGGTCCTGGTCGAGCACCGGGATCTGGATCTGGGCGCACCCGGAGTTGTACGTGCCCATGACCGCGACCTCGTCCTTGTTCTGGACGTGGGCGGTGGCGTTCTGCGAGCACTGGGAGCTGTCCCACTTGCCCGCTGCAGCCGTCGAGTCGTCGTACTTCTGGAACTTGACGGTGTAGTTCCCCGCCTTGTAGCCGACCTGGCTGAGGTAGAGCTCAATGGCGTTGTTCGTGGCGTCGGACGCGTCCTTCGACGCCCCCTGCAGAGGCAGGTCACTGGAGATGATGAGGGTCTTGCCGCCACCACCGCCGCTGGAACCGCCACTCGATCCACCGCCGCACGCAGCCAGAGCCGTCGTCGCGACCGCGACCAAGGCCACGATCCGAACTGGCTTCGCCATGTCGTACCTCTTCCGCTTCAGGGTTCTGCCCGGCCCGAGCTTGCTCCCGAGCCCTCGATGGGTGGGGAAACTACCACCCGGTCACCCCATCGGTGAGGGCCTACCCAGGGGTAGTGGGTCAAGGCTCGACAACGATTCGGGCACGGCGCACTCTAAATGTACACATCTCGGTATACAAGATCTGCGCCTGTTTCGACCTCGTAACAGCCGCGCGTCGGGCGCGAGCGGCACCCGCGTGGCGCCGGTGGCGGGTCTCACAGCGACGCGGGGCGGGGCCGGTCAGCCTGCGGACGTGCCCGGCCCGGGCGGGCTCTCGACGGCCCCGGACGGCTCGCCGGAGGCCGAGGAGATCACCGCGCCGGCCACCTCGCGCATGGTCAGTCGCTTGTCCATCGACGTCTTCTGGATCCAGCGGAACGCCTCGGGTTCGGTCATCCCGAACTTCACCTGCAGCAGGCCCTTCGCCCGGTCGACGAGCTTGCGGGTCTCGAACCGGTCGGCCAGGTCGGCGACCTCGGACTCCAGCGCCACGATCTCGGTGTGGCGGCTGACCGCGATCTCCAGCGCCGGCAACAGGTCGTGCGGCGGTGAACGGCTTCACCACGTAGGCCATCGCCCCGGCGTCGCGGGCCCGCTCCACCAACTCCTGCTGGGAGAACGCGGTGAGCAGCACGACCGGTGCGATCCGCGCGCCGGCGATCCGCTCGGCGGCCGAGATCCCGTCCAGGACCGGCATCTTCACGTCCATCACGACCAGGTCGGGCCGGTGCTCCAGGGCGAGCTCGACGGCTTGCTCGCCGTTGGACGCCTCCCCCACCACCTCGTACCCGGCGTCCCGGAGCATCTCGACGATGTCGAGCCGGATCAGCGCTTCGTCCTCGGCCACGACCACGCGTCGGGCGGGCAGGGCGGGGTTGTCCTCTGCGGTCACGGCACCAGGGTAGTGAATCCGGTGAGGTCAGGTGCGCGGGCGTGGTCGACGAACCGTTACAGTCATGCTGCACGGCCGCGTGCGGAGCCGGGTTGGTGGAACAGGCAGACACAGCGCACTCAAAATGCGCCGCCGAAAGGCATGCGGGTTCGAGTCCCGCACCCGGCACCCCGGCCGCTCACCCCCGGGCTGCGGTCAGTGGTAGCCCCGAACCACCCGGCCCACCGCGTCACCCATCCGATGCACCCGCATCGCGTTCAGCGACCCCGGGATCCCGGGAGGTGAGCCGGCCACGATCACCACCAGATCGCCGACCTCGCAGCGGCCGATCGACAGCAGCGCCTCGTCCACCTGCTTGACCATCTCGTCCGTGTGGTGCACCAGGGCGGTCAGGAACGTCTCCGTCCCCCACGACAGGGCGAGCTGGGAGCGCGCCTCGGCGTGCGGCGTGAACGCCAGCAGCGGGATCCGCGAGCGCAGCCGGGACATCCGCCGGGCCGAGTCGCCGCTCGGGTGAACGCCACCAGGTACGCACGTCCAGCAGCTCGCCCACCGTCGGCCGCCGCGTAGGTGATGGCACCGCCCTTGGTGGAGGGCCGGGTCCCCAGCGGCGCGATCCGTTCCAGCCCCTGGTCCTCGGTGGTCTCGATGATCCGGGCCATCGTGCGGACCGCCTCCAGCGGGTACTGGCCCACGCTGGTCTCTCCGGACAGCATGATCGCGTCCGCGCCGTCGAGCACGGCGTTCGCGCAGTCCGAGGCCTCGGCGCGGGTCGGGCGCGGCAGGTTGATCATCGACTCGAGCACCTGGGTGGCCACGATCACCGGCTTGGCCGCCGCGCCGGGCCATCTCGACAGCGCGCTTCTGCACCATCGGGACCTGCTCCAGCGGCAGCTCGACGCCGAGGTCGCCGCGGGCGACCATGATGCCGTCGAAGGCCCCGACGATCTCCTCGAGGTTGTCCACCGCCTGCGGCTTCTCGATCTTGGCGATGACCGGCAGCCGCACACCCTCCTCGTCCATGATCTTCGGCACGCCGTCGATGTCCGAGGCGCTGCGGACGAAGGACAGCGCGATCAGGTCCGCCCGCAGGTGCAGCGCCCAGCGCAGGTCCGCCTCGTCCTTGTCCGACAGCGCGGGCACGCTCACCGCGACGCCCGGCAGGTTCAGGCCCTTGTGGTTGGACACCGGCCCGCCGACCTCGACCCGGGTTACCACCCGCCGACCGGCGACCTCGACCACCCGCAGCGCGACCTTGCCGTCGTCGATGAGGATGCGGTCGCCCGCCCGCACGTCGTGCGGCAGACCCTTGTAGGTGGTGCCCACGCAGGTCGCGTCCCCGCGCGACGTCCTCGGTGGTGATGGTGAACCGCTCGCCCTCGACCAGCTCCACCGGCCCGGCCGCGAACGTGCCGAGCCGGATCTTCGGCCCCTGCAGGTCGACCAGCACCCCCACGGCCCGGCCGAGCTCGTCGCTGGCGGTCCGGACCTCCTCGTAGCGGCGCTCGTGCTCCGCGTAGGCGCCGTGGCTGAGGTTCAGCCGGGCGACGTCCATGCCGGCCTCGACGAGCTCGCGTGCATCCGCCGCGCCGACTGCGGGGCCCAGCGTGCAGACGATCTTTGCGCGACGCATCGTTCGACACGGTCCTTCACTGTGGACGGCCACGGCCCGGCCCACATTCCGGGCCGTGGTGGTGCGTTCCTGCCGGCTGCCCGGCGCCCCGTGAACCCGCCGCTCAGACCGTCATCGGCCGCGCGGTGGGAGGGATGGGCGCCGGCAGCACGCTACTCCCGGTGAGCCAGCGATCGACGGCCGCCGCGCAGGCGCGCCCCTCGGCGATGGCCCACACGATCAGCGACTGGCCGCGACCGGCGTCACCGGCGACGAACACGCCCGCGACGCCGGACATGAACGTAGTCGTCGCGCGCGCACGTTCCCGCGCCCGTCGAACTCGACGCCCGAGCTGCTCCAGCAGCGGGCCGCGCTCAGGCCCGGTGAAGCCCATCGCGAGCAGCACCAGCTCGGCCGGGATCTCCCGCTCGGAGCCCTCGACCGCGGTGAACCGACCCTCGACCAGCTCCACCTCCACCAGCCGCAGCGCCCGCACCCCTCCGGCCTCGTCGCGCCAGGAACGCCTGGTGCTCACCGCGTAGAGGCGCTCCCCACCCTCCTCGTGCGCGCTGGCGACCCGGAAGATCATCGGGTAGGTCGGCCACGGCTGGCGCCGCGGGCGCTCGAGCGGCGGGTCGCGGCATGATCTCCAGCTGGGTGACCGACGCGCGCCCTGCCGCAGCGCCGTACCGAGGCAGTCGGCGCCGGTGTCGCCGCCGCCGATGATGACCACGTCCTTGCCGCTCGCGGTGAGCTGGTCCACGACGCTCTCGCCGAGCGCGACCCGGTTCGCGGGCGGCAGGTAGTCCATCGCCTGCAGGATGCCGCCCAGCTCGCGGCCGGGGACGTCGGCAGATCGCGCGGCACGGTCGCCCCGACGGCGAGCACGACGGCGTCGTAACGCTCACGCAGCTCCGCCCGGTGATGTCGGCGCCCACCGCCGACCCCGCGGACGGAAGCGGGTGCCCTCGGCCTCCATCTGCGCCAACCGGCGGTCCAGCAGGCGCTTCTCCATCTTGAACTCGGGGATGCCGTAGCGCAGCAGCCCGCCGATGCGGTCGGCCCGCTCGTACACGGCCACGGTGTGCCCGGCCCGGGTCAGCTGCTGGGCGGCGGCGAGCCCGGCCGGCCCGCGAGCCGACGACCGCCACGGTCTTGCCGGACAGCCGGTCCGGCGGCTGCGGCGCCACCCACCCCGCCTCGAAGGCCCGGTCGATGATCGTGACCTCGACCTGCTTGATGGTCACGGCGGGCTGGTTGATGCCGAGCACGCAGGCCGTCTCGCACGGCGCGGGGCACAGCCGCCCGGTGAACTCGGGGAAGTTGTTCGTCGCGTGCAGCCGCTCGGTGGCCTCCCGCCATCGCCTCGCCAGGTCAGGTCGTTCCACTCCGGGATCAGGTTGCCGAGCGGGCAGCCGTGGTGGCAGAACGGGATGCCGCAGTCCATGCAGCGCCCCGCCTGGCGCTGCAGCATCGGCCGGGTCGGTCGGCCTCGTACACCTCGTGCCAGTCCATGAGCCGCACCGGCACCGGACGGCGCGTCGGGCAGCTCGCGCTCGCCGCGTGTCAGGAACCCCTTCGGGTCAGCCATTCGAGCGCCTCCATGATCCGCGCCCAGACGGTCTCGCGCCGTCCGGGTCGAGGCCCTCGACCTCGGCCTGCCGGCGTACCTCGAGCGACCCGCGCGTAGTCGCGCGGCATGACCTTGGTGAAGCGCTGCCGGGCGGTGTCCCAGTCCTCCAGCAACCGCCGCGGCGACCGGCGGAGCCGGTCTCCTCGCCGGTGCCGCGCCACCAGCTGCCGGACCACCTCGGCGTCCTCCTCGTTCAGCGGGAGCAAGCTCGACCAGGTCGGTGTTCACCCGCACCGGGCGCAGGTCGAGGACGTAGGCGCTGCCGCCGGACATCCCGGCGGCGAAGTTGCGCCCGGTGCGCCCGAGCACCACCACGTTGCCCCCGGTCATGTACTCGCAGCCGTGGTCGCCGACCCCCTCGACCACCGCCGAGGCACCGGAGTTGCGGACGCAGAAGCGCTCCCCGACCTGCCCGCGAAGGAAGATCTCGCCGGAGGTCGCGCCGTAGCCGATCACGTTGCCGGCGATGATGTTCTGCTCGGCGACGAAGGTGGCCGCCCGGTCGGGCCGCACGATGACCCGGCCGCCGGACAGGCCCTTGGCGACGTAGTCGTTGGCGTCCCCGGTCAGCCGCAGGGTGACCCCGCGCGGCAGGAACGCCCCGAAGGACTGCCCCGCCGACCCGGTGAGGGTGACGTCGACGCTGTCGTCGGCAGCCCCTTCTCACCCCAGCGCAGCGTCAGCCGGTGCCCGAGCATGGTGCCGACGGTGCGGTTCACGTTGCGGATCGGCAGGTCGATGCGAACGGGTTCCCCGCGCTCCAGCGCGTCGGCGGCCAGCTCGATCAGGGTGTGGTCCAGGGCCTTCTCCAGACCGTGGTCCTGCGCGACCAGGTGCCGGCGCGGGGTCTGGTCCGGCACCGGCAACGGCGTGAGCAGCCTGCTGAGGTCCAGGCCGGACGCCTTCCAGTGCTCCACCGCCTCGGTGGTGTCCAGTGCCTCGACCCGCCCGA
Organism: uncultured Actinomycetota bacterium; assembly: GCA_963784535.1. GTDB lineage: Bacteria > Actinomycetota > Actinomycetes > Actinomycetales > Kineosporiaceae > CAWARR01. Next base: position 52,934 of record CAWARR010000012.1, on the reverse strand, counting down.
TGGCCTCGTCGAGGGTGCGGAAGCCCAGCTCGGCGAGGTACCCGCGCACCTCCTCGGCGATGTACTCGAAGAAGGTCACGACGAACTCGGGCTTGCCCGAGAAGCGGCTGCGCAGTTCCGGGTTCTGGGTGGCCACCCCCACCGGGCAGGTGTCCAGGTGGCAGACCCGCATCATCACGCACCCGGAAACCACCAACGGGGCGGTGGCGAAGCCGAACTCCTCCGCCCCGAGCAGCGCGGCGACCACCACGTCACGGCCGGTCTTCAACTGGCCGTCGACCTGCACCACGATGCGGTCCCGCAACCCGTTCAGCACCAGCGTCTGCTGGGTCTCGGCGAGCCCGAGTTCCCAGGGTGCCCCGGCGTGCTTGAGCGAGGTCAGCGGGCTGGCGCCGGTGCCGCCGTCATGCCCGGAGATCAGCACCACGTCGGCGTGCGCCTTGCTCACCCCGGCAGCGACCGTTCCCACACCCACCTCGGCCACCAGCTTGACGTGCACCCGGGCGGCGGGGTTGGCGTTCTTCAGGTCGTGGATCAGCTGCGCGAGGTCCTCGATGGAGTAGATGTCATGGTGCGGCGGGGGCGAGATGAGCCCCACCCCGGGGGTGGAGTGCCGCGTGCGGGCCACCCAGGGGTAGACCTTCGGGCCGGGCAGCTGACCGCCCTCCCCGGGCTTGGCCCCCTGCGCCATCTTGATCTGGATGTCGTCGGCGTGGCTCAGGTAGAGGCTGGTCACCCCGAACCGGCCCGAGGCCACCTGCTTGATCGCGCTGCGCCGGCGCGGGTCGAGCAGCCGGTCGGCGTCCTCCCCGCCCTCGCCGGTGTTCGACTTCGCGCCGAGGCAGTTCATCGCGATGGCGAGGTTCTCGTGGGCCTCCTTGGAGATGGAGCCGTAGGACATCGCCCCGGTGGAGAAGCGTCTGACGATCTGCTCGACCGGCTCGACCTCCTCGATCGGCACCGGCGGGCGTGCTCCCGGGCGGAAGCGGAACAGGCCGCGCAGGGTCATCAGCCGGGTGGACTGGTCGTCGACCAGCCGGGTGTACTCGCGGAACTCCTCGTAGCGGCGGTTGCGGGTGGCGTGCTGGAGGCGGAAGACGGTGTCGGGGTCGAACAGGTGCGGCTCACCCTCGCGGCGCCACTGGTACTCCCCGCCGGTGTCGAGCCGACGATGCGGGTCACGGATACCGTCCGCGGGGTAGGCCCGCGCGTGCCGCAGCGCGACCTCGCGGGCGAGCACGTCCAGCCCGACCCCGCCGAGCTGGGAGGTGGTGCCGGTGAAGTAACGCTCCACCACGTCGGCGCCCAGCCCGATCGCCTCGAACACCTGGGCGCCGCGGTAGGAGGCCACCGTCGAGATGCCCATCTTGCTCATGACCTTCAGCACGCCCTTGCCGAGCGCCTTGATCAGGTTCGCCACCGCCATCTGCGGGGTGATCCCCGCGATCACGCCGCGGCGGACGAGGTCCTCGACGCTCTCCATGGCCAGGTAAGGGTTCACCGCGGCCGCGCCGTAGCCGATCAGCAGCGCGACGTGGTGCACCTCGCGGACGTCGCCCGCCTCGACGATCAGCCCGACCATGGTCCGCGTCTTCTGCCGGATCAGGTGGTGGTGCACGGCTCCGGTGAGCAGCAGCGACGGGATGGGCGCCAGGTCGGCGGTGGAGTCGCGGTCGGACAGCACGACGAACCGGGCGCCCGCCTCGATCGCCGCGGTGACCTCGGCGCAGATCTCGTCCAGCCGGTGCAGCAGCGCCTCTCCCCCGCCCTCGGGCCGGTAGAGGCCGCGGACGGTGGTGGTGGCGTACCCGGGCAGGTCGCCGTCGGCGTTGATGTGCACGATCCTGGCGAGCTCGTCGTTGTCGATCACCGGGAAGGGAAGCACCAGCTGACGGCAGTGCGCCGGGGTGGCGGCCAGCAGGTTGCCCTCGGGGCCGATGGAGGTCCCCAGCGCCGTCACCAGCTCCTCGCGGATGGAGTCCAGCGGCGGGTTGGTCACCTGGGCGAACAGCTGGGTGAAGTAGTCGAACAGCAGACGCGGGCGATCGGACAGCACCGCGACGGGGCTGTCGGTGCCCATCGACCCGATCGGCTCGGCGCCGGCGCGGGCCATCGGCGCGAGGATCACCCGCAGCTCCTCCTCGGTATAGCCGAAGGTCTGCTGCCGGCGGGTGACCGAGGAGTGGGTGTGCACGACGTGCTCGCGCTCGGGCAGGGCGCCGAGGTGGATCCGGCCGGCGTGCAGCCAGTCGTCGTACGGGTGCTGCCCGGCGAGCTCGGACTTGATCTCCTCGTCGTCGACGATCCGGCCGTGCTCGGTGTCGACGAGGAACATCCGGCCCGGCTGGAGCCGGCCCTTGCGCACCACGGTGGCAGGGTCCAGGTCGAGCACGCCGACCTCGCTGGCGAGCACGACGAGGCCGTCCTCGGTGACCCAGAACCGGGCGGGGCGCAGGCCGTTGCGGTCGAGCACCGCGCCGATCAGCGTGCCGTCGGTGAAGGTGATGGAGGCCGGGCCGTCCCACGGCTCCATGAACATGGAGTGGAACTCGTAGAAGGCCCGCCGCGCGGAATCCATCTCGGCGTGGTTCTCCCACGCCTCCGGGATCATCATCAGCACCGCGTGCGGCAGCGAGCGGCCGGCCAGGTGCAGCAGCTCGAGCACCTCGTCGAAGGACGCGGAGTCGCTGGCGCCGGGGCTGCAGATCGGGAACAGCCGCTCCAGGTCGCCGGGGATGACGTCGCTGGCGAGCATGCTCTCGCGGGCCCGCATCCAGTTCCGGTTGCCCTTCACCGTGTTGATCTCGCCGTTGTGGGCGATCAGGCGGAACGGGTGGGCGAGCGGCCACGACGGGAAGGTGTTGGTGGAGAAGCGGGAGTGCACGATCGCCAGCTCGGAGGCGAAGCGCCGGTCGGACAGGTCGGGGAAGAACGGCTCCAGCTGCCCGGTGGTGAGCATGCCCTTGTAGACCAGGGTGCGCCCCGACAGCGAGGGGAAGTAGACCTCGCACTCCTGCTCCGCGCGCCGGCGCAGGCAGAAGGCCAGCCGCTCCAGCGCCATCCCCACCACCCGGCCGCGCGCCGAGGCCACGAACAGCTGCCGGAAGCGCGGCTGGCAGGCCCGGGCACTGCCGCCGACCAGGCCCTGGGTGATCGGCACGTCGCGCCAGCCGAGGACGTTCAGCCCCTCCTCCGCCGCGATCCTCTCGACCTCCCGGCGCGCCCGGGCCTCCTCGGCGTCGTCGTCCGGCAGGAAGCACAGCCCCACCGCGTACGCGCCGCGCGGCGGCAGCGCGAAGGTGACCACCTCACGCAGGAAGGCGTCGGGCACCTGGGTGAGGATGCCCGCGCCGTCGCCGGTGTCGACCTCGGCACCGACCGCGCCGCGGTGGTCGAGGTTGCGCAGCGCCGTGAGCGCCAGCTCGACGATGTCGTGGCCGGGGGTGCCGCGCATGGTCGCCACGAACGCGACCCCGCAGGCGTCGTGCTCGTGCTCCGCGTCGTAGAGTCCGGCCGGGCCGGGCAGGGCGGAGAACCGCTGGAAGGGCGACTGCATGCGGCCCACCTCGTCGTCGTCTCGTCTCGGCAACTGCTGGATGCCTGTTACGGCGTGGTTACGACGACGGCGTCTCGGGGGTGTTCCGACCTCGACTCCCGTCACCGATCATGGTCTCCCGCAGGCAGGGACGCGCCGCGCCGACGGGTCGCCCGACCCGCGGGGGACGCCTGCGGCCCTCGTGGTGTGTCGACACTGTATCGGGTGACGACCTTGGCCCGGAACATCGGATCGCGTCCACATGGCGAGACCCGGGTTCCACCGCCCGGACCCGCGGCTGCCCGCAGGCGGTCAGTCCCTGCCCGTGTCCGCCGCGCCGGCCCGCTCCGCGGCAGCGCCGCCGCCGTCTCCGGGTTCGCCGCCCGCCCCGACCTGCGGGCGGTCCCCGGGCCCGTCACGGCGGAGAGCCTGCGGGTCGCCCTCGCTCCCGGCGCCCTCGACCTGCCCACCGTCGGCGTCGGGCTGCGCGGCGTCGGCCTGCCCACCGTCGGCTCGGGCTGCGGGTCGGCGGCCCGCTCCCCGGCCTCGACCCGGTCGCTGCCCCCCGCCCGGGTGACGTCCTGCTCGCGCCCCGGCCGACGCCGGTAGGAGACCAGCACGAAGGCGACCGCGCCGACGAAGACCAGCCCGCTGGTCCACAGGTTGAGTCGCAGACCGAGGATCCGATTGGCCGGGTCCACCCGCAGCGCCTCGATCCAGAACCGCCCGGCCGTGTAGAGCGCCACGTACATGCCGAACAGCCGGCCGTGGCCGATCTTCAGCCGCCGGTCCAGGGCCAGCAGCAGTACGGCGGTGCCCACGTCCCAGACCGACTCGTAGAGGAAGGTCGGCTGGAAGGTACCGAGCACCACCGCCTTGCCGTCGGCCCCGGTCACGGCGTGCCCGGCGCTCTGATCCCACTCGTGGATCTGCAGCCCCCAGGGCAGCTTCGTCGGGCCGCCGTAGAGCTCGTTGTTGAACCAGTTGCCCCAGCGGCCGATCCCCTGCGCCAACACGATCCCGGGGGCCAGGGCGTCGGCCAGCGGAGGCAGCAGTACGCCCTTGCGGCGGGCGCCGATCCACGCCCCGACACCCCCGAGCGCCACCGCGCCCCAGATCCCCAGCCCGCCGCGCCAGATGTACAACGCGTCGATCGGGTGCCCGCCGGCGCCGAAGTACGGCTGCCAACTGCTCGCCACGTGGTACAGCCGCCCGCCGACGATCCCGAACGGGACCGCCCAGGCCGCGATGTCGAGCACTGCCCCGGGCTGCCCGCCGCGGGCCTGCCAGCGCCGGTCACCGAGCCAGATCGCCGCCACGATGCCGATCATGATGCAGAGCGCGTATGCCCTGATCGGCAGGAAGCCGAGATGCCACACCCCGGTGGTGGGGCTCGGAATGCTGGCGTGCAGCGGGGTCATGCGATGCCTTCCGACGGGGGGATCTCTTGCTGGGGGCGCCCCGCCCGCACCCCCGCTGCCAGCTCCGCGGCGAGGGCCTTGACCGCGGTGACGCCCTCTGCCGGGCTCGCCGCCCCGGCCAGTGCCCGCACGAACGCCGACCCGACGATCACCCCGTCGGCGAAGCCCGCGACCTCGGCCGCCTGCGCGGCGCGTCGACACCCCGAGCCCGACGCAGACCGGAAGGTCGGTCACCGTCACGAGTACGCCGGACCAGCTGCGCGCGCACCGGCGCCGACGCTGCCCGGGTGCCGGTGACGCCCATCGTCGAGGCGGCGTAGACGAAGCCCCGGCAGGCCGCGCGCGGTCGCGGCCAGCCGGGCGTCGGTGGAGCTCGGCGCCACCAGGAACACCCGGTCCAGGTCATGGCGCGTCCGAGGCCTCCAGCCACTCCTGCGCCTCGTCCGGGATCAGGTCGGGGGTGATCAGGCCCGGCGCCGCCGGCGGCGGCGAGGTCCGCGCGCGAACGCGTCCACGCCGTAGCGGTCGATCGAGTTCCAGTAGTCATCACCAGCGCCGGTGCGCCGGCCGCCGCCGCCGCCGACACCGCACCGAGGACGTCCCGCGGCCGCGTGCCCGCCGCGCAGCGCGGCCTCGACCGCCTGCTGGATCACCGGGCCGTCCATCAGCGGGTCGGAGTACGGCACGCCGACCTCGACGATGTCGACGCCCGCCCTCGACCAGCGCACGCACCGCCGCGATGGAGCGTGGCCAGGTCGGGGAAGCCGACGGGCAGGTAGCCGATCAGCGCCGCCCGGCCCTCGGCCCGGGCCGCGGCCAGGGTGGCCTCCACGCTCACCGCGCCTCCCCCGTCCCCTCGAGCCCGAACCAGCGGGCCGCCGTGTCGACGTCCTTGTCGCCCGCGGCCGGACAGGTTCACCAGGACCACGCCGTCGGGGCCGAGCCGGCGCCCCACCCGGATCGCACCGGCCAGGGCGTGGGCGCTCTCGATGGCCGGGATGATCCCCTCGGTGCGGCACAGCAGCGGCGAAGGCGTCCATCGCCTCGGCGTCGGTGACCGGCTCGTAGCTCGCCCGGCCGCTGTCGTGCAGCCAGGCGTGCTCGGGTCCGACGCCCGGGTAGTCCAGCCCGGCGGAGATGGAGTGGCTCTCGATGGTCTGGCCGTCCTCGTCCTGCAGCACGTACGTCCGCGTCCCGTGCAGCACGCCGGGTAGCCCACCGGTGATGCGAGGCCGCGTGCCGGCCGGTCTCGACGCCGTCGCCGCCGGCCTCCAGCCCGTACAGCCGCACCGCGGGGTCGTCGAGGAAGGCGTGGAAGATGCCGATCGCGTTCGACCCGCCACCGACGCACGCGCACACGGCGTCCGGCAGGCGGCCGATCGAGGTCGAGGACCTGTTGCGCGGGCCTCTGTCGCCGATCACCCGCTGGAAGTCGCGCACCATCGTCGGGAACGGGTGCGGGCCCGGCCACGGTGCCGAGCAGGTAGTGGGTGGTCTCGACGTTCGTCACCCAGTCGCGCATCGCCTCGTTGATCGCGTCCTTCAGCGTGCGCGAGCCGGCGGTCACCGGGATCGACCTCGGCGCCGAGCAGCCGCATCCGGGCGACGTTGAGCGCCTGCCGGCGGGTGTCCTCCTCGCCCATGTAGACGACGCACTCCAGGCCCATCAGCGCGGCCGCGGTCGCCGTGGCCACCCCGTGCTGGCCGGCGCCGGTCTCGGCGATGACCCGGCGTCTTGCCCATCCGCGACCGTGAGCAGCGCCTGCCCGAGCACGTTGTTGATCTTGTGCGAGCCGGTGTGGTTGAGGTCCTCGCGCTTGAGCAGCACGCCGGGCGCCGCCGGCGTGCGCGGCGAACCGCGGCGACCTCGGTGAGGATGCTCGGCCGGCCGGTGTACGTCCGGTGCAGCTGGTCCAGCTCGGCGCGGAACGCCGGGTCGGCCGAGCGCCGTCCGGTACGCCGCGTCGAGCTCGTCCAGCGCGGCGACCAGCGCCTCGGGGACGAACCGCGCCCGCCGAAACGGCCGAAGTGCCCGGGCCACGTGCCGGCTGACGGTCGCAGCGTCGTCACGGGCCCCGCGCTGCCCGTGACGCGCGCGGGTGCGCGCCCGCCGCCACCAGGTCGGCGACCGCGGCGCGCGGGTCCTTGCCGGTGACCAGGCCCTCGCCGACGAGCACCGCGTCGGCGCCGGCGCGGGCGTAGCTCCAGCACGTCGTGCGGCCCGCGGACCCCGGACTCCGCCACCCGCACGACGCCGTCGGGGATGGCGGGCGCGAGCCGGCCGAACGTGGCCCGGTCGACCTCGAGCGTGCGCAGGTCGCGGCGTTGACCCCGATGATCCGGGCACCGGCGTCGACGGCGCGCGGCGACCTCCTCGCTCGTCGTGCACCTCGACCAGCGCGGTCATCCCGAGCGAGTCGCACCCGCTCGACGCAGCGAGACCAGGGCCTGTCTGCTCGAGCGCGGCGACGATCAGCAGCACGATGTCGGCCCCGTGGGCGCGGGCCTCCCAGACCTGGTAGCTGGTCACCACGAAGTCCTTGCGCAGCACCGGGACGTCGACCGCGGCCCGGACCGCGTCGAGGTCGGCCAGGCTCCCGCCGAACCGCCGCCGCTCGGTGAGCACGCTGATCACCGCGGCGCCGCCGGCCTCGTACTCGCGCGGCCAGCCCGGCCGGGTCGGCGATGGCGCGCCAGCGCGCCCTTGCTCGGGCTGCGCCGCTTCACCTCGGCGATCACCCGCACGGCGTCGTTGTCGCGCAGCACCGACTCGGCGGGAAGGGCCGAGGGTCGCTGCGCGGCAAGGGCCTGCAGATCCTCCAGGGTGGTGCTCGCCTGGCGTTCGACGAGGTCCTCACGGACACCCGAGAGGATGTCGTCCAGGACGGTCACAGGTGCCCCCTGTCGCCGGCAGTCGGAACTCCACGATGGTACCGACCGTTGCGCCCGCCCCCGACCACGGGGTGTCGCGGGCGGGGTGCATGCAGCTGCCGATCAGGGCGCGAGCCAGCCGAAACCGGGCAGGTTCCGCAGCACCCAGAACCCCAGCGTGAGCGCCAGCAGGGCCCACATCACCCACGGTGGTGCCAGCCGGCGGATCGGCCGGTCGGCGGCGCGGCGGCCGGCCCAGGCCCACCACGCCCAGAGCGCGAAGGGCAGCGCGAGCGTGGTCAGCGCGTTGTCGTGCAGCGCGGCACCGAGGTGGCCGTGGGTCAGCGCGTGCACCGCCCGCAGCGAACCGCACCCGGGGCAGTACCAGCCGGTGACCGCCAGCAGCGGGCACCCCGGGTAGTGGCCGGACACCCCGGGGTCGACGGCCGCGACGTAGCCGGTGGCTGCGGTCAATGCACCGGCCACCAGCAGGGGGGGCGCCATCCGCGCCAAGGCGCCCCCGCCGGCGGTGGGCAGCGCGGGGCGACCGGTCGGATCGTCGAGGAACATCAGGGCCAAGCCTCCACGACCCGCGCGGGAAGCGCCAGACCGGGGCCGGGCACTTCCCGCGCGGGGGCGGCCGAGTCGCAGCTCAGGCCCGCACCACGAAGGTCTTGGCCACCTTGTCGTGCCAGCCCTGGAAGCGCTTGGTGCCGTCGAAGAACGGCGACAGCCACACCACCAGCAGGCCGATGCCGCAGACCAGGCTGCCCACCCACTGGATCAGCCAGCGCAGGACGCCCGGGCCCCAGCCCGGGAGCTGGCCGTCGGCCTCGCGCACGACCTTGATGCCCAGCAGCTGCTTGCCGAGGGTGCCGCCGCGGGTGGCGACCATCCCCGCCTCGTAGCCGAACATGAGCACCGTCATGAGCAGGCCCACTGCCAGCGAGCCGCCGCTGCTGCGCCCCGAGCCGAGCAGCACGGCGAAGATGATGTAGACGACGAGATAGAGGCCCACGTCGATCGCGCGCGCCCCCAACCGCCGGCCCATGTCCGCGAACACCGGCCCCTGCATCGGTGCGCCGTACCCGGGCGGCTGGCCGCCGTAGGGGCCCTGCGGTGGGCCCCCGTACGGCGGGCCTCCGTAGGGAGGGCCCCCGTAGGGGCCCTGCGGCGGGGGCGGCGGGGGCGGCGGGGGAGCGCCGAAGTCGGACATCCGTACTCCGTCCAGAGGCTTGGTCGACCCGGCCCGTCCGGGTCGCTCAGCGGCCGAGACTAGCGGCCGGGCGATCTCAGCGGTGAACGCGGCGGCGGGATCGGCCGCGCATTTCCCTCACGCCCGCCCTGAGGTGACGGAAAGGCAACGGTGAGCGACCTCCCGCGGGCTCAGTGCCCCGGCTTGCCGGAGACGCCGAAGCCCATCGCCGACAGCACCTTGCCGGCGACCGCTCCGGCCACCACGATCACCGCCCCGGCGATGAACAGCCAGAGCGTGGGCACAGCCACCGAGATCGCCATCACGAGGAAGCCCACCATGATCACGGTCACGGCGGTCCACGCCGCAACGCTGTTGCCGTGGCGGTCGTGCACCTGGGGTACCTGCTGTGCCTGCGTCATCGCGTTCCCTCCTGAAGCGTCATTGTGCCAGCCCGCCCGACGATCTCGCACCGGGGCCGAGCCGCGCACCGGCCGTTCGGCTGCGCCGGTCATCCGGTCGGGTCGTCACCGCGGCTGAGCGCGTCCCAGGCGTCCAGGGCACTGTCGCGCGCCGCGGCCCCGCCCCCGCCCGCCGGTGCCCCGCTGCCGCCGCCCGGCGGTGCAGCGCCGCCCGCGGGCGCAGCTGCACCGGCCCCGGCCTGGTAGCGGCGTCCCCCCAGCGCCCAGGAGCGGCCGCGCAGCACCCCGATGATTCCTCCGCCGGCCACCAGCACCCCACCCGCCGCTGCCGGCCAGAACCACCCGGTCAACCTCGCCGCACTCCCGGGCGCGGCGCCGGTCTGCCCCGTCGCCGCCACCAGGGTGGGCGCCAGCGCCGCTGCCGGGTCCGCGACCACCGACCAGACCAGGGCCAGCAGCGCCGCACCGGCCAGCACCAGCAGCGTGGCCACCACCATCCGCACCACCCGCCCGGCCACCGCCAGTGCCGCCGCCCCCGCGGCCGCGACCAGCGCCGCCGCGCTCAGCCCGGGGGCTGCGTCCTGCCCGCTGGCCGAGACGGTGGGCAGCCCCGGGACCCCCGTCACCGCGGCGCCGACCCAGCTGCGGCCGGCGCTGGCCAGCACCAGCCCGGCGCCCGCCAGCACGAGCAGCACCACGGCGAGCCGGGACCCCAGCCGGAGCCGACGCCCGGACCTCCCGGCCGGCGGCGCGCCGACCTCCCCGCCGGTCACCGCGTCGCCGGTCAGCTCGTCACCGGCGGGCGAAGACCGGCGGCCGTCACCACCGCGCGCAGCACCGCCGCGGCCTTGTCCCGGCACTCCTCGTCCTCCCGCTCCGGAACCGAGTCGGCGACGATCCCCGCCCCCGCCTGCACGTGCGCGACCCCGTCGCGCAGCAGCGCGGTGCGGATCGCGATGGCGAAGTCCATGTCCCCCGCCAAGTCGAGGTAGCCGACCACACCGCCGTACACCCCCCGGCGCACCGGCTCGAGCTCGTCGATCAGCTCCATCGCCCGCGGCTTGGGAGCCCCCGACAGGGTGCCCGCGGGGAACGTCGCCTGCAGCACGTCGTAGGCCGTGCGCCCGGGCGCGAGGTCGCCCTCCACCGTCGAGACCAGGTGCATCACGTGGCTGTAGCGCTCCACCTGCATGAAGTCGACCACCTCGACCGACGCCCGGCACGCACACCCGGCCCAGGTCGTTGCGCGCCAGGTCGACCAGCATCAGGTGCTCGGCCCGCTCCTTCTCGTCGGCGAGCAGCTCGTCGGCGAGGGCGGCGTCCTGCGCCGGGGTCGCCCCGCGTGGCCGGGTGCCGGCGATCGGGTGGGTGATCACCCGGCCGCCGGCCACCTTCACCAGCGCCTCCGGGCTGGAACCGACGACGTCCAGCCGCCGCCCGGCCGGGTCGGCGGTGCGGTACAGGTACATGTACGGGCGAGGGGTTCGACGCCCGCAGCACCCGGTAGACGTCGAGCGCGTCGGCCGGGCAGTCCAGGTCGAACCGCTGCGCCAGCACGACCTGGAACACCTCCCCGTCACGGATCGCCTCCTTGCCCTCCGCCACCGCTGCCAGGTACTCCGACCGGGCACTGCGTTCACGGGCCGGCACCCGCCCCGGCGGGGGGTCGAACACCGCGACGGTGCTCGGCGCCGGGGCCGCCAACCCGGCCGTCATCCGGTCCAGCCGCGCCACCGCGTCGGCCCAGGCCTCGTCCACCCGCTCGTCGGTGTCGTCATAGTTCACGGCGTTCGCCACCAGCAGCACCGTGGCATCGGAGTGGTCGAGCACCGCCAGGTCGGTGGCCAGGCTCATCGACAGCTCCGGCACGCCCAGCTCGTCGACGGTGGTGTCGGGCACCCGCTCCCACCGGCGCACCGCGTCCCAGGAGACGAACCCGACCATGCCCCCGGTCAGCGGCGGCAGGCCCGGCATCCGCGGCGTGCTGCAGCGTGGCGACGGTGTCGCGCAGGGCCAGCAGCGGGTCGCCGCCCGTCGGCACGCCGACCGGCGGCGAGCCCAGCCAGTGCGCCTGCCCGGCACGGGCGGTCAGCGTGGCCCGGCTGGCGGCACCCGACGATGCTGTACCGCGACCAGATCCCCGTGCTCGGCCGACTCGAGCAGGAAGGTGCCGGGGCGGTCGCCGGACAGCTTGCGGTAGATCCCGATCGGCGTCTCCCCGTCGGCCAGGAAGCGCCGCAGACCGGGATCACCCGCCGACCCCGGGCCAGCTCGCGGAAGGTGGGCAGGTCGGGCCAGGTGCTGCCGAGGGCCAGGTCGGGGATCGCTTCGGCGGCGCCGACGGGATCGGTGGCCTCTGTCGTCGTCATCGCTGCACCTCGGTCACGTCACGGGCCGGATCGACGGCGGGCCGCTCGCCGCTGACGGGCAGCACGCCGTCGTCGAAGCAGGTCCGCGCCCCTGTGTGGCAGGCGCTCCCCACCTGGTCCACGCGGACCAGCAGGGCGTCCCCGTCACAGTCCAGCGCCACCCCGCGGACCCACTGCACGTGCCCCGAGGTGTCGCCCTTGCGCCAGTACTCCTGCGCGGCTGCGGCTCCAGAAGGTCACCCGGCCGGTGGTCAGGGTGCGGTGCAGGGCCTCGTCGTCCATCCAGCCGACCATGAGCACCTCGTGGGTGTCGTGCTGCTGCACGACGGCGCAGACCAGGCCGTCCCGGTCGCGCTTCAGCCGCCCCGCCACCTCGGGGGCGAGGGCCGACGGGCCACCGGGACCGAACTGCGCGCTCACGCCTCGATCCTGCCATCCCGCTGCGGGCGGGCCCGGCCCGGCCCGCCGCCCTTCGCGCGCCGGCGGCCGTCGCGGGGCTCAGGCGGCACGCTGCTGGGCCACCCAGCTGGCGTGCAGCCCCTGGTACACCGCGCAGCGCTGCAGCAGCAGCGGCGTGCGGGCCGACGTCGACGATCCGCCCGGCATCCACCACCACGACCTGGTCGGCCGCCTCCGCCGTCGACAGCCGGTGGGCGATCGCGACCGACGTCCGGCCCCGGGTCAGCCCGTCCAGGGCCCGCTGCAGCCGCACCTCGGTGGCCGGGTCGACGGCCGAGGTCGCCTCGTCGAGCACCAGCAGGTCCGGGTCGGCGAGGTAGGCCCGGGCCAGCGCCACCAGCTGCCGCTCCCCCGCCGACAGCGACTCCCCGCGCTGGCCGACCTGGGTGGCCAGCCCGTGCGGCAGTCCCTCGGCCCACTCCTGCGAGCCCGAGCTCGTCCAGCGCCCGGGCAGATCTCCTCGATCCCGGCACCCGGCCGCCCCAACCGCGATGTTCGCCGCCAGCGTGTCGTCCAGCAGGAAGCCCTCCTGCGGGACCATCACCACCCGCTCGCGCAGCGAGGAGAAGCGCACCCGGCGCAGGTCGACGCCGTCGAGCAGCACCTCGCCCGAGACCGGGTCCATCAGTCGGGTGAGCAGCTTGGCCAGGGTCGTCTTGCCCGAGCCGGTCTCCCCGACGATGGCGACCCGGGAGCGCGGGGGCAGCTCGAGGTCGACGTCGTGCAGCACCGGCTCAGCCGCCGGGGTAGGCGAACCCGACGCCCGGTCGAAACGCGACCGTGACCGGCCCGCGCGGCAGCACCACCCCGTCGTCGCCCGGGTCGGCTGACGTCGGCCGGGGTGTCGAGCACCGCCGAGCACCCGCCGCCAGCCGGCCGACGGCGTTCTGCAGCTCGTTGAGCACCTCGGTGCCCATCTGCACCGGCCCGGTGAACAGCTTGCACCAGGAACAGGAAGGCGAGCAGCTCGCCGAGGGTGAGGTGGCCGCGCGACCCCGAGCCAGGTGCCGACCCCGACCACGGCGACCACCACCAGCCCCGAGACCAGCACTCCGCCGGTGAAGCTCACCGCCACCAGCACCTGCGCCCGGATCGCGGCGCTGGCATGCGCCTGCACGGCCGCGTCGACCTGTCTTCTGGGTGCGCTCCTGCACGCCGTAGGCGCGGATCGTGTCGGCGCCGACGACGGCCTCGGAGATCCCGGCCGAGCATGTCCGCCGACCCGCTCCCGGACCTGGGCGTAGGCCGCGGACACCACCCGCTGCAGCGGCCCGAGGCCGACAGCAGCGGGACGAAGCACGCCCAGGACGAGCAGGGTCAGCGGCCAGGAGTAGACCGCCATCAGCGCGGTGGCCACCAGCAGCTGTCCCCCGGAGACCACCAGCAGCAGCCCGCCCCACTGCACGAAGGTCGAGATGGTGTCGACGTCGGTGGTCACCCGGGCGACCAGCGACCCGCGCCGCTCGGCGTTCTGGCTGAGCACCGACAGGTCGTGGACGTGCCGGAAGGCCGCGGTGCGCAACGTCGGCCAGCCCGCGCCTCCGCCGCCCGGAACAGCCGCACGTTGGTCACGTAGGCGGAAACAGCCGGTGACGGCGACCCCGAGCGGCGCGGCGACGGGCCATCCGCGAGCACGCAGCCCGGGTCTGGGCCACCCGGCCCGCGGATCCCGCGGTCGATGGTCTGCTGGACGGCGATCGGGACCACGACCCGGCCCGCGCGTCGAGGCCAGCGCCAGCAGCAGCGTGACGCCGAGGCCACGGGTGAGCTCCGGCGACTGGGCGAGCCCGCGCCGCAGGGTGCCGCAGCGCGCCGCCGCGACCTCCCGCTCGCGGAACGGTCGCGCTCACGCCGGCACCGCCCCGTCGGCGCGCGGGTCGGCGATGCTCCCGCTCGCCGCCTGCGCTCGTAGGCCGTCACCAGCCGGCGGTACCCGGCGCTGGCGGCGAGCACCTCGGCGTGACTGCCCCGGTCGCAGCACCCGGCCGCGCTCGAGGTAGACCACCTCGTCGGCGAGCGCGATCGTCGCCATCCGGTAGGCCACCACCACCACGGTCGTGTCGCCGGCCGCCGCCCTGCAGCCCGGCGAGGATCGCCGCCTCCACCTTCGGGTCCACCGCCGAGGTGGCGTCGTCGAGCACCAGCAGCCGCGGTCGGCGGACCAGGGCCCGGGCAAGCGCGATCCGCTGCCGCTGCCCGCCGGACAGCGTGGTCCCCCGCTCACCGACCCGGGTGTCGAGCCCGGCCGGGAGCGCCGCGACGAACCCGTCGGCCCTGTGCCAGCCGCAGCGCCTGCCAGACCTCGTCGTCGCGTCGTCCAGCGGCTCGTCGAGGGTGATGTTGCCGCGCACCGTGTCGTCGAACACGAAAGTCTGCCTGCGGCACCAGCGCCGCCATCCGGCGCCACGCTCGCCCCGGGCCAGCGCGCGCAGGTCGCGCCGTCGAGCAGCACCTGCCCGCGGTCGGGGTCGACCAGCCGGACGAGCAGGCCGGCCAGGGTGGACTTGCCCGATCCGGTGGGGCCGACCACGGCGACCGTGCGGCCCGGCGCCACCTCGAGGCTCACCCCGTGCAGCACCTCGATGCGCTCGGAGCCTGGCCCCGCGGTAGGCGTACCCGGCCGCGTCCAGGGTGAGGGCGAGGGCGCCGTCCCGCTGCGGAAGCTCGGCCCCGTACTCCATCGCCCCGCTGGCCTGCAGCACCGCGCTGACCCGCTCCCAGCCGACGACGGTGCGGGGCAGCTCGCCGAGCACCCAGCCCAGCGCCCGCACCGGGAAGGCGATCAGGGTGAGCACGTACGCAACCTGCACCACGTCGCCGGTGGCAGCGGCGCCGGTCGACACCCGGAGGGTGCCGACGGCCAGGACGGCCAGCGTGCCGAGGGTGGGCAGGGCCTCGATCAACGGGTCGAACACCCCGCGCATCCGGCCCACCGCCACATTCGCGTCGCGCAGCGTCCAGGCCGCGGCGCCGAAGCGACCGGCCTCCTCCGCCTCACGCCCCAGCGCCTTCACCACCAGGGCGCCGTCGAAGCTCTCGTGCGCCACCGACGACACCTCGGCCCGCAGCGACTGCGCCCGCATCACCAGCGGCGACATCCGCCGCTGGTACACCGTGTTCGTCCACACCAGCGCCGGCACCACCAGACAGCCCGACCGCGGCGAGCACCGGGTCGGCGGCGATCATCGCTGCGGCGGCGACGAGGATCATGACCACCACCCCCAGCGACATCGGCAGCGGCGCGAACACCTGCCAGGTGGCCTCGACGTCGGCGTTCGCGTTCGACAGCAGTTGCCCGGTGGGGTGGCGATGGTGCCAGGCCAGCGGCAGGCGCAGGTACTGCCGCGTCACCCGGCGGCGGTAGCGGGCCATCAGCCGGTAGGCGGTGGCCCCGGCCGCGGCCCGGCGCACCACCACCCCGAGCGAGGTCGCCAGCGCCACGGCCGCGAGCCCCCCGCAGGCCAGCAGCGCCTGCCGGGCCGTGAACCGGCCGGTCGCGAAGGCGGGGCCGAGGATCGTGTCGGTGACCCGGCCGAGCATCCAGCCGCCGGCGGCCGTGCCGGCGCCGTACACGGTGCTGCCGAGCACCGCCAGCGCGAACATCGCCGGCTCCTCGCGCACCCCGGCGCGGATCACCCGCAGGCCGCGTCGTACCACCCGCGGGTCGCCCTCGGGGTGCCCCGGCCGCGCACCGGTGAGGTCGTCGCCGGGCACACCGCACCTCCGCTGCTCGGGTCGAGGGATGACCCAGCCTCTCACGCCCCCCAACTCGATCGCCGTCCGATTTCCTGCGAGGATCCAGCGGTGGATGCAGACGCCGGAGGCGGCGCGGTCGGCAAGGGAAGATCTCAGAGCTTCGCCGCGATCGAGCGCGCGAACCTGGTGGAGGCGTTGCGGGCCGCAGGTCCGCAGGCGCCCACGCTCTGCGCGGGCTGGACCGCCCATGACCTCGCCGCCCACCTGGTCGCCCGCGAGCGCCGACCGGACAGCGGCCCCGGCATCCTGGTCCCGCTGCTCGCCGGCTGGACCGAGCGGGTGCGCCGCGGCTACCTACGCCGGCCCTTCGCCGACCTGCTCCGGCTGATCGCCACCGGGCCGCCGCTGACCAGCCCGTTCGCGCTTCCCGGGGTGGACGCCGCGGCGAACCTCAGCGAGCACTTCGTGCACTGCGAGGACGTCCGCCGCGGCGAGCCCGACTGGGCGCCCCGCGAGCTCGCCCCGGGGCTCGAGCAGGCCCTGTGGACCCTGCTGCGCCGGCGCGGCCGGATGCTCTTCCGCGCCGGGGCGGCCTCGCTGACGCTGACCACCCCGCAGGGCGATCGTGCCGTCCTCGGCGGTGAGCAGGTCGTGCTCAGCGGAGCGCCCGGCCGAGCTCCTGCTCTACGCCTTCGGCCGGACCGGGCACGCCCGGGTCACCCTGAGCGGCGACCCTGCCGCGCGTGGCGCACTGCCGGGCGGTCCGGCTCGGGCTCTGAGGCAGTCGCGCGGGCGGTTCAGCGCACCGGCACGCCGGCCGCCCGCAGCGCGGCCTTGACCTCGCCGATGCGTCAGCTCGCCGAAGTGGAACACGCTCGCGGCGAGCACGGCGTCCGCCCCTGCGTCGACGGCCGGCGGGAAGTGCTCGACCGCGCCGGCCCCCCGCTGGCCACCAGCGGCACCCGCACCCGCGGCCCGGACGCCGCGCAGCATCTCGCAGGTCGAACCCGCCTTGGTGCCGTCGGCGTCCATCGAGTTGAGCAGGATCTCCCCGGCGCCCAGCTCCGCCGCGCGCGCAGCCCATTCCACCGCGTCGAGGCCGGTACCGCGCCGGCCGCCGTGGGTGGTCACCTCGAAGCCGGAGGCGGTGGCCGTCCCGGGCGGGCAGCGCCGGGCGTCCACCGACAGCACGAGCACCTGGGCCCCGAACCGGTCGGCCACCTCGGCGATCAGCTCCGGCCTGGCGATCGCCGCGGTGTTCACGCCGACCTTGTCCGCCCCTGCGCGCAGCAGCCGGTCGACGTCCTCGACGGTGCGCACGCCGCCGCCCGACCGTGAGCGGGATGAACACCTCCTCCGCGGTGCGGGAGACCACGTCGTAGGTGGTCTCCCGGCTGTGCGCGGAGGCCGTGACGTCGAGGAAGGTCAGCTCGTCGGCGCCCTCGGCGTCGTAGCGGCGGGCCAGCTCCACCGGGTCACCCGCGTCGCGCAGGCCCGGCGAAGTTGACGCCCTTGACCACCCGGCCCGCGTCGACGTCGAGGCAGGGGATCACGCGGACGGCGACCGGCACCCCGGCAGCGTAGTCTGCCCGCCGTGCCGGCCCGCAGGCTCCCGCTCACCGCACTCGCCGAAGCCTGCCGCAGCGCCCCGCCCCGCTGCGGGGGCACCCGGGTGATCGCCGTCGACGGCCGCAGCGGGGCCGGCAAGACCTCGCTGACCGCAGCACTCGCGACCCTGCTGAACCGCCCGGCCCCGCTGGCCGCCCCGGCGCCGGCCGCCGGCGCCGACGACGTCCACCCGGCGCCGGCCGCCGGCGCCGCCGTCGTCCACCTCGACGACCTCTACCCCGGCTGGGACGGGCTGGCCGCGGCCGTGCCGCTGCTGGTCTCGCAGCTGCTGCGCCCGCTGGCCGCCGGGCTGCCGGCAGGCTTCCACCGCCATGACTGGGCGGCCGGGGCGCGGGGGCGGTGGGAACCGGTCGCCCCGACCGGACTGCTGCTGCTCGACGGGGTCGGCTCGGGCGCCCGCGCCTGCGCCCCGTACCTGTCCCTGCTGCTGTGGTTGGACGCTGCGCCCGCCGTGCGCCGGGAGCGCGCCATCGCCCGCGACGGGCAGGCCTTCGCCCGGCAGTGGGATCGCTGGGCCCGCCAGGAGGAGGCCTACGTGCGGGCCGAACGCGTGGCCGGGCGCGCCGACCTCGTGCTCGAGGTGACCTCGCCCGGGACGCTGCAGGACGGGACGCTGCAGGACGGGACGCTGCAGGACGGGGGGAGCGTGGCCGTGCTCTCGGCACCGGCCTGACCCCGCCGCCGCCCGCCTCGTGCGGTGCGGCGCGCGCGCCCCGACGGCGTACCCTCATGCCGTGACGATGTGGCGGCTGCGGCCCACCCCGCCCGGCGCGTCGCTGCCCGCCGGGGGCGTGCGCTGGGCCTGTGCCGTCGCACTGACCCTGCTCACGGTGCCGGCCATGCTGCTCGCCCACCTGATCATCGCCCGCCAGGTGCCCTCAGCTGCCGCGGTGCTGGTCATCAGTGTCGTGGTCGTCGGGGTGGCCGGCGTGCTGCCCAGCCGTAGCCGCGCGGGGCTGGCCGCTGTCGCCGCGCTCGCCCAGGCGCTGGGGCAGACCCTGCTCGCCCTGCTCAGCACCGGGCCGACCTCCACCCACGCCGGGGGGTGCCTGCCGGCCATCGGCCGCGGGGCCGAGGTCGGGCTCCGCCTGGCGCTGCTGCGGCACGACACCGCCTGCCCGCCCGGCACGCTCGCGCCCGGCCCGGCGGCCGCGGTGGCGACCGCCGCGCTGCTCACCGCCGTCCTCATCCTGGCCGGGCACAGCGCCGTCGCGTTGCTCACCGGCTGGTTGGTGCTCGGGACCGTGGCCACCGTGGAGGTAGCGCAGCGGTTGCGGGCGGTGACCATGGTGGCGGTGCTGCTGCGCCCCCGCCCCACCGTGCCCGCCCCGCGGGCCCTGCTCGCCACGCCCCCGCCGCGCCCGGTCCCGGCCGCGGGCTGGGTGCCCCCGCCGCTGAGCCGGCGCGGGCCCCCGCTGCCGGCAGGCCGCTGACCGCGGACCCCGACCCGCCCACCGGGGATGGCCCCGGAGCTGTCGGGATGACCGTGGCCGGCCCGCCCGCGCCCGCTTCCCGCAGCCGGCCCGCATCGGCCGGCACCACCCCTGGAGTCGTCGTGAAAGAACGTCTCGTGGCAGCCCAACCCTGGCTGTCGACCCTGACCAGGCTGTTCCTGGGAGGGGTGTTCCTGGTCTCCGGCTGGCCGAAGCTCAGCGACACCGAGGGCACCGTCCGCAGCGTCCGTGCCTTCCAGCTGTTACCGGAGGCGATGGTCCGGCCGTTCGCGTACGCCCTGCCCGTGGTGGAGCTGTGCGTGGCGCTGATCCTCATCGTCGGGATCGGCACCCGGATCGCCGGCCTGATCACCTCCGCGCTCATGGTCATGTTCCTGTTCGGGATCGTGATGGCCTGGACCCGGGGGCTGAAGATCGACTGTGGCTGCTTCGGTGGTTCCGGGGGCACCGTGGTCGACCCGGTGCCCGGCTACGTTCGGGACCTGCTCCGCGACACGGGGCTGCTGCTGCTGGCTCTGGGCCTGGCCCGCTGGCCGCGCAGCCGCTTCTCGGCCGACACCGTCATCGGCCTCAGCTACCCCCCCGACCCCACCCCCGCGGTGACCGGGCGCTGATCGCGCCCGCCCCACCGCGCACCCTCACCCGGCCGCCGCGTGCGGCCACGACCACCCGGCTCCCGAGCCGGGGCAGCAGAAAGCTGGAGATTCGATGACCAACGCACGCCAAGCGAAGACCGCGCGCGAGAAGGCCGCGGAGATGCGCGCGGACGCCGCGCGCAAGGAGGCCCGCCGCCGGGCGGGAGTGATCGGGGCCGCGGTTGCGGCCGCGCTCGTCGTGATCGTCACGGCGGCCGTGCTCATCCAGACCGCACGGCACGACCAGCAGGCCAAGGCCGCTGCCGCCGTCGCGCCGCCGGCGAACGTCTCCAACGGGGCGATCATCATCGGCAAGTCGACCGCGAAGGTCACCGTCCAGCTCTGGGAGGACTTCCAGTGCCCGATCTGCAAGGACTTCGAGGCCGCTGACAGCGCCCAGCTACGGGCCTGGGCCGACGCGGGCACCGTGCGGCTGGAGTATCACCCGGTCGCCATCCTTGACCGGTACTCCTCCACGAACTACTCCACCCGGGCTCTGAACGCGGTTGCCGCGGTGATGAACGCCGACCCGTCGGTCTTCCTCAAGTACCACGACCTGCTCTACGCCAACCAGCCCGCGGAGAACAGCGCCGGCCTGCCCGACAGCCAGCTGATCTCGCTGGCGGTGCAGGCCGGCGCACAGGAGTCGGCGATCGCGCCGGCGATCAACTCACTGAAGTACCAGGGGTGGACCGTCACCGTGACCGACGACTTCTCCAAGCGCGGGCTGACCGGCACCCCGACCGTGCTCGTCAACGGCAAGACGGTCGACGACTGGTCGCTGCCCAAGCTCACGGCCGCCGTCCAGGCCGCCGCGAAGGGCTGAGCGGCCGCCCGCCCGGCGAGGATGCCCCGGCCACACCCGGGTCGGGGCATCCTGGCGGGGCACGCCGCTACCTCCCGGTGCTGGTCGCCGGTCAGTCGTCCCGGTCGGTGCGGCTGTGCAGCGCGACCAGGGTGGCCAGCCGGCGCGCCTCGGCCTCGCCGAACGGGCCGTCGGCGCGCTGCACCGCCATCACCGCGAGCACGTCTCCGTCGTCGAGGTCGAGCACCACCCACGCCCCCCCGCCGCCGAACCGGACGGCGACGATCTGGGTCCACTCCAGGTCACGCGTCACCAGCAGGTTGCGCACCCGCAACCCCGACTCGGTGGGCACCGCGCGCACCCCCGCAAGCCGGGTCAGCCCCCAGGCGATGAGGACGACGACGGCGAGAATGCCGGCGCGGTCGACCGGGGTCCAGGCCCCGGCGCCGGAGCGGGCGACCAGCAGCGCAGGCGCGCCGAGCACGAGCAGCACCACCCCTGCCGCCGCGTAGCCGACCAGGCGGCCGCGGCGCGGGACCAACGGGGCGTGCAACCGTTCGCGGTCGACTCCGGACGGCCCGCCGGAGCCGCCACCCGGATCGGTCACGGTGCCTCCTCCCGCCGCCGCGCGCCGGTGGTCACAACCGGCAGGCGTGGATGCTGGTGACCAGGATCGCCCGGGCGCCGAGGTCGTACAGCTCGTCCATCACCGGGTTGGCGCGGGTCCGGGGAACCATCGCCCGGACGGCGACCCACCCCTCGTCGTGCAGCGGCGAGACGGTGGGCGACTCCAGCCCGGGCGTGATCGTGCAGGCCTTCTCCATCAGCTCCACCCGCACGTCGTAGTCCAGCAGCACGTACTGCCGAGCGACGAGCACCCCCTGCAGCCGCCTGACCAGCACCGCCAGCGCGGGGTCGTCGCCCGCCCCGGCCCGGCGCACCAGCACCGCCTCGGAGTGCAGGATCGGCTCGCCGAACAGCTCCAGCCCCGCGGCGCGCAGGGTCTGCCCGGTCTCGACGACGTCGGCGATCACGTCGGCAACGCCGAGCCGGACCGCGGTCTCCACCGCGCCGTCGAGCCGGACCACCCGCGCAGTCACGCCGTGGCGACCGAGGTAGCGCTGCACCAGGCCCGGGTAGCTGGTGGCCACCCGCTGGCCCGCCAGTTCCGGGACGCTCTGCACACCACCGACCCGGCCGGCGAAGCGGAAGGTGGACTCCCCGAAGCCCAGGGCGATCACCTCCTCCGCATCCACGCCGGAGTCGAGCAGCAGGTCGCGCCCGGTGATCCCGACGTCGAGGGTGCCCGCACCGACGTAGACCGCGATGTCGCGGGGGCGGAGGAAGAAGAACTCGACGTCGTTGTCGGGGTCGTGCAGCACCAGTTCCCGGCTGTCCCGGGAGCGCTGCCGGTACCCGGCCTCGCGCAGCATCGCGGCGGACTGCTCCGACAGCGACCCCTTGTTCGGGACGGCGACGCGCAGCATGACGGTCCTTTCAGGGCGCTGGGGAGGGCTTCGTCCGGGTGGGACGGCTTCGAAGGGGACGGGTCCGGGTGGGGCGGGGGCGTTCCGGCAGGGTCACAGGTGGGCGTACACGTCGGCGAGGGCGAGGCCGCGCGCCAGCATCAGCACCTGCACGTGGTAGAGCAGCTGGGAGATCTCCTCTGCGGCCCGTTCGGCCGACTCGTGCTCGGCCGCCATCCACACCTCGGCCGCCTCCTCAACGATCTTCTTGCCGATGGCGTGTACCCCGGCGTCGAGGGCGGCGACGGTCCCCGACCCCTGCGGACGGGTCCTGGCCCGGTCCGCCAGTTCGGCGAACAGCGTCTCGAAACTCTTCACGGCACCAAGGCTAGGCGCTCCGCACCGGCTCCGGCCCACCGGTCCGCCGCAGCGTGACCGCGGTGGCCACCGCGGCGGTGGCCGCCTCGTACCCCTTGTCCTCCTTCGACCCGGGCAGCCCGCTGCGCTCGAAGGCCTGCTCGTCGGTGTCGCAGGTGAGCACCCCGAAGCCGACCGGGACCCCGGTGCGGACGGCCACCTCCGTCAACCCGACGGTGGCCGCCTGGCAGACGTAGTCGAAGTGCGGCGTTCCTCCCCGCACCACCACCCCGAGCGCCACCACCGCGTCCGCGCCCGGGGCCAGCCGGGCGGCGGCAACCGGAAGTTCGAAGGTTCCCGGCACCACCACCTCGACGATCTCGCGCACGCCGCAGTCGGCCAGCCCGCGCAGCGCGCCGGCGCGCAGCCCCGCCATCACCTCCGCGTGCCAGGAGGCCGACACCACCGCGACCCGAAGCCCCGTGCCGTCGGGGTGCACCTGCGGAGCTCCGTGCCCGCTCATCGCGCGCTCCCGGCGACGGGTCCGGCTGCCGGCCCCTGGCTCGCGCTGCCGGCAGGGTCCGCACCGCCGTCCCGATCGGGCAGCAGATGCCCGAGCAGGTCGCGCTTCGCGGCGAGGTACCGGGCGTTCTCCGCGGTCCTGCCCACCGCCAGCGGCACCCGCTCGGACACCTCGATGCCGTGCAGCGCCAGTCCCTCCAGCTTGTCCGGGTTGTTCGTCAACAGCCGGACAGAGCCGATGCCCAGGTCGGCGAGCACCGCGGCCGCGGCGCCGTACTCCCGCGCGTCCGCGGGCAGTCCCTGTTCGAGGTTCGCCGCGACGGTGTCCAGGCCCGAGTCCTGCAGCCCGTAGGCGGTGAGCTTGGCCAGCAGCCCGATCCCCCTCCCCTCGTGTCCGCGCAGGTAGACCACCACCCCACCGTCGGTGGCCACCCGCGCCAACGCCGAACGCAACTGCGGGCCGCAGTCGCAGCGGGTCGACCCGAGCGCGTCCCCGGTCAGGCACTCCGAGTGCACCCGGACCAGAGTCCCGGCCGGCGCCGGCGTACCGGCGAGCAGCGCGACGTGCTCGTCACCGGTGGCCAGGTCGCGGTAGCCCAGCGCCCGGAAGGTGCCCAGCGCCGTCGGGATCCAGGTGTCCGCGACCCGGGCCA
Organism: uncultured Actinomycetota bacterium; assembly: GCA_963784535.1. Taxonomy (GTDB): domain Bacteria; phylum Actinomycetota; class Actinomycetes; order Actinomycetales; family Kineosporiaceae; genus CAWARR01. The sequence continues at coordinate 29,445 of CAWARR010000012.1, read as the reverse complement.
CCCGCGGCCGGCCCGGGACGGCGAGGCTGCCGCCCGCCGCAGCGGGCACGCCCGGCGCCCCGCCGTCGCGGGTGTCGCCGCCCTTGCCGCCCCCGGCCCGGCGGTGGGCTGCGAGATCGGCGATGCTCACCAGCGGCAGGCCGTGCGCGTCCGCCAGCCGGCGCAGCCCGGCCAGCCGCATCACCTCGCCGTCGTCCTCCACCACCTCGGCGATCACGCCCACCGGGGGCAGCCCGGCGAGCCGGCACAGGTCCACGGCGGCCTCGGTGTGCCCGCCCCGCTCCAGCACCCCGCCGGGGGCGGCCCGCAGCGGGAAGACGTGCCCGGGCCGGACCAGGTCATCGGCGACGGACGCGGGGTCCGCCAACACCCGCACCGTGGCGGTGCGGTCCTGGGCGCTGATCCCGGTGCCGACGCCGCGCCGGGCGTCCACCGACACGGTGTACGCGGTGCCCCGGGCGTCCTCGTTCCGGGCGACCATCGGTGGCAGCCGCAGCCGGTCGGCCAGCTCGGCGGGCAGGGGGGCGCAGAGCACCCCCGAGGAGTGCCGCACCGTCCACCCGATCCAGCGCGCCGTCGCGGTGGCCGCGGCGAGCACGATGTCGCCCTCGTTCTCGCGGTCCGCGTCGTCGACGACCAGCACGGGCAGCCCGGCGGCCAGTGCCCGCACGGCCTCCTCGATGGTGTCGAGCAGGCGCCCTCCCGGCCCGGGCGCGGCTCCCGCGGTCACGGCCGTCACCCCGCCACCTCCTGCGCCAGTGCGGCCACCGGCGCGGGATGCTCCGCCGCGCGGGCCACCCGCAGCCAGACCACGAACCCCCAGATCACGAAGGCGCCGTAGACGCAGTACAGCAGCGCGGACGGGTAGTAGTGGGCGCGCAGCAGCAGCGGCACGCCGACCACGTCGACCCCGATCCAGATCAGCCAGAAGTCCACCCAGCCGCGGGCCATCGCATAGGTGGCGAGGAACGACCCGGTGAAGGTCCACGCGTCGGCCCACACCGGGGAGTAGGAGCCGAGGGCGGTGAACAGCGGGGTGAGCGCGGCGACACCCACCACCGCGACGATGACCAGCCCCAGCCGTTCCCGCCGGCCGGCCCAGCGCGGGGAGACCGCGGGTCGCCCGTCGCCGCGGCTGTGGCGCCACTGCACCCAGCCGTAGACGGACACGATCACGAACATCACCTGCCGCCCGGCCTGGCCGAACAGGCTCACCCCCTGCGGGGTGTGGAACGCGGCGCCGAGGAAGACGGTGAACAGCAGCACGTTGCCGGCGATGCCCACCGGCCAGGCCCACACCCGCCGGCGCATCCCCCCGATCGCGCTGGCCAGGCCGAAGCCGTTGCCGACGATCTCGCGCCAGAGGATCTGCTGGTGCCCGATCGTCAGCTGGGCGTTGGCCAGGTCGGTCAGGGTCGTCCCGATGCTCACCGGAGTGCCTCCTCAGCGGCCTGCCCGGCCTCCACCGTCCCGGTAGCTGCCGGGCCCGCCCCCAGCAACCGCTCCACGTACTTGGCGAGCACGTCGACCTCGAGGTTGACGTGCTCGCCCGCGGACCGCCGCCCCAGCGTGGTGCGGGTGAGCGTCTCCGGGATGAGCGACACGGTGAATCCGGGCGCCCCGGGGCCGGTGTCGTGAACGGCGGCCACGGTGAGCGACACCCCGTCGACGGCGATCGAGCCCTTCTCCACCACGTAGCGGGCGAGCCCTGCGGGCAGTCCCACCCGGACCAGCTCCCAGCGGTCGCCCGGCACCCGCTCCAGCACCGTGCCGGTGCCGTCCACGTGCCCCTGCACCACGTGCCCGCCGAGCCTGCCGCCGGCGGCCACCGGCCGCTCGAGGTTCACCGCCTCGCCCGGCTTCAGCCCCGCCAGCGCGGTGCGGTGCAGGGTCTCGAGCATCACGTCCGCGGTGAAGGCGTCGTCCTGGCTGCTGACCACGGTGAGGCAGACGCCGTTGACGGCGATGGAGGACCCGGCGGAGGCGTCCGCCGTGACCACCGGGCCGCGGATGGTGACCTGGGCCGACTGCGCGCCGTGCTCCACCCGCAGCACCTCCCCCAGCTCCTCGACGATTCCGGTGAACATTGGGCTCACTCACTCTCCTGATGCTGCGAACGGGTTGGGCCGGCAGCTGCCGGTCGGGCGACGGCGCCGGCGACCGGCGCCGGCGGGGGGATGACGCCGGCAACCGGCGCCGGCGGGGGGATGACGCCGGCGACCGGCGCCGGTTGGGCGACGAGCAGGACGTCCTCGCCGAGCCGGGCGACCTCGAGCAGCCGCAGCCGGGCGGCGTCCCCGATGCCGGTGATGCCGAGGTCCGCGACGGCGGCGGCGCCGGAGCCGAGCAGGGCGGGAGCCAGGTAGGCCAGCACCTCGTCGACCAGGCCCGCCCGCCAGAAGGCGGCGGCCAGGGTCGGGCCGCCCTCGAGCCACACGTGCCGAACCTCGCGGGCGTGCAGTTCGGCCAGCACCGCGTGCAGGTCCCGGGTGCGCAGCTGCAGGGTGGGGGCGGCGCCGTCCAGCACGCGGGCGGTGGGGGGCAGGTCGCGCCGCCCGACGACGACACGCAGCGGCTGCGGGCCGGCGGGCACCCCGTCGTCGGTGCGGACGGTCAGCCACGGGTCGTCGGCGAGCACGGTGCCGGAGCCGACCAGCACGGCGTCCGCACCGGCCCGGCGGGCGTGCACGTCGGCCCGGGCTGCGGCACCGGTCACCCAGCGGCTGCTCCCGTCGGCTGCCGCGCTGCGGCCGTCGAGGGTGGCGGCGAACTTCCAGCTGACGAAGGGGCGCCCGCGCCCCACCGCCACCGCCCAGCGCCGGTTCAGGGCGACGGCCTCCGCCTGCAGCACCTGGGTCTCCACGCTCACCCCGGCGGCACGCAGCTGCGCCACTCCCCCGGCGGCCACCGGGTTCGGGTCGTCGGCGGCCACCACCACCCGGCTCACGCCCGCCTCGAGCAGCGCCCGGGCGCACGGACCGGTCCGCCCGGTGTGGGCGCACGGTTCGAGGGTGACGACGGCTGTGCCGCCGCGGGCGAGGCCGCCGGCACGGGTGAGCGCGGCAACCTCCGCGTGCGGGGTACCGGCGCCCTCGTGCCAGCCCTCGCCGACGGGCTGTCCGGCACGATCGAGCAGCACGCAGCCGACCCGCGGGTTCGCCCCGCGGACCGGGCCGCGCGCGGCCAGCTCCAGGGCGCGGCGCATCGCCGCCACCTCGTGCTGGGATGCCATCGCCGCCGACCCCTCCTGCCTGCCTCCAGGCGGGCTCCGGGGTCGCGGCGGCGTCGGCGCGTGCCGACCCGACGACTGACGACGCCGTGCCCTGCCGGATAGGACCGGCACGGCGGCGCCGCGCGTGCTGCCTCCCATCCGGACTTTCACCGTCGGTCCCGGAATTTCACCAGGTCCACCGACCGCTGGCTGCGATCGGGTCGCGGACTGTCACCGCCGGTTCGGAATTTCACCGACCCCGGAGCACGCATGCGTTGTCTTCGACCAACACTGTGGCACCCCGGAGACATTCCGCCAACCCGATCCTGCTGTGGGGTGGCTGTGAGCCTCACGCCGGGCGGGGCCGGTCGCGGCAGGTCAGGTCACCGCCAGCACGCCGCCGAGCACGACCAGGCCGCCGCCGACCCACAGCGCGGGTCGCCGCCGGTCCGCGGACAGGGCCAGCGCGATGAGCACGGAAACCTCGCGCAGGGTGGCCACCCGGCCCGCGTCGGCGCGCTGGAAGGCGAGCAGGACGAGCAGGTAGGCCGCCACCACCCCCACCCCGACGGCGGCGCCGGGCCGAAGCACGGCCGCGATCCGGCGCGGCCGCCCCGCACACAGTCCGCACAGCAGCACCCCCTGGACCAGCAGCGTCGCCCCCAGGTAGCCCGCGGCGGAGGCGGACCGCACCGCCAGCGCGTCGATCAGCGAGTAGCCGGCGATGCTGGCCCCGGTGGCCAGCGCGAACCACGCCGCGGCGGACTGCCCCCGGCGGCGGGCCACCCCGGCGACCAGGGCGAGCCCCGCCGCCAGCGCCAGCGCCCCGGCGGCGGCGGAGGTCGTCGGGCGCTGCCCCAGCACCGCCACCGAGCCGAGCGTCACCAGCAACGGGGCGCTCCCGCGCCCGAGCGGGTACACCACGCCCAGCGCCCCCCGCGCGTAGGCGGCGGCCAGCAGGACGCTGTAGCAGGCTTGGACCACCCCCGACAGCAGCACCAGCCTCCATACCCCGGACGGTGGGTGGGTCAGGGTGACGGGCAGCAGCAGCAGCGCGCCGACCAGGGCGCCCACGCCCAGGGTGGCCAGCCGGTCCGGGTGGGCGTGTACGAGCCGGTTCCACCCCGCGTGGGCCGCCGCCGCAGCCAGCACCAGCAGCACCGGGACGGTAGTCAGGCGCTCCGCCCCTCGCCCCCGGCCCGGGGCAGGGCGGGCAGCTGCAGCCGGCCGGCGCCGTCCCTCGGGACGTCCTGTACGCACGTGACGGCGCTGACGCCGATCGGCCCGTACACGTGCGGGAAGCTCTGCCCCGTCCCGGGCACGGGTTCCACCAGCACCGGCGGCGCGAGCCGGTCCCGGTCGATGGTGAGCACCAGCAGCCGCTCGCCGACCCCGGCGTAGATCGCGTCGAGCACCCCGGCGACCTGGTCCGCGAACGAGCAGTGCACGAAGCCGACGTCCTCCAGTGCCGCCCCGAGGGTCGACCCGCGGTAGCTGCCCGCCGCGAGGGCGTCCTGCCAGTCCGAGTGCAGCGCCAGATGGTGCACGAGGCGGGGCGCCCGGCCGCCACGGTACGGGCCGGCCCGCACGGCGACGGCCGTCGCGCCCGACGCGCCGGGCCAGCTCAGCGTTCCCCCGTCGACCCACCCCCCGGCTGCCAGCAGTGTCCGCAGCGCGGCGCCCGCGCCGTCCCCGACCGCCGTCACCGCGGCGACGTACGGCGTGCGGGCGGCCGCGAGCGCAGCGGCGAGCAGCGCCGAGCCAACCCCGCGCCTGCGCCAGCCGGGAGCCACCGCCACCCGCTCGACCAGGTCGTTCCCGAGCAGGCCGCCCGGGGTGAGGACCACGTACCCGACGGGGGCCTCGCCCGCCGCCGCCCGCCGGGAACCGGGTGGCACCGCCACCAGGCACACCGGGCCGCCGGGGGCCCGCTCGCGGGCCGCGGCGGCGGTCAGCGCCGCCGGGTCGAGGGCCCGCAGCGCCTCCAGGTCACCCGGGCCCGCCGAGCGCAGCAGCACCACCGGGGTGTGGGCTGTGGGCCGGGACCCGCCGGAGCCCGGGCCGGGAGCAGTTGCGGACATCCCCGGGTCTAGCCGCAGGCTCCGCCGGCCAGTGCCCGCAGCCGCTCGATCTGGGCCGCGGCGTCGGGCGCCCCGTAGACGGCGGACCCGGCGACGAAGACGTCGGCGCCGGCCTCGGCGCAGGCCTCGATGGTCAGCTCCGACACCCCGCCGTCGACCTGCACCCAGACCTCCAGGCCGGACGCCCGCACGGCGTCCCGGGTGCGGCGCAGCTTCGGCAGCGTGGAGGGCAGGAAGGGCTGTCCGCCGAAACCGGGCTCAACCGTCATCACCAGGATCATGTCGAACTCGGCGAGCAGGTCGAGGTAGGGCTCCACTGCGGTGGAGGGCTTCAGCGCGAGCCCCGCACGCACCCCCATGGCCCGCAGTTGGCGCGCCAGCCGCACCGGCGCGGCGACGGCCTCGGCGTGGAAGGTGACGCTCCGGGCGCCCGCTTCGGCGTACCCGGGAGCCCACCGGTCCGGGTCGGCGATCATCAGGTGGCAGTCCACCGGGATCGGGCTGGCCTTGACCAGGGCCTCGACCACGGGTTGGCCGACGGTCAGGTTGGGCACGAAGTGGTTGTCCATCACGTCCACGTGCGCCCAGTCCGCGTCCGCGATCCGGCTGAGTTCGTCACCAAGGTGGGCGAAGTCGGCGGTCAGGATGCTCGGCGAGATCTGGATTCCCACCCGGCGGAGCCTACCCGCGCGGCCGCCGCACCCGCTCGCCTCCGCCGGGTCCGCGGTGCGGCGCCGCGCGGCCCGGGGTGCGGCGCCGCGCGGCCGGGTGCCACCACGGTTCGGCCCGCTGCGCCGAACCGGTCACCCGCCGGGCCGGCGCGGGCGGCAATTGCGAAACACCGGCGGCCGATAAATGACTTTCGGTGCGCGACACGAGAAGTTCGGTGTGAGGCCGGGCACAAGAAATGTGGACGTCCACAGAAATCCTCCGCCGCTCCCGCCCGGTGATCCCCGCTGGTGAGGGAGGACACAGCCCGGAATTCCTTTACGGGGACCTTCGGCCCAGCCATCGGCGGCGTTGAATCCTAGGGTCATGAACAAGCCCATATACCCATGCGGGTAGGGTACCCAGGAGGTGGGGCCGGTGACGGCACCCTCGCGACGGCGGCGGCGCAGAATCCGCCAGTCCGCCCCCCGATCACCCTGACGGGCCGCTGCCCGATCGGCCGGGCAATCCGCCCCGGTCGCGGTCTCCCGGACCCCACCCGCCCACCCCCGGCCCGCGCGCCGGCGCCGGCTCCGACCGGCCCCGCAGCGGCCCCGGACGGGCACCTCCCGCAGCGCACCTGCACCCCATCGCAGCACGTCCCGGCAAGGAGAAGAGACCAATGACCATCCAAGGAACCATGAGCGTGCAGGACCTCAGCGCCCTCACCGTCGACAAGGTGGTGGACGCCCGCGGGACCTCTTGCCCGGGGCCGATCCTCGCCGCCAAGAAGGGCATGCCCCAACTGAAGGTCGGCGAGCTCATGGAGGTGCTCGCCACCGACAGCGGAACGCTCCGTGACCTGCCGGCCTGGTCGCGGAAGATGGGCCACGAGTTCCTCGGCGTGATCGAGGACGCCGGATACTGGAAGCTGTACGTGAAAAGGGCCAAGTAATGACCGATGAAATCCCTGCCGGGTCGTTCACCGGGGCGGAGCCGAAGATTCTCGTCCTCTCGACGAACAATATCTCCGACCCCGGGATCGACCTTGCCGGGAGCTCCCACATGCATTACTCCACCAATGTCCTGACGATCAGCATGCCCTGCACCAGCGGCATCAAGCCGAAATGGCTCCTGCACGCGATGACCGCGGTTTCGACGGCATCTTCATCGCCTCCGACGGGGAGGAGTGCGCGTACCTGTCCGACTGCGCCGAGCGCTCGTCCCGGATCGTCGAGCAGGCGCAGGAACTGCTGACGCACGACGGCTTCGAGGCTCGCCGGATCAGGCTGGCGGCGATCTGCTCGGTGTGCGCCGAGCCGTTCACCGCCTACATGCGCGAGTTCTCCGGGCACTGTCGAGATGGGCCCGTCGAGGAAGGCAGTGGCATGAACTACGACGCCCTCGTGATCGGCAGCGGCATCGGCGGCATGGAGTCGGCACTCAAGCTCGGCGACATGGGCTACCAGGTCCTGGTCGTGGAGAAGGAGGCCAGCGTCGGCGGGAAGATGATCCTGCTCAGCAAGGTCTTCCCCACCCTCGACTGCGCCAGTTGCATCTCCACCCCGAAGATGGCAGCGACGATCCATCACCCGAACGTCACCGTCCTGACCTACTCCGAGGTCGGAGGGGATCGGCGCGGACGGCGACGGGCGGTTCACCGCAGAGATCCTGCGTAAACCACGCTTCGTCGATGAGGCCGCCTGCACCGGCTGCCGGCAATGCGAGATGGCGTGCAACGTCGCGGTCCCCGACCAGTTCAACTCCGACCTGGTCTCCCGGCGGGCCGCCTACATCCCCTTCCCGCAGGCGGTGCCGAAGAAGGCCGTGATCGAGCGCGCCGGCTCCTCGCCCTGCTCGTTCACCTGCCCCGCCGGGATCAAGGCCCACGGCTACGTCGCGCTCGCCCGCAGCGGCCAGTACGACAAGGCCTTCGACCTGGTGCTCGAGGCCACCCCGCTGGTCGGCAGCCTGGGGCGGGCCTGCTACGCGCCCTGCGAGGGCGAGTGCACCCGCGGCAGCCTCGAAGGTCCCGTCCCGATCCGGCGGGTGAAGCGCTTCGTCGCCGACCACCACTACGCCGGCGGACGCGCCCCGCCTCCGCCTCCGCCGAGCCCGCAACGGCAAGGCGGTGGCCGTCGTCGGCTCCGGCCCGGCCGGGCTCACCGCCGCCTGGCAGCTCGCCCGCGCGGCCACCGGGTGACCGTGTTCGAGGCCGCCCCGCAGCCCGGTGGGATGCTGCGGCTGGCGATCCCGTCCTACCGGCTGCCGACGCAGGTCGTCGACGACGACCTGTCCAACCTCACCGGGCTCGGTGTCGACATCCGCACCGGCACCCGGGTCGAGGACCTCCAGGAGCTGCGCGCCCAGGGGTACGACGCGATCCTGCTCGCCACCGGCACGCACGGCTCCGCGCAGCTGCGGGTCCCCGGCGAGGACAAGGCCGGGGTCGTCCCGGCGCTGCGGTTCCTCGCCCAGGTCAAGCTCGGTGAGCAGTCCGACCTCGGCGGGCGCCGCGTCGCCGTCATCGGCGGCGGCAACGTCGCCATCGACGCGGCCCGCACCGCCGCCAGGCTCGGCGCCGCAGCCGTGACGATGGTGAGCCTGGAGTCGCGCGAGGAGATGCCCGCCCACGACTTCGAGGTCGCCGAGGCCCAGGCCGAGGGGATCGCGGTGCACAACTCCTGGGGCGTGGTGGAGCTGACCGGTGCCGAGCAGGTCGACGGCGTCCGGTTGCGCCGCTGCACCGCGGTGTTCGACGCCGACCACCGCTTCAACCCCAGCTTCGACGACAGCGTCACCGACACCCTCGGTGCCGACGTGGTGATCGTGGCGGTCGGCATGTTCGCCGACACCGAGGGCTTCGCCCTGCCGACGAACCGCAACCGCACGCTCGTGGCCGACCCGGGAACGCTGCAGACGGGTGTCGCCGACGTGTTCGCCGCCGGCGACACGGTCACCGGCCCGTCGATGATCACCAAGGCCGTCGGCCAGGGCCGGCGGGCGGCGTTCATGATCGACCGCTGGCTGCGCGGCGAGGCGCTCGACGCCGCCGAGTTCGACCAGCGACTGCCCATGGTGGACAAGGGCGACGTGCTGCGTCGCCAGACCAGCCACAGCCGGCGCGACCCGTTGCCCGCGCTCGCCCCGGCAGCCGGTGCCGCGCTCGGCTTCGCCGAGCTCGAACCCGGTCTCAGCGAGGAGCAGTTGCGCTCCGGCACCAGCCGTTGCCTCGACTGCGGCGTCTGCTCGGAATGTCACGCCTGCGTCGACGTCTGCCCGGCCGACGCCATCCACCTCGACATGCGCGAGGAACGGGTCACCGCCGACGTCGGCACCGTCATCGTCTCCACCGGCTTCCGGCTCTTCCCCGCCGATGCCAAGCCGCAGTACGGCTTCGGCCGGTACCGCAACGTCATCACCGGCATGCAGATGGACCGGCTGCTGGCGCCCACCCGCCCGTACAACACGGTGTTGCGCCCGGGTGACGGCAAGGTTCCCGATCGCATCGCGTTCGTGATGTGTACCGGGTCCCGCGACCTCACGGTGGGCAACCCGCTGTGCTCCAAGGTCTGCTGCATGTACTCGATCAAGCAGAACCAGCTGATCATGGGCGCGCTGCCACTGGCGGACGTCACCGTGCACTACATCGACATCCGCGCGGTGGGCAAGGGGTACGACGAGTTCTTCACCCAGGCCGCCGACATGGGCACCCAGTTCGTCAAGGGCCGGGTCGCCGAGATCACCGAGAAGCCCGACGGCGACCTCATCCTCCGCTACGAGGACATCGACGGGGGCGGCGGCGTCGCCGAGGCGGAGTACGACCTGGTCGTGCTCGCGGTCGGGATCCAGCCCACCGGTGACGCCCAGCGGCTGTTCCTCGACGAGGAACTCGCCAGCGACGACTACCTCTACGTGGCCGAGGTCGACGAGGACGTCGACCCGGGCCGCACCAGCATCCCCGGGGTCTTCGTGGCCGGCACCGCCTCCGGTGCGAAGGACATCCCCGAGTCGATCCTGCACGCCGGCGCCGCAGTCGCGCAGGCGGCCGCGCACCTCGAACGGGCGGGCTCGGCCGCCGCGGCCCGGCGCCTGGCGTCGGCTTCCAGCACAGGAGTGTCGGCATGAGCGGGCGAAGGATCGGCGTCTACGTCTGCCACTGCGGTGGCAACATCTCCGACTACGTCGACGTCGAGCAGGTGATCGAGAAGGTCTCCGCCGAGGACGACGTGGTGGTCGCCCGGCACGCGATGTTCACCTGCTCCGACGCCACCCAGCAGGAGATCCTCGAGGACATCCAGGGCCAGCAGCTCGACGGCCTGGTGGTCGCCTCGTGCTCGCCCAAGCTGCACACCTTCACCTTCCGCGAGGTGGCCCGCCGGGCGGGGCTCAACCCCTACCAGTACACCCAGGTGAACATCCGCGAGCAGTGCTCGTGGGCCCACACCGACGACCACGAGGGCGCCACCCGCAAGGCGGTCCGGCTGGTGCGCGGGGGGATCGCCCGCACCGGCCTCACCACCGAGCTGGAGCCCTCGTGGTCGACACCCTGCCGTCGGCGCTGGTCATCGGCGGCGGCGTGGCCGGGTCTGCGGGCCGCCCTCGGGCTGGCCGAGATCGGGCTGCACGCCTACCTGGTGGAGCGCGAGCCCCAGCTCGGCGGCTGGGTCGCCGGGTTCGGCGAGATGTACCCGCACGGGCGCAACGGCGGCGAACTCATCGCCCAGCTGGAGAGCCAGGTCCGCGCGCGCAGCGACATCACCGTGCTCACGCAGGCGACGGAGGTGCCCAAGCCCGGCAGCTTCGGCAACTACCGGGTCGGCATCCGCGTCGCATCCGCGGACGGCCCGCAGACCCGACCAGTCGAGGTCGGCTCCATCGTCGTGGCCACCGGCTTCGACAGTTACCAGCCGCCGCGGGCGAGTACGGGTACGGCATCGACGGCGTGGTCACCCTGCCCGAGTTCAACGTCGTCGACTCCCTCGGTGCGGGTGGGGCCGCCCGGGGGCCGGCCTCACCCGGGCCGGCAAGCCGGTACGCGACGTCGTCTACGTGTACTGCGTCGGCAGCCGCAGCGACGCCGACGGCGCCAACCCGGACTGCTCCCGATACTGCTGCACCGCCACCGTGCACTCCGCGCTGAAGGTGGCCAAGAGCCGACCCGCAGGTCGCGCCAGTTCCACCTCTACCGCGACATGCGCACCTACGGGAAGTACGAGCTGCTGTACAGCCGGTCCCGCGCGCGCGGGCTCGGTGTTCCTCAAGGTCGGCGACGAGGACCCGCCGACGGTCGAGCAGGACCCGGCGACCGGGCGGCTCACGGTGACCACCCGCGACGCGCTGTCCGGCGGCGAGGAGATCCGGATGGCGGCCGACCTCGTCGTGCTGGTCACCGGAATGGTGCCGCGGGCCAACGAGGAACTGGTCAAGGCGCTGAAGCTGCCGATCGGCGAGGACGGGTTCCTGCACGAGATCCACCCCAAGCTGCGGCCGGTCGAGACGGTGGTCGACGGGGTGTACATCTGCGGCGCCTGCCAGGGGCCGAAGAACTCGGCCGAGAGCGTCACCTCCGCCCTCGCCGCCGTCACCCAGAGCGCGGCCATCCTCAAGCGCGGCACCGCCGAGCTCGATCCGATGATCGCTACCGTCCGCGCCGAGGCGTGCACCTGGTGCGGCGACTGCCTGCAGACCTGCCCCTACGACGCGATCTCGCTCGTGCCGCCGGGCGCCGACGGCAGGCAGGTCGCCGGCATCGACCCGACCGGCTGCAAGGGCTGCGGCGGATGCGTCCCGGTCTGCCCCGAGGACGCCATCGACCTACAGGGCTACACGGATGCCCAGATCGTCTCCATGATCGATGCAATGGCGAGGGAGCCGGTGTCGTGACCAGCATGATGCGCGATGTGCGCGAGGTGATCCGCGACGAGCACCTGATGCGTCCGGTGGTCCTCGACGCGGTACAGGCGGGGCCGATGACCATTCCCGAGATCGCCGCGGCGATCGAGGCACCCGAGCGCGAGGTCGTCTACTGGGTGATGGGGATGCGCAAGTACGGCTACCTGGCGGAGGTCAAGCCGGCCGACGACGACGGCTTCTTCCGCTACGAGGCGATGGACGGGAGGGGTCATGACCGCCGTGCTCAACCCCGGGCTCGCCGCGGACGTCGCGGCGGTGGGCGCGTTCGACGCCACCGCCTGCATGAACTGCGGTGTGTGCACCGCCGTCTGCCCGCTCGGGCTGGACGTGTTGCCGCGCCGGTTGTTCCACGATGTCGTGCTCGGCCGCGAGGACCGGCTCAGCGGTGAGATCGAGGCGCGTCTACTCGTGCCTGCTGTGCCGGATGTGCGAGGCGAGCTGCCCCGCCGGGGTGCACATCACCGCGAACATCCGCACCTTGCGCGGGTATGTCAACCGCCACCTGTTCGGGATCTGAGGAGGATCGACATGACTCTGCCCGCGGGTGACGTCATCGCCCTGCTCACCGACAACCTCCGGCTCCGGGGCTCGGTGGTGCCACTGCCGACCCGCCGCTCCACCCGCTGGACGCGGGGGCTCGGGCTGCCCCGCGGTGGGCCGACGGTCGCTCTACACCGGTCAGATGTACCAGCTCATGCCCTACCTCGAGCGGCTGGGCACCGCCGAGCAGCGGCTGGAGCGCACCTTCCTGGTTCGCTTCATGGGGCTCGGCCGGCGGGTGAACAAGCTGGTCAACATCACCGGTGTGCTGGCGCCGGCCGCCGCGCGCGGAACGCGAACGGTACGACCGGATCCTCACCGACATCGCCGCGGTGCTGAAGTCCGCCGGGGTGGAGTTCGGCAGCCTGTACGGCGACGACCTGTACACCGGCGCGCTGGTGCACGACTTCGGCAACGAGGAGGCCGTGCGCGAGCAGGCCCTCCGGATCCAGCGCAACCTGCAGGCCCACGGGGTGCGCGAAATCATCACCGTCGACCCGCACACCACGAACATGCTCCGCTCGGTGTTCCCGGAGCTGCTCGGCGGGTTCGACTTCCGCGTCCGTAGCTACCTCGAGGTGCTCGCCGAGCGGGACCTCGTCCCCCGCCGGGACCTCGGGGAGTCCGTCACCGTGCACGACTCCTGCCTCTTCGCCCGCGCCGAGGACGTCATCGAGCAGCCGCGAGCACTGCTGCGCGGGGCCGGCGTCGCGGTCCGCGAGCCGGAGCACTCGGGCCTGCTCACCCGCTGCTGCGGCGGGCCCGCCGAATCCCTGTACCCGGAGCGGGCGCAGGCCAACGCGGCGGTCCGGGTGGCCCAGCTGCGCGAGCTCGGTCGTGAGGCCGTGACCATGTGCCCGATCTGCCTGGTGAACCTGCGCCGGGCGGCCGGCGACACGGTCCAGCTGCAGGACATCTCCCACTACCTGCGGCGCGCATACACCGATTGACCCGTGGTCGCGCGCCGCCCCGCGGCGCGCGACCACCCAGCGAGGAGGACCCACGTGGACCCCAACAAGAAGACGTTCATCGTCTTCAGCGGCGACCTCGACAAGGCCATCGCCGCCCTCATCATGGCGAACGGTGCCGCGGCGATGGGCAACGAGGTGACGATGTTCTTCACCTTCTGGGGGTTGAACATCGTCCGCAAGGCCGAGAAGGTGCACCACCACAAGCGCCCGTTGCAGGCCGCCTTCGGCGCGATGATGCCACGCGGCCCGGGCAAGCTGCGGCTGTCGAAGATGAACTTCGCCGGGCTCGGCCCGGTGATGATGAAGCGGGTGATGCGGCAGTCGAACATCACCACCCTGGAGGAGCTGCTCGACATCGCCCGCGAGCAGGAGATCCGGATGATCGCCTGCACCACCTCGATGGAGGTGCTCGGGTTGGCCAAGGACGAGCTCATCGACGACATCGAGCTTGCCGGGGTCGCCACGTACTTCGAGTACGCCGACGACGCCAATGTGAACCTGATGATCTGAGCCCCGCGCGGGGCTCAGTCGCGGCGCAGCAGCGACAGGAACATCCCGTCGGTGTCGTGCAGGTGCGGCCACAGCTGGACGTCGGGCCCGTTGCCGAGCTCGCCGAGCGCCCCGTCACTGACCTGCGTCAGCACGGGGCGCGCATCCAGCCGGGTGGCGCCGCCGTGGCGGCGCAGCACATCGTCGACCACCAGCCGGGTCTCCGCCGGATGCGGCGAGCAGGTCACGTAGGCCACCACCCCGCCCGGCCTGACCGCGTCCAGCGCGGACGCCAACAGCTCGCGCTGCAGGGGTGCCAGCCGGGCCACGTCCGCCGGCTCGCGGCGCCAGCGGGCCTCGGGCCTGCGCCGCAGCGCCCCGAGACCCGTACAGGGGGCGTCGACGAGCACCCGGTCGTACCGGCCCGGCTCGGCCCCGCCGACCTCGCGGCCGTCGCCGTGCCGCACGCTCGCGCCCGGCCCGAACGGCGACAGCGCGGACCCGACCAGGCGCACCCGGTGCTCCGCGCTCTCCACGGCCACCAGCTGGGCGCCGGGGGGCACCGCGGCTGCCGCCCGGCGCTGCCCGAGCACGGCGGCCAGCAAGGCCGCCTTCCCCCCGGGGCCGGCGCACAGGTCGAGCCAGTGCCCGCCGTCGCTCCCCCCGATCGGTGCCGCCGCCAGCGCCAGCGCCACCAGCTGGCTGCCCTCGTCCTGGACCCTGGCCCGGCGCTGGCGCAATGCGGGGACCTCGTCGGGTGCCCCGGTCAGCCGCGCCCCCAGCGGGGAGACGGCTCCGGCGTGGGCCCCGGCGGCGTGCAGCTCCTCCACCGTGCTCAGCCCCGGCAGCGCCGCCAGCGACACCTGCGGTCGGGCGTTGTCAGCCGCGAGCAGGTCGGCCAGCTCCGCCTGCGCCCGCCCGTCCGCCCGCAACGCGTCGCGGAAGGCCCGCACCACCCACGCCGGGTGCGAGGTGGCCACGGCCAGATGCTCCACCGGGTGCGCGGCGGCATCGGGGGCCAGCTGGGACAGCCAGGCTTCCAGCCCCTGGGCCGCGACCTTGCGCAACACCGCGTTGGCGAACCCTGCCGCCCCCGAGCCGACCTCGGCGCGGACCAGGTCGACGGTCGAGGTCACCGCCGCGTGCGCCGGCACCCGGGTGCCGAGCAGCTGGTGCGCCCCCAGCCGGAGCGCATCGAGCAGCGGCGGATCGATGTCCTGCAGCGGGCGCTTCGAGCACGCCCCGACGACCGCGTCGTAGCTCGCCCGCCCGCGCAGCGCGCCGTAGGCGAGTTCGGTGGCGAAGGCGGCATCGCGGCCGTGCAGCCCGGCGCGGCGCAGCAACGCCGGGAGCACCAGGTTCGCGTACGCATCGCGGGTGTCCACCGCGCGCAGGGTCTCGAAGGCCACCAGCCGGGCCGGGTCGAGCTCGCGCCTGGCGGCCGCCCGGCCGCGCGGGCGCGGGTGACGGACGGGCAGGCTGCCGCTCATCCGAACGCCTCTCCCGGAGCCGGCCGGGCGCCCCGGGCCCAGTCGGCGGCGGGCATCGCCCGCCGCCCCGGTGGCTGCACGCTACCCAGCCGCACCGCACCCGCGCCGGTACCGACCAGCACCCCCTCGCGGTCGGTGGCGATCACACCCGGCCCGAGCGCCCCGCCGGGCCCGCCGTCGGCGGACGCGGCGGGCGCCGGCCGCACCGGGCCGAGCTTCACCCGCTCCCCGCGCAGCATCGTCCAGGCTCCCGGCGCCGGGGTGCAGGCACGGATCCGGCCGGTCCACCGCCCACGCCGGCAGGGCCCACTCGACCCGGGCCTGCTCCACGCTCACCTTCGGCGCGAGGCTCACGCCCTCCTCGACCTGCGGCTGCGGGCGGACAGTGGCGTCCGCGATCCCGTCCAGGGTGGCGACCAGCAGCCGTGCCCCGGCGACCGACAACCGCTCCAGCAGCGCGCCCGCGGTGTCGTCGGGTCGCACCCGCTCGGTCAGCACCCCGAACACCGGACCGGTGTCCAGCCCCTCCTCGAGCAGGAAGGTGGTGGCGCCGGTGACGTCGTCCCCCGCCATCAGCGCGCGCTGCACCGGGGCGGCGCCGCGCCAGGCGGGCAGCAGCGAGAAGTGCAGGTTCACCCAGCCGTACCGGGGCACGTCCAGCGCCGGGCGCGGCACCAGTGCGCCGTAGGCGACCACCGGCACGCACTCCGGGTCGAGCCGACGCAGCTCCTCCAGGAAGGCCGGCTCGCCCGGGCGGGCCGGCTGCAGCACCGCTACCCCGTGATCGTCGGCCCACTGCGCCACGGGGCTGCGCACCGTCCGTCGCCCTCGCCCGGACGGCGCGTCGGGACGGGTGAGCACCGCGAGCAGCTCATGCCCCGAGGCAGCCACAGCCTCCAGGGCGGGAACCGCCGGCTGCGGAGTTCCGGCAAAGACGAGTCGCACCGACCGCACCGACCCTCAGAGTGCCTGCCCGAAGGTGCCGTGCGGGCTGGTGCGGATGGCGGGGATTGCCTGACCCGTCCACTCCGCCTCGCGGATCGCCTTCAGCGCGAGCTTGCGCTGCTCGCGGTCCATCCGGTCGATGAACAGCACGCCGTCGAGGTGGTCGGTCTCGTGCTGCAGGGCGCGGGCGAGCACCTCGCTGCCCGCGACCGTGATCGGGTCGCCGTACTGGTTGAAGCCACGGGCCACGGCGCGCAGGGCCCGCGGGGTGTTGTAGTAGATCCCCGGGAACGACAGGCAGCCCTCCTCACCGTCCTGCAGTTCCTCGGAGGTCTCCACCACCTCCGGGTTCACCAGGTGTCCGAGCTCGCCGTCCACGAAGTAGGTGAACACCCGCAGGCTGACGCCGATCTGGGGTGCGGCCAGGCCGGCACCCGGCGCCTCCAGCATGGTCTCCTCGAGGTCCTTCACCAGGCCGCGGAGCTGCTTGTCGAAGTCGGTGACCGCCTCGGCGCGTGTCCGCAGGACAGGGTCACCGAACAGTCGGATCGGCTGGACGGGCACGGGTCTCCTCGACTTCTCGGTACGCGAGCGCCGGCTCCCCCGGGGCTCCACCCGTACAGTCTAGGTGCCACGGTGAAGGCTCAGCCGAGGTCCCTCGCGTCCACGCACAGCCGCAGCCGCCCGGGGTCGCGGCGGGCGCTGCGCACCGCGGCCGCGGCCTTCAGCGCAGCCGCCAGCTCGTCGGCCGCAGGCAAGGGCGCCCTCAGCACGCACCGCACCGGCGGCTGCTGCCCCACCGCCCCGGCGGCGGGCGCGTCCTCGCCCGCGCCGTTCGAGCCGGTGCGCGGCCGGCCCGGAACCGGCTCGAACGGCGCGGGCCCGAGCACCATGGTCTGCTCGGGCAACCGGGCCGCCGCCAACAGCCCGTTCACCGCCTCCGGGTCGCCGGTGAGCGTGGCCAGCGCGACCGTCGGCGGCAGCCCGAGCGCGGCCCGCTCGGCCAGCTCGCGGGCGGCGTGCCCGCCCGGATCCGCCCGCACCAGGGCCTGCACGGCCGCAGCGCCGGGATCGGCGCACACGACCACCACGCCCCCGGCCGACGGCGGGCGGACCAGCGCCGCAGCGGCCCGCCAGCGCCGCAACGCCTCCTCCGCGGCGCGCAGGTCGGGGCGTTCCAGCAGCAGGTCCCCGTCGAGCAGCACCGCCGCCGCGTAGCCGTCGGGGACCGGCGGCTCCACCCCGGGGGTGGCCAGTACCAGGCCGCGCCTCCCCGGCATCGGCAGCGACCGTGCGGCCGCCCGGCTCACGGTGACGCTCGCCCCGGGGAAGGCCCTGCCGAGCTCCTCCGCGGTGCGCTCCACGCCCACCGACCGGGCACGCAGCCGCCGCCCCGCGCAGGCCGGGCAGCTCCAGCCGGGGTGCAGCCGCCCGCACCACGCGCACCCGGGCACCCGCTCCCCGGCGGCCCCGGCCGGCCCGCCGGGGCCGGGCAGCTGCAGCGGGCCGTGGCAGTCGGGGCAGCGGGCCGGTGCCCGGCAGCGCTGGCACGAGGTGCCCGGCAGGTACCCCGCCCTCGGCACCTGCACCAGCACCGGCCCCCGCGCCAGGCCGTCGTGCACCGCCCGCCAGGCCACCGTCGGCATCCGCGCCGCCCGCGCCCCCGGGTCGCCCGGCTCGCCCGGGCCCCCCTCGGCGCCCGCGACCACCACCCGGGCCCAGCTCCGGCGCCGCAGCCCGCGATCGGCGTCGATCTCGCGGGCCCACCCCTGCTCCACCAGCTGCGCGGCCTCGGCCGAGCGCGACCACCCGCCGAGCAGCATCCCCGCCTGCTCGAGCTCCGCCCGCGCCACCAGCACCTCTCGCGCGTGCGGGTACGGGGCACGGGGCTCGGCATGGGAGTCGTCGCCGTCGTCCCAGATCACCACCAGGCCCAGGTCGCGCACCGGTGCGAACGCCGCGGCCCGGGTACCGATCGCCACGCTCACGTCCCCGCGCAGCAGGGCCAGGAACGCGCGGTACCGCTCGGCGGGGCCGAGGTCGGCCTCCAACCGGGCGTGCCGGCCCGGCCCCAGTGCCGCCGTCACGGCGACGTCCAGCGCGTCCACGTCACGGCGGTCGGGCAGCACCACCAGGCACCCCCGACCGGCCGCGACGCTGGTCTGCACGGCCGCGGCGATCGCCCCGGCCCAGCCGGGCCCGGGCAGCGCCGTCCAGACGGCACGCGGGGCCTGCCCGGCCGCCAGCCGTTGCAGGAACGCCGGCCCGGCCCCGTAGGCCGCCCACTCGCGGGCCACGGCGGCCTCGGCCGGGCCCTGCACCGGGCCCACGGGCGGTGCCTGCGCCGGGCCCACCGGCGGTGGCTGCGCCGGGCCCACGGGCGGTGGCTGCGGCCGCGGCTGCGCCTCCGCGGCGGCGTGCCGTGGTGGCACCGCCAGTCGCAGCACGTCCGGCAGCACCCCTGCGTACCGGTCGGCCACCGCCCGCGCCGCCCGGAACACCTCCGGGGTGAGCACCTGCTCGGCCGAGACCACCCGGCGCAGCGGCGTCAGCCGGCCGTCATGAGCGCTCGCGGCGAGCCGGTCGAGCACGAACCCGTCGACGTCCTGCCCACCGAAGCGCACCCTGACCCGGGTCCCCGGGCGGGCCAGGTCCGCCATCGAGGCGGGCACGGCGTAGTCGAACGGCCGGTCCAGGTGCGGCAGCGACACGTCCACCAGAACGCGGGCGACCGGTAGTTCCGTGGCCAGGACCACGGCAGCCCGCCGTCCACCGCGCCGCCCCGCCCGGGCGGGGCGCAGCAGGGCGAGCTGTTCGGCCGGTACGTCCTGCCCCGGCCCGGGCACCGCCGGAGGGCTGTCGCCAGGCCCCGTCAGCCGACCGCCGTGCGCAGCGCGTCGATCCGGTCGGTCCGCTCCCAGGTCATCCCCTCGAGCTCACGCCCGAAGTGGCCGTAGGCCGCGGTCTGGCGGTAGATCGGACGCAACAGATCGAGATCACGGATGATCGCCGCCGGCCGCAGGTCGAACACCTCGGTGATCGCCTTCTGGATCCGCGCCAGCGGCGCGGTCTCGGTGCCGAAGCACTCGACGTACAGGCCGACCGGATGAGCCTTCCCGATGGCGTAGGCGACCTGCACCTCGCAGCGCCTCGCCAGCCCGGCCGCGACCACGTTCTTGGCCACCCAGCGCATCGCGTAGGCGGCCGAGCGGTCCACCTTCGACGGGTCCTTCCCGGAGAACGCGCCGCCGCCGTGCCGGGCCATCCCGCCGTAGGTGTCGACGATGATCTTCCGCCCGGTCAGCCCGGCGTCGCCCATCGGGCCGCCGACCTCGAACCGCCCGGTGGGGTTGACCAGCAGCGTGTAGTCGGAGGTGTCGAGCCCGATCGCGTCCACCACGGGCTTGACCACGTGGTCGGCGACGTCGGGGTGGAGCAGGTTCTCCAGCGAGATGTCCCCGGCGTGCTGGGAGGACACCACCACGGTATCCAGCCGCACCGGGCGATCGCCCTCGTAGCCGATCGTGACCTGGGTCTTGCCGTCGGGCCGCAGGTAGGGCACCTCGCCCGACTTGCGCACCTCGGTGAGGCGCTGGGCCAGCCGGTGGGCCAGCCAGATCGGCAGCGGCATCAGCTCGGGGGTCTCGTCGCTGGCGTACCCGAACATCAGCCCCTGGTCGCCGGCGCCCTGCAGGTCGAGCGGGTCGGCGCCGGCCTCGACGCGGGCCTCGTAGGCCTTGTCCACGCCCTGCGCGATGTCCGGCGACTGGTTACCGATCGAGACCTCGACACCGCAGGAGTTGCCGTCGAACCCCTTGGTGGAGGAGTCGTAGCCGATGTCCAGGATCGTCCGCCGCACGATCCCCGGGATGTCGACGTAGGCCTCGGTGGTGACCTCACCGGCCACGTGCACCAGGCCCGTGGTCACCAGGGTCTCGACCGCCACCCGGCTGTGCGGGTCGGATCCGATCAACGCGTCGAGGACGGCGTCGCTGATCTGGTCGCAGATCTTGTCCGGGTGGCCCTCGGTGACCGACTCGGACGTGAAGAGGCGGTAGTCCACGATGCTCCTGTCCTGCAGCCGTGCCGGACGGCTGTGCTGGCGGTGGCGATGCTCCCGACGGCGGTGCTCCCACGGCCGGGGCCGCTGGAAGTTCGACCCGGCGTGGTCGCTCCACTCTACCGGCGCGCCCGGACGGGGGTGTTACGCGGGCAACAGTGTGGCGACGGCATCCCAGATCGCCTCCGCCGCTTCGGCCTTCGTCCCGGCGGGCACCGCCGTGGCGCGGCCGGACCGGTCGAGCAGGGTTACCCGGGTGTGCTCCGCGCCGAACACCTGCCCACCCGAGACGTCGTTCACCACGAGCAGGTCGCAGCCCTTGCGTTCCAGCTTGCGCCGGGCGTGCTGGAGCACGTCCCCGGACGCGTCTCCCGTCTCCGCGGCGAACCCCACCAGCAGCTGGCCCTGCGCCCGGGTGGCGACCAGCCCCGCCAGGACGTCCGGGGTGCGCACCAGGCGTACTACGGGGTCGTCGTCGGGGTCGTCGGACTTCTTGATCTTCACCGCGGCGACGCCGGCCGGGCGGAAGTCGGCCACCGCGGCCGCCATCACCACGACGTCGGCGGCCTCGGCCGCCGACGTCACTGCCCGCTGCAGCTCCTCGGCCGTTCCCACCGCGACCAGCTCAACCCCCGGCGGCACGGGGAGGGTGGTGTTCGCAGCCACCAGCGTGACCCGGGCGCCCCGCGCGGCCGCGGCAGCCGCGAGGGCGAACCCCTGCCGGCCCGAGGAGCGGTTCCCGAGGTAGCGCACCGGGTCGAGCGGTTCCTGGGTGCCCCCGGCGGAGACGACCACCCGGCGCCCGGCCAGCGCCCCGGCCCCCACGGTGGGCGCGCCGGGCACGGTGAGCAGCGCGCGGGCGGCCGCGGCGATCTCCTGCGGCTCGGGCAGCCGGCCGCGCCCGGAGTCGGCGCCGGTGAGCCGGCCGCTTGCCGGGTCGAGCACTCTCACCCCGCGGGCCCGCAGGGTGGCCACGTTCGCCCTGGTGGCCGGGTGTTCCCACATCTCGGTGTGCATCGCCGGCGCCAGCAGCACCGGGCAGCGCGCCGTCAGCAACACGGCCGCGAGCAGGTCGCCGGCCATCCCGTGTGCCGCCCGGGCGATCAGGTCCGCGGTAGCCGGGGCCACCACCACGAGATCGGCCTGCTGCCCGAGCCGCACGTGCGGGACCTCGTGCACGTCCTCCCACAGGCCCGTCCCCACCGGATGCCCCGACAGCGCGGCCCAGGTGGGTTCGCCGACGAAGCGCAGCGCCGACGCGGTGGCCACCACCTGGACGTCGTGACCGCTCTCGGTGAGCAGCCGCAGCAGGGTGCAGGCCTTGTACGCGGCGACCCCCCCGGACACGCCGAGCACGACGCGCGGCCGGGTGCCGCCCACGGTCACTGCTCGATGGGCTCGGCGACCAGCAGACCCTCGTTGATCTCACGCATCGCCACCGACAGCGGCTTCTCCTGCACGTGGGTCTCGACCAGCGGGCCCACGTACTCCAGCAGGCCCTCGCCGAGCTGGGAGTAGTAGGCGTTGATCTGGCGGGCACGCTTGGCGGCGTAGATCACCAGGGCGTACTTGGAGTCGGCCGCCTTCAGCAGGTCGTCGATCGGCGGGTTGGTGATGCCTTCGGGCGTCGCGGTGGTACCGGACACGCTCGTTCTCCAGCTTCGTTCGGCGTCGGTGCTTCGGTCGGCGTCAGTCCCACGGGCGCCGAGCACGGCGGCGGGCGGGCGGGTCAGCCCGGGCCGGTGACGCCCGGCCGGGGAGTCAGTCCCATGCATTGTACGAGCTCATCGGTGGCCCGATGCACCTCGGCGTTGACAATGGTCTTGTCGAACTCCCGCTCCGCGGCCAGTTCCAGCCGCGCGGTGGACAGCCGCCGCTCCCGCTCCTCGGCGGTCTCGGTGCCCCGCCCGACCAGCCGGCGCACCAGTTCCTCCCACGACGGAGGGGCCAGGAAGACGAACAGGGCCCCCGGCATCGAGGTGCGCACCTGGCGGGCGCCCTGCAGGTCGATCTCCAGCAGCGCCGGCTTCCCGAGCCGCACCGCGTCCTCGACCGCCCTCCGGGGGGTGCCGTAGCGATGCGTGCCGTGCACGACCGCCCACTCCAGCAGCTCGCCCGCAGCCACCATGGCGTCGAAACGCGCTGCGGTGACGAAGTGGTAGTGGACCCCGTCCAGCTCGCCCGGGCGGGCCGGGCGGGTGGTCGCCGAGACCGACAGCCACACCTCGGGGTAACGCTCCCGGATGTCCGTCGAGACCGTCCCCTTGCCCACCGCGGTGGGGCCGGCCAGGACCGTCAACCGCGAGCTGGCGACGCCCCCCTGGCTCACCGCCGCAGGTCAGCGCGTGAAGCGGTCGACGAGCGCCGCGATCTGGTTGGACCCCAGCCCGCGCACCCGGCGGGACTCCGAGATCCCGATCTCCTCCATGATCTGGCGGGCGCGCACCTTGCCCACTCCGGGCAACGCCTCCAGCAGCGCCGAGACCTTCATCTTCCCGATGACCTCGTTCGCCTGGCCCTCGCGGATCACCTCTCCCAGCGAGCCCTGGGAGTACTTCAGGCGGTTCTTCACCTCGGCGCGGGCACGTCGGGCGGCAGCGGCCTTCTCCAGGGCCGCGGCGCGCTGCTCAGGGGTCAGGGGAGGCAGTGCCACAGGGTCACCTCAGTCGATCGGGGAGGTACGGCGGCACGGGTCCGATCCCGCACCGACAGCAGGGCTTGAACCTACCGAGTCGTGCTGGCCGGGAGCAACGCGGCCCCTGGGTGTCGCGCCGAACCCGCTGTGATACGTGCCCGCTGCCGCGTCACCGGGACAGCACCGCAGCCAGCTCGCCCTGCGCCCGCTCGGCGGCGGAGCGCAGCCCGCGCACCGACGGGCCGCCGCGCAGCACCTCCCGGCTGGAACTCGGCAGCACGTCCGCCAGCGCCGGGCCGAACACCGCGGCGAGGTCCGCCGCGGTGGCCCCCTGCGCGCCGATCCCCGGGGCCAGCAGCGGCCCGTTCACCGCCAACCGGTGCCGGGTCCCGGCGGCGGACGCCGCCGCGGAGGCCCCGACGGTGGCCCCCACGACGGCGCCGACCGACCCGAGCGGGGTGGCACCGTCGTTCTCGGCCGCGACGGCGTCGAGCACGGCCTGCGCGACGGTACGCCCGTCAGCACCGCGGGCGTGCTGCACCTGCGCCCCTTCCGGGTTGGAGGTCAGCGCGAGCACGAACACGCCGCGGCCGGTGTCCGCGGCGAGGTCCAGCAGCGGGCGCAACGCCCCGAATCCCAGGTAGGGCGAGGCGGTCACCGCGTCGGCGGCCAGCGGCGATCCCTCCCCCACGAAGGCGTCCGCGTAGGCGCTCATGGTCGAGCCGATGTCGCCGCGCTTGGCGTCGGCGATCGTCAGCGCGCCGCCGGCGCAGGCCGCCTCCAGCACGCGCTCGAGCACGGCCAACCCGCGCGAGCCGTGCCGTTCGAAGAACGCCAGCTGCGGCTTGAGCACGGCGACGCTGCCCGCGAGCGCCTCCACCGCGGTCATCGCGAACCGTTCCAGGCCGGCGGCGTCGTCGTCCAGGCCCCACTCGCCCAGCAGCGCGGGGTGCGGGTCGATCCCCACACACAGGGGTCCGCGCGCGGCCGTGGCCGCCCGCAGCCGCGCGCCGAACGGCTCTCGCACTGTCACCGCTCCCCCGCCCGGTGGGCGAACCCGACAGCCTCGCCGAGGCGGGCGAACCCGCGCTCGGCCAGCGCCTGCTGCAACTCCGCGAGCACCCGCACCGGGGCACCGGGATCGTGGAAGGTCGCCGTGCCCACCTGCACCGCCACAGCCCCGGCGAGGATGAGCTGCAGCGCGTCCAGGCCGGTCATCACCCCGCCGATGCCGACGATCGGCGCCGCCGGCAGCAGCCCTGCGCGCATCGCCGCGTGCACCTGCCAGACGCAGCGCACGGCCACCGGGCGGATCGCCGGGCCCGACAGCCCGCCGGTCACCCCGGCGAGCGCCGGACGCAGCGTGGTGGTGTCGATGACCATGCCCAGCAGGGTGTTGATCATCGACAGCCCGTCGGCACCCGCCTGCAGGCAGGCCCGCGCCACGGCGACGATGTCGGTGACGTCCGGGGACAGCTTGGCCAGTACCGGCACCCGGCCCTGCACCGCCGCCACCACCCCGCGCAGCACACCCGTCGCCGAGACCGGGTCGCAGGCGAAGACCAGGCCGCGGTTGGCCACGTTCGGGCAGGAGATGTTCACCTCCAACGCCGCCACCCCGGGCTCGCCGGCGAGCCGCCCGGCGAGCTCGGCGAACTCCTCGGCGTCGTTGCCGGCGACCGACACGATCGCCCGGGCGCCACGCTCCCTGAGCCAGGGCAGGTCCTCGGCGCAGAACGCGTCGATCCCCGGGCCCTGCAGGCCGATCGAGTTCAGCATCCCCGAGGGGGTCTCCGCCATCCGCGGGGTGGGCCGGCCGGCCCGCGGTTCCCGCATCACCGACTTCGTCACCACGGCGCCGAGCCGGGCCACGTCGAAGAACTGGTCCAGCTCGCGCCCGGCCGCGGCGCAGCCGCTGGCGGTCATCACCGGGTTGGGCAGGGTGAGGCCGGCCAGTTCGGTGGACAGGTCCACCGGCACGGCAGGTGGTGCCGCGATCGTGCTCATCCGTGCGCTCCCGTCGTCGCTGCCGACCCGTGGCAGTCGGCGGGCACCTGGCTGCCGCGCTGCCCGGGCCCGGCGGCCACCGCGTCCCAGCGCACCGCATCCCCGGCGAAGGTCGGGCCCTCGGCACACGAGCGCACCATCCGGGTCACCCCGTCGGCGCCGCGCACGGGCAGCACGCAGGTCATGCACACCCCGATCCCGCAGGCCATGGACTCCTCCACGGTGCACCAGGTGGGCACCCCCAGGCCGCCCGCCAGCTCGCTGACCGCCCGCAGCATCGCCATCGGCCCGCAGGCGTAGACCACCCCGGCCGCGCTGCTCGCGAGCACCTGCGGCAGCACCGCCGTGACCCTGCCGGACACCCCGGACGAGCCGTCGTCGGTGGTGACCGTGACCGATTCGGCGACCGGGCCCAACTGCTCCACGCCGAAGAGCCGCTCCCGGTCGGCGGCACCGACGACGGCGTGCACCCGGTTCCCGGCGGCGACCAGGTCGCCCGCCAGCCAGCTCAGCGGAGCGCTTCCGTAGCCGCCCCCCACCAGCACACACGTCCCGCCCGCCGGGGCGGCCGGGAAGGGGCGCCCGAGCGGGCCGACCAGGTCGAGCCGGTCACCGGCGCAACGCCGCGACACCCAGCTGCTGCCCACCCCGTGCGCGGCCACCACGACCTCCAGGCGGCCCTGGCCGGGGTCGGTGCGGTGCACGGAGAAGGCCCGCCGCAGCAGGGTCGCAGTGGGCTCCTCCCCGGCAGCCACGGCCACGAACTGCCCGGCGCGGGCCCGCCCCGCCACCGACGGCGCGTGCAGCACCAGCCGGCGGTAGGCGCCGGCGGGAAGGTTGTCGACGACGGTGGCGCCGACCTGCACCGGCCCGGACGGCGCGCTCACCGCGGGTCCGCCCCCGTCGTGGAGGCACCCGGCCGGCCGCGGGCGGCGCGCAGCCTCGCCGCGTGCTCCTGCAGGCTGCCCACCCTCACCGGCTCGTCGCGGGCCGCCTCGATCGCCTGCACGGCTGCGGAGAGCTGCTGCACCGTGGTGATGATCGGGCTGTCCACCGCCGTCGTCGCCGCCCGGATCTCGTAGCCGTCGTGCCGGGCGGCCGGACCGCTCGGGGTGTTCACCACCATGGCCACCTCCCCGGCCGTGATCCGGTCGACGATGGTGGGCTCGCCGTCGGGCCCGGTCCCCTGGCTGTGCTTGCGCACCACCGTGCTGCGGATCCCGTTACGGCGCAGCACCTGCGCCGTACCCGCCGTGGCGAGCACCTCGAAACCGAGGTCCACCAGCCGCTTCACCGGCAGCACCATCGCCCGCTTGTCCCCGTCCGCCACGGAGACGAAGACCCGGCCCCCGTCGGGCAGTCCCCCGTAGGCCGCGGACTGCGACTTGGCGAAGGCCCGGGGGAAGTCGACGTCGATGCCCATCACCTCACCGGTGGAGCGCATCTCGGGCCCGAGCAGGGTGTCGACCACCTTGCCCTCCGGGGTGCGGAAGCGCTTGAACGGCAGCACCGCCTCCTTCACCGAGACCGGCACGTCCTCCGGCAGCGTCCCCCCGTCGCCCTCGGCCGGCAGCAGTCCCTCCGCGCGCAGCTGCGCGATGCTCGTGCCGAGCATGATCCGCGCCGCCGCCTTGGCCAGCGGCACCGCCGTCGCCTTGGACACGAACGGTGCGGTCCGGCTCGCCCGCGGGTTCGCCTCGAGCACGTAGAGCACCCCCGACGCGAGCGCGAACTGGACGTTCAACAGGCCGAGCACCCCGATGCCGCGGGCGATGGCCTCGGTGCTGGCACGCACCCGCTCGATCTCCCCCGCTCCGAGGGTGACCGGCGGAAGCACGCAGGCGGAGTCGCCGGAGTGGATCCCGGCCTCCTCGATGTGCTCCATGATCCCGCCGAGGTAGAGCTGCTCGCCGTCGAACAGGGCGTCGACGTCGATCTCGATCGCATCGTCGAGGAAGCGGTCGACGAGCACCGGATGTTCGGGGCTGACCTGGGTGGCCCGCTCGATGTAGTCGGCGAGCATCTCCTCGTCGTAGACGATCTCCATCCCGCGGCCGCCGAGCACGTAGGAGGGGCGCACCAGCACCGGGTAGCCGATCTCGTCGGCGATCCGGCGGGCCTCGACGAAGCTGGAGGCGGTGCCGTGCTTGGGCGCCGGCAGCCCCGCGGTGGCCAGCACCCGCCCGAAGGCGCCGCGTTCCTCGGCGAGGTGGATCGCCTCGGGGCTGGTCCCCACCACCGGGACACCCGCCGCCGCCAGCCGCGCCGCCAGCGACAGCGGGGTCTGCCCGCCGAGCTGGACCACCACCCCCACGAGGTGGCCGCCGCGCTGCTCGGCGTGCACCACCTCGAGCACGTCCTCGAGGGTGAGCGGCTCGAAGTAGAGCCGGTCGGAGGTGTCGTAGTCGGTCGAGACGGTCTCCGGGTTGCAGTTCACCATCACCGTCTCGAACCCGGCGTCGCGCAGCGCGAACGAGGCGTGCACGCACGAGTAGTCGAACTCGACGCCCTGCCCGATCCGGTTCGGCCCAGACCCGAGGATGATCACCTTCTCCCGTCCGGTGGCGACTACCTCGTCCTCCTCGTCGTAGCAGGAGTAGTGGTAGGGCGTCGAGGCGGCGAACTCGGCGGCGCAGGTGTCGACGGCCTTGAACACCGGGCGTACCCCGAGGGCGTGCCGGACGCCGCGCACCACGTCCTCGGGCATCGACCGGAGCGCGCCGAGCTGGGTGTCGGAGAACCCGTGCCGCTTGGCGTGGCGGAGCAGTTCGGGGGTGAGCGCCTCGGCCTCGCGCACCTGCGTGGCCACCTCGTCGATGAGCACCAGCTGGTCCAGGAACCAGGGGTCGATACCCGTGGCCCGGTGCAGCTCGGCCACCTCCGCCCCGGCACGGATCGCCTGCTGCACCTGGAGCAGCCGGTCCTCCGTGGGCCGGGCCATCGCCTCCAGCAGGGCTGCCCGGGCCGGCGCGTCCGGCGCGGGTCCGTCCCAGTGGAACGAGGCGCCGCGCTTCTCCAGGGACCGCATCGCCTTCTGCAGCGCCTCGGTGAAGCAGCGGCCGATGGCCATCGCCTCCCCCACCGACTTCATCGTCGTGGTCAGCGTCGCGTCGGCCGCGGGGAACTTCTCGAAGGCGAAGCGCGGCACCTTCACCACGACGTAGTCGAGGGTCGGCTCGAAGCTCGCGGGGGTCTTGCGGGTGATGTCGTTGGGGATCTCGTCCAGGGTGTAGCCGACCGCCAGCCGGGCGGCGATCTTCGCGATCGGGAACCCGGTGGCCTTGCTCGCCAGCGCGCTCGACCGGGACACCCGCGGGTTCATCTCGATCACGATCACCCGGCCGTCGACGGGGTTCACGGCGAACTGGATGTTGCACCCGCCGGTGTCCACCCCGACCTCCCGGATGACGGCGAGTCCGATGTCGCGCAACTGCTGGTACTCGCGGTCGGTCAGGGTCAGCGCCGGGGCGACGGTGATCGAGTCACCGGTGTGCACGCCCATCGGGTCGAGGTTCTCGATCGAGCAGACCACCACGACGTTGTCGTTGCGGTCGCGCATCAGCTCGAGCTCGAACTCCTTCCAGCCGATGAGCGACTCCTCCAGCAGCACCTCGCCGGTGGGCGAGGAGTGCAGCCCGGCGCCGGCGATGCGGCGCAGCCCGGCCTCGTCGTGGGCGATCCCCGAGCCGAGGCCGCCCATGGTGAACGAGGGCCGGACCACCAGCGGGTACCCCAGCTCGGCGACGGCGTCGAGGCAATCCGGCATCGAGTGACAGATCCGGGAGCGGGCCACCGCGGCCTGCAGCCCCGAGCCGGTGGCCACCCGGTCGACGACCTCCTTGAAGCGCTGCCGGTCCTCCCCGGCCTCGATCGCCGCGACGTTGGCGCCGATGAGCTCGACCCCGTACTTGTCCAGCACCCCGGCGGCGTGCAGGGCCATCGCGGTGTTCAGTGCCGTCTGCCCGCCGAGGGTGGCCAGCAGCGCGTCGGGTCGCTCGCGCGCGATGATCGCCTCGACCACCGCCGGCGTGATCGGTTCGACGTAGGTGGCGTCGGCGAACTCGGGGTCGGTCATGATGGTGGCCGGGTTGGAGTTGACCAGGACCACCCGCAGGCCCTCCTCCCGCAGCACGCGGCAGGCCTGGGTCCCGGAGTAGTCGAACTCGCAGGCCTGCCCGATGACGATCGGGCCGGAACCGATGACCAGCACGCTGTGCAGGTCGGTGCGCCGCGGCATCAGCCCCTCCCCTCCTCGTGACCGCCGGCTGCGTGCTCGCGCCCGGGCGGTGGTGCCCCGGCTGCGCCCCGCGGCGCGCCCATCAGCTCGGCGAAACGGTCGAACAGGTACGCCGCGTCGTGCGGGCCGGCCGCCGCCTCGGGGTGGTACTGCACCGAGAACGCGGGCACGTCCAGGCAGCGCAACCCCTCCACCACCGAGTCGTTCAGGCCCAG
>CAWARR010000011.1:0-199927 GCA_963784535.1 uncultured Actinomycetota bacterium | reverse complement strand
CCACCCCGGCGGTGTCGGCCACCGGGTCGGTGTTGGCCATCGCGTACACGGCGGTGAAACCGCCCAGGGCCGCCGCCGCGGTGCCGCTGGCCACCGTCTCGGCCTCCTCCCTGCCCGGGCTCGCGCAGGTGGGTGTGCAGGTCGACCAGGCCCGGGCAGGGCGACAGCCCGTCGTCGTCCACCACGTCGCGCCGCACGGCCCCCGCCGGGCCGTAGTGCCGAGCTGCGGCGACCACCCCGTCCCGCAGCAGCAGGTCCGCCGGGGCGCCTGCGGACGCGTGCGCCGCGCACCAGCACCACCGGCGCGGTCAGTAGGGCTCACGGGTCAGGCCTTCCTCGCTCGTTGCCACGGGCACGCCGGTGACCCCGGCCCGTGTCGTCCATCCCCCCGGCCAGCAGGAGATAGAGCACGGCCATCCGCACCGCCACCCCGTTGGTGACCTGATCCAGGATCACGTGCGCGGATCCTCGGCGACGTCCTGCGCGATCTCCACCCCGCGGTTCATCGGCCCCGGGTGCATGATCGATCACGTCCGGCTTGGCCGCGCGCAGCCGCTCACGGGTCACCCCGAAGTAGAGCGCGATACTCGCGCATGCTCGGCAGCAGGTTCGCGCTCTGCCGCTCCTTCTGCACGCGCAGGATGTTGACCACGTCCACATCCTCCAACGCTTCTTCCACCTCGCAGGTCCACGTCACCCCCATGCGCTCGATCCCGCGCGGGGTCAGCGTCGCCGGCCCGCACCACGCGCACCTCGGCCCCCAGCGTGGTCAGCCCCAGATGTTCGAGCGCGCCACCCGGCTGTGCAGTGAGGTCGCCCGACGATCGCGACCTTGATCCCCGTGAGGTCGCCCGTCGCCCCCGGAGCTGGCGGCGCATGGTGAACATGTCGAGCAACCCCTGGGTCGGGTGCTCGTGCTGCCGTCGCCGGCGTTGATCACCGAGGCCGTCGCACCGTTGCGGGCGATGAGTGCGGCGCGCCGGAGGCCGCGTGCCGGCATGACCACGACGTCGACGCCCATCGCCTCGATGTTGCGCACCGTGTCCTTGAGCGACTCCCCCTTGGACACGCTGGAGCCCGTGGCGGAGAAGCTGATGCTGTCCGCGGACAGCCGCTTGGCGGCCAGCTCGAAGCGGATGCGGGTGCGGGTCGAGGCCTCGTAGAAAAGGTTGGCCACCGTCCGGCCGCGCAAGGTGGGCAGCTTCTTGATCGGGCGGTCGATGGATGAGCGGTCATCGGCTCGGCGGTGTCGAGCACGGCGGCGATGTCCTCGGCGGTCGAGCTCCGCGGCCGAGAGAGGTCTTGCGGTCATCCGTTACTCCTCCAGTTCGCGGATCTGCACCTCGTCGAGGCCGTCTTCTCCGCTCAGGCACACCGCGATGAGTCTCGCCGGGCGAGGTGGGCACGTTCTTGCCGACGTAGTCGGCGCGGATCGGCAGCTCGCGATGGCCGCGGTCGACGAGCACCGCCAGTTGGATGGCGGAGGGCCGCCCCAGGTCCTGAGCGCGTCGAGCGCGGCGCGCACGGTGCGGCCGGAGTAGAGCACGTCGTCCACCAGCACCACCACGCTGTCGTCGATGCCGCCGGCGGGCAGCTCGCGTCTCGGCGATGCTGCGGGTGGGCTGGCGACGCAGGTCGTCGCGGTACATGGTGACGTCCGAGCGACCCGACCGGGACCGTCGCGGCCCGCGATCCGCCGAGGCGGGCCGCCAGCCGCTGGGCCAGCGGCACCCCGCGGGTCGGGATGCCGAGCAGCGACGAGGTCGTCGGCTCCCTTGTTCCGCTCGATCATCTCGTGCGCGATCCGGGTCAGCGCCCGGCCGATCTCGGCCGCCTCGAGGACGGTCCGGACGGGCTCGCCGGGCCCCTCGAGGGGCCCTTCGGCGGGGGTGCCGGACGGGCGTGCGGGCATGACCTCGACCTCCTTCCCCGCCTCACTGGACGGGTCCTTAAAGGAAGTTCGTGACCGGCGGCGCCGGCCGTCGGGAGTGGTCGCGGGCCGGTCCCCCGACCTGCCGCCACCCCGTCCGGGAGCCGCTGACCAGGCACCGCAGCGCGACCGGCGGCGGCCCGCCGAGCCGCGGACCGGGTCGCAGCGCACCGCAACCCTCCGCCGAACGGTGGGTGGATCTTTTTCAGACGAACCGGCGCTTTTACTGACCCGGACGAGCGCGTAGTCCGCACCGATTCGGCGTTCCAGCTTGACGAATGATGTCACGCTCCGTGACCATCACCGCATGGCCTCCGACTACGCACGGGCGCTCGGCGCCCGACTCCGCGCCATCCGCACCCAGCAGGGTCTGTCCCTGCACGGCGTCGAGGAGAAGTCCGAGGGCCGCTGGAAGGCCGTCGTCGTCGGCTCCTACGAGCGCGGCGACCGTGCCGTCACCGTCCAGCGGCTCGCCGAGCTCGCGGACTTCTACGGCGTCCCCGTCGCGGCGCTGCTGCCCGACGCCGCCCCGCACGGCGCGGCGTCGAGCCGCCGCCGCAGCTCGTCCTCGACCTCGAGCGGCTGCAGCGAGTCCCCGCCGAGAAGGCCGGCCCGCTGGCCCGCTACGCCGCGACCATCCAGGCCCAGCGCGGCGACTACAACGGCAAGGTCCTCTCGATCCGCGCCGACGACCTGCGCACCCTCGCCGTCATCTACGACGTGCCCGCCGGCGACGCTGGCCGACCAGCTGATCGCCTGGGGCGTGCTCAACGCCGACGCCCGCCGGCGCCGTGAGCCGCCGAGGATCGGCCACTGCGGCCGGCCCGGTGACTTCCAGCGCGCCGGGCCAGCCTCGATCCCCGGCCCGCCGACCAGCCTCGGCGCTCAGCCTCAGCCTCAGCCTCAGAGCCACGCTGGGCTTCAGCTCGAGCAGATCCGGGCCAGCACGCCGTTCACGAACCGCGGCGAGTCGTCGGTCGACAGCGCCTGGGCCAGCTCCACCGCCTCGTCGATGGCCACCGCGTCGGGCACCTCGTCGTTGAACAGCAGCTCCCAGCGCCGAGGCGCAGCACCGCCCGGTCGACCGCCGGGCATCCGCTCCAGCGTCCAGCCCTGGGAGTACGTCGAGATCAGCTCGTCGATGCGCTCGCCGGTGCTCCAGCGACCCCTCGACCAGCGTCTGCCGGTGTACTCGGGTACCGGCGGGTCGGCCAGCGCGCCGCCCGCTCGGCCAGCACGGCGAGCGGCGTCGACGCCGCGCTGGTCGGCCTCGAACAGGACGTCGAGCGCGCGCTTGCGCGCCTTGCTGCGGGCAGCCACGTCGGGCCGTCCGCCGCGTCAGTCGTTCACCCGGCCGAGGTAGTCACCCGTGCGGGTGTCCACCTTGACCTTCGTGCCGGTGTCCAGGAACAGCGGCACCTGGATCTCGTAGCCGGTCTCCAGCGTGGCGGGCTTGGTGCCGCCGGTGGAGCGGTCGCCCTGCAGGCCCGGCTCGGTGTAGGTGAGCTCCAGCACGACGGAGCGCGGGCAGCTCGACGTACAGCGCGGAGCCCTCGTGCAGCGCGACGATCGCGTCCTGGTTCTCCAGCATGAAGTTCGCCGCGTCGCCGACGGTGGCCTCGGAGACGCTGATCTGGTCGTAGGTGCTCGGCGTCCATGAAGACGAAGTCCGTGCCGTCGCGTGTACAGGTACTGCATGTCGCGCTTGTCGACGTTCGCGGTGTCGACCTTCGTGCCCGCGTTGAAGGTCTTGTCGACGACCTTGCCGGACAGCACGTTCTTCAGCTTCGTCCGCACGAAGGCGCCGCCCTTGCCGGGCTTGACGTGCTGGAACTCGACGACCGCCCACAGCTGGCCGTCGAGGTTGAGCACCAGGCCGTTCTTGAGGTCGTTGGTCGTCGCCACGTCGGGGTCGTCCTCGCAGGTGTCGGGTCCGTGCACCGGGTACACCCCGGTGACACGTCAGCGGCCCCGGCCCCGCAGCTCCCGCCGCTCGGCGCCGACGGGCCAGGGATCGGCGGCCATGCTACTGCCCGCCCGCGGCGGGGCCGCCATCGCCCGCCGGCCGGCGGCCCGCCGCGAGGACTCCGGGCGGGGCCCCGGCTCACCGGCTGACGGCGGCGTACGCCCCGAGCAGCAGGTCCTCGGCGGGGCCGTCCAGCCGCTCGGGCAGGCCCGGCCCGGCGAGGACGACGAAGCGCAGCCGGCTCCCGCGCGCCTTCTTGTCCCGGCGCATGGCCGCCCGCAGCGCCGCCCAGCGGCCGGCCGGGTAGGTCTGCGGCAGCCCGAGCCTGGACAGCACCTCGCGGTGCCGCGTCACGAGCCCGGCGGGGGTCAGCCCCGCCAGCTCCCCGAGCTGCGCGGCGTAGAGCATGCCCACGGCCACCGCGTCGCCGTGCCGCCAGGTGTACCCCTCCACCTGCTCGACCGCGTGGGCGAAGGTGTGGCCGTAGTTGAGGATCTCGCGCAGCGAGGACTCGCGCAGATCGGCCGTCACCACGCTCGCCTTCACTGCCACGCTGCGCTCTACCAGTTCGCGCAGCTGCGGGCCCTGCCAGTCCGTCGCCGCCGCCGTGTCCGCCTCGACCAGGTCGAGGATCGCCGGGTCGACGATGAACCCGCACTTGACCACCTCGGCCATGCCTGCCAGCAGATCGCGGCGCGGCAACGTGCGCAGCGCCGACAGGTCACACAGCACGCCGGCCGGCGGGTGGAACGCGCCGACGAGGTTCTTGCCCTCCGGCAGGTTGATCCCGGTCTTGCCGCCGACGGCGGCGTCCACCATCCCGACCAGGGTGGTGGCCACCTGCACCACCCGCACCCCGCGCAGCCAGGTGGCGGCCACGAAGCCCGCAAGATCGGTGACCGCTCCCCCGCCCAGCCCCACCACGGCGTCGCCGCGGGTGAACCCGGCTGAGCGCGAGTCGGCGCCACAACCCCTCCGCCACCTGCGCCGTCTTCGCCGCCTCCGCGTCGGGCAACGGCTCGGCCAGCACCTCGAAGCCGGCCGCGCGCAGCACTCCCACCAGCTGCTCGGCCCGAGCGCCCAGCTGCGGCGAATGCACCAGCAGCACCCGCTGCGCGCCCTCCAGCAGCCCCGGGAGCCGGGCGTCGAGGCCGTGCCCGATGAGGACGTCGTAGCCGCCGTCCCGGCCGGCATCGCCCGCGCTCCCCGGCCCCACCCGCAGCACGGTCGGGGCGCTCATCGCCGCGGTCCCCCCGGCAGGCCGGGTTCGGGCCCGGGTTCTCCGCCGCCCTGCTCGCGGCCCGGCAGGGACTCAGCCCTCAGCCCCGGCACCGGCAGCGGCCCCAGCGCGTCCAGCACCGCCCGGGCCACTGCGGCCGGGTCCAGCCCATCGGTGAGCACCCGGACCGTGCTGACCTGCTCGTAGACCCCCCTGCGCGCCTCCATCTGCCGCACCCACTGGGCCCGGGGATTGCCCACCAGCAGCGGTCGGTCACGGTTCAGCCCGATCCGGCGGGCCGCGTCGGCCACCCCGACGTCGAGGAACACCACCCGGCGCCCGGCGAGCAGCCGCTGGGTCGCGGGTCGAGCACCGCGCCGCCACCCAGCGCCAGCACCCCACGGTGCTCGGCCAGAGCGCGCGCCACCGCCGCCCGCTCGAGCTCGCGGAAGGCGGCCTCGCCCTGGTCGACGAAGATCTCGCCCACGCTGGCGCCGGCCGCGGCCTCCACATCGGCGTCGGTGCGACGGGCCGACACCCCGAGCAGCCGCGCGAGCTCCACCGCGACGGCGGACTTTCCCGCCCCCGGAGGGCCGACCAGCACCACCACCGGGCCGCTCACGGGCGCGCCACCCCCGGGTCGAGGGTCCGCCGCAGCGGGGGAACGGCCTCCAGGTAGGCCCGCAGGTTCCGGCGCGTCTCCGCCACCGCGTCACCGCCGAACTTCTCCAGCACGGCATCTGCCAGCACCAGCGCGACCATCGCCTCCGCGACCACCCCGGCCGCGGGAACGGCGCAGACGTCGGAGCGTTGGTTGATCGCCACCGCCGGCTCCCCGCTGGCCACGTCGACCGTGGCCAGCGCCCGGGGGACGGTCGAGATCGGCTTCATCGCCGCCCGCACCCGCAGCACGTCTCCGGTGGTCATCCCGCCCTCGACGCCACCGGCCCGCCCGGTACGCCGGTGCAGCAGGCCGTCGTCCCCGCGTTCGATCTCGTCGTGGGCCTGCGAGCCGCGCCTGGTCGCGGTGACGAAGCCGTCGCCGACCTCGACCCCCTTGATCGCCTGCACGCCCATCAGGGCTCCGGCCAGCCGGGCGTCGAGCCTGCGGTCCCAGTGCACGTGACTGCCCAGGCCCGGCGGCAGCCCGAACGCGAGCACCTCCACCACCCCGCCGACGGTGTCCCCCTCGCGCCGGCAGTCGTCGATCTCGGCGACCATGGCCGCCGAGGTGGCCGGGTGATGGCAGCGCACGGGGTCGGCGTCCAGGCCGCCGACGTCCGCCGGGCCGGGCAGCCCGGCGTCGACGGGCACGGACACCGGCCCGATCGCGACCGTGTGGCTGACCAGCTGCACCCCGGCAGCCTGGGCGAGGAAGGCCGCTGCCACCGCGCCGAGCGCCACCCGGGCCGCCGTCTCGCGCGCCGAGGAGCGCTCCAGCACGGGGCGGGCGTCGTCGAACCCGTACTTCTGCATGCCTACCAGGTCGGCGTGGCCGGGCCGGGGCCTGGTCAGCGGGGCACTGCGGGCCTGCTCGGCGAGCCGCGCGGCGTCCACCGGGTCGCCGGCCATCACCGTCTCCCACTTGGGCCACTCGGTGTTGCCCACCTCGACGGCCACCGGACCGCCCTGGGTGAGCCCGTGCCGGACCCCGCCGACGAAGCGCACCTCGTCCTGCTCGAACCTCATCCGGGCGCCACGGCCGTGACCCAGCCGCCGGCGGGCGAGGGCGGCCCGCACGTCGTGCGTGGTCACGCCCACACCGGCGGGAAGCCCCTCCAGGACACCGATGAGGGCGGGGCCGTGGGACTCCCCCGCGGTGAGCCAGCGCAGCATGGGCCGATCCTCCCACGGGCCCCGGCGGTGGCCGGCGGCGCCTCGGGTCAGCTGACGGCCTGTACCTCACCGGGGCAGATCGTGCGGGTCTGCCCCGCGTGCAGCACCCGGGCGCAGTTCGCCGATGTCTGCGATACGAAGGTGTACGACGAGGCGAAGTCGGCCCCCACGCTCGACCACGTACTCGCGGGCGTTCACCCAGAAGTCCGCCTTGCCGGCGGCGGTGTAGCCGTACAACCCGAGATAGGTCGTCGCCGCCGCGCTCGCCGTGCTCGTCACCGTGGTGGTCACCGTGACGGTCGGCGCCGGGGCGCCGGTCGCGCTCGCCGCCGCGCCGGTCGCCACCGACACGGCGAACGGGTTGCGGGCCGCGCTCGCCGAGGTCGCCGACGGCACCGGGGACGTGGTGGCGCTCGCCGGGGCGCTCTGCCCGCCGGCCCGGTGGGTGGCCGCCGCGACCACGCCGGTGTCCCCGCCGCCGCCACCCCCGAGCAGCAGGTACCCGGCGGCAGCCAGACCGGCGACGACGACGGCCAGGGCCCCGGCCAGGACCCACCGGCCACGCCGGCGCGGGCCCTGCCCGCCGGGCTCCTTGTCGGGACCGCCCTGCCGGGGAACCCCCGGCAACAGCGTGCCGTGCGCAGAGACATCCAGGGTCATGGCGTCGCTCCCGAGGTGCTCGACGGGCTCGGGGTGCTCGTGGCGGCACCCGGCATCACGAAGACCTGGCCGGAGAGGGTGACCTCCACCCGCCCGGTGGTACCGCTCGCGGAGGCCGTCGCCGTGGCGGTCGAGGTCGAGGTCGAGGACGCAGTGGCGGTGGAGGATGCGGCACCCACCTGGACCCCGCTGATCAGCACCGCGCGAGGCAGCCCTGCCTGCAGCTTCTGCAGGAAGGCCACCGCCTGGAAGTAGTCACCGTCCACCACGATGGTCAGCGGCACCGCGACCACGGCTCCGGCGGCGACCGAGCCCGACCCGGAGGAGGCGGTGGCACCCGTTCCGGCGAGGATCTGCCCGCCACCGGGGGTGAGCGTGGTCAGGGTGACACCGGTGGCGTCGGCCATCGCGTTGAGATCACGCACCAGCTGCGGCATTGCGGTGTCCGTCGGAAGCTGGCGGCGGATGGCAGCCAGCTGGGTCTGCGTCGTGGGCAACGCGGCGAACTGCGCCTTCAGCTGCTCGATGCGCACCGTCAACAGGTCGTTCGTCTGCTGGGTCGCAGTGTTCTGCGCGCTCAGCGAGGCCGCCTCGGACCGGCGCGGCTCGACCAGGGTGAACCACGCGGCCACCAGCGTCAGCACACACAGGGCGAGGGTCGCCGCCGTCCAGCGTCCGGTCCGGGTCCGCAGCATGTCAGCCGGCCTTCTGGTCGTAGCGATGGGACAGCGCCGCCGCGGTGACCACCACGGTGGTGGTGAAGGTCACCGCTCCCGGTGCGGCGCTGGTGGAGCCGCCGGAACTGGCGGCCCCCCGGGTGGCGTTCTGCAGGGTCGAGGCGTCCAGACCCTTCACGGCGGCGATGGACTGCAGCCAGGCTGCGACGTCCGGATACCCGGCGGCGGTACCGGTCACCGTCACGCTGCCGATCCCCGCCGGCACCAGGGGGTCGCTCCCCGAGCTCGGCGCGGCCGCCGCGCCCGAGGTCGCGGTCAGGGTCGCGCTCAAGGTGGTGAGCGAGACGTTGGCCGGGGTGGCCAGCGCCACGTCGTTGAGGAAGCGGTACCAGAGCACGTCCTGCCCGAGCGCCACCTGGCGGGCCGAGCGGGCCGCGTCCAACTGCGAGAGCAGCGCGGGCACCGTCGCGTACTTCGCCTCCTGGCGGTGCAGCAGGGTCGTCTGCGCCTGGGTGATGGCAAGTTCGTCCTGGGCGGCCCCGACCCCGCTCTGCGCCCAGTAGACCGCGCCCGCGACGAGCGCCAGGGTGGCGGCGCCCGCCAGCATCAGCCGCCAGCGCACCACCCGGAACCGCCGGGCCTGCAGCACCTCCGGGGGCAGCAGGTTCACCCGCGGGACGGGCGCCCAGTCGACCCGGCTCACCACCGGGCCCTCCTGCACGGGGCTCATCTGTTCCTGCGGCTGGACGGTCATCAGAAGGCTCCCAGAGCCAGGCCCACCGGCACCGCGGCGAGAGGCTTGACGAACTCGAGCTGGTCGGTGTCCAACCCGGTACGGCCGACCCGCAGCGCCACCAGCGGGTCGCCGGCGATCACCGGCAGCCGCGTGGCCCCGGCCAGCCGGTCGATCAGGCCGTCGAGCTGGGAGCCGCCACCGGAGAGCACGATCCGCTCCACCGGCACGCCCGGGTTGGAGGCGGCGTAGTAGTCCAGCGAGCCGCGGATCTCGTCCACGAAGTCCTGCGCGGTTGACGCCACCGCCCGGCCCACCTCGGCGAGGTCCTCGTCCGACGTCGCCTGGGCCACCTGCTGCTTCAGCGCCTCGGCCTCGCCGGTGGGGATGCCCAGCCGCTCGGACACCGCGTCGGTGACGTCCTGGCCGCCCATCAGCAGGATGCGCACGAAGCGGGGCACGCCGGAGCTGTGCACCACCACGTTCGTGATCCGCGCGCCGACGTCGATCAGCGCCTCCGTCTCGACGTCCGGCCCGGTCTGCTTGCCCAGCGAGCGCAGCACCGCGAAGGAGGTCAGGTCCACCGAGCTCACCGTGAGCCCGGCCCGTTCCGCGCAGCGCACGTTCGCCAGCACCGTGTCCTGCGCGGCGGCCACGAGCAGCCCGCGCAGGGTGCGCGCACCGGAGGGGTCGGTGATGTCCTCCAGCGGGAAGAAGTCGAGCACCGCCTGCTCGATCGGGATCGGGAGGAAGTCCTGCACCTGGAAGGGCAGGCTGGCGCGCAGTTCCTCGCGCGGGGTCCAGGGCAGCTCCAACTGGCGCACGATCACCCGCTGGTTCGCCACCCCCATGACCACCTTCTTGTGCGAGAAGCCGGTCGCCGACCAGAGCTGGCGCAGGCAGGACACCACCTGCTCCGGCTCGACCACCTCGCCGTCCCGGACCGCGCCGTCCGGAAGGACCACCTGCCCGAAGCGTTCGAGCGTCAGGCCCGCGCGGCCGAACGACAGCTCGACGGCTCGGACCACCGACGTCCCGATGTCCAACCCGATGGCTGTACGACCCGCCATGGACTTCCCCTCTCGCCTGCAGGCCGGACCCGCTCCGAACAAGCGAGCCCTTCAGCGTGATCGGGCCCGCGGCAGGGCCGCTTGAGCCGGTGGGGGAACCCGATCGCCCGGGCGGCGGAGTGCTTCGCCCGATCGGCGCAACGGCCGTTCCCGGCCGTCGACGGGCCGGCCGCTGAGGCCGGCCGAGCCGGCTAGAGGCCGGCCGTGCCAGCCGGCTAGAGGCCGGCCGTGCCAGCCGGCTAGAGGCCGGCCGTGCCTAGGTACCAGCCGGCGATGCCTGCTCCCCAGACCAGCCCGATCCAGCCACCCAGCAACAGGTACGGCCCGTACGGGATCTGCGTCTTCAGGCCCCCGCGGCCGCCGAGCATCAGCAGCACGCCACCCAGACCGCCGGTGAGGAAGCCGAAGAAGCCCCCCACCACGACCCGGTCCCAGCCCATCCACCCCAGGTACAGCCCCACCAACCCGGCCAGCCGGACGTCGCCGTAGCCCATCCCGCGCGGGTAGACCGCGTGCAGCAGCCGGTACAGCAACCACAGCGCCGCCGCGCCGAGCACCGCGCGCAGGGCCGCGGAGGCGTCGCCGTCCGCGATCGAGGCCATGCCCAGCAGCAGCACGCCCGCGGCGAAGGCGGGCACCACCACGACCACCGGCAGCCGCAGGGTGTCGACGTCGATCACCGCCAGGGCGACGCTCGCCGCGGCCAGGGCCAGGTAGGCCGGCAGCGCCCACGACGCGCCGAGCCACGCGGTCACCGCCGCGAAGAAGACCGCCGTGCCGCCCTCGACCAGCGGGTACCGGGCGGAGATCCGCACCCCGCAGCAGCGTGCCCGACCGCGCAGCAGCAACCACGAGACCACCGGGACGTTGTCCCGCGGGGCGATCGGCTGCAGGCAGGCGGGGCACCGGCTGCCCGGGCGGACCACCGACTCCCCCGCGGGCACCCGGGCGATCACCACGTTCAGGAAGGACCCGACGAGCAGGCCCAGGACCCCGAGGATCACCACCAGGGCGGCCTGATCAGCGTGCACGCGCCGAACCTAGCGCACCCGTTGCGGGCCCGGTCCGGTAACCCCCGTCCGGGTCCGCGGTCACGGGACGTGCTCGAAGGTGTTCTGCAGCGATGCCGCCGACAGGTTCGCGGGGGCGTTCCACTTCTGCGCGGTCGACCCGTCGCAGGTGTTGACGATGATCATGCCCCAGGGCTGGTCGATGGCCGAGGCCTCCGGCGGGTAGTTGGCGCTGAGCTCGAGGCACAGCCCTTCGCGCAGGGTGTAGATGTTCCACGAGTCGGAGTAGGAGCCGGTGCCGAAGCGGCGGCCCCAGCGCTGGGAGGGATCGGCGGTGTTGCACAGCTTCAGCAGTACCCGGGTCCCCGGCAGCGAGTTCGCCATGGTGGTGCCGTCGTACAGGCAGTACAGCGAGCCGGACGGCGTCCCGCATCCGGTGACGGTGGCGCCGCTGTTGTCGGTGCAGAACATCGCGTGCGCGGGGTCCCAGAAGAACTTCTGGTTCCAGGCGATGAAGGACGTGCCGGGCGTCTCCTTGCAGACGTAACCGATCATCCAGGTGCTGGTGACGGACTGGTGGGTCATGTCGATGCAGCGCCCGAAGTACTTGTAGTTCACGATCTGGAAGGTGCAGTTCGTCACGAGGTTGCCACCCGCGTCGCGGCAGGTGCCGTCGGCGCGGCTCATGTCGCTCCCGGCGCGCCCCGGGCCGACGGTCGAGTCGGGGATGATCTGGGTCTGGCAGTTGCCGTACTTCACCGCCGCGCCGTTGGTCAGCGAACTGGCGTAGAAGCACGACCCGGTCAGGCCACCGTTCACCGCGGCGGCGCCCTCGAACTCCTTGTTGCCGTCGTACCCCCAGATCTGCTTGGTGTCCAGCGGGTCGCAGGCAGCCAGCACGGCGGCGGAACCGGCGGCGTGGTTGGCCGACAGGCAGTAGGTGGAACCGGTGGAGTCCTGCATCTGCAGCAGCAGGTCGGTGGTGTACGACCACTTCTGGGTGTCCGCCCCCGAGCAGGCCCGCACCTTGACGGCCTGGTTGACGGCCGCGTGGTCCACCGCGATGCACCAGTTGGTGATGGCGTTGGAGTCGAAGATCGGCAGCGCACCACCGGGGATGTTCACGTTGGTCACGGTGAAGCGGTACGTCGCCTCCACCGTCCGGTCGGCGACGGTCGCGGCGTGGCCGGGGACGGCGCTCGCCGACCCCGTCGACTCCAACAGCGCGTACAGGGGTACCGCCGTCGGGTGCGCGCCGCTGCAGCCCTGCGCGTTCACGTTGCGCCACGACGCCGACTCCGCGGAGGGATCGGACCCGAAGTAGCGGATCGTCACGGCGTACTGCGGCGCACCGTTCGAGGGCCCCACCGAACCGCTGAGCGTCGTACCGGTCGCCGCCGTGCAGGGCAGGTCGGTCAGCACTCCCGCGCCGGCGCCGTCGTTGGCCGCCCGCAGCCGGTTCAGTGCGACGTCGATCCCGGCCTCGGCGGCGGACAGGGTGACGGTGTTCTTCTGCTCGACCTGCGTCGGTGAGGTCTGCGCCAGCACGGCCCCGGCGATGCTCAGGCTGAGCACCCCGATCAGCATGATCAGGAAGATCGTCAGTGCCAGCGCGGCACCCGCCTCCGACCCGGGGTCGGCACCCTTGCGGGCGCCGCCGCAGCGGCGCACCGCCCCGTGCAGACCCGCCAGCACACCGGTCATGGCCGCCCCACCCCGTTCTGACACACCTGGGTGTCGGAGACTCCGTCGTTGTTGGCATCCGCGTTCGTCGCGGTCGTCACGTCCGTGTTGCGTGCGGCGAAGGTCGTCGTCAGCTGCACCGTGCCCGCGGCCAGGCTCCCCCGGCTCACCACCAGGTTGACCCCGAGCTGCTGGGACGGGGCCGCTGCGCTGGAGGCGGTGAAGGTGAACGGCGGCTGCGTCGTGGGGTCGTTCGTCACCGACGTCGCCACCGTCGACCAGGTCGGGGCGCTGCTCGGCGTGCTCGCCGCCGGCCAGGAGCGCTGCTGCAGCAGATGGGTGGAGTTCACCAGTCGCCACTGCCGGCATACCTGGGTGTTGGAGGGGTCGATGGTGACGAACTCGACGTACCAGTCGCTGCCGGACTCCACCGGGCGGTTGATGGCCGATGCGTAGCGCACCTGCTTGTCCAACCGGGAGAAGGTCACCCGCGCGGTGTCGGTGGCGGAGGCGAGGTTCTGGGTCTTGCGCAGGTCGGCGGTCAACACCGTCACGGCGGCAGCGATGACCGCGATGACGGTGGTGAAGATTCCCATCGCCACGAGCAGCTCCACCAGGGTGTGGCCACCCTCGCCGGCCCGCGCCGGCAGAGCTCGCCGTGCTCGCGGTGCTCGCAGTGCTCGCCGCATCGTCGCCTCAGTGGTTGTTGAAGGTCGGGTCGGACGACGGGTCGAACAGCGTCGTCGCCGCGTAGCCACAGCTGCCCGTGGCCGTCCCGCACACGCTGGTACTGCCGGGGGACCAGGTCACCCCGACCGCCACCCGGATCATGGCCACCGCTCCGCTGCCGGCCGTCGGGCCGCACGAGGCCCCCGTCGCGGCCTCGTAGCACCGGTCGACGAAGGTCTTCACGGTGTAGTTCACCGAGTTCAGGGTGACGGTGCGCACGGTCGGCACGGTGTCCGCCGTGGTCGCCGTCGCGAGCGGGTCCCACAGCTTGGCGCTCTGCGAGGTGTCGACCGCCCCCGGACTCGCCCACAGCGCGTCGACCTCCGCCTGGGTTCGGCCCGTGACGAGCGAGTGCACCGGCAGCGCCCGCACCAGCTCGATCTGCTGGCTGGCCAGCTCGACGGCCTGCTGGCGCTGGCTCTGCACGTCGCCGGAGGCGAGGCTGCGGATGAACAGCCCGAGCGCCGCGGTCGACACGATGGCCAGCAGCAGCAGCGAGACGACCACCTCGATCAGGGTGAAGCCCCCGTCGTGGTCATCCACGGCCCCGTGCTCGGGCACCGGTCCCTCCTCGCTCAGTCGCGGCGTTCCGCCGCTGCGGTGATCTCCCCCGCCGGGTGCGGGTGCGGGGGCCGCCGACTCAGCGGCAGCCCCCGCGCCCGGGCAGTGACCCTGGCGGGACCGGCTCAGACTCAGAAGCCGGTCGGGCAGGCGGTCGTGGCCGCGGGCTGGATGCCGCCCTGGCTGCTGACGTAGACCCAGTTGTGCGAGCCGTTGGCGTTCGAGGACGACACGCAGTACGCGGTGGCGTTGGTGGTGGAGTTCAGGGTCACCGTGAGGGTGTTCCCGTTGGACAGGTGCACGGTGTCGCTGCCGATCGTCATGGCGCCGCTGGTGGCGGCCACGCCGATGTAGGCCTGGCTGTCGGTGAAGTACGTCTCCTCCTCGTTCGCGACCGTGCGCAGGTCGGACTTCATCGAGGAGTCCACGGCCTTCTTCCGCTGGTTCAGGAACACCGGAATGGCGATGGCGGCGAGGATGCCGATGATGATCATCACGACGAGGAGCTCGATCAGGGTGAAGCCCTGATCCCTCTCGTCCATAGACTTGCGCATGCGAGCGAGCATCAAGCTGCTCCCCTTCAATCGAGTCCCGAGCCGCCCGACGTCTCCGCGCTGGACACGGCTGCCTTGACCCTGCTGGTATCGGCCCCCGGTCCCGGATCTTGAGCGCTCACCGGGCTCTCGCCGGGATGCCCCCCGTTCGGGCGCCCGCCCACCGCGGCTTCCGCCCTCCGTGGTCACCGCATCCGGGTCGCTCACCCGGCCGGGCGACGCTCGCTCAGGGCAGAGTGCTCGACGCGCAGGTGCCCGGCTGCAGGCCCTGCTGGGCGGAGTACCGGTAGTCCCTGGTGCGGCCGGCCGGGTCGGTGAAGGCCATGCACCACGCGCTCGGGGTCCAGCCGGCGGTGTCGACGCTCGTCGGATCGCCGCCCGCCACCACGACCCCCGGGCTGACCGGCCCGACGGTCTCGGCGCCCACCTCGTAGCTGCCCCCCACGATGCCCACGCTGGGAGCGGTGCCGGTGTCGACGAACGCGGCCACCACGGCCTTGGCCACCTGGCCCACGTCGTGCTGCGTCGCCGCGTCGTGCGCCTTGCCGCGCTGGGTGAGGAACACCGGGATCGCGATCGCCGCGAGCACCCCGATGATCAGCGTCACGGTGAGCATCTCGATCAGGGTGAAGCCGCCGTCGGCGCCGCGGCCGGAACGGACCGGCTCCGGAGCACGATCGCGTACCTGCGCGGGTTCGGGCGCGGGTTCGGGCGCGGGTTCGGGCGCAGCCGCGGGTCCGGAGGCGGGAGCGCCGCGCTGGGCGGGGATGGGCCCCGCCTGCGACGGGTGTTCGCGAGGTCGGCGCAGCGCCGAGGCCACCACCACCGCGGCGAGC
Source organism: uncultured Actinomycetota bacterium (assembly GCA_963784535.1). Taxonomy (GTDB): domain Bacteria; phylum Actinomycetota; class Actinomycetes; order Actinomycetales; family Kineosporiaceae; genus CAWARR01. The sequence goes on along the minus strand of CAWARR010000011.1, from coordinate 184,463 downwards.
AGCAGCCGGGCCGCGGCCGACAGCCACGGCAGGTGCAGCGCGGGCACCCCGAGCTCCACCCCGGCGACGGCGACGCTCGCCCAGGGCACCCACCGGCCCCGGGTCACGTCCAGGAGCAGCGCGCCCACGGCCGGCCCCGCCGCGTAGTACGGCCAGGTCTGGGTGTCGGTGACCACCCGGATCATCAGCGCGACGAGCAGGACACCCTCCCAGCGCCGGTTGCGGTGGACCACCCACGCGGTGAGCGCCGCGCCCAGGCACAGCTGCGCCAGCCGGAACCCCGGCGGCGCGGCGCCGTCCCCGCCCAGCCCGAGCAGGTGCACCGTCGAGTCGGCCGCCACCCGCACCCGAACCGCGCCCACCGCGCCCACCGTGGCCGGATCGGCGAGCAGGAAGGGCAGCCACCAGACGAAGGCGGCGAGCACGCCGACCAGCACCAGGACCGCCCGCCGCGCCCGTGGCACCAGCAGCAGCAGCGGCCAGCACAGCAGCGCCCACGGCTTCGTGGCAGCGGCGACGCCGAGCAGCACCGCAGCCGCCGGCCACCGTTGCCGGCTCACCGCGGAGACCGCGAACACCAGGCACGCCAGGGTGAGCACGTCGTCCACGTGCATCCAGTCCAGCGCGAGCACGCCCCACCCGTAGGAGAAGACCGACCCGGCGACCAGCACTGACGTCGCCCGGCGCAGGTAGCCGACGCCCTGCCGGGCGGCCAGCCGCTCGGCCACCGCGACGATCACCACCCCGGTGGCCATCATCAGCGAGTACGCCACGGCCAACGAGATCCGGATCGGCAGCACCTGCAGCGGCATCATGGCCAGCACCGACGGCGGCCCGAACTGCAGCCGCGGCATCTGCGCGTACAGGTGCAGGCGCCCGCCGTCCAGCAGGTAGGGCCCGCGCCCGCGGAGCAGGATCCGGGCGGCCATCTCGAACAGGAACCAGTCGGGGGTCACCCGCCCGAAGATCCGCACCACCCACACCGCCCCGGCGATGCACAGCAGCAGGTAGCGGCTCCACAACAGCAGGCCCAGCACGGTGCCCGCGCCCCGGATCCGGTCCAGGCCGGGGACGCGGTGCGGTCGGGCGGGCCGCAGCAGCCGCGGCCATGCCCGGGGCGTCGAGAGCATGATCTTGTCCGGCCGCTACTTGATGGCGTTGAACACGGAGAAGATCGGCATGTACAGGGCGATGATCATCGATCCGACGATGCCGCCGAGCACGGCGATCATGAGCGGTTCGATCAGGCTGGTCAAGGCCTCGGTGGTGGCCTCCACCTCGTCGTCGTAGAAGTCGGAGATCTTGTGCAGCATGGTGTCCACCGCCCCGGTGTCCTCACCGACGGCCAGCATCTGCACCACCATCGGCGGGAAGACCTTGTGCTCGGCGAGCGGGCCGGCGAGTGACTCGCCGCGGCGCACGCTCTCCTCCACCGCCTTGGCGGCGTCCCGGATGACGATGTTGCCGCTGGTGTCCCCGACGATCTCCAGGCTCTGCAGGATCGGCACGCCGGAGCGCAGCATCGTGCCGAGGTTGCGGGTGAAGCGCGAGATCGCCACCTTCTGGAAGAGGGTGCCGAAGACCGGGGTGCGCAACTTCCACGGATCGACCAGCTCGCCGGACCCGCTCCTCGTGCTTCACCCGGCTCCACACCACCGAGCCCACGATCCCGAGCACCAGCAGCACCGGGCCCACGTAGCGCATCGCGTCGGACAGGAAGACCAGCACCCGGGTCGGGGCCGGCAGCGTGCTGCCGAGGCTGGCGAACATCTTCGCGAAGATGGGGACGATGAACAGCAGCATCCCGACCACGGCGAGGATGGCGATGACGAAGACCACCACCGGGTAGGTCATCGCCGACTTGATCTTGCTGCGCAGCTTCACCTCCGACTCGAAGTTCTGCGCGATCTGCATCAGCACCGCGTCCAGGAACCCGCCCACCTCGCCGGCGCGGCACATGTTCACCATCAGCGGGGGGAAGACCCGCGGGTGGCGGGCCAGCGCGGCCGACAGCGACTGGCCGCTCTCCACCGCGTTGCGCACCTCACCGAGGGTGCGGGCGAGGGTGGTGTTCTCGGTCTGTTCGGTGAGGATGCTCAGCGAGCGCAGCAGCGACAGCCCGGAGTTGATCATCGTGGCGAACTGCCGGCTGAACACGGCCAGGTCCTTCAGCTTGACCCGGCCGCTGCCGGGCAGCTTGAGCTCGCGGTTCATGCCCGCGTTCGACTCGTGGATGCTGACCGGGGCGTACCCCATCCCGCGCAGCTTCTGCACGACGGCTGCCTCGGTGGGCGCGTCGAGCTTGCCGCTGACCAGCTTGCCCTTGCGATCGCGGACGGAGTACTCGAAGGTCTTCGTCGCCGTGGCCATGCCCGCTCCCTCAGCCCCGGCCCGTGAGCCGGTTGAAGTCCTCGATGTGATGGCACTTCTCCAGGCCCTGCTCGTAACTGATCCGGCGTTGCCGGTACAGCTCGGCGAGGTGCTGGTCGAGGGTGTGCATCCCGTGCTGCCCGCCCGCCTGCAGCGCCGAGTACACCTGGTGGGTCTTGCCCTCGCGGATCAGGTTGCGGATCGCGGGGGTCGCCACCATCACCTCGGTGGCCACGATCCGCCCCGCGCCGTCGGCCGTGCGGCACAGCGTCTGCGCAGACGACCCCCTGCAACGCACCCGCCAGCTGCACCCGCACCTGTTGCTGCTGGTGCGGGGGGAAGACGTCGATCACCCGGTCGATGGTCTGGGCGGCGTCCTGGGTGTGCAGGGTGGCGAAGACCAGGTGCCCGGTCTCGGCCGCGGTGAGGGCCACCGAGATCGTCTCCAGGTCGCGCATCTCGCCGACCAGGATGATGTCCGGGTCCTGCCGCAGCACGTGCTTGAGCGCGTTGGTGAAGGAGCGGGTGTCCTCCCCCACCTCGCGCTGGTTGACCATGCACGACTTGTGCCGGTGGAGGAACTCGATCGGGTCCTCGACGGTGACGATGTGGTCCTTGCGGGTGCGGTTGGCCAGATCGATGATCGCGGCGAGGGTGGTGGACTTGCCGGAGCCGGTGGGCCCGGTGACGAGCACCATGCCGCGGGCGAGCTTGGCGAACTTCCCGACCTCCGGGGGCATGCCGAGTTCCTCGAGACTCTTGATCTCGTAGGGGATACGGCGGAAGGCGGCCCCGACGGCCTCGCGCTGGCGGTACATGTTCACCCGGAAGCGGGCCTGCCCCGGCAACGAGTAGGCGAAGTCGAGCTCCAGGTCCTCCTCGAACCGCTCGCGCTGCTTCTGGGTGAGGATCGCGTACATCACCCGCTGGATGACCCCCGGCTGCAGGGTGTCGAACTCCTCCAGCGCCCCCAGCTCCCCGTTCACCCGCACCAGGGGTGGCGTCGAGGCGGTCAGGTGCACGTCGGAGGCCCCCAGCGCCAGCGCCCGGGCGAGCACGACGTTGAGGTCGAGGTCACCGGGGGCCACCTGCTGCTCGGTGCTCTGGCGCTGGTATGCCTCCGGGCTGCCGGCCGGGGCGGCGGCGACCACCCGCTGGGCGGGCAGGCCGGCGGGCACCGTGGCGGGCGCCGGCGTCACCGTCGCGTCCGGCGAGGGCGCGGGGAAGGCAGCCGGCGGGGCGGCGGGCAGCGGCAGCGTCGGCTGCTCGCGCTGCGTCCCCTCGCCCGGCTCGAACGCGTAACGCTCCGGGACGTAGGGCTCCGCCAGCCGGCGGGGCCGGGGGCGGTGCTGCTCGCCGCCGTTGTCCACGTGATCCTCCTCAACCCGCGACGGCACCGCACACCTCGGCGCCTGCGGAGTGTGTCGGCGGGCGGTGCCGACCGCTTGAGCGGTGGCGGGCCCGCACCGGTTCAGGCGACCACCCGCAGGATCTCCTCGATGGAGGTGACCCCGTCACGCACCTTGTGCATGCCGTCCACCCGGAGTTGGTGCATCCCCGCCCGGACCGCCGCCTCCGCGATGTCGCTGGCCGAGGCGCGGGCCACCGTGAGGCGTTCGATCTCCTCGCTCACCCCCATCACCTCGTGCAGCGCGAGCCGGCCCTTGTACCCGGTCTTCGCGCACGCGGAGCACCCCGCCGCCCGGTGCAGCACCGGAAGGTCCTCGCCCGGGATCCACGGGTACCCGGCGGACATCAGCTCCTCCGGCTCGGGCTGGTAGGGCTCCTTGCAGCGCGGGCAGAGCCTGCGGGCCAGCCGCTGGGCCAGCACGCAGTCCAGCGCCGACCCCACCAGGAACGGCTCGATCCCCATCTCGGTGAGCCGGGTGACGGCCCCGGCCGCGTCGTTGGTGTGCAGCGTGGACAGCACCAGGTGCCCGGTCAGGGATGCCTCGATGGCGATCTGCGCCGTCTCGTGGTCGCGGATCTCGCCGATGAGCACCACGTCCGGGTCGGCCCGCAGGATCGAGCGCAGGGCGGCGGCGAACGTCAGCCCCGCCTTGGCGTTCACCTGCACCTGGTTGATACCCGGCAGCCGGTACTCGACCGGGTCCTCGACGGTGATCACGTTGATCTCGGGGCGGGCGATGATGTTCAGCGTCGCGTAGAGAGTGGTCGACTTGCCCGAGCCGGTGGGACCGGTGACCAGGATCATCCCGTACGGCTTGGAGAAGCTCTCGGAGAAGCGTCGGTAGTTCGACTCCTCGAAGCCCAGGTCGGTCAGCGCCAGCCGAGCGGTGGAGTTGTCCAGGATCCGCATGACCACCTTCTCGCCCCACACCGTGGGCAGCGTGGCCACCCGCAGGTCGACCTTCACCCCGTGCGCCGACAGCGACATCCGCCCGTCCTGCGGGATGCGCCGCTCGGCGATGTCGATGTCGGACATGATCTTCAACCGCGAGATCACGCCGGACTGGATGGCCCGCGGCGAGCGCATCACCTCGTGCAGCACCCCGTCGATCCGGTAGCGCACCCGCAGGTCGCTCTCCCCCGGCTCGATGTGGATGTCGGAGGCCCGGTCCTGGATCGCCTGGGTGATCAGCAGGTTCACGAACTTCACGATCGGGGCCTCGTCGACGACCTCCTTCAGCCGGGCGAGGTCCTCGTCCTCCTCGGGCGCCGTGAGTGCCGAGCCGAGGTCGTCGAGATCGGAGTCCGCGCGGCAGAACCGGTCGATGGCCGACAACAGGTCGTCCCGGGTCGCCACCACCGGGCGGGGTTCGAGCCCGGTGAGCGAGCGGACGTCGTCGACGGCGAAGACGTTCGCGGGATCGGCCATGGCCAGCAGCAGCCGGCCCTCGTCGTAGCCGATGGGCAGCACCGTGTGCCGGCGGCACACCGCCGCCGCGACCAGCGCCACCGCCGACCCGTCCACGCTGAACTCGGTGAGGTCGACGAAGGGCAACCCGATCTGGTGGGCGAGGGCCTCGACGAGCTGGGCCTCGCTGAGCACCCCGTGCTCGACCAGGATCCGGCCCAGGCTGCGGCCCGCCCGCTGGTGCTCGTCGTAGGCGGCCGCCAGTTGGGCCTCGTCGACCAGACCCCCCTCGAGCAGGATGTCCGCGAGCTGCTTCACCACCCCGGCCTCCCCGGCGCCCACCCCGTCACCGCCGTCGCCGCGCCCTCGGGGCGGTGGCGGACGGCGTCATGCGGTGGCTATCGGAAGGCGGGCGCCCGGCCTTGACCCGGGCTCAGCCGCTCGGGTGAGCCCCCCGCCGGGCCAGCTCCGCCTCCCCGGCCGCGCGCATCTCCCGCTCCGGAGCGGGTCGCCCGGTCATCAGCCGCACCTGCTCCACCGCCTGCCCCAGCAGCATCTCGAAGCCGCTGACCACCCGTCCCCCACGGGCCGCCCAGCGCCGCGCCAGCGGTGACGGCCAGGGGGCGTAGACCACGTCGAGCAGCACGGGAAGCTCCCCCGGCGCCCGCCCCTGCGCGCACAGGCTGTCCACCAGCACCTCGGCCGACCCGTCGGCGGCCCCCTGCGGCAGGGTGCTCACCACCAGGTCGACTCCTGCCGAGCGTCGCAGCGACTGCTGGTCCAGCCCGCCCAGCACCGGGCGCACGCCGAGCCGGTGCGCCGCCGCCTGCAGCTGCGCGGTGGTCGCCAGCCGCCGGACGTGCAGCCCCGGTGCCGCGCACCCGAGCAGCTGCAGCGCGGCCAGCGCGGAGGTCGCGGTCGCCCCCCCGCCGAGCACCGCGGCCCGGCCTACCACGGGCAGGCCGGCCCCCCGCACCGCGGCCACCAGGCCCGGGACGTCGGTGTTGTCCCCGACCGGGCCGTCGCGGCCGAAGGTCACCGTGTTCACCGCCCCGACCGCCCGGGCCAGGTCGCTCTCCGCGGCCAGCAGCGGCCGGATCGCGCGCTTCAAGGGCATGGTCAGCGACAACCCCGCCCAGCTCGCGTCGAGACCGGCGACGAAACCGGGCAGCCCGGCCTCCTCCAGGTCGACGGCGGCGTACGTCCAGTCGGTGAGTCCGAGCGCCGCGTACGCCGCGCGGTGCAGCACCGGAGACAGCGAGTGGCTGATCGGGTGGCCGAGTACCGCCGCCCGGCGGCCGCCGGGCGGCGTCCGGTGCCCGCTCACTGCCCGGGGTGCTTCTTCTGCCACTCCCGCCACTTCGCGTCCATGGCGTTCTTCTCGGCCTGCGTGGAGGCGAACTCGGTCTCACCGGTGTCCGGGTTGACCGTGGTGAACCACAGCCAGCTGCCGGGGGCGGGGCTGAGCACCGCCTTGATCGCGTCGGTTCCCGGGGAGCTGATCGGGCCCGGGGGCAGCCCGACGTGCGTGTAGGTGTTGTACGGCGAGTTGACCTGAAGGTCCTTGTTCGTCGTGGTGAGGGTGAACTTGCCGGTCGCGTAGTGGATCGTGGTGTCGAGCCCGAGCGGCAGGTGCTTGGCCATCCGGTTCGCCAGCACCCGGGCGATCTTGGGCATGTCCGTGACCCGGCCCGCCTCCGCCTGGACCAGGCTCGCCTCGATCAGCACCGACCGCCGCTGCGCCTCCGGGACCCCGAGCTCGCTCATCGCGGCCTGCTCGCGCTCCACCATGGCGGTGAGCATCTCGGTGGCGGTCGTGGACGGTTCGAAGGAGTAGGTGGCAGGGAACAGGTAGCCCTCGAAGTCGCCCTTGGCCTCGGCCGGCAGCCCGACGGCGTCCGGCGACTTCATCGCGGTGTCGAAGGCGGTACGGGCGATCCCGGTCTGCTTGGCCAACGCGTCGAGGATCTGCGCCAGCCGGTACCCCTCCGGGATCGTCACCTTCACCGTCAGCTTGGCCTTCGGGTCGAGCAGCAGGTTCAGGGCGCCGAGGGCGGACATGTGCAGTCGCAGCCGGTAGGAACCGGGCTGGATGCTCTGGCTGCGGGTGTCCTTGCCGGCAAGGTCGCTGAAGGCCCGGGCCGTCTTCACCACGCCCGCGTCGGCGAGCACGCCGGCGATCCGCGAGCCGGAGGCGCCGGCCGGGATCTGCACCACCACCGAGCCGGTGCCGGGGCCGGGCCAGTCCTTCGGCGCCGTGAGCGAGGCGAGCACGGGCTTCAGCCCGAGCCAGGCCCCGCCGACCGCTCCGCCGATCACGAGCAGGCTGATCAGCAGGATCACCAGGGTGCGGCGGCGGCGGCGCTTGCGCCGCTTCTCCGCAGCCCGCCGCTGGCGCCGGTGCGGGCGGTTCCCGGTCGCCTGGACGACATCGTGCAGCGACATCTCGCTCACCGCGGGCCGTCCTTTCCGAGCTCAGCGTCCGTCCCCGGGCCCTCCGGTGCCGGATCCGGGGCAAGGATCGACCCGGGCGGCCGCCCCGACGCGCGCTCCGCGTCGAGGGCGGTCTGCAGGATCACCACCGCCGCTGCCTGGTCGATCACCGGCCGCTGCCGACGTGCTGACCTGCCGGCGTCCCGCAGGGACCGCTGCGCCGAGACGGTGCTGAGCCGCTCGTCGACGAGACGCACCGGGATCGGCCGGACGAGTCCCGCGACCGCCACAGCGTACTTGCGTGCAGCTGCGGCAGCGGGCCCCTCCGTCCCGGCGAGGCTGCGGGGCAGTCCGATCACGATCTCGAGTGCATCACACTGCCGGGCGAGCTGGGAAATCCGGTCGAGGTCGGCGCCGTCGGCACGGCGCGGCACCGTCTCGACCGGCACGGCGAGCAACCCGTCCGGGTCGCTGCGGGCGACCCCGACCCGACGCTGCCCACATCTACCGACAGCCGTACTCCCCGTCGCACGCCGGTCGCTCAGCGCGACCCGGTGACACGCTCGCCGACAGCGTGCTCGAGCCGGGTGAGCGCCTCCGCGAGCCTGCCGGCGTCGGTCCCCCCGCCCTGAGCGATGTCCGGCCTTGCCGCCCCCACCGCCGCCGAGCACACCCGCCGCCTGCTTGACCAGCTCGCCCGCGCTCACGCCCCAGCGCCGCGCCTCGTCGTTGGTGGCCACCACCACCGCCGGGCGGCCCTTGCTCACCCCGCCGACGGCGACCACCGCGGGGCGGTCCGCCGGCAGCCGGCCACGCACGTCCAGGGCCAGCGCACGCAGGTCGTCCCCGCCGGCCTCCCCGGCGTTGTGGGTGACCACGAGCACCCCGAAGACGTCCTTGGGAGCGATCGCCAGCTCGGCGGCGGCGGCGAGCACCTGCCCGGCCCGGAACCGGTCGATCTCGCGCTGCGCGTCGCGCAGCTGGGCGACCAGGCGGCCGACCCGTTCGGGCAACTGCTCCGGCCGCACCTTCAGCGCCTCGGTCAGCTGGGAGACCACGACGTGCTCGCGGGCGAGGAACGCGTAGCGCGTCGGCCCCGACCAGCGCCTCGACCCGGCGCACTCCCGAGCCGATCGAGGCCTCGCCGAGCAGCTTCACCAGGCCGAGCTGGCCGGACCGGCGCGCGTGCGTGCCACCGCACAGCTCGCGCGCCCAGTCCCCGACCGAGACGACCCGCACCGTGGTCGCCGTACTTCTCCCCGAACAGCGCCATCGCCCCCAGCGCGCGCGCCTCGGCCTGCGACATCACCTCGGCGTGCACCTCGAGGTCCTCGCGCCAGCAGCACGTTGACCCGCGCCTCGACGTCGCTGCAGCAGGCTCGCGGGCACCGCGGCGGCGGCGTGGAAGTCGAAGCCGGAAGCGGCCGGGCGCGTTCTCCGAGCCGGCCTGGGTCGCCGTCTCGCCGAGCGCCTCGCGGATCGCCTTGTGCACCATGTGGGTGGCGGTGTGCGCCCGGCTGATCGCCTTGCGCCGCTCGACGTCGACCAGCGCCTGCGCCTCGGTCGCCGACCGTGAGCTCGCCCTCGAGCGACCCGGCCGCGGTGCACGATGAGGCCGGCTGATCGGGCGTCTGCACGTCGATCACCTCGACGCCCAGCGCCGTCGCAGCACGATCCGCCCGGCGTCGGCCGAGCTGGCCGCCGCCCTCGGCGTAGAACGGCGTCCGGTCCAGGACGAGTCTCGATCGCGTCGCCCGGCCTCGGCCGCCGCGGCGGACCGCCCGTCGACGAGCAGCCCGGCCACGCGTCGCCTCGCGACACCACCTCGTCGTAGCCGGTGAAGTCGCACCGGCGCCGACAGCGCGTCGGCGAGGCCGCGGTAGACGCTGAGGTCGGCGTGCCCGGTCTTCTTCGCCTTCGCGTCGGCCTTGGCCCGCTCGCGCTGCTCGCGCATCAGCCGGCGGAAGCCCTCCTCGTCGACCGTAGCGCCCTGCTCGGCGGCCATCTCCAGGGTCAGGTCGATCGGGAAGCCGTAGGTGTCGTGCAGCGGAACGCCTGCGTCGCCGCCGCAGCGCCGTGCCGCCCGCTGTCCTGCGGTCGCCTCGCCGACCGGCGAGTGTCGAAGATCGTCGTGCCCGCGCGCAGGGTGCGGCGGAACGCCTCCTCCTCGGCGTACGCGATCTGGCTGATCCGGTCGCAGTCGGCGCTCGAGCTCGGGGTAGGACGGCTTCATCGCGTCCTTGCGACACCGGCAGCAGCTCGGGCAGCGACGGGCTCGTCGACGCCGAGCAGGCGCATCGAGCCGCACCGCGCGGCGCAGCATGCGCCGCAGCACGTAGCCGCGGCCCTCGTTGCCGGGCGTCACCCCGTCGCCGATGAGCATCAGGCCGCTGCGCACGTGGTCGGCGACCACGCGCAGCCGCACGTCGTCCTCGTGGTCGGCGCCGTAGCGCCGTCCGGCGAGCTCGCTGCGCGCGGGCGATCGACCGGGAAGACCTCGTCGATCTCGTAGATGTTGTCCACGCCCTGCAGCAGGTACGCGATGCGCTCCAGGCCCATGCCGGTGTCGATGTTCTTGGCCGGCAGCGTCGCCGACGATCGTCGAAGTCCTCCTTGGCGCGCACCTCGGACGAGCTCGTACTGCATGAAGACGAGGTTCCAGATCTCCAGGAAGCGGTCCTCGTCGACCTCCGGGCCGCCCTCGGGGCCGTACTCGGGCCCGCGGTCGATGTAGATCTCGCTGCACGGCCCGGCCGGGCCCGGGCACGCCCATGTGCCAGTAGTTGTCCTTCATGCCCGCGGCGCACGATCCGGTCCGTCGGGCAGCCCGGCGACGCTGCTGCCACAGCGCCGATCGCCTCGTCGTCGTCGTGGTAGACCGTGACCCAGATCTGTCGACTCGTCCAGCCCGAACCCGCCGTCGGCCTGCGAGCCGGTGACCAGCTCCCAGGCGTAGCTCGATCGCGCCTTCCTTGAAGTAGTCGCCGAACGAGAAGTTGCCGTTCATCTGGAAGAACGTGCCGTGCCGGCGTGGTCTTGCCGACCTCCTCGATGTCGAGGGTGCGCACGCACTTCTGCACGCTGGTCGCCCGCGGTACGGCGGGCGTCTCCTGGCCGAGGAAGTAGGGCTTGAACGGCACCATGCCGGCGTTGACGAACAGCAGGGTGGGGTCGTCGTACAGCAGCGGCGCGCTCGGCACCACGGTGTGGCCCGCGTCCTGGAGAAGTACTCGAGCCAGCGGCGGCGGATCTCGGCCGTCTCCATGGGGTCTCCTGTCGTGCTCGGGGCCGGTGCGACGTCCGGAGCGGGTCCGCGTCGCGGCGGCCCGAGGTGTGCAGGTCGCGGGTCGGGGCGCGCGTCCCAGCGAGCTCGCCCGCCGTGCGCGGCCGCACGGGACGCCAGGTTGCGGGCCGTCGGCGTCGTCCGCGTCGGCCACGGGTCGACATCGCAGTCATCCGTGCCTGGGCGCGGGCTCGGCCATCCCGCCTCGGACCCGGCAGGCGCAGCTCGGCGTCGCGCTGCCCAGCCTCACGCACGACCGCGCCTCTCGCGCAGTCGCACGCCCGCCGGACAGCTCGCGCGCGACGCCCTCGGGCGTGTACGACTCGCGCAGCCTTGGTCAGCCTGCGCACCACGAGCACGCCGGCGGTGGCGCCGAGCGCGACCCAGAACACCCGGCGCACGCCAACCGCCTCCTGCGCCGACGGCGTCGGGTGCCGGACGACGGCTGGCCGCCCGCTCATCGCCTGCGCGCACGCCGTAGCTGAAGGCCGCGACCTTGACCACCGGGCGAGCCGAGGGTGGCGGCGAACAGCGACGTCAGCGCCGAGACGTTCGTCGACACCTGCGGCCACGTTGGTGGTGATGGCATCGACCTGACCGAGCTGCTCGTTGGTGGTCGTGACGGTCGTGGTCACCTCGCGTGAGCAGCGGGACGGCTGCCTGTCGGACGCCCTGCACGGTGCCGTCGCGCCGTCGTCGACAGACCGACCGAGCTTGAGCAGCGGGCACGGCGAGGAGCGCCGACGAGCACCACGAAGGCGCACCGCCGCGATCAGCCCGGCGATCTCTCCGACCGACATCGCGGCTCATCTCCTCCTCGGGTCTGCACCGTGCCGAGCCTTCACGGGGCCTCGTCGGCACCGGCCGAGCCTGCACGGGCGTGCCGCACAGCGGTCCCGACCGCTGCAGCCCGCCGGCGTCGCGCCGGCGACTCATACCGCGCAGTCCGTCAGCGGCCGCGCCAGGATGCGAGCGCGCAGCAGCGCTCGAGGCGGGCCAGCCGGGACCGAGCTCGCGCTCGAACCCGCGGTCGGTGGGCCGGTAGTAGTCGCGGCCCGACGCAGCGCGTCGGGCGGGTACTGCTGCTCGACCACCCCGTGCGGGTCGTCGTGGGCGTAACGTAGCCCTTGCCGTGGCCGAGCCGCTTGGCCCCCGGCGTAGTGGGCGTCCCGCAGGTGGGCCGGCACCGGCCCGGCGAGGCCGGCCCGCACGTCGGCGATGGCCGCGTCGATCGCCGAGGTAGGCCGCGTTCGACTTCGGCGCGGGCGCGAGGTGCACCACGGCCTGGGCCAGCGACGATCCGCGCCTCCGGCATCCCGATCGAGCTGCACGGCCTGCGCGGCCGCCACGGCGGTCTGCAGCGCGCGTCGGGTCGGCCATGCCGACGTCCTCGACTGGCGGCGATGATGATCCGGCGGGCGATGAACCGCGGGTCCTCCCCGGCCTCGAGCATGCGGGCCAGGTAGTGCAGCGCGGCGTCGACGTCGCGAGCCGCGCATCGACTTGATGAACGCGCTGGTGACGTCGTAGTGCTGGTCGCCCTCCCGGTCGTAGCGGACCGCGGCCCGGTCGACGGCCGCCTCGTGCGACCGGGTGACGCCGTCGATCCGACCGGCGCCGGGCCGGCCTCGGCTCGCGTCGCCGGTCGCCGCCACGGCGCGACCCCGGCCGCGGCCTCCAGCGCGGTCAGCGCACGCGCGGGCGTCGCCCCCGGCCAGCCGCACGAGGTGCTCCCGCGCCTCGTCGTCGAGCGCGACCGCGCCGGCCAGGCCCGCGCGGCGTCGTCGACCGCGCGCTCGACGAGCGCCGCCGACGTCGTCGTCGGTCAGCGGGCGCAGGGTGAGCAGCAGCGACCGCGACAGCAGCGGGCGAGACCACGCGAGAAGCGACGGGTTCTCGGTGGTCGCCGCGACGAGGATCACCCAGCGGTTCTCGACCCCGGGCAGCAGGGCGTCCTGCTGGGCCTTGGTGAAGCGGTGGATCTCGTCGAGGAACAGCACGGTCTCGCGCCGTGCAGGTCGCGGTCGTCGCGGGCGCGCGTCCATCACCGCGCGCACGTCCTTGACGCCCGGCGGTGACCGCCGACAGCTCGACGAACTGCCGGCCGGTGGCCCGCGGCGACCACGTGCGCCAGCGTGGTCTTGCCGGTGCCGGGCGGGCCCCAGAGGATCACCGACGCCGGGCCGCGGGCCCGGCGGAGCCCTCCGCCAGCCGGCGCAGCGGCGCGCCCGGGCCGAGCAGGTGCTGCTGGCCGACGACCTCGTCGAGCGTCCGCGGGCCGCATCCGCACCGCGAGCGGCGCCCGCGGCACCCGGGCGGACGCGCCCGCGGAGTCCGGGCCGCTCCCGGGCGGCGGCAGCGGCTCGTCCGTATCGGCGGAGAACAGATCGCTCACGCCTGCAAAGCTAGCCCGGTGCGGGCGGCCGTCGGCGCGGCCGGGCAGCTGCCGGTCGGCCTGGTGGTGCCGCTCGGTCTGGTGGTGCCGCTCGGTCTGGTGGTGCCGCTCGGTCTGGTGGTGCCGCCACCGTCACGCTGCCGTTCCTGATCACCGGTTCACTGCTCGTGCCGGTGACGGCCCGGCTGAAGACTGCTCTTCGGGCACACGCGGGTCGAGCCTCGGGAGGGCTGAGTGGTTGTCGGGCCGCGGTTCGTCGCCCTGGACTCGGTCGCCGCGGTGCGGCGGGCGCTACCCGGGGATCCCTACCCGCGCTGGGAGCTCGACCCGGACGCCGCGGCGACCGGGCTCCGGCAGCGGGACACCGGCGCCGTGGCCTTCCTCCGCGCGGGGGCCCGCGGGCAGACCCTCGTCGGCCTGCCGCCGTGGCCGGGCACACCGACCGGGGTCAGCCCGGTCACCGGGGTCAGCCCGGTCACCGGGGTCAGCCCGGTCACCGGGGTCAACCCAGCCACGGTGGTCAGCCCGGTGCTGAGCGCGCTGCTGGCGAGCCCGGCCGGGCGCAGCGCGGCAGCGGCCCCGATCCGGCTGCTCACCCCCCGCGGCGGCCCACCGCGACTGCCCGGCAGCGGGGCGCTCGAGCACGCCGACGACTGGGACTGGATGTGGACCGCGCAGCCACCGCCGGTGGTGCCCGCCGAGGAGAGGGTGGTCGCCGTGCGGGACGAGGAGGTGGCCGCGCTGCTCGCCGCGGCGAGCCCGCGGCACAGCGCCCACCCCGGCGACCCGGAACTCAGCACGTGGCTCGGGATCCGCGACCGGCACGGCGTGCTGCTCGCCTGTGGCAGCCGTGCCGAGCGCCGCCCCGGGGTCTCGCACCTGGCGTCCATCGCCACCGCTGCCCAGGCTCGCAGGCAGGGCCTCGGCCTCGCGGTCACGGCGGCCCTGACCCGCAGCGGCCTGGCCGCGGGGTCGGCGGCGGTCACGCTCGGCCTGTACGCCGACAACGCCGCCGCCCGGCAGCTGTACGGCCGGCTCGGCTTTCGGCTCGACCACCGCTTCTCCAGCTGGCGGCTGACCCCGGCCTGACCGGACCGTGCCCCGTGCCCGTCCGGCCGGAACCCCTGCGGCAGCTACCCGGCAGTGCCGGGCGGGGCCGCCGGTCGGGCGTCCACCCCGGCCTCCTTGCGCTGGGCCGCGGAGATCGGCGCCGGGGCTCCGGTGAGCGGGTCATAGCCGCCGCCGGACTTCGGGAAGGCGATCACCTCGCGGATCGAGTCCTCCCCGGACAGCAGCATGACCACCCGATCCCACCCGAACGCGATCCCGCCGTGCGGCGGGGCACCGTACTTGAACGCCTCGAGCAGGAACCCGAACTTCGCCTCGGCCTCCTCCGGGCCGATCCCCATCAGCGCGAACACCCGCTGCTGGACGTCGCGGCGGTGGATACGGATCGAGCCGCCGCCGATCTCGTTGCCGTTGCAGACGATGTCGTAGGCGTACGCGAGGGCGTTGCCCGGGTCCTCCTCGAAGCGGTCGACCCACTCCGGCTTCGGCGAGGTGAAGGCGTGGTGCACCGCCGTCCAGGCCCCGCCGCCGACGGCGACGTCCTCGGTGGTGGCGGTGGGCTCGAACAGCGGGGCGTCGACCACCCAGACGAACGACCACGCCGCCTCGTCGATCAGGCCGACCCGGCGGGCCACCTCACCCCGCACCGCGCCGAGCAACGCCCGCGACGGGGCGGCCGCACCCGCGGCGAAGAACACGCAGTCGCCGGGGCCGGCACCGACGTGGGCCGCGAGGTGCGCACGCTCGTCCTCGGACAGGTTCTTCGCCACCGGGCCGCCCAGCTCGCCGTCCGCCCCGACGAGCACGTATGCGAGCCCGCGGGCACCCCGCTGCCTGGCCCAGTCCTGCCAGGCGTCCAGGGTCTTGCGCGGCTGCGACGCCCCGCCCTGCATCACCACGGCGCCGACGTACTCGGCCTGGAACACGCGGAAGGGGGTGGCGGCGAAGAACTTCGTGCAGTCGACCAGCTCGAGCCCGAAGCGCAGGTCGGGCTTGTCGGAGCCGTACCGGGCCATCGCCTCGGCGTAGGTGATCCGCGGCACCGGCCGCTGGATCTCGTGCCCGACCAGCCGCCACAGCGCGACCAGCACGTCCTCTGCGACCGCGATGACGTCGTCCTGCTCGACGAAGGACATCTCGATGTCGAGCTGGGTGAACTCCGGCTGCCGGTCGGCGCGGAAGTCCTCGTCCCGGTAGCAGCGGGCGAGCTGGTAGTACCGCTCCATCCCGGCCACCATGAGCAGCTGCTTGAACAGCTGCGGGCTCTGCGGGAGGGCGTACCAGGACCCGGGCCTCAGCCGAGCCGGGACGACGAAGTCCCGGGCTCCCTCCGGGGTGGACCGGGTCAGCGTCGGCGTCTCGATCTCGACGAAGCGGTGGCCGTGCAGCACGTCGCGAGCCACCCTGTTGACCTCGCTACGCAGCCGGAGGGCCGCGGCCGGGGCGGGGCGGCGCAGGTCGAGGTAACGGTGCCGCAACCGGCTCTCCTCGCCGACCTCGACGTGCTCGCTGATCTGGAACGGCAGCGGCGCGGCCTCGCTGAGCACGCTCAGCGCGTGCGCCGTCACCTCGACCTGCCCGGTCGGCAGCTGCGGGTTCTCCTTCCCCTCCAGCCGCCGCGTCACCTCGCCGCTGACCTGGACGCAGTACTCGCTGCGCAACCCGCGCGCGCCCGCGGAGGCGAGCAGCTCGTCACGCACCACCACCTGGGCGATCCCCGAGGCGTCGCGCAGGTCCAGGAAGGCGACCCCGCCGTGATCGCGCCGGCTCGCGACCCACCCGGTGAGGGTGACGGTCTGTCCGACCTGGTCGGTGCGCAGGCTGCCGGCCTCGTGGGTGCGCAGCACGGTGGATCCTCTCGACGGTGCGGGGTGGGCCGTGGTGACACGGCGGGAGGCGGGCGCGCCCCCGCGCCCTCGGCGCCGATCCTACGCGGGCGGGCGACGGGAAGAGGGCGCGGTCACACCGCCCGCCGCCCGCCGCCGAGATCGCGATCGGTAGAGTCAGCCCGTCCCCGATGGTGAGGGCGGGAGCCTGGGAGGCGGCATGGACGACGGTGCGGTCGGCGACCTCCGCGAGACGGTGACCGCCGCCGGCGCGGACGTGGACGGCTTCCCGGCGGTCGCCGCGGTGGGCGTGGTCCCCGAGGCCCCGGCGGCGGCGCCGGTGGTGGGCGCGGCGGAGGCCGACTTCGACCTGCACGCGGCGCTCACCGCGCTGCAGCTGGCCCGTGACGCCGTCGCCGGCGGTGACGCGCACGCCGCCGTGCGGGCGCTGCGCGCCGTGCCCGAGGGCCTGCCCCTGGGCGATCCGGCGAGTTTCGCCGAGATCGCGGGGGTCGTCGCCGACGCCGCGACCGCGATGGGCTTCGAGGCACTGACCGCGGCCGCCCGCGCCGCGCAGGCCGCACCGGAGGATGCGCACCGGTTGTACGACTATGGGTTCCGCTGCGTCGAACACGGCATTCCCTGGGTCGCCATCCCGGCGCTCGCGCTGGGGGTCGCGCGCGCGCCCCAGGAGCAGGCCATCCGGATGGAGCTGGTCTCGGCCCTGGGGGCGGAGTCCCGCCACGCCGAGGCGGTCACGGTGCTCGCCCACGGGCCTACCCAGGAGCTGTGGATCGGCCGCTACCTGTTGGTGTTCAACTGCCTGATGGCCGGCGACGTCGAGGGTGCACGGCAGTGGTACACCCGGGTGGGCAAGCCCGAGCAGGACCAGCACGTGGCACTCGCGGACCGGCTCACCACCATGCTCGGGCGGCTGCAGGCGATCACCGGCTCCACCCGGCTCGACGAGGGTCTGCCCGGGCCCGACCCCCGCGGCCTGCTGTCAGAGCATGACGTGCGCGGCTGGCACTTCGTGCTCAACGGCGGGATCCTCACCACGCTCAGCCCCTTCGGGTTCGCCGACGGGATGAACGGCCGGTACGCGTTCCTCAACGAGACCCTCGGCGGGTGCCGACGCGGGCTCGACCGGCTCTCGCTGGTGCTCGGCGCCGCCGGTCGCCGCCCCGGGGCCGTGGCGCTGCTGCCCGACCGCTCCAGCCGCATCCTCGGCCTGGCCGCCGCCGAGCTGCTCGAGCTTCCCACCGTGGAGTGGAGCCCGGCCGCGGCCGACACGCTCGTGCTCGCCTTCACCCTCTCGGGGCTCGACCCGGAGCTGGTCGGCGGCCTGCGCGGCGCGTCGGGCCAGGTGCTCTTCGAGCACGCCACCTGCTGGACCGACCCGCCGCCGGTGGCCGCCGACATCACCACCGTGCTGTCGCAGGTGGTCACCGCGCCCTGGGACGCCCACCGCCGCCCCGCGCCCGGCGGCGGGGGCTGGCTGCAGCAGCCCGCGGACCCGCGGGCGGAGGCGGAGATCGCCGCCGAGGTGGTCGGTGCGCCCGCCGAGCTCCCCGAGGGGGACGGGCAGACCCCCGCCGACCACGAAGGCGCGCTGACCGAGTTCGTCACCCTGGTGGCCCGCCGCTGGGCCACCGAGGCCCCCCGCGACCGGGTGTGGTCGCCCGGGCCGGTGCCCAGCTCCCGGTTCTGGTGAGCCCCCGGCGGGCCCGCTGAACCGGGACGGCGGCCGGCCGGGCAGCGCCGAGCAGGTACTCAAGGCCGAGGCCGCGCCGGCCGATGCCGCAGCGGAGGGGGTGGGTGTCGGCCACCGCCCCGGCACTGCCGTGGAGGTGGTCGAGGTGCCCGACGCGTCCGAGGCCGCGACCGCGACGGCGACGGCGACGGCCGGTGCGCTCCGGCCGTGGCGCGTGGGGATGCACGCGCGGGCAGCACGCGGCGGTGCGCCCGTGCGAGGGATGCCGGCCGTCGACGTCGTCGAGTTCGTGGCGGGCTGCCCGGCCTGCGGCGCCGACTGCGGGTGGGCGGAACAGCGCGACGACACCCGGGTGCGGATCACCGTCGACTGCTCGTGCCCGGGCTGAGTCCGCCGGACCATTCACCCGATCCACGGCAATTCCGACCGACCACCCCCTACCACTTGCGGTGTTCGGGGTAGCGTCTGCTTGCACTCGGCCGGTGACTCTCGGGAGATCTCAATGCGGGGAGTGATTCGTTCCCGGCGGGAACGTGGCGCTGCCGCGGTGGAGTTCGCCCTCGTCGCCCCGGTGCTGTTCCTGCTGCTGTTCGGGATCATCGACTACGGGATGTACTTCGCCGACGCGCTGTCGGTCCGGCAGGCCGCGGCCGAGAGCGCCCGGATGGGCTCGGTGTGGTCCCGGGACGACACCGTCACGCCGCCCTGGGGGGCGACGGTGCCCGCATCCTGCAAGCCCTGGGACTCCTCCACCCCCGCGCCCTCCACAGAGCTCACCACGCTCGGATGCGTCGCCGCCGCGTCCGTGCACCCGCTGTCGGGAACCGTGTACGTGAAGGTCGAGGTGCTCTCGCCCGACCAGCTCACCGCGGCCGCCCCGGTCCCCCTCACCGGCAGCGCCGACTGGGCGGTACCGAACGCGGTGCGGGTCTGCCTGCTCGAGGTGCACACCTCGATCATCGGGTTCCTGCCGATGCCGGGCGTCATCACCGCCCAGGCGAGCATGCCGTTGGAGGGTACCGACACGCTGGCCCCCACGGCGCTGGTCGGCGGCCAGCAGACGCTGCCGAACGGGCTGTCCTGGAGCACCTCGTGTCCGTGACCCTGCGCCGCCGTGAGGACTCCGGGGCGGTGGCGCTGCTCGTCGCCGTGCTGGTGACCGTGCTGTTCGGCCTGGCGGCCATCGTGGTCGACCTCGGGATGGCCCGTGACCTGCGCCGCCAGGCCCAGGCGACGGCCGACGCCGCCGCGGTGGCCGCCGCCCTGTCGGTGCAGGCCGACCTCGCCGCCCCGGGGGGGACGCTGGCCACGGCCGCCGCCGCCGCGGTGGCGAAGGTCCAGGCCTACGCGCTGGCGAACCTCGGCGTCCCGGCCACCGACTGGGCGGGCTGCAGCGACTCCTCCGCGCTCCCCGTCACCCCTGACGCGGCGACGAACTCCGACACCTGCATCTCCTTCAGCACCAGCGAGGTCAAGGTGGTGCTGCCCGCCCGGCACTCGCCGGTGTCGTTCGCAGCCATCTACGGCCAGGGCGCGATCGCCGTCGGAGCCACCGCGCGGGCCGCCTGGGCGCCACGGCTGCCCGGGGACTGCATCCTCTGCGTCGTCGGTGACGCCACCTTCGACGCCGCCAGCAACGGCGACGCGCGGACCGACCAGGGCACTGTGCGGATCGGCGGGACGGTGGACATCGAGCCGGGGAGCCCCAACAGCGGCTCCCTCGACGTCAACCACGGGGACCTGTACTACAACGACCTGGCCCCCGGCTCGCTCCCACCGCAGCCGCTGGACACCGGCTACTCACTGCACGCCGGGGAGACCTTCGCCGACCCGTACGCCACCTCGATCGGCAACCCCTGGGACAACCCGGGCTTCCCGGCCGGGCCCATCGCCGCGGTCATCGACCCCAGCACCCACGCGTGCAGCGTCGGCCCCAGCGGGGTCGCCACGCTCACCGCTGCCCAGGCCAGCGGCTGCACCGGTTTCGCCCCCGGCCTGTACGTCCTCTACCCGGGTGCCAGCGGCGGGAACGACGTCAAGCTCAGCGCGGGAGGGTCGGGGGTGCTGTTCTTCCTCACCTGCGCCAACGCCACCGACAGCGCCCCGCTGGACTGCTCCGACCCCACCGCCGGCAACGGCGCCCACCTGCGCACTCCCGCCGGCGTGCCGACGATCAGCGGGATCGCCGCCACCACCAACCCGCTGCTCGCCGACTACCGCGGCTTCGCGATCATCATCGACCCGGGCAACCCCCTCGACCAGGCGATCGGCCACCTGAACATCACCGGGACCGTCTACGCCCCGACCCAGAACGTCCTGGCCAACGACAAGCTCACCATCGCCGGGCAGCTCGTCGTGGGCGGCGACCTCACCGTCGGGACCGGCAGCGCCTGCACGACGCAGGTGTGCCTGTCCGTCACCCCGCCGACGATCCCGCTACCCGCGGCGGCGAGCCCCCGGGTGCGGCTCGTCGGGTCCTGACCGGCGGCCCGGCCACCCGAGCTACGCCGGGCCGGGCCCGGCCACCCGAGCTACGCCGGGCCGGGCCCGGCCACCCCAGCTACGCCGGGCCGGGCCCGGCCGGCACCACCCGTGGGCGCAGGTCCTCGGCGGGAGGCTGCCAGCTGCCGGCGTCGGCGGGCAGCTGCTCCCCCGAGCGGATGTCGCGCACCTCATCGCCCGCGCCGTCGGCACCCGGGAACCACACGAACGGGATGCCGCGACGGTCGGCGTGCCGGATCTGCTTGCCGTACTTCGCCGCGGCCGGGGCCACCTCCGCCGCGACCCCGCGCCGGCGCAGCGCTGCCGCCAGCCGGTCGCACCCCGCCCGGTGCTGCTCGTCCGGGACAGCGACCAGAACGCAGCTGGGCACGCTGCGGGTGGCCCGCACCAGCCCGCGCGAGACCAGCCGCGACACCAGCCGCGACACCCCGATGGACAGCCCGACGCCGGGGTAGGTGTCGGCGCCGTCGCTGGCCAGCGCGTCGTAGCGCCCGCCGCTGCAGATCGAGCCCAGGTCCTCGTGCCCGCGCAGCAGGGTCTCGAACACGGTGCCGGTGTAGTAGTCCAGCCCACGGGCGATGCGCAGGTCGGCGACGAGCATCCCCGGGGCGTGCTCGGCTGCGGCGTCCACCACCCGCACCAGCTCCTCGAGGCCCTGCTCGAGCACCGGGTCACTGACCCCCAGGGCCCGCACCCGGTCTGCGAAGGAGGCGTCCGCGGCGCTGATCCCGGCCAGCGCCAGGCACGCCTTCGCCTGCGCCGCTCCCGCGCCGGCCTCGGCGACGAGCAGGTCGGCCACCGCGTCCGGCCCGATCTTGTCCAGCTTGTCCACCGCCCGCAGCGCCGCGGCGACGTCGGTGATCCCCAGCCCGCGGAAGAACCCCTCCACCACCCGCCGGTTGTTGACCTGGATGCGCACCTCGGGAACGCCCACGCCGCGCAGCCGGCCGAGCGCGTCGGCCATCACCAGCGCAACCTCCACCTCGTGGTGGAACCCCAGCGCGCCGGCACCGACGACGTCCACGTCAGCCTGGGTGAACTCGCGGAACCGGCCGTCCTGCGGCCGCTCGCCGCGCCACACCTTCTGGATCTGGTAGCGACGGAAGGGGAAGGCCAGCTTTCCGGAATTTTCCAGCACGTACCGGGCGAAGGGGACGGTCAGGTCGAAGTGCAGGCCGAGCTGGCGGCCGTCGTCCTCCTCGGCCGCGCCGGCCTGCAGCCGGCGCAGCACGTAGACCTCCTTGTCGATCTCGCCCTTGCGCAGCAGTTGGTCCATCGGCTCGACCGCCCGGGTCTCCACCGAGGCGAACCCCCACGACTCGAAGGTCTCCCGCAGCGTGTCGAGCACGTGCTGCTCCACGATCCGCTCGGCGGGCAGCCACTCGGGGAATCCTGACAAGGGTCGGGGGCGGGACATCAACGCTCCTGGTTCCGGCGGGTCCGGTGCTGGCATCTCGGGTGGGCGGGCGGGGCCCCGCTCAGGCGGGTGACAGCTCCCGCAGGTAGGGGTTGTGCCGCCGCTCCTGGGCGATGGTGGTCGCCGGGCCGTGCCCCGGCAGCACCAGCATGTCGTCCGGCAGCGGGAGCACCCGCTCGCGCAGGGACCGCAGCATCGCGGCGTGGTCGCCGCCGGGCAGGTCCGTGCGGCCGATGCTCCCGGCGAACAGCACGTCGCCCGAGACCAGGGTCGAGCCCGACCGGGCGGGATCGCTGCCCGGTGCCGCCGCGGTGCCCTCGGCCGCCTGCGCGAAGGCGAACATCACCGAGCCCTCGGTATGCCCCGGGGCGTGCGACACGGTCAGTCGCAGCCCCGCCAGCTCGAGCACCATCCCGTCAGCGAGCTCGACCACCTCCTCCGGCTCGGCCCAGGCCGTCACCGGGCCGAACTGCGCGGCGAACATCGCCTGCAACTGCGGGTCCACCGCCCCCAACGGGTCGGCGAGGCGGTACCGGTCGGCGCCGTGCAGGTGCGCCGCGACCCCGTACCCCCCGCAGACCGGCGTCACCGAGTAGACGTGGTCGAAATGTCCATGTGTGAGCAGCACCGCCGCCGGCTTGAGCCGATGCTCCGCCAGCACCTCCGCCAACTGGTCGACCACCCCGACCCCGGGGTCCACGACGAGGCACTCCTCGCCCACGGCGGGGGCGATCACATAGCAGTTGGTGGCGAAGGCAGCCGCCGGGAATCCGGTCACGAACACGACCGAAGGCTACCTGGGTCATCGGCCGCAGGTCAGCGCCCCATGCCAGCCTCGTCGAGCACCTAGACTGGCCCCCGCCGGTCGCGGGGCCGGGTCGAGACAGGAGGGTGAGGGGTGTCGCCGAACCGGCGGAGGCGCGAGTACGCCAGGCGCCGCTACCAGAAGTGGCAGACCAAGCAGGCGGCGCGGCTCGTCAAGCGCCGTCGCGTCCGCCGCGGGACGGTCTCCGCGGTCGCCGCGGTTGCGGTGGTGGCCATCGGTTGGGGAGTGATCAGCCTGGTCACCGCGGGTGGCTCACCGTCGGCCGCGACCACGGCGAGTTCGAGTGCCACCAGCACCGCCACCAGCACCGCCTCGGCGACCTCGACGGCGGCGGCGACCAACCCCTGCGCCGTGCCGACGGTGACCCCGCCGGCGACGCCGAAGTCGTGGCCGACGCCTCCGCCCTCCACGCTCGCCGCCGCCAAGACCTGGCAGCTGACGCTGGAGACGACCTGCGGGCCGATACTGCTCGACCTCGACGGCGCCAAGGCCCCCAAGGCCGTCTCGTCCATGGTGTTCCTCGCCCAGCAGGGCTTCTTCGACTCCACCCCGTGCCACCGGCTGACGACCACGGGCATCTATGTGCTCCAGTGCGGCGACCCGACGGGATCGGGCACCGGCGGCCCCGGCTACACCTACGGCCCGGTCGAGAACGCCCCGAAGAACGACGTCTACCCCGCGGGCACGGTGGCGATGGCCCGCCAGTCCGGCAACGGCACCAGCATGGGCAGCCAGTTCTTCCTCGTCTACAAGGACTCCACGATCCCCAGCGACGCCGCCGGTGGCTACACCGTGGTCGGCACCATCACCGGTGGGCTGGGGACGCTGGAGAAGATCGCGGCGGGCGGGGTGAGCGGCGGGGGCGGCGACGGGGCTCCGGCCCGGGCGGTGTCCATCACCTCCACGACGGTGACGCCGAAGTGACCCCCGCGGTGGCGCGCGCCCGGGCACCGGGCTGACCGAGCGGCACAGACGCGGAGCAGCGCGACGGCGAGGACGACGGACAGGAAGCGTGAGGTCGTGACCGGACAAGAGTGGGGCCGGGTGGACGGCGAGGGCACCGTGTGGGTGCGCACGTCCGACGGCGAGCGCACGGTCGGCCAGTACCCGGGTGCCACCGAAGCCGAGGCACTGGCCTACTTCGCCCGCAAGTACGAGGATCTGGCGGCCCAGGTCACGCTGCTCGAGCAGCGTCTGGCCCTCGGCCATGTCTCGCCCTCCGACGCCGAGGCGAACATCCACAAGCTGTCCGACGCGATCAGCCAGGCCAACGCCGTCGGTGACCTCGGCTCGCTGCTGGTGCGGCTGGAGGCGCTCGCGCCGGCGGTCGCGCAGCGCCGCGAGGAGGCCGAGCAGGCCCGCCAGGCCGGTCGGGCGAAGGCGCTCGCTGAGCGCATCACCCTGGTCGAGGAGGCCGAGGCGATCGCGGTGGTCGAGGTGGAGCGGATCGCCTGGAAGTCCTCCGGCGACCGGTTGCGCGACCTGTTCGAGGAGTGGCGACGGCTGCAGCGCGAGACGCGCCTGGACAAGCACACCGAGGACGACCTGTGGAAGCGGTTCAGCCACGCCCGTACCGCCTTCGACCGTAAGCGCCGCCAGCACTTCGGGGCGCTCGACGAGCTGCGCACGCAGGCCCGGGCGGTGAAGGAGGCCATCGTCGCCGAGGCCGAGACGCTGGCGACGTCCACCGACTGGAACGCCACCGCCGGCACCTACCGCGACCTGATGGCCCGCTGGAAGGCCGCCGGCCGTGCCGCCCGTAAGGACGACGACGTGCTGTGGGCCCGCTTCCGCGCGGCGCAGGATGCCTTCTTCACCGCCCGGCACGCCGCCACGAACGAGGCGGACGCCCAGCTGCACGACAATCTCCTCGCCAAGGAGGCGCTGCTCGCCGAGGCCGAGGCGCTGCTGCCGGTGAGCGACGTGCACGCCGCCCGGGCGGGCCTGCGGGCCATCCAGGAGCGTTGGGAAGCTGCCGGGCGGGTACCCCGGGCCGACCTCGGCAGGGTCGAGGCCCGACTGCGGGCGGTCGAGCAGACCATCCGTGACAGCGAGCAGGAGCGCTGGACCCGGACCAACCCGCAGGCCCGGGCGCGGGCCGAAGACGCCGTCCAGCAGCTGGAGACCACGATCGCGGGGCTGCATCGCCGGCTCGACAAGGCCCGCGCCGCCGGCGACGCGAAGGCCGTGACGGAGGCCGAGCAGGCCCTGCAGGCCCGCCAGGAGTGGCTCGAGCAGGCCCGGCGCGCGCTGGCCGACTTCGGCGGCTGATCCCCGCGGCTGATCCCCGCGGTGGATCCCCACGGTGGATCCCTGCGGTGGATCCCTGCGGCCGGCGGGCCGTCCACAGCCGGGCGCGGTCCCCAGTTGTCCACAGCACCCCCGCGGCTGACCCGCCGGCTCCCCGGCCGCGGGCAGGCTGGTGCGGTGACGACATCCCCGGAGCAATCCAGTACCGGCCTGCTGCGACCCGGTCGCGCTGACCTCCCCGAAGTGCGGCGGATGGCTGCCGAGGGGTTGATGCGGCACCTGCTGCATGGCGTCTACGCCCCCGTCACCGCTGCCGACGACGCATTCACCAGGGCGGCGGCCGTGCGGCTGCTGATCCCGGCCCGGCTGCACGCCGCCGGCGGGGCGGTCGCCGAGGCCGCCGCGGCCTGGGTTCTGGCCGGCGGGCCGGAGCCTGCCCGGGTGGACGTCTACCTGCCCCCCGGCGGCACCCGGCGGGGGGAGGGCTGCGTGGTGGTGCACCAGGCCCGGCTCCGGCCGGGCGACCTCGACACCAGCGCCGGGCTGTTGCACACGACCGCGGTGCGTACCGCTGCCGACATCGCCCGCCGGCTGCCCCCCGAGGAGGCGACGGTGCTGCTCGACCGGTTGCGCTCGGTGGCCGGGGCGCTCCCCGCGGCGGTGCTGGCCCGGCTCGAGCAGATGCCCCGGGCGCGCGGCGTGCCGCAGGCACGGGGCCTCTGCCTGTCCTGGGCGACGGGCGGCGGGCCGGCCGCGGGTCCGGTCAGTCCTTCTGCCGGCCGGTGACCCGGTAGACGTCGAACACGCCCTCCACCCGCCTGACCGCCGTCAGCACGTGATCCAGGTGCCCCGGATCGCCCATCTCGAAGGTGAACCGGGAGATGGCCACCCGGTCGCGCGAGGTGGAGACATTCGCGGAGAGGATGTTCACGTGGTTGTCCGACAGCACGCGGGTGACGTCCGACAGCAGCCGGCTGCGGTCCAGCGCCTCGACCTGGATCTGTACCAGGAACACGCTGCCCGCGGTGGGCGCCCACTCGACGTCGACGATGCGTTCCGGCTCGGCGCGCAGCTCCGCCACGTTGCCGCAGTCGGCCCGGTGCACCGAGACCCCGCTGCCACGGGTGACGAACCCCACGATGGGGTCACCGGGCACCGGCGTGCAGCACCGCGCCAGCTTGACCCACACGTCGTCGACTCCACGCACGACGACGCCGGGGTCGCCGATCCGCGGGCGCCTGGCCCGGGTCGGGGTGGTCGCCTCGGCCAGGTCCTCCTCGGCGCCCTCCTCGCCGCCCATCGACTGCACCAGCCGCTGCACCGACGCTGGCCGCCGAGACGTGACCCTCGCCGACCGCCGCATACAGCGCGGTGACGTCCGGGTAGCGCATCTCCGAGGCCAGCGCCGACCAGCGTCTCGTGCGACATCAGGCGCTGGATCGGCAGGTGCTGCTTGCGCATCGCCTTGGCGATGGCGTCCTTGCCCTGCTCGATGGCCTCCTCGCGGCGCTCCTTGGAGAACCACTGCCGGATCTTGTTCCGCGCCCGCGGGCTGCGCACGAAGGTCAGCCAGTCCCGGGTGGGGCCCGCCGCGTCGGCCTTCGAGGTGAAGATCTCGACCACGTCGCCGTTGTCGAGCGTGCTCTCCAGCGGCACCAGCCGCCCGTTGACCCGCGCGCCCATCGTGCGGTGGCCCACCTCGGTGTGCACCGCGTAGGCGAAGTCGACCGGCGTAGACCCTGACGGCAGCGCGACCACGTCGCCCTTCGGGGTGAAGACGTAGACCTCGGCCGCGTTGATCTCGAAGCGCAGCGAGTCGAGGAACTCCCCCGGGTCGGCGGTCTCCCGCTGCCAGTCCAGCAGTTGCCGCAGCCACGCCATGTCGTTCGCGCCGCCGTCCTGGGCGCCTGGCTGGCGGTTCTTGGCGTTGTCCTTGTACTTCCAGTGCGCGGCCACGCCGTACTCGGCCCGGCGGTGCATCTCGTGGGTCCGGATCTGGATCTCGACCGGCTTGCCCTCAGGCCCGATGACCGTCGTGTGCAGCGACTGGTACATGTTGAACTTGGGCATCGCGATGTAGTCCTTGAACCGCCCCGGCACCGGGTTCCAGCGCGCGTGCAGCGCGCCCAGCACCGCGTAGCAGTCGCGGACGGTCTCGACCAGCACCCGCACCCCGACCAGGTCGTAGATGTCGGCGAAGTCCCGGCCCCGCACGATCATCTTCTGGTAGATCGGAGTAGTAGTGCTTGGGCCGCCCGGTGACGGTCGCCCTGATCTTCGCGGCCCGCAGGTCGGCGCTCACCTGCTCGCGCACCTGGGCCAGGTACTCCTCGCGGGCCGGGGCCCGCTCGGCCACCAGGCGCACGATCTCGTCGTAGACCTTCGGGTAGAGGGTGGCGAAGGACAGGTCCTCCAGCTCCCACTTGATCGTGTTCATCCCCAGCCGGTGGGCCAGCGGGGCGTAGATCTCCAGCGTCTCGCGGGCCTTGCGCTCGGCCGAGGCCTGCGGAACGTATCGCCAGGTGCGGGCGTTGTGCAGCCGGTCGGCGAGCTTGATCACCAGCACCCGGATGTCGCGGGCCATCGCGACGACCATCTTGCGCACGGTCTCGGCCTGCGCAGCGTCGCCGTAGTCCACCTTGTCGAGCTTGGTCACCCCGTCGACGAGCATGGCGATCTCGTCCCCGAAGTCCTTGCCGCAGCTCGTCGAGGGTGTAGTCGGTGTCCTCCACGGTGTCGTGCAGCAGCGCGGCGGCCAGGGTGGGGGGCGTCATCCCCAGTTCGGCGAGGATCGCCGCGACCGCCACCGGGTGGGTGATGTACGGGTCACCGCTCTTGCGCTTCTGCCCGGCGTGGGCCCGCGCGGCCACCTCGAAGGCCCGCTCCAGCACCGACAGGTCGGCCTTCGGGTGGTTGGCCCGCACCGTCCGCAGCAACGGCTCCAGCAACGGCGAGGTGGTCGGCCCCCGGCCGGACCCGAACCGGGCGATCCGGGACAGCACCCGCGTCGTCCCGGCCAGACCCTCGGTCGGTGAGGTCTGCCGGTGCCGCGCGCTGGCGGGGACGGTGGCGTCCGCGGCGGGGTCCGGCAGGAGCGCGGCCGCGTCCCTGCCGTTCACCGCCGGTACGCTCTCCTCGGCCACGCCACCTCCCGCATCCTGCTCCGCTCCGGCCCGCTCCCTCGCCACGAGGGCGCCCCCCGCCGCATCGCCGTGTCAAAGGAGTCTACGGCGGATGACCCCCGGACAGGTGAGAGCGCTGCCACGCCGGCGTTGATTCCCACCCGCAGGCGGAATCAGACCGTCAGCAGAGCACGCACGTCGCGCCCCGCCAGCTTCCGCCGGCCGTCGAGGAAGCCCAGCTCCAACAGCAGCACGCACCCGGTGACCACCCCGCCCACTCGCTCGACCAGCTCGCAGGCGGCCGCGGCGGTTCCCCCGGTGGCCAGCACGTCATCGACCACCAGCACCCGCTGTCCGGGCGCGATCGCGTCGGCGTGCACCTCGATCTCGGCGTTGCCGTACTCCAGCTCGTAGCGGGACCCCACGGTGGTGTGCGGGAGTTTGCCCAGTTTGCGCAGCGGCACGAACCCGACCCCGAGGGCGATCGCCACCGGGGCGGCCGAGAATGAAGCCGCGCGCCTCGATCCCCACCACGACGTCGATGCCGGCGCCCGCGCCCTTCCCCCGGAACGGGGCAGCGAGGGCGTCGATCACCCCGGCGAAGGCGGGCCCGTCGGCCAGCAGCGGGGTGATGTCCTTGAAGACGATCCCCGGCTGGGGGTAGTCCGCGACGTCCCGCACCCGGGATCGGATGCTCGCGGCGAGGTCGTCCTGCAGCACGGTGTCCCTTTCGCGCCGGTGCGTCAGCGTCTGCGACCGCCGGAGCGGCCCTTGGCTCCGCTGCGCCGCGGCTGCTGGCGCTTCCCGACCGCGGCGCTGCCGGCGCTGCTCCCGGCAGCGGCCGACCCCGCCGCCACGGCCAGCTCGCGCTCCTGCCCCGACTGCGCGCGTGCCGCGGCCTCGGCACGCTTCTTGTACACCCGTTCGGCCTGCAGCCGCATCTCCGGTTCCCGCTCGCGCAGGTGCACCAGCAGCGGGGTGGCGATGAAGATCGAGGAGTAGGTGCCCACCGCGATCCCCACGAACAGCGCCAGCGAGATGTCCTTCAGCGTGCCCGCACCGAGCACGAACGCACCGATGAACAGGATCGAACCCACCGGGAGCAGAGCCACCACGGAAGTGTTGATCGAGCGGACCAGGGTCTGGTTCACGGCCCGGTTCGCCGCCTCGCCGAAGGTGCGCTTCGTCGTCGCGGTGATGTGGTCGGTGTTCTCCCTGACCTTGTCGAAGACCACCACGGTGTCGTAGAGCGAGTACCCGAGGATGGTCAGGAAGCCGATCACCGAGGCCGGCGTCACCTCGAAACCGACGAGCGCGTAGACGCCGACGGTAAGAGTGAGGTCGTGCACCAGCGCCACCAGCCCGGCCACCGCCATCTTCCAGGTGCGGAAGTACAGCGTGATCGTGCCGGCCACGAGCAGCAGGAAGACGATCAACCCGGTGAGGGCCTTGCGGGAGACGTCCTGACCCCAGCTGGGCCCGACGAAGGTGGAGGTGATCTTGTCCTGGCCGACTCCGTAGGCGGACTGCAGCGACGTGCGGATCCGCTCGATGTCGGCGGGGCTGAGCTTGCCGGTCTGGACCCGCACCCCGCTGGACCCGAGCACCGACACCCGCACGTCGGCACCGGGCACGATCTTGGTCACCGCGCGCTGGCCGGTGAGCTGGCTGGTGTCCCTGACGTCGGAGATGCGGAACTCCGAGCCCCCGCGGAACTCCAGACCCGCGTTCAGCCCGCGCACGCCCAGGCCGAGCAACGACAGGAGCATCGCGACGACGGCGATCGTGTACCACCGCCTGCGCTGGCCGACGAAGTCCAGCGACCGGCGGCCGGTGTACAGGTCGTTGCCGAACTTGGCGAAGCTGGCCATCAGGACTCCCTCCCCGACGTGGAGCCCGACCCGGTGGCCCAGCCCGAACCCGCCGGCGAACGGCCCGCCGACTCCGACGTGCCGTTCGCCCCTGGGTCATCGGCGCCGCCGGTGTCACCCCCGGCCGGTTCCTCGCCGCGCTCGTGCAGCAGCTCCCGCTGGGCGGCGGCCCGCCGCTCGGCGATGGTCGGTCCGCCGCGGACGCGGCCGCGCCCGGCGTACACCACCGTGCGGCCCAGGTGCTCGGGGTCGAAGCCGGAGAACCGGTGCCCGCCGCCGAAGAAGCGGGTGCTCGCCAGCAGGCTCACCGTCGGCTTGGTGAACATGAACACCACGAAGATGTCCACCACCGTGGTCAGCCCGAGGGTGAAGGCGAAGCCCTGGACGCTGCCCACGGCGAGCACGTAGAGCACCACCGCCGCGAGGAAGCTGACGAAGTCCGAGGCGAGGATGGTGCGCCGGGCCCGAACCCAGGCGGCCTCCACCGCGGCGGCGAGCCCACGCCCGTCCCGCACCTCGTCCCGCACGCGTTCGAAGAACACGATGAACGAGTCGGCCGTGATGCCGATCGAGACGATCAGGCCGGCGACCCCGGCCAGGCTGAGCCGGTACCCCTGCCGCCAGCCGAGCAGCACCACCAGCCCGTAGGTGACCGTGCCGGCGATGGCCAGGCTGAACACGGTGACGAAGCCCAACGCCCGGTACTGGGCGAGCGAGTACAGCACCACCAGGAGCAGCCCGATGATCCCGGCGAGCAGGCCGCGCTGAAGCTGCTGGCCGCCGAGGGTGGCGGAGATCTGGTCCTCGGTCTGCACCGCGAACGAGATCGGCAGCGCGCCGAACTTCAACTGGTTGGCCAGGGTCTGCGCCGAGGCCTCGGTGAAGTTGCCGGTGATCTGCGCCTGCCCGCCGAGGATCGCCTGGTTGGTCGCGGGGTCGGACACGACCAG
The DNA here is from genome assembly GCA_963784535.1 of uncultured Actinomycetota bacterium. Lineage (GTDB taxonomy): Bacteria > Actinomycetota > Actinomycetes > Actinomycetales > Kineosporiaceae > CAWARR01. Next base: position 153,618 of record CAWARR010000011.1, on the reverse strand, counting down.
GCCGTCGAGCACGATGGCGAACTGGTTCTGCACCCCTGTCAGCGACACCAGCCGGGTGGTCACGTCGGCGAACTTCGTCGCGCCCGCGCTCTTGAAGCTCAGGTTCACCTGCCAGCCGGTGCCGGTCACCACGCCCTGGGAGTTCACCTCCGGCCCCGCCGACGCCGACGCGATATCGCTGCCGAGCACCTCGGCCGGGCCGAGCACGTACTTCACGCTGCCGTCCTGCTTACAGGTCACCAGCGGCTTGTTCGGGTCGTCGCCGCCCCCGCCGACCAGGCTCGCCTTCTTCGAGCAGTCCAGCGCGTCGTACTGGTCCTGGTAGGTCTGCGTGCTGCCGCTCGACACCGGCTGGGAGGCCCAGTTCAGGTCACTGGCACCGGTGGGCTTGGGGGCCGGGGTCGCAGCCGCGGCCCCGGTCGCCGCCGGTGCGGTGGAGCCGGTGGGCGTCGGGGTCGGGGTGGCGGCGAGCAGCGCCTGGGGAACCACCCGTCCGTTCGAACTCGTCGTCGGTGACGCCTGAACGCTCGCCGAGGGTGTGGCGGTCGCCCCGGCAGCCGGGCTCGCGGTGCCGGTCGGCGTCGGGGTGGGCGTGGCCGTGGCCGCGGGGGTCACGGCCTCCGCCTCCAGCACTGCCCGGAACCGCAGCTGGGCCGACTGCTCGACCAGCTTGATCGTCTGCGGGTCGGGCTTGCCCGGCAGCGACACCACGATGTTGTTGCTTCCCTGCGTGGTCACGTCGGCCTCGGAGACGCCGTTGCCGTTGATCCGCTGCCGGATGATGCCGATGGCCTGCGTGATCGTGTTCGCGGGGATCTTGGTGGACTGACCGCTCACCGGGACCGGGGTGAGCACGATCTCGGTGCCACCCTCCAGGTCGAGGCCCAGCTTGGGGGTCCACTGCGCGTTCGACCAGATCACGCCGGCCGTGATCACGCCGTACAGGATGAGCAGGATTCCGATCAGCCCGCCAAGGGTTCGGCGGGGTCGGGAACCGGGGGATCGTGCCACGGGATCGGCTATCTCTCTGTGGGCGGAAGGGTCCCATCCGAGCCGACGTCCCGGGGGTCCTCGTCCCTGCGGCCCGTCTCGCTCGGGTGGGTCGTGCGATGGTCTGGGGTGGCGTGCTCTTCAGGGGCAGTCTGCCCCTCCTCGGCGGTGGCCCGATCGGCGCCCCCCGAGACGATGCGGCTGACGGCCCGCCGGTCCCAGCGGGAGCGGTGCCCCGGCGCCGTCTCCAGCACGACGACGTCCGAGTCCACCTCGACCACGGTGGCGAACAGCCCGCTGCCGGTCATCACCTCGGTGCCCGGCTCCAGCCTGGACTGCAGCGCCAGCGCCTCGCGCTGCTGGCGCCTCCCCCGGGTGAGGAGCATCAGCAGCAGCCCCGCCGAGAGCACCAGCAGGAGGACACTGCCTGGATTCACCGCCGCCTACCTTCCGGTTCTCATCATCGCCGCCCGGCGTCCGGGGAAGGCAGGGCAGTGCGCCCCCGCTCCCCGCGGGAGCGATCCCGACAGGATGCTCCCCCACAGGCCAACGGCCACCTACCGGGTTCCGGTTCCGTGGCCCCTGGGAGTGTAGGCGAGCGCGAACCCACCGGACAACGCGCTACGACCCGGGCTGCCCGCCCGCCTCTGCACCGGGGCCCAGGCCGGCGAACAGGTCGGGGGCGGAGCGCCGGGCGGGGCGCATCCCCAGATGCTCCCAGGTCTGCTCGGTGGCCACCCGGCCGCGCGGGGTGCGCCCCAGCAGCCCCTCCCTGACCAGGAACGGCTCCACCACGGTCTCCACCGTCTCGGCTTCCTCCCCCACCGCCACCGCGAGCGTCGACAGCCCCACCGGTCCCCCGCCGAAGCGGACGCACAGGGCCTCCAGCACGGCCCGATCCAGCCGGTCCAGGCCACGCTCGTCGACGGCGTACACCTCCAGTGCCGCCCGCGCGGCGGCCCGGTCGAGCACACCGTCCCCGCGCACCTGCGCCCAGTCCCGGACCCGCCGCAGCAGCCGGTTGGCGATCCGCGGCGTCCCCCGCGAGCGGCCGGCGATCTCGACGCCCCCCTCGGCGGTCAGCCGGACCCCGAGCAGCCCCGCGGAGCGGGTCGAGCACCTGTTCGAGTTCGGCGGCGCTGTAGAAGTCGAGATGGCCGGTGAAGCCGAAGCGGTCGCGCAGCGGGCCGGGCAGCATTCCCGACCGGGTCGTCGCGGCCACGATCGTGAACGGGGGGAGGTCGAGCGGGATCGCGGTGGCACCCGGGCCCTTGCCCACCACCACGTCGACGCGGAAATCCTCCATCGCCACGTAGAGCATCTCTTCGGCCGGGCGGGCCATCCGGTGGATCTCGTCGAGGAACAGCACCTCCCCCTCCTCCAGGGAGGACAGCACGGCGGCAAGGTCTCCGGCGTGTTGGATGGCCGGGCCGCTGGTCACCCGCAACGGCGCGGACAGCTCCTGCGCGACGATCATCGCCAGCGTGGTCTTGCCCAGCCCGGGGGGGCCCGACAGCAGGATGTGGTCGGGGGCGTGCCCGCGGCCGACGGCGGCCTCGAGCACCAGCGAGAGCTGCTCGCGCACCACCCGCTGCCCGACGAACTCGGTGAGCCGGCGCGGGCGCAGCGCCCCCTCGACCGCCCGCTCCTCGGGGTCGGCGCCGGAGAGACCAGCGACCCGGGCTCGCGCCCGGCGGCGTCCGGCGGCTGCCCCGCAAGCGCGGCGTACCCGGCGTCGTCCACCCCGGGATCCTGCCCCATCCGCTGCTGGGCCATCACCCCACCCGGCCGAGGTGGCGCAGCGCGGCCCGCAGCACCTGCGCGATGTCACCCGAGGCGGCGGCGACCGCCGCCCCGTCGGCGGTCACTGCCTCCACCGCCTCGCCGGCCTGCCGGGCCGGCCAGCCGAGCCCGACCAGGGCCTCGACCACCTGCTCCGTGCCGTCGCCGCCGATCGCGGTGGGACCGGCGGCCGCGGTACCCGCGCCGGCGCCGGGCGACGCCCAGCCGGTCGGCGAGTTCGAGCACGATCCGTTGCGCACCCTTGCGGCCGATCCCCGGTACCCGGGTCAGCGCGGCGAGGTCCTGCCCGGCCACGGCCGCGCGCAGGCCGTCAGGGGTGTGCACCGCCAGCATGGCCAGCGCCAGCCGCGGCCCGATCCCGCTCACGGTCTGCACGATCTCGAAGACCGCGCGCTCGTCCGCGTCGGCGAAGCCGAACAGGGTGAGCGCGTCCTCGCGCACCACCAGCGTGGTCGCCAGTTCCGCCTCGCCGCCGACGCGCAGGCCCGCCAGGGTGGCCGGCGTCGCCTGCACCAGCAGCCCGACCCCGCCGACCTCGACCACGGCCGCGTCGAGCCGTATCGACAGCACCCTGCCGCGTACCGAGGCGATCATCGCGCGCCCTCCCGACGCCGGGTCACCGCCACCCCCGGCCACGGCAGGAGGCGGGACGGCCGGCTGCACCCTGCGTACCGGCTAGAACATCTGTACGAACGGTCACGCTACCCGGCCACCCCCGGCCGGCGGCGGCGCGACGCGCCGAGGGCGACGGCCCTGCCTGCGGCGGCGGGGGAACGGGAGGCGGCGGCAGAGCGCGCGGCGGCGCCCGCCCGGGTCACGGCCGCGGAGGAACGGGCGGCATCGGCCGCCGCCTGCGCCCACGCGCGCTGCGCCGCCGTGGGGCTGCCCGGCAGCCCTACCGGGCTGGCTGCCGACCCGCCCCGCCACAGCTGGCAGATGGCCAGCGCCAGGGCGTCCGCCGCGTCGGCGGGGCGGGGCTGCGCGGGCAGGTCGAGGATCCGCGTCACCATCGCGGCGACCTGGGCCTTGCCGGCCGTCCCCGACCCGGTCACCGCCGCCTTCACCTCGCTCGGGGTGTGCACCGCGACCGGGATGCCCAGCCGCGCGGCGGCGAGCACGGCGACGCCGGCCGCCTGCGCGGTCCCCATCACCGTGCGCACGTTGTGCTGGCTGAACACCCGCTCGACGGCCAGCACGTCGGGGCGCAACTGCTCCAGCCAGCCCTCCACCGCCTCGCTGATCCCGAGCAGCCGCTCGGACAGGTCCGCGTGCGCCGGGGTACGGATCACGTCGACCGCGACCAGCACGGCCTGATGGCCGCGCCTGCCGTCGACCACGCCGAGGCCGCACCGGGTCAGGCCGGGGTCCACGCCCAGGACGCGCACCGGTGCACCTCACTCCCCGAACCGCTCGGCCCCGGCGGGCGGGTGCGCGGGCCCGCGCACCCGGGCGGCTCGTAGCCACGATCCCACCGCCGGCCGGCGTGGCGGCGCAGACACGGCCGGGAGCTCAGCCGACGGCGTCCATGATCTCGTCGGAGACGTCGAAGTTCGCGAAGACGTTCTGCACGTCGTCGCTGTCCTCGAGCGCGTCGATCAGGCGGAAGATCTTCCGCGCCCCGTCCTCGTCCAGCGGGATCTGGGTGGCCGGGACGAACTGGGCCTCGGCGGAGTCGTAGTCGATCCCGGCGTCCTGCAGCGCGGTGCGCACCGTGACCAGGTCGGTGGCCTCGCTGATCACCTCGAACTCCTCGCCGAGGTCGTTCACCTCCTCGGCGCCCGCCTCCAGCACGGCCAGCAGGACGTCGTCCTCGCCCAGCCCGCCCTTCGGGACCAGGACCACGCCCTTGCGGCTGAACAGGTAGGAGACGCTGCCGGGGTCGGCGAGCGTGCCACCGTTGCGGGTGAGCGCGGTGCGCACCTCCGCCGCCGCCCGGTTGCGGTTGTCGGTGAGGCACTCGATGAGCACGGCGACGCCGTTCGGGCCGTACCCCTCGTACATGATCGTCTGGTAGTCGGCGCCGCCGGCCTCCGCGCCCGACCCGCGCTTGACGGCGCGATCGATGTTGTCGTTGGGGACCGACGACTTCTTCGCCTTCTGGATGGCGTCGTACAGGGTCGGGTTGCCGGCCGGGTCCCCGCCGCCGGTCCGCGCCGCGACCTCGATGTTCTTGATCAGCTTGGCGAACATCTTGCCGCGCTTGGCGTCGATGACGGCCTTCTTGTGCTTCGTCGTGGCCCACTTGGAGTGGCCGGACATCGGGCGTCCTCCTGGTCTGCTGACCGGTGACGACGAGCGGGCCCGCACTTCACCGGCGACGCTGCGACCATCTCGACGAACAGCCGGTGCACGCGGGTGTCCCCGGTGATCTCCGGGTGGAACGACGTCGCGAGCAGGTTGCCCTGCCGCACCGCGACGATCCTACCTTCGGCCGGTCCGGCCCCGACGGCCGAGCCAGGACCTCCACCGCGGCACCCACCTGCTCGACCCACGGTGCCCGGATGAACACCGCCCGCATCGGCTGGGCCGCCGATCCCGGCCGACGACCAGGTCGGTCTCGAAGCAGTCGACCTGCCGGCCGAACGCGTTGCGCCGGACGGTCATGTCGATGCCCGCCGAAGGTCTGCTGGCCGGGCGACGGCGTCGACCACCCGGTCGGCGAGCAGGATCATCCCCGCGCACGAACCGTAGGCGGGCATGCCCGTCGCGCGAGCCGCTTGCGCAGCGGCTCCGCCAGCTCGAACGCCCGCGCGAGCTTGTCGATGGTGGTCGACTCCCCCCCGGGGAGCACCAGCGCGTCCACCTGCGCGAGCTCCTGCCGGGCGGCGCACCGGCCGGGCCGCGACGCCGCACTCCGCCAGGACGGCGAGGTGCTCGCGGACGTCGCCCTGTACGGCGAGGACCCCGACGACCGGGTCGATGACCATGTCCCCCGACTCACCAGCCGCGGTCGGCCAGCCGGTGCGGCGCGGGCACGTCGTCGACGTTGATCCCGACCATCGCCTCGCCGAGCCCGCGGGACACCTTCGCGATCACGTCCGGGTCGTCGAAGAACGTCGTCGCCTTGACGATCGCCTCGGCCGCTGGCCGCCGGGTTGCCGGACTTGAAGATGCCCGAGCCCGACGAACACGCCCTCGGCGCCGAGCTGCATCATCATCGCGGCGTCGGCCGGGGTGGCGATGCCGCCGGCGGTGAACATCACCACGGGCAGCCGGCCGGCGCCGGCGACCTCGCGGACCAGGTCGTACGGCGCCTGCAGCTCCTTCGCGGCGAGCGTACAGCTCGTCCTCGCGCATCGAGCCGAGGCGCCGGATCTCGCCGGTACCTGGCGCATGTGGGTGGTCGCGTTCGAGACGTCGCCGGTGCCGGCCTCGCCCTTCGAGCGGATCATCGCCGCACCCTCGGTGATCCGCCGCAGCGCCTCGCCGAGGTTGGTGCGCGCCGCAGACGAACGGCACCGTGAAGGCCCACTTGTCGATGTGGTGGGCGTAGTCGGCGGGGGTGAGCACCTCGGACTCGTCGATGTAGTCGACGCCCGAGTGCCTGCAGCACCTGGGCCTCGACGAAGTGGCCGATCCGCGCCTTCGCCATCACCGGGATCGGAGACCGCGGCGATGATCCTGTCGATCATGTCCGGGTCGCTCATCCGGGCCACGCCGCCCTGGGCGCGGATGTCGGCGGGCACCCGTTCCAGGGCCATCACCGCCACGGCGCCGGCGTCCTCGGCGATCTTGGCCTGCTCGGGGGTGACGACGTCCATGATCACCCCGCCCTTGAGCATCTCGGCCATGCCGCGCTTGACGCGCGCGGTGCCGGTGACGGGAGGTTCTGCTCGGACTCGGACGTCACGGAACTGGACACGGTGCATCCTCGCTGGGCATCGACGGGTGCTGATCTGCTCCACCATCGTCTCCGTCGGCGGTGGACGGCTTGATGGCCGCCCGGGCGGAACTGGCCGCTCCGCCCCGCCGGAAAGTCCCGGGCCGGGCGGGCCGCCGAGACCGCGGGGCCGGCCCCGGGCCGGACGCTCAGCGCAGCAGGCCGGGCGGCAGGCTGTCGTCGATCTCGAACATCTGCGGCCTGGCGGCCCGCCCGGCGAGGCGGGCCCACCGCACCACCCGCTTGCGCCGCACCCGCTCCGCCTGGGCGACGGCGTCGTTGTGGAAGCGCCGGGCCAGCTGCACCCGCTCGCAGGCCTTGGCCGACCCGGCCACCACGTCGCTGGACAGCCCGGTCCCGGCCAGGTCGCCCTGCAGTGGCTCGGAGAAGGCGACGTGCAGGCTCCGGCTGAGCTGGTTCTCGGCCTCCTCCCGCCCCTGCACCGGGCCGGCCTGCTCGCCGGCCGCCATCGCGCCGGCCGCGGCGTCGGCCAGCAGCAGCGCGGTCGCCGGGTCGAGCAGCTGGGTCGCCTCCAGCGCGGCCGCCGCGCGCCGCACCAGCTGGGCGTCCATCGCCGCCCGGACCGCCTCGACCCTGGTGTGCAGCCGGTCGAGCCGGGCCGCGGAGAACGACAGGTACCACGCCGAGCAGGAACAGCACCGCCACGGCGGCGAAGAGCCAACCCTGCATCCCCTGCACGGTGCACGCTACCGCTCCCGCGGGCCTCCCCCGACGCCGCCGCGGCGCGGGCCGCTCAGCGCGGCACCTGGTCGCGCCAGCGTCCGAGCAGGCCCCGGTCCCGTGGGTCCTCCCCCACCCGGTCGGCCCCGAGCCGTACCGTCTCGTACACGGTGAGCACCTGCTCGGCGACCCGGCCAGTCGTAGCGGCGGACCGCGGCGGAAGCATCCGCGGCGATCCGGTGCCGCGCGGCGCGGGTCGTCGAGCAGGCCGACCAGCGCCCCGGCGAGGGCCTGCGCGTCACCGGCCGGGAACAGCACGCCGAGGTCCCCGTCGTCGAGCACCCGGCGGAAGGCGCCGAGGTCGCTGGCCACCACCGGCAGTGCCCGCGCTCATCGCCTCGACCAGGACGATGCCGAAGCTCTCCCGCCGGTGTGCGGGGCGACGTACACGTCGACCGACCGCAGCAGCGCCGCCTTTCCTCGTCGTCACCGGGCCCGAGGAACTCCACCGCCGCCCGCGCCGCCCCGGCAGGCCCTCCGGCGCGGCCATCTCGCCATCGCCCGGCCCGGCCACGAGGAAGCGCAGCGCCCGGGTACGCGCGCCAGCACCGCCGGCAGCGCCGCGCGCGAGCACCGGCAGCCCCTTGCGCGGCTCGTCGATACGCCCGACGAAGGCGACGGTCGGCCGCCCCGGGCTGCCCTGCCAGCCGGGCTCGGGCCGGGCGCGCGGCGAAGCGTGTCGACGTACACCCCGTTCGGGATGACCACCGCGTCGCCGCCGAGGTGCTCCACCAGCGTGCGCCGGGCGTCCTCGCGAGACCGCGATCCGGGCGGAGATCTTCTCCAGGCTCGGCCGCAGCAGCGGGTAGGCGGCCTGCATCGCCCGCGAGCGCAGGTTCGAGGTGTGGAAGGTCGCCACGATCGGCCCCTGCGCGGCCCACAGCGCGAGCAGGGAGAGGCTCGGGGTGACCGGCTCGTGGATGTGCAGCACGTCGAAGTCGCCGTCGCGCCAGCCAGCGCCGCACCCGCGCCGCGCTCACCGGCCCGAAGTTGAGCCGGGCGACCGAGCCGTTGTAGCGGACCGGGACCGCCCGCCCGGCCGCCACGACGTACGTCCGGCACGGGCGTGTCGTCGTCGGCGGGCGCGAGCACGCTGACCCTCGTGGCCCAGCCGCGAGCAGGTCTCGGCGAGGTCGCGGACGTGGAACTGCACCCCGCCGGGCACGTCGAAGCAGTACGGGCAGACCAGGCCGATGCGCACCGCTAGGCCGGCTCGTGCAGGCTCTCGGGCACCAGGTCGGCCACGAACACCCGCTGCAGCATGTGCCAGTCCTGCGGGTGGGTGGCGATCCCGGCGGCGAGAGCATCGGCACACGCCTGGGTCATCGCGCCGAGGCGCTCCGGACGGCCACCCACAGAGGGTGGGGTGACCTCCGCGTGGAAGCGGACCACGATCCCCCACCGGGCGGGCGCCCCCGCGGGGAGGCGCTCGTAGTGGATGGTCACCGGGAACAGCGCGGCGCCGCTGACCAGTGCCAGCGACGCCGGCCCGGCGGCCATCCGGGCGACCTCGCCGAACAGCGACACCGGCACACCGGTGGCGGTCAGGTCGCGGTCCGCCAGCAACGGGACGAAGCCACCCGACCGCAGCCGGCGGACCAGGGTGCCGAAGATGTCACCGCCGCCGGTGAGGGGCAGCACCTCGATGCCGAGCCGCTCCCGGAACTCCACGAACCGCTCGAACAGCTCCTCCGGGCGCAGCCGCTCGGCCACCGTCGTGACCGGGCTCATCGCCAGCGTCGACCAGGCACCGGCGTGGTCCCAGTTGCCCAGGTGCCCGAGGCCATCACCACGCCCGCGCCCCTCGGCCAGCGCGGCCCGCACCGGGCTCGTCGCCCTCGGTCGCGGCAGGTGGCAAGGATCCGTTCCGACGACCAGTCGGGCAGCCGGAAGGCGTCGCACCAGTAGCGCAGGTAGGACCGCATGCCCTCGCGGCTCGTCGAGTTCAGCCGGAACGTGGACGCTCGGGCATCGACCCGGGCGCAGGTTGCCTCGAGCTGGCGCACCGCCTCGGCCCTGGCGCAGCCAGATGACGGTCGGCGATCACGCGAGAACAGCCGGTAGGCGGCCCGCTCCGGCAGCAGCCGCACCACGCGCCATCCGGGGCCGTAGGCCCGATGACGACGGTCGAGCCGCTCGCTCAGTGCCGCGAGGCTCCGCTCGGCCGTCGCCTGGCCGCGGACGGTCAGCATCCGCTGGACACGGTGACCAGGCTGGCCAGCGCGAGCAGGGCGAGCACCACCCGAGCAGCAGCACCGGCACGCCCGAGCCCGACGAGCCCGGTGGCGACCAGCACGGCGACCAGCCGGTCGGCCCGCTCGGCGATGCCCGACGTTCGCGGTCATCCCCAGGCCCTCGGCCCGGGCCCTGGCGTACGAGACGACCGCTGCCGAGGACGAGGCAGGCCAGGGCCAGCGCGGCCATGGCGCTGTCGTCGCCGGCGCCGGCCCGAGAAGGCAGCACGAGCCCGCCGAAGATGGCCGCGTCACCGACCCGGTCGAGGGTGGAGTCGAGGAAGGCGCCCCACTTGCCGGAGCGCCGGACAGCCGGGCCATGATCCCGTCGACGGTGTCGGAGAAGACGAAGGCCGTGATCACGATCGTGCCCCAGAAGAAGCTCGCGCCCGGGGGATAGAAGGCGAGCGCCCCGACGCCGACGCCGAGGGTGCCGACGAGCGTCACCACGTCGGGGCTGATCCGCGGCAGCCAGCAGCACCCGGGCGACCGGGGTCAGCAGCCGGGTGAACAGTGCACGGGCGAAGCGGTTGAGCATGGTCCCCGCAGTCGTTCGGACCCGCCCGGTTGGGCGGGCTCGGCGAGGAAAGCCGAGCAGGTGCACTCTACCGACCAAGGTCCCCTTGCTCCGCGCGATGCCCTGGGTACAGGTTTGTCGGAAGCAGGGGGCTCCAGGGCCTCACGCTCCGGGGTCGGCACACCCCTCGGTGCGCCCACCCTCGTCAGGACGAGGAGGTCTCATGGCGGGAAACGTCAGGGCACGAGGCACCGAGCCGGCCGAGCAGGTCGGGCCCGACCGCATCCGCAACGTGGCCCTGGTCGGCCACGCGGCCTCCGGGAAGACGACGCTGGTCGAGGCGCTGCTGGTGGCCACCGGGGTCGTCCAGCGCGCGGGGCGGGTCGCGGACGGCAGCACCGTCAGCGACCACGACGACGTGGAGCACCGGCTCGGGAGGTCGGTGAACCTGTCCGTCGCCTCGGCGGTGCACGAGGGGGTGAAGATCAACCTGGTCGACACCCCCGGGCACGTCGACTTCGTCGGCGAGGTCAGGGCGGGGCTGAGGGCGGCGGATGCCGCCCTTTTCGTCGTCTCGGCGGTGGACGGTGTCGACGGCACCACCCGGATGCTCTGGGAGGAGTGTGCCGGGGTCGGGATGCCCCGGGCCATCGTGGTCACCCACCTCGACCAGCAGCGCGGCGACTTCGACGGTGCCCTGTCGGTCTGCCAGCGGCTGTTCGGCGAGGGTGTTCAGCCGCTGTACCTGCCGCTGCTCGACGATCGACGAGGTGCCCGCCGGCCTGATCGGCCTGCTGTCGCAGCAGGTCTTCGACTACCAGCGCGGCCCGGCGCGAGACCCGCGACGCCGACCCCGAGCACCTCGAGGCTGATCGCCGAACCCCGCTCGCGCACTGATCGAGGGCGATCATCCAGGAGTCCGAGGACGACACCCTGCTGGATCGCTGGCTGGCCGGCGAGGAGATCGGCGCAGACACCCTGATCAAGGACCTCGAGACGGCGGTCGCGCGCGGCTCCTTCTACCCGGTGCTGCCGGTGGTCGGCCGCCACCGGGCTCGGCGTGCACCGAGCTGCTCGAGGTCATCGTGCGCGGCTTCCCCTCCCCGCTGGAGCACCCGCTGCCGCCGGTCACCCACGCCGGACGGGAGCCGCGCGGCGCCGCTCGCGTGCGACCCCGAGGGCCGCTGGTCGCGGAGGTGGTCAAGACCACGACCGACCCGTACGTGGGCCGGCTGAGCCTGGTGCGGGTCTTCTCCGGGAGCTGGTGCCCGACGCCACCGTGCACGTGTCCGGCCACTTCGCCCGGTTCGCGGGGGCCGAGCGCGGCCACCCCGACCACGACGTGGACGAGCGTGTCGGCACCGTGTCCATGGTCACTCGGCGCCACCCTGGCGCCGCTGGCCAAGGGCGTCGCGGGAGACATCGTCGCGGTGGCCCGGCTGGGGCGCGCGGAGACCGGCGACACGCTCTCGGCGCCCGTAGCCCCGGCCCTGATGGAGCCGTGGCTGATGCCCGAACCACTCCTGCCGGTGGCTGTCACCGCGCGCACCAGCACCGACGAGGACAAGCTCTCGCAGGGACTGGGCGGCTGGTCGCCGAGGACCCCACGGTCCGGGTGGAGCAGAACCCCGACACCCGGCAGATGGTGCTGTGGACGATGGGTGAGGCCCATCTCGAAGTGCTGCTCGACCGGCTGAAGAACCGGCACGGGGTCGACGTGGACACCCTGCCGGTGAAGGTGGCGCTGCGCGAGACGCTGCAGAAGCAGGCCACCGGCCACGGCCGGCACGTCAAGCAGTCCGGCGGGCACGGCCAGTACGCCGTCTGCGACATCGAGGTCGAGCCACTGCCGGCGGGCGGCGGCTTCGAGTTCGTCGACCGCGTGGTCGGCGGTTCGGTCCCGCGCCAGTTCATCCCCAGCGTGGAGAAGGGCGTGCGTGCCCAGATGGACAAGGGCGTGGCCGCCGGGTACCCGATGGTCGACCTGCGCGTGATCCTGGTCGGCGGCAAGGCACACAGCGTCGACTCCTCCGACGCGGCGTTCCAGACCGCCGGTTCACTGGCGCTCAAGGAGGCCGCGGCGAAGTCAGGGGTGGCCATGCTCGAACCCATCGACGACGTGCAGGTCGTCGTGGACGACGAGTACGTCGGAACGATCATGGGAGACCTGTCCAGCCGGCGTGGCCGGGTCACCGGCACGACCTCGGTGGGCAACGGCCGCACCGAGGTCGGGGCCGAGGTCCCGGCGATCGAGCTCACCCGCTACGCCACCGATCTGCGCAGCCTGGCCCACGGCACGGGCACGTTCGCCCGCACCTACCTGCGGCACGCGCCGATGCCGCAGCACCAGGTGGAGAAGATCCTCGCCGACGCGCAGTGACGGCTGCGGCGCCCTGGCGGCGGCGCTGAGGCGGGGAGTCAGCCCGCCGGCCAGGCCGCCGCCAACCGGGCCCGGGTCTGCTCGAGCAACTCGGGCAGCGCCTTGGTGCGGGCGACGATCGGCAGGAAGTTCGCGTCCCCGCCCCAGCGCGGCACGACGTGCTGGTGGAGGTGCGCGGCGATCCCGGCGCCGGCGACCGTTCCCTGGTTCATGCCGAGGTTGAACCCCTGGCACCCGGAGACGTCGGTGAGCACCCGCATCGCGGTCTTCGTGAGCTCCGCGACCTCGACGGTCTCTGCCGCGTCGAGGTCGGGGTAGAGCGCCACGTGCCGGTAGGGGCAGACCATGACGTGCCCGGTGTTGTACGGGAACAGGTTGAGCACGACGAACGCGGAGCGCCCGCGGGCGACCACCAGGCCGTGGGAGTCGTCCACCGTCGGTGCGCGGCAGAACGGGCACCCCCCACCCGCCTCGTCGGTCGCCGGCTTCTGCTCCCCCTGCAGGTAGACCAGCCGGTGGGGGGTCCACAGCCGCTCGAACCCGTCCTGATCACCGGGCAGTTCCCAGGCAGGGACGACCTCCACCGCCTCCGGCCCGCCGTGGGCCGCGCCGCCACCGTCGTCCGGGCTCATCACGGCCGCGGTTCAGACCTGAACCCGGGTGCGGACCGCCTCGACGATGCGCTCCAGCGCCACGTCGACCGCCACTCCGTTGTCCTGCGAGCCGTCGCGGAAGCGGAACGACACGGCTCCCTTGGCCGCGTCCTCCTCGCCGGCGATGAGCAGGAACGGCACCTTCTGGGTGGTGTGGGTGCGGATCTTCTTCTGCATCCGGTCGTCGGAGGCGTCGACCTCGGCCCGGATCCCGGCCGCCCTCAACCGCTCCACCACGCCCTCCAGGTAGCCGACGTGGTCGCCGGACACCGGGATCGCCACCACCTGCACGGGGGCCAGCCAGGGCGGGAACGCGCCCGCGTAGTGCTCGGTGAGCACGCCGAAGAAGCGCTCGATCGAGCCGAACTTGGCCGAGTGGATCATCACGGGCTGCTGCCGGCTGCCGTCGGCCGCGGTGTACTCCAGGCCGAACCGGGCCGGCTGGTTGAAGTCGAGCTGGATGGTCGACATCTGCCAGGTGCGACCGATCGCGTCCCGCGCCTGCACGGAGATCTTCGGCCCGTAGAACGCGGCGCCGCCGGGGTCGTCCACCAGTTCCAGGCCGCTGGCCACCCCGACCTCCCGCAGCACCTCGGTGGCGACCGCCCACTCCTGGTCCGACCCGATGAACTTCGCGGAGTCGCCGCGGGTGGACAGCTCGAGGTAGTAGTCGTCGAGGCCGAAGTCGCGCAACAGGCTGAGCACGAAGTTGAGCAGGTGCCGGATCTCGTCCGGGGCCTGCTCCGCGGTGCAGTAGCTGTGCGAGTCGTCCTGGGTCAGCCCGCGCACCCGGGTGAGCCCGTGCACCACCCCGGACTTCTCGTACCGGTAGACGGTGCCGAACTCGAACAACCGCATCGGCAGGTCGCGGTAGGAGCGCCCGCGGGAGCGGTAGATCAGGTTGTGCATCGGGCAGTTCATGGCCTTCAGGTAGTACTGGCTGTTCTCCAGTTCCATCGGCGGGAACATGGTGTCCGCGTAGTAGGGCAGGTGACCCGAGGTCTCGAACAGGTGCTGCTTGGAGATGTGCGGGGTTCCGACGTAGTCGAACCCCGCCTCGATGTGGCGGCGTCGGACGTAGTCCTCCATCTCCCGCTTGATCACCCCTCCCTTGGGGTGGAACACCGCCAGCCCGGAACCGATCTCGTCGGGGAAGGAGAACAGGTCGAGTTCGGCCCCCAGCCGCCGGTGGTCGCGCCGCTCGGCCTCCGCCTGCCGCTCGAGGTAGGCCCTGAGCTCGTCCTTGCTCTGCCAGGCAGTGCCGTAGACCCGCTGCAGCTGCGGGTTCTGCTCGCTGCCCCGCCAGTAGGCGGCCGCGCTGCGCATCAGCTGCCAGCCGTTGCCGAGCAGCCGGGTGCTGGGCACGTGCGGGCCGCGGCACAGGTCCTTCCACGCGATGCTGCCGTCCCGGCGCAGGTTGTCGTAGATGGTCAGCTCGCCGCCGCCGACCTCCACCGAAGCGCCCTCGGCGGCGGCCTCGACCTCGGTCTCGCTGCTGGTGCCGGCCCCGGCTGCCGCCGAACCGCCCTTCAGCCCGATCAGCTCCAGCTTGTACGGCTCGGCGGCGAGCTCCGCGCGGGCCTCCTCGTCGCTGACCACCCGGCGGCGGAAGGTCTGCCCTTCCTTGACGATGCGCTGCATCACCTTCTCGAGGGCCTTGAGGTCTTCGGGGGTGAAGGGCCGCTCGACGTCGAAGTCGTAGTAGAAGCCGTCCCGGATCGGGGGCCCGATCCCGAGCCGGGCCTGCGGGAACAGCTCCTGCGCGGCCTGCGCGAGCACGTGCGCGCAGGAGTGCCTGAGCACGGCGAGACCGTCCGGGGACGACGCCACGACCGGCTCGACCACGTCGCCGTCGGCCAGCTCCGCGGCCAGGTCCCGCAGCTCGCCGTTGACCCGGGCGACGACCACCGAGCGGTCGCCGGCGAACAGCTCGGCCCCCGTCGCCCCGGCCGTCACGACACGCTTCTCGTCCTGCGCATCGGACCGGACGACGATCGTCACCTCGGACACGGGAGCCCCTTCGTGGTCGGATCTTTCTGCCTGCCGATGCTACCGACTCGCCCCCCGCCCACCGGCACCGGTTTCGCGCGCCGCGCATCATCGGCACCGGTTTCGCGCGCCGCGCATCATGCCCCGCAGCGCCCGACCCCGGCCCCGCTCGGGCGGGCTCGGCCCCGCAGGCAGGATCCGCCGCATCCGCGCGCGGGTCCGTCGCTGGTCAGGCCAGCCCGGCCCGGCGCACCCGCAACTGCTCGGCGAACAGCAGCGGCCGCAGCCGGTCCCCGTGCGCCCCCGCAGCGTCGAAGGCAAGGGCGACGTCGAACTGCAACGGCCCGAGCAGCCCGGTGGGCCGCACCCACGTCAATCGGGCCGGGATCTGGAACGGCTGGCCCGACAGCTCCACCTGCACGGCGACCCCGAGCCCCGTGGGCAGCTGTGGCGCCGGCAGCAGGCAGCGGATCCCGCCCTCGCTGACGTTGCGGGTCTCCCCCGTCATCCGCGCCGGCAGCGGGTCGCCACCCACGCTGGGCGCGGCCCCCGGCCCGGCTGCGGGCCCCGCCGAGGCCGCCATCACCGCCCCGGCGCTGCCGTGCACGACCGCCCGCCGGACCTCGGCGGCGCTCATCGTCACCAGCGTCACCGGGACGACCCAGTCCACCCGGACGAAGCAGCGGCGCTCGTTCTGCCGCGCCGCACCGATCACGTCCAGGACCCACAGCCGCAGCCCGTCAGCAGCGATGTCCTGCCCGACGAACAGCATGGGCAGGATCCACAGGCCCCGCGGGCCCGGCCACTCCAGGGTGCATGCGGTGCCCGGCTGCGGAGGCTCGACGTCGCCGTCGTAGCGGGGTGCGGCCACCGTGTACCGGGGCCGGCCGGCGCGACCGGCGGCCGCGTCGAAGTTCTCCACCCGGGTGGGGACGCTCTCCGCCGCTTCCCCGTCGGCCTGCGGGCCGCTGCCGGCGACGCTCAGCCTGACCAGGTGGTTCACCCGGGGCAGCCCGCCATCGGCCGCGCCCGAGCGGGCCGTACCCGACATCGCCACCGCCTCCATGGCCTGGCAGCAACCAGGGCGGGCAGCTTCGGCCCGTTGCCCGGGGCACACCGCCGCGCCCTCAGGTTCCTTCGGCTGGTACGGGACGCGGGGTGAGAGGCTCGGCGCCTTGTGCCTCGATCGGCGCATCCCGCGAGCCCGCCGTAGCCTCCTCGCGTGAACGCGTCGCGGCCGCCGCCCTCGCTGTTGCGGCACCGCGACTTCCTGCTGCTGTGGGGTGGGCAGACCGTCAGCGAGTTGGGGTCGGCCGTCACCCTGCTGGCCCTCCCCCTGGTCGCCGTGGCGGTGCTGCACGCGTCGACGTTGCAGGTCGGCCTGCTCGGGACCGCCGCGACACTGCCCTACCTGCTGGTCACGCTGCCGGCAGGAGCCCTCGTGGACCGGATGCCGCGGCGCGCCACGTTGCTGTGGGCCGACGTCGGCCGGGCGGCGCTGCTCGGCTCGGTCCCGCTCGCCGCGGCCGTGGGGGCCCTCGGCATGCCCCAGCTCTACGCGGTGGCGATCGCGGCCGGGGTGCTCGGGGTCTTCTTCGACGTGGCCTACCTGAGCTACCTGCCTGCGCTCGTTCCCCGTGCCCTGTTGGCCGACGGCAACGGCAAGCTGCAGACCACGCACGCGGTGGCGCGGATCTCCGGCTCGGGCCTCGGCGGGGGCCTGGCCGCCCTGCTGGGCCCCGCCGGGTCCGTCGCCGCCGACGCCGCCTCCTACCTCGTCAGCGTCGCAAGCCTGCTGGCCGTCCGGGCCCGCGAGCCCGTGCGCACCGGGCGCAGGCCTCGGCCGGACATGCGCGCCGAGATCGCCGAGGGCCTGCGCTTCACCTGGCAGGACCGGATCCTGCGCGCCGTCATGCTCAGTGGCGCGCACTCGCTCGTCTTCTCCTCGATGTCCATGGCCCTGCTGGTGCTCTTCCTGGTCCGTGACCTGCACGGCGGACCGGTCACGGTAGGGGTCGTCGCCGCCGTCGGAGGTGCGGGCGGGCTGGCCGGTGGGCTGCTGGCCGGGCGGATCGCCCGGCGGGTCGGCACCGCTCGCGTGCTGTGGCTGTCCAAGCTGTGGTTCACCTCCGGCTTCGCCCTGCTGCCGCTGGCCCGGGGGCCGTGGGGGGCCGCGTTGGCGGCGCTCGCGGGCGCCGTGGGGAATTCCGGCGTGGCCGTGTACAACACCGCCCAGGTCACCTACCGCCAAGCATCCTGCCCGCCGCGGCTGCTCGGCCGGCTCAACGCCACCATGCGCTGGGTGATGTGGGGGGCGATGCCGCTCGGCGCCACTCTCGGTGGCCTGCTCGGCGCCGCGATCGGGGTGCGGGCGACGCTGGCCGTCGCCGGCGCGGGGGCGGTGCTCAGCGCCGGCTGGCTGCTGCACTCGCCGCTACGCGCGCTACGGGACCTGCCCGATCCTCCCCCGCTGCCCGGCGGCACGGCTGCGGACGCGGGGCACGCCGGTCAGCCGGACTGGACGGGCAGTACGTAGAAGTACATGAGGAGGTAGTGCAGCAGGGCTGCCAGGACCACCAGCAGGTGCCAGGTCTCGTGGAAACCGAACACCCCGGGCCAGGGGTTCGGCTTCTCGACCACGAAGATCACGAAGCCTGCGCTGTACACCAGGCCCCCCGCCGCCATCAGCGCCAACGCCCCTGGGGGCAACGAACCGTTCGCGCCGACGAGCAGAACGGTCACCCAGCCCAGAGCGATGTACAGCGTGTTCGTGACATGTTTCGGCAGTTGCCGCAGCACCGAGCGCAGCACGATCCCCAGCGCGGCGATGGCCCAGACCGCTCCGAAGACCGTCCAGCCGTACGTGGTACGGAAGAGCACCAGTACGAGTGGCGTGACGGTGCCGGCGATGAGGAAGAAGACCGAGTCGTAGTCGAGGGTGCGCAGCACCTCGTTCGTCCGTGGGCCCCGGTCGAGTCCGTGGTGGACCGTGCTGGCGACGAACAGCGACACCAGGGACAGGCCGTAGACACTCAGGCCGACGATCTTCCACGGATCACCCTGGGCGCCCGCCTGCGAGATGAGCAGCGCGGCACCCACCAGGGCGAAACACGCGGTGAACATGTGCGAGACGGTGTTGAACCGCTCGTCTGTCACATGGACGCTGCCGTCCCTGCTTCTTGGAGCTGTCTCCACCCGAGCTGCCTTCCCGCGGTCTCGGACCCCGAGGGTACGTGACCGTGCGCAACGTCATCGAGGGGGCGGTGGGAGGACGTGGTCCGCGCTGGGCGCTGGGCCGCTGATCACGGTGGGCGATACTGGGATCGAACCAGTGGCCTCCTCGGTGTGAACGAGGCGCTCTCCCGCTGAGCTAATCGCCCGGGACGCTCCCGTCCGGTACCCGCGGGAACTTCCGGGATCGTAGCGAACCAGACCCCCTCGCGACCAATCGGTTGCCCCGCCCGGGGCTCACAGGCCGGGCAGCCACGAGACGGCGCCGTCCGGCACCCACCCCGGCAGCCCCCACAACACGGCGACGGCGTACGCGCAGGCGCCCACCGTCGCGGCGGTGCCCAATCCGACCAGCACCCTGACCGGCCACCCCTGGTCGGCCACCCAGCCGACCCAGGCCCCGAGCCGGTGGCGGACGTGCCGCTGCAACCGGGCCGCCCAGGCGAACTCCGAGCCCAGCAGAGCCAGGCCGAGCAGCACCACCGCCCAGCCGGGCCCCGGGAAGGGGACCAGGACCAGCCCCACGCCCACCACGGCCACGCCCACCACCGCCACCCCCACGCGGTACACGCGCCGGTACCCGGGCCGGCTCGGCCGGGGCGTCATCCGTTACCCCGACCCGGAGCGGACGTCACGGCGTGGCAGCGGCGCTGAGCCGGGTGGGTCATTTCCGGCATCCGTCACTCCAGCCTCCCCGATCACCGTCACACTGGAGGACCACCCGTCCGGCGGGTTTCGTGGCAGCCAGTACGGGGAAAGATGCCGCAGAGGGCCATCCGGGTGGCCGCCGATCGAATGTTGGGAGCAGCATGCAACCGCAAGCAGACGTTGAGGCGTCGGTCCAGCTACGGCTGGTCGTCGCCGACGCCGACGCGGTCCCCCTGCCTGTCAGCCTCCGGTACAGCGCCACGGACCCGTACGCGGTCCGTGCCGTCTTTTCCGGTGACGGGATGGAGGTGGAATGGGTCTTCGCCCGCGATCTTCTGCGGACGGGGCTCAGCACACCCGTCGGGGACGGCGACGTGCACGTGTGGCCGTCATGGGGTACCGGGCGTGAACTCTTGATGATCTCGCTCACCTCCCCTGACGGCCAGGCCGTCCTCGAGGCCGCCGCGGACGACGTCCGGTCGTTCCTCGACCGTACCGCCGCAGTGGTTCCCGACGGCGACGAGAGCTCGCACCTCGACCTCGACGCCGCGCTGGTACGACTGCTGTCCTGACGGATCCCGTCCGGACGGTATGACCCGAAACACGAACCGACAGCGCCACCGCTCCACCGCCGATCCGCGCCAGGCCCAGCGCGGATCGGGCTAAGGATCCATTCCCTGGGCCGCCTCGCGCGCGAACAGGTTCCTTGCCGCGCCCCCGAGCTCCCCGCCGGAAAGCACCCGGCCGTCCAGGACGGCGATCGGCTGCACGTCGCGGGTCGAGCTGGTGAGCAGCACATCCTCCGCCGAAGCGAGCGCCTCCATCGAGATGGCCTCTTCCGCGACCGGCACCCCGGCGGCCCGACCCCACTCCAGCAGCAGCTCCCGGGTGATCCCGGCGAGGCACCCGGAGCTCAGCGGTGGCGTGAGCAGACGGTCACCGATAGCGACGAAGATGTTGGACCCAGTGCCTTCGCACAGCTCGCCGCGGGTGTTGGGCAGCAGGGCCTCGTGGGCGCCGCGCTCGTGGGCGGCCCGCAGCGCGACGACGTTCTCCGCGTACGAGGTGGTCTTGGCGCCGGCGACCGCCGAGGTCTCGTTCCGCGTCCAGGGCACGGTGGCGACGGCGATCCGCGCCGGCCAAGGGTCCGCCGGGGACACCGCGACCACCAGCGTCGTCCCGCCCTCCCCGCGGTCGGAGCCGAGTGGCCCGACCCCGCCGGTAACGGTGATCCGCAGCCGCCCCAGCGCCAGCCCCCCGGCCGCCGCCAACGTCTGCGCCACCGCGGCCCTGACCAGGGCGTCGTCGGCCGCCGGTAGGCCCAGCACCGCCAGCGACCGGTTCAGCCGGCCAAGGTGGCGGGTGAGCGCGAAAGGCACCCCGTCGACCACCTTGCAGGTCTCGAAGACGCCGTCCCCCACTGTCAGCCCATGGTCGAGGGCCGCCACCCGCGCGCCGTCACCCACCGACAGCCGGCCGTCCACCCAAACCGTCGTCGTCATCGCCGCTCCTCCTGCCCGCCGCCGGCTCGCCGATCGACCACCTTCGCATCCGGCTGACGGTGCAAAGTACCGGCCCGTCCGGCCCACTCGACCATGGTGGACACGGCGCCCATCCGGTTGGACTGGCCGCACAGGGGTCGGCTATGGTTCACAACGCGCAACGCACCGTCTCAGCGACGGGCGTTCGATGCGGACGTGGCTCAGTTGGTAGAGCATCACCTTGCCAAGGTGAGGGTCGCGGGTTCGAATCCCGTCGTCCGCTCGGAGGCCAATAGCCTCACGGTGGAGTGGCCGAGAGGCGAGGCAACGGCCTGCAAAGCCGTCTACACGGGTTCAAATCCCGTCTCCACCTCGAGTTCCCCTGAGGGCGATTAGCTCAGTGGGAGAGCGCTTCCTTGACACGGAAGAGGTCACTGGTTCAATCCCAGTATCGCCCACCACGTTAGCCAGGTCAGAGCCCGGTTCCTCCTCGGAGGGGCCGGGCTCTGATATCTGAGAGTCGATGTAGATCTCCTCGAGCAGGCTGACCGCTTCGCAGTGGACCGACTCGACGAGGTTCCTCCTGCCCTAGGGGCGGAATAGGCAAGGCGCTGGGTTGGGCCCGAAATCGGGGCTCAACCCAGCGCCTTGCCCGAGCACGGTCGGGCACCCGATCATGAAACCGTGCGGCCACCCAGAGCACTCGCGAGTTGGCGTCCTTCTGCTCGGATCACCGTTGGGAAGACGAGCCTCAGGCCCTTGTCGAGCCCGGCGACCGCCAGCTCCACCGACAACATGGGAACCACGAGCACCACCCGCCGTGTCCGAACATCCGTGACAGCCAGGGCGTCGCGGGGCAGGTCAAGAACAATCTGGCCGGTCGGGCGACCCGTCGCGGAATTCGCGTCCATGATGAGAAGGCGTCGGCTGGTAAGGACCACGTATTGCTTCTTGGGCGACGAGTACACGGTGAGCACGCCCGCCGTGAGGGCCGCCACTGCAAGTCCAGCCGCCATCGACTTCGTCACTGAAGTCTGGCGAAGCTGAGCAACACTGAGCAGCTCTACCTGCTCGCCCTCGGACAGGTGCGGCGCCACGGCGGCCGTGACAGCTTCACTCACGCGCTTGTTCACAGAGAGTCTCCTAATCCGCACAATCCTCCGGCGCCCACTGCGCTGCGTAACCGGGTTCCTATCACGGCAACTCAAGATCACGCTACGTGACGCGTCTGTGCGGCTCGGCTCCACGGCGAGGAGCCGGGCTCTGCCGCCGTGCGTGTCCACTCGGACATACTCTGTCCATGACATCGGCGGCGGGCGCGGCGGCGAAATGCACGTACTGCGGCCACGAGGGACTGGACGAGGGCTTCATCGAGGACACGGGCCAGTCGGCCCGGGGGTTCGCCCGCTGGATCGCCGGTCCGCTGGAACGCGGCCCCTTCGGTGGGGCCAAGCGGATCGGGCGGCCCCGCGCGCAGATCGCGGCCTTCCGCTGCCGTCAGTGCGCGCACCTGGAACTGTTCGCCCCCACCGTGTTCTGAGGGCGCGACCCTCCGCCGTGGGCGGCACAGCGCCAGCCACCGCGAACTGGCCGGGGCGGTCAGCCCTGCGGCACCCCCCGATGTGCGAACCCCACGTAGGCGCCGGCCACCAGCCCCAGCGCGACCACCGCCAGGACGAGGAGCGCACCCCCCTCGACGGTGCCCACCGGAGGGTTGCCGATGTGGGTCGTCGGGGCCAGGTCGCGAACCCAGCCGGGCAGTTTCAGACCGGGGCCGAGGAAGGCGATGAACGTCGTCCCCGCGTAGGCCGCCCAGGCCAGCGGCAGGGCCCGTGGCCGCACCGCGAAGAGCAGCAGAGCCAGCCCCGCCAGCACCAGTTCGGCCGGAAGGTAGGCGGCACCGGCCGTGAGCGAACGGCCCACCGCGCCTGCGTCGTGCACCGACCAGGCCGTGGTCAGCCCCAGCACGAGGGAACCGACCAGGAAGATCACGAGCAGTCCGGCCAGGATCACCACGCCGTGCGCGGACAGCCAGGCCCGGCGCGACAGCGTGCCGGCCAGTCGCGGCTCGAGCCGACCGGCGGCCTCCTCGGTGTGCAGTGACCCGACCGCCTGAACGACATATCCCGTCGCGATGATCGCGAGGTAGAGCTGCGTCATCGCCAGGAACCCGTCTTGGGCCCGACCGCCGGAGACGCCGAGGGCCTCCGCGAGTGCCCCGTTGCCGGCCATGGCGTCCAGGAACTGCCGGGCCAGAGCGCCCATCATCCCCGCGAGCAGGACCGCACCCGCGAGCCAGCCGAGCACGGCGGGCCGGTGGATCCAGGATGCCAGGCCCGTCGCCGCGCGCAGCCGCGACGAGGCGCGCGCGGGGCCGGTGCCACCACGGACCAGGGCGCTGCCGAGGTCCCGCCGCGCCGCCAGCCGGATCGCGACCGCACTCGCCAGGGCACCGACGGCGAGCGGGACGAGCAGTGCCCACCAGCGGGCCGCCCCGAACGGGGCCGCCCTCTCGGCCCAGCCGAGCGGCGACAACCACACGAGCCAGGTCTTCGTGACGTCCCCGACTCCGCGCAGCACATAGCCGACCGCGAGGATGACCAGGCCCCACGCGTAGGTGGTCCGGGCGTGCAGCGTGACCTGGGCGAGCAGCGCCGTGATCCCGGCGAAGACGAGGGCCAGCGCACCCAGGGACGCCGCGTACAGCACCGCCCCGGTCCCCGGGACACCCGCGGCCAGCAGGCCCGCCGCGAACGCGACGGTGGTGACCAGGATCGCGGCGCCCGTCACCACGAGCGCGGCCAGCGGCGGCGCGTGCCGGGCGATCCGCCCGCCGAGCAGGGTCTCGGCCCGGCCGGCCTCCTCCTCGCGACGGGTGAACCGGGCAATCAGGCTGATCCCCAGCAGCGGCATGAGGAAGGCCGCGAGGAAGCCGAACTCGTCCTGGATCACTCCACCGAGGGACTCGATCCCCTCGACCTTGCCGTTGATGGCCAGCAGGGCGCTGCCCGACTCCACGGCCGCGGCGTAGGTGTGGATCTTGGCCGGGGTGTCGTAGAGCCCGGCGACGGCCACGGCCGTGCCCCCCAGGCTCCCCGCGAGGGCGACCGGCCAGACGGCCAGCGAGCGCCAGTGGGTCCGCCACAGCACCCGGACCATCGTGCTCAGGCCTGGCGCGCTCACCGGTCGACCGCCGCGGGAGTCGGGGCCTGCGGATCCTCGACCTGATCGGGGTCGCGATAGTTGCGCAGGAAGAGCGCGTTCAGGCTCGGTGGGGTGACCGTCAGGGTGTGGATCTGCGCGGTGTGGAGCCGTCCGATGACGGCGTCGAGCTGCTCGGCGGCGATGCTGAACCGGGAGTCGACGTGCCCGTCGAGCCGCTCGACGCTGAGGTCGGCCACGCCGGGATCGGCGGCCAGGCCCGGCGGGTCGTCGACGGTCACCGCGTGCACCGTGGTTCGGGTGTGCCGGCGCAGGTCGGCCAGGGTTCCGGTGATCACCGTGCGGCCGCGGCGGATGATGCTCACCCGGTCCGCGAGGGCCTCGACCTCCCCGAGGATGTGGCTGGACAGCAGCACCGTGCGGCCCTCCGCGCGCCGTTCACGGACGCACTCCTGGAATGCCTGCTCCATCAGCGGGTCGAGACCGGAGGTCGGCTCGTCCAGGATGAGCAGCTCGGCGTCGGCGGCCAGCGCGGCGATCAGGGCGACCTTCTGCCGATTTCCCTTGGAGTAGTCACGCACCCGCTTGGTCGGGTCGAGGCCGAACCGGTCGATCAGCTCCTCGCGGCGGGCGGCCGGAAGCCCGCCGTGGGTCGAGCCCAGCACATCCAGGCACTGGCCCCCGGTCAACCCGGGCCACAGGGCCACGTCGCCGGCCACGTAGGCCAGCCGTGCGTGCAGTCGGGCGGCGTCGCGCCACGGGTTGCCGCCGAACAGTTCGACGGAGCCCCCGGTGGCCTTGATCAGCCCGAGCACGATGCGGATCGTGGTCGACTTGCCGGCCCCGTTGGGCCCGAGGAACCCGTGCACCTCACCGGGGTGTACCTCGAGGTCCAGCCCGTCCAGGGCGCGCACCGACCCGAAGGTCTTCACCAGCGCCTCGATCCGGATCACGGCATTCGTGTCGGTCATATCCCTACTCCACTGTCGGGGGGCGGAACGCGCCCTGGAGGTAGACGGCCATCGCCTCGTCGGCCCAGCGCGCGATCCCCTCCGGCGAGAGTGGGTCGACGCCGATCACCGTGGCGATCTGGTTGCGCAGCAGGATGAGCGCGAGATCATTGACGAGCAGGAAGGCCGCGCGCACTGCGGGGTCACGGCCGGCATCCGCGGCCCCGGCGGCGACCATCGAGTCGAGCACGGCGACCACGGCGGCGTACCAGCGCCCGAACAGGGCGGCCCCGGCCGGGTCGTTGGTCAGGAGCAGCCGGCGCAGGTACGCCGGAAGTGGTGACCCGCGCGGGAACCCGAGAGCGAAGGCCTCGGCGATCGAGCCGGTGCGGGCCTCCGTGAGCACCTCCGGCAGATCGGCCCCCTCGAACCCCGCCATGATCGCGTCGAAGGCCTGGGCCGCATGGGCGTCGACCGCTGCCCGCAGCCCGTCCTTGCTGCCGAAGTGGTGCAGCACCAGCGCGGCGGACACCCCTGCCTCGGCGGCGATCTCCCGCACCGTCACGAGGTCGGCACCACGCTCGGCGAACAGCCGCAGGGCAGCATTGCGGATCATCGCCCTGGCCGTGAGGTCACCCTCGGGGATTGCTGAACTCATGTTCGGTAGACTAAACGCGCGTTCAGCTCCGGTCAACCGCCGGGAACGGGAAGTGCTCACGCCCGAGGTGGTCGACGGCCGCGCTGCGGGCGAGGGTGAAGGCGGAGTAGTCCTGGGTGACCGCGGACAGGGACGGAGCAAGCTGGATCAGCCAGTGCTGGTCGCCGACCTGGGCCACCCGGTGTGCGGGCGTGCCGGCGATCCGTTCCGGGCCCAGTCGCTCCACCCAGCGGGGTCCGAGGATCTGGAGCCAGTAGAGGTTGGGCAGCCCTTCGTCGAGGTCACGGGCTGTGAGCATGAAGAACGGACCATTTCCGCCCATCCGTGGCCCGACCCCCCCGGTCCAGGGCTCGTCGGGGTGCCAGGGGTGGGCGTAGCCGTAGTCCAGCGTTCCCCCCGCGAGCCCGATGAGCCCCTGCCCGAGCGCCGCGGACGCCTGCTCCGGCAGGAGTCCCCGGCCGAGCAGGGTCAGCCACGGGGTCGCGCCACTGGACTCGGAACCGTCAACGAGCCAGGAGAACTGCCCGGCACTCGCGAAGAGACTCTGTTGATCCGGCCACCACTGCGGCGGTGCGGTGGGCGTGGTGACCTCCGCCGCGGGAGTCGGGTCGAACGGCACCCACTCCTCGGTGAGCAGGTGGTCGGGCCGTGCCCGGGGCATCCGCTCGCAGAGCCGGTCGAGGCAGCCCAGGGCGAGCTGCCAGCCTGCGTCCGGCTGCCCGGAGGCGTCCAGTACCGCCCCGACGAAGACCTGCGCGGCGGGGATCGGCACCGGGCGTTCGGGCAGGTCGGTCAGGGACAGGGGTTCGGGGTCCGGTACGCCGTCCAGCGGGACGACGGCCGTCTCTCCCGACGTGAGCACGAGGTACCCGCCCCGCGCGGACGCCGGCGCGGCGGCGATCGTCATCAGCGCGAGGAAGTGCCGTTCAGCGGCGGCCTCGCCTGCGGGGTTACGCATCGTCAGGTCGGTGAGCCAGACCCGGCCGGCCCCGTCGGCGGGGGCGCGGACGAACAGGTCGGCGGTGAGGTCGACGGCGTCCACGACCCGGAGGTGGCGGGGCCGGCCGACCTGCAGGACCAGGGGATCCTCGTCGTCCAGGAGGCCTCCGCGGGAGCCGACGACGGTGACGAGGGGGTCCTCGCCCCAACTGCCGTCGAGTTGGTACGCGGTGAGCCGGCCGAGCGACACCGCGTGGGCGGCGCCGATGTGCAGGTCGTCCTCGGTGGGAGCCTGGGCGGTGACCAGGACACAGTCGGTGCTCATGGCAGCACCGGGACCAGCGGGAACGGGAACGACGGGAGCGGGAGGGACGGCAGGGACGGGAACGGCCAACCGCCCGCGGGCAGCGGGAGGATCGGGACCGGTACGCCGCTGCCGCCGTTCGGCGGCACGTAGGCGCCGCCCCGCGCATGCTCCCAGGCGTAGCCGTACTCGCCCTCGGTGACCGGCTGCTGCGCGGGCGTCGGTGCCCAGGCCGCGACTGCGGGGGGCGTGGGGGGCTGGGTGTTGGACCCGCGGCACTGCACCGGGGAGTTCGCGCCGTCCTGCACGGCCTTGCGCACCTCCTGGGGGATCTGCTCGACCTCGGCGGCCGACAGCGGTGTCGCCTGCAGCTTCCCGCCGGCCGACTGCAGCCGGACGTACCGGCGCGTCTTCCGATCGTAGAAGGGCGCGTTGCCACCCGCTCCGGGATAGTCGGGCACGGCTGAGTAGACGCTGCCTCCGCTCCGGCTCGCCTTCACCAGCAAGTCGTCGTCGACCGGCGTGTTCGCGGCCGCGATCAGGGACCAGCTGGTGCCGAGGAGGTTGGCGAGTGCCTGCTGGAGCCGGATCTGCGTGCTGGTCGCGCAGATGCTCGTCGCGCCGGACTTGATCTCCAGGACGCCCGCGAGCCGCGAGTCGGGATAGGTGCCCCGGTACAGCTTCCCGCCCTTGATCCGGGGGAAGGTGTAGTTGCCGTTCGGGTCGGGCCGCCACAGCTGCTTCGCTTCGCCGCTGACGCCGAGCCGGCCGAGGACGTCGGACTCGAACTTCGTCCCGGTCGTGAACTGCACCGGCACCCCGTTCGCGTACAGCACGCCGGCGGGGGCACCGAACGCCGGCGCGATCGGGACCACGGCGAAGGCGGGCGTCAGGACGTGCTGGAACGACGGGGTGCCGGGCGGGGCGGCCGGGAAGGTCATCGCGCCGGTGAGGTCGGCCAGTTGTTGCGCGGCGAGCAGGAGCGCCAGCTGGGCGCTGCGCGATGCGTCATTGCAGGCGGTCAACCGACGGTCGTACGCCGCGAGCTGCTCCGGGGTCGGCTGGTGCCGGGGGTCGTCGGCCTGCGGCCCCTCCCAGGGGTCGGCCCCCAGAACTGCCACCGCGGCGTCGTACTCGTGCTTGAGGTCGGCGAGCTGACGGCCGAGGGCGACGAGCACGGCACTGGCGTGGTCGAGCACGTCGCGGCCGCCGGTCAGGTCGCCGGCGCGGGCGTCCAGGCAGGCGTCCCAGGCGGGACGGGCCGAGTCGGACCGCCAGCTGGCGCAGGCGTGGGCCGAGACGAGCGTCGAGCGCGCGGTCGAAAGGCCGTCGCGGGCGTTCGCCAGGTGCCGGCCGAGGCCGGTGATGTTCTCGGGGATGACCTGCGGGAAGGGGTCGGCGGCGCTCACTCGCCCACCTCAGGCCGCATTGGGGTCTGACGCCGGCACCGGCCCGACCGGGTAGCCCTCCGGGAGCTCGTCGCGCGAGTGCAGCGGTAGGTACTTCAGCGCCAGCTCCTGGTCGACCGCGCAGTACGCGTTCGCGACGGCCTGGGTGTACTCGGCCGAGAACTGCACGTACCGCGCGACCGCGTCCAGGCCGGTCAGCCAGGTCCGGCAGAAATCGACGAACACGTCGTGCAACTCGCCGGGGGGGATTGACCACTCCCCCCGCCACGCAGTGAGCACGAGATCCCGGGCGTCGCAGACCCCCCGGGCCGCCTCCCCCAGCCGGTCCGCCGTCACGGCCATCTCACCACCGTCGACGCTGGTCGTGCCCCCCATGTCGTTCCTCCCCCGCCCGGGAACCTGCCACCACCAAACTGCCGCCAAGAAGATCAGAACTCAAGCGGGTGCGACACCACGCCCGTCCGGACGCCCCCCGAGGGGGGACACCGGCCCGGCTACTCGCCGGTGAGCCCGTCCACCGACTCGCGCAACAGGTCGGCGTGCCCGTTGTGCCGCGCGTACTCCTCGATCAGGTGGCACAGGATCCAGCGCAGGCTCGGCGCCCGGCCATCGGGCCAGCTGCGCACGGCAAGTCGGCCCGGCCCGCCGTCGGCCAGCGCCTCCTCGACCAGGGTGCGGGAGTGGGCCACGGCGTCCTCCCACAGCGCGCGCAGCTGCTCGGGGGAGTCCTCGGCGGCGGAGTGCCACTCCCAGTCGGGGTCGGCCTTCCAGTCCACCGTGTCCCACGGTGGACGACGGTCCCGCCCGTGCAGCGACTGGGAGAACCAGGCCTCCTCGACGTAGGCCAGGTGCTTGAGCAGCCCGCCCAGCGTCATCGAGGACACGCCCACCCTCGCCCGCAGCCCGGTCGCGTCCAGTCCTGCGCACTTCCACGCCAGCGTCGCCCGCTGGTAGTCCAGGAACCCCAGCAGGGTGGCGACCTCGTCGCCCGCCGGGGGAGGTTCCGGACGACCGTGCTCATCCAGGTCGGTCACGGGCGGGGAGTCTAGGCGCGGCGCCGGCACGGCACCAGCACCTCGGTGCGGGGTGATTCGGCCGGTCGGGGCATGCCGGGCGCCCTTTCGGGTGGTCCCCGCTGCTTCTCCTCGCTCTCCAGCGGCACGCCTGTCTAACTATTAGTAGTCACTCATGAACCCACTGTGATGCACTCGACGAGCGGAGGCGATGTGGAGACCCGAGTCAGCGGCTGGTGGCGAGGCGTTCGGCCAGGCAGCACCTGGCCCAGGCGGGCGGGCGTGGCCGCGCTGGTGGCCCCGGCGATCGCCGCGGCCTGTGTCGCAGTGGTGGCATCCCCGGCGCTGGCCGGCTCGAAGGGCACCACCTCGGGCACCACCGCGCTGTCGCTGCCCGGAGTCGACCCGGGTGACACCGGGTCGCTGTCCGCGATCACCCGGATCGTGGGAGCTCAGGCCGCCTGGGAGCACGGGCTGACCGGGCTCGGAGTGGACGTCGCCGTCATCGACACCGGTGTGGCCCGGGTGAGTGGGCTCGACCAGCCCGGTCAGGTGATCGACGGCCCGGACCTGTCCTTCGACGCCGCGACCGGCGCCCCGCCCGGGGTGGACGCCTACGGGCACGGCACCTTCATGGCGGGGATCATCGCCGGGCGGGACCCCGGGGTGACGACCTCGGCCACGGGGTGCGTGTCCTGCCTCAACAGCAGCGGCTTGTCCACCACGGCGGCCTATGTCGGGGTCGCCCCGCAGTCCCGGATCGTCAACGTCAAGGTCGGCGCCGCGGACGGCGCCAGCGACGTCACGCAGGTGATCGCCGCCGTGGACTGGGTGGTGCAGCACGCGCACGACCCCGGCATGAACATCCGGGTGCTCAACCTCAGCTACGGCACCGACTCGGCCCAGCCCTACACCGCCGACCCGCTGGCCCAGGCCGTGGAACAGGCCTGGGCGCACGGCATCGTCGTGGTCGTCTCGGCCGGCAACGAGGGCAAGAAGGCCCCGCAGCTGGCCGACCCCGCGTACGACCCCTACGTGATCGCCGTGGGCGGTCTGGACCCCCGGGGAACCCTGGACACCAGCAAGGACAAGGTCGCCGCCTTCGCCGAACACGGCACCACCGCCCGCCCGGTCGACGTGATCGCCCCGGCGGTCAGCGTGCTCGGCCTGCGCGTCCCCGGCTCCTACGTCGACACGCTCACGGACAACCACGGCCAGGTCGGGGACCGGTTCCAGCGCGGATCGGGCACCTCGCAGGCCGCCGCCGTCGTCTCCGGCGTGGCCGCGCTGGTGGTGCAGAAGTACCCGCAGGCCACGCCCGACCAGGTCAAGGCCCTCCTGGACGGCACAGCAACCCCCCTGTCCAAGGGCAACAAGTCAGCCGACGACCCCAAGACCCTGCTGTACAGCGGGCACGGGATCGTCGACGCCGCCGCGGCGACCACGGCCCCCGCGCTGCCGGAGGCCGTGCAGTCCTACCCCTCGAGCACCGGCTCCGGCACCCTTGACCAGACCCGCAACGGTGTCTACGTCAGCGACGCGGGGATCGACCTGACCGGCCAGCAGGACATCTTCGGGCAGCCCTTCGACAGCGCCGCGATAGCCACCAGCCAGGCCGCCGCCAGGGCCTGGACCGGCGGGATCTGGAACGGCAGCCGCTGGAGCGGCGACACCTGGACGGCATCCGGGTGGGCTGCCACCAACTGGTCGGGCAGCCGCTGGTCGGGCAGCCGCTGGTCCTCCACCAGTTGGTCCGGAAGCCGCTGGTCGGGCAGCCGCTGGTCCTCCACCAATTGGTCCGGAAGCCGCTGGTCGGGCAGCCGCTGGTCGGGCAGCCGCTGGTCCTCGGCCGGGTGGAGCTGACCGGATGGGCGGGCGCGGGCCGACCGGAACGGTGAGGCGGTCAACGAGGCCGATCTCGCCATGACGACGGCGGCAGGGCACACCGCGGGCCGGACGCGACGCGGGTCGCGCCGGCCGCTGCGGTCCGTTCCCGCCGCCCGCCGCGAAGCGGCCGCGACCGCCGCCCTGGGATCCGCCCTCGTCCTCGCCGGGATCGCGCTGACGGCCGTCCCGCACCGCTCCGGCGCGCTGGGCGGGGCCCCGGGCGACCAGGTCGTGACGCTGTCCTTCTGGTACCTGGTGCCGCTGTTCGTGGCCACCGGGACGTTCGTGGCCCACGTGGAGGTGAACTCCGAGACGCACTCGTTCTCGCTCAGCGAGGTGCCGCTGCTTCTCGGCCTGCTCTTCGCGAACCCTGCCGAGTTCATCGCGGCCCGCCTCGTGGGCGAAGCCCTGGTCCTGGTGCTGTACGCCCGCCAGGCGCCGGCGAAGATCCTCTTCAACCTCAGTGTCTTCTTCGCCGAGACGGCGCTCGCGACCGCCGTGTACGGCGTGCTGGCCCCCAGCGGCACCCGGCTCGGCCCGGCCGCCTGCGTGGTGGCGTTCGTCGCGGTCGCGGCGGCCGGGCAACTGGGTGCCGCCGCGGTCTGGGCGGTGATCAGGATCCACGCCGGGCGCCTGCGCCCCACCGTCGTGCTGCTGTCCGCCGCCGTCACCTCCCTCGCGAACGGGAGCCTGGCCGTGGTCGCCGCCGTGGTGGCGGTACACGCCCCGTGGGCGCTCGCCGCGCTGGTCCTGTTCGGCGTCGTGCTGGTGACCGTCTACCGCGGCTACGCCGGGCTGGCCCGACGGTACGGGGGCCTGCAGTTGCTGTACGAGTTCACCACCGCCACGGCCAACGCCGACCAGCGCGACCGGACGGCGGAGCGGGTGCTGCGGGAGGCAGCCCGGCTGCTGCGGGCCCGTACCGCGCTCGCCCTGCTCGCCTTCCCCGACCACGAACGCGTGCGCTGGGAGCTGCTGGAGTACCCCGGCGGCGGACCTGGGCAGGCGGCGGACGGGCTCCCGGGCATGGATCCGGACCGGGTGCTGCCCGGCTGGCTGCGCGAGCAGGTCCGCTCGGGCCGCACGCTGCTGATCCCGCGGGGCACCCAGGACCCCGCATACCTGGCCGTCCTGGCCGCAGTGGGAGCCGCCGACCTGGTCGCGGCCCCCCTGGCCGCCGGGGAGGACGTCACCGGGATCCTGCTGGTCGCCGACCGGCTCGGTGACGTCAGCACCTTCGACGACGAGGACGCCCTCCTGCTCGCGGCCGTGTCCTCACAGGCAGCGGTCGCGCTCGAGAACGCCGGCCTGATCGAGAAGCTGCACGACCAGATCCGGGCCCGGGAGCACGACGCCCTGCACGACGCCCTCACCGGGCTGCCCAACCGGGCCTTGTTCCTGCGCACCCTGGACGAGCAACTGGGCGGCGCCGGGGCCTCCCGGACGGCCGTGCTGCTGATGGACCTCAACGGCTTCAAGGACGTCAACGACACCCTCGGCCACCACACCGGCGACGGGCTGCTCCAACAGGTCGCCGTCCGGCTGCGCTCCGGAGCCCCTGCCGGATCGACCGTCGCCCGGATGGGCGGCGACGAGTTCGCCGTCGTCGTCCCGGCACTCGGATCCGCCGCCGACGGGCTGCGGACCGCCGAGGAACTGCACGCCATCCTGCGCCAGCCGTTCGCCCTGGACGCCCTGACGCTCGAGGTCGGCGCGAGCATCGGGGTCGCGATCGCCCCCGAACACGCCACCGACGGCGCGACCCTGCTCCAACGGGCCGACGTCGCCATGTACACCGCCAAGGCAACCCACCTCCCCGCAGCCCTGTACGACCCCGGGGGCGACTGGCACACCCACGACCGGCTGCGCCTGGCGCACGAGCTGCGCCGCGCCATCGAGAGCGGCCAGATCACGGTCGCCTACCAGCCCATCGCCCGGACCGGGGACGGCCGGGTCACCGCGGTGGAAGCCCTGGCCCGCTGGCACCATCCTGAGCTGGGTGCCATCGGTCCGGACACGTTCATCGGGGTGGCTGAGCGCACGGGCCTCATCGACGAGCTCACCTGGAGCGTCCTGGACCAGGCGGCCGCGCAGACCCGGGCCTGGCGGTCAGCCGGCCTCGACCTCGCCGTGAACGTCAACCTCAGCGTCCACCTGCTGCGCGACGACGACCTGCACCGCAAGGTCCTCGCCGCGCTGGCCCGCCACCGCGTCCCTCCCGCCGCGCTCACCCTCGAGGTCACCGAGACCGGCATCATGACCGACCCCGGGCACATGACGCGGACCCTGGAGAGGCTCGCGACCGCCGGGATCACCCTGGCCATCGACGACTTCGGCATCGGCCAGTCCTCGCTGACCTACCTGCAGCGCCTGCCCGCCACCAAGGTGAAGATCGACAAGTCCTTCGTGCTCGCCCTGGCCACCGACCCGAACGCCCGCACCATCGTGAAGTCGGTCATCGAGCTCGCCCACAACCTCGACATGCAGGCCGTCGCCGAGGGCGTGGAGGACCAGCGGATCCTCGACCACCTCGCCCAGCTCGGCTGCGACTTCGTGCAGGGCTACTACCTCTCCCGGCCCATCCCCGGGGTCGAGGTCACCGAATGGCTGACGGAACGCCACCGCAGCGTGCCGTCGCCCCGAACCCCGCTGCGCAGCGTGCGCCACTGACCCCCCCTCCCCCGCCCCACCCACCTGCCGGTCGGTCGGCCGGTCGGCCGGTGGTCGGCCGGTCGGTCGCTACCCGCGGGCCAGTCGGTGCCAGACCGCGTCGGCGTCCGCGGCTCGACCGCACGCCTCCAGCGCCGCCGCGTACCGCTCGCCGGCCTCGGCGTGCTGGACCCGGTGGCGCACCATCGCGAACCCCTCCACCGCCGACTCCAGGTCCTCCAGCGCGCCCTCGGGATCGGTGAGGAACTCGGCGGTGACGACACCGGCGAGCAGGAAGGCGTGAGCGGCGTCGGCGATGGCGCCGGCCGCGGCGAACTTCGGGGCACAGCGGCGGGCCAGCGCCACCGCGGCCGGGTACTCCTTCACCGTGGCCAGCGCCCTGGCCAGCACGTCCTCGCACTGTGCCCGTTCCAGGTCCTGCGCCCGCCGGGCCCCGGCGGACGCAGGCCGCTCCGGCGGCGGTGGCGCCTCACCCGGCGGCGGCTGCTGCGGCGGGGTCGGCTCCGACAGCGGCGGGGTCAGCTCCGACAGCAGGGCACGCATCACTGCCACCGCCTCGTCCGCCCGGGCGTCCTCCGCCAGCGCCCGGGCCAGGGCCCGGGTCACCGGGGCCCGCTGCATCGCCGGGACCCCCGCCCCTGCCAGCCTCGCCACCGCCCGCTGGTAGCCGGCACAGGCCGTGGCCGCATCGTCGATGAGCTCGGCGCAACGCCCGGCCTCCGCCAGCGCCCACCCCGCCGCCGCCGGCTCGCCCGCAAGCTCCCACTCGGCGGCGGAACGGGCATAACTCGACCCGGCCTCGGCGTAGTCCATCCGACCGGCCAGCAACTCCGCCAGCTCGCGCAACGCCCGGCCACGCTCGGCACCCGCGACCGCGCCGACGGCCGCCACCCGGGCCCGTTCCAGCGGGTCGGACCCGGCCGGCCGCTCCGCCCCGCCCCCGCCGACCCGCTCTACCCCACCCCCGCCGACCCCGGTGGCGGGCCGGGCGCCGAGGGCGGCGTTCGCGGGGGCGGCGGCCTGCACGGGGGCGGCGGCCTGCACGGGAGCGGCCGGCACGGGGGCGGACTGCGCTGCGGAGGGCGGCGCTTCCGGCCGGCCAGCGGCCCCGGCGACGGGGGCACTCGCGTCGCCCGGCACCGCCGGCGGGGGCACCGCCAGCCGCAGCCCGGAGATCGGGTGCGGCTCGTCCAGCGGCCGTTCCGCCCGCCAACCCCTGACCTCGGCCGCGAACCGCTCGGTGCCGTTGCGCGCATCGAACGCCGCAGCCAGCGCGTCGATCTCGGCGCTGACCCGCTGCAGCAGCTCCGCGGTGGTCCCGGGCAGCGGCGCCGGCAGGGTGAGCCGCTCCTGACCACCCTGCGCGGCCACCAGGCCGCGCAGCAGCGACTCCGCTCCCAGCAGGTAGCGCAGTCGGCCGCTGGGGGTGGGCAGCTCGAGCAGGAACTGCACGTGGTCGAGCAGTACCCGCCGCCCGCGGGCCAGGTTCCCGGTGAGGGCGAGGAAGTGCAGGTGCCGCCCCAGCGCCGGCGCGAGCCGAGGCTCCCGCCGGGTCGAGGGGTAGCTGCGCAGGTGCACCGCGGCGGCCTCGTCCGGGCGGCCGGTCCGCAGGTAGGCCAGCAGCAGCTGCGACATCGCCCCCTGCGGCTCGTTCAGGCAGGTCTCACCGGACTCGACCACCGCCTCCAGCTCGGCGATGCCCTCCTCCACCCGGCCGCTGGCGATCAGGTACTCCGCCCGGTCGCCGGGCTCGGCAGGCGGCGCAGTTGCTGAACTCGTCGCGCGCGGTGGTCACCCACGCGCGGTACGCCTCCTGGCTGGACTCACCCAGCCCGCGGTGGCTGCTCCAGCGGAACTCCTGCAACCGGACGGCGTTGGACGGGCAGCTCGCCTGCGCGTACCGCAGCCGCATGTCGGCCAGCGTGGCGTCGATCCGCTCGGCGGGGACGCTCGGGTACTGGGCCAGGCCGCCGACCATCCACTTGAAGGCCCAGAAGAGGTTGTGCCGGTCCTGGGCGTCGAACAGCTCCGGGCGGGCGTCCCACAGCGCCAGCGACCGGGCGAACGGGACGTAGGCGCGGTCCGGGGTCGCGCCGAAGACGTGCGCCTCGACCAGGCAGAAGTCCGCGTAGGCACGTACCGGATCCAGCCCGTCCGCCTCGACCTGGGCGACCAGGCGGGTCGTCGCCTCCGTCCGGGCCCGACCGAACGGCAGGTCCCGCGCCCGGTCGAGGGCGCGCAGCATCGCGTCCACACCCATGGTGCTCATCGCGGGTTGCCTCCGGACAGCCCCGCACGCAGCAGCACCCCGAGCGAGCGGTTGAGCGCCGCGGTCACCACCGCGGTGAGCGGCTGCTGGGCGAGCAGCACCGCGGTGACGTACAGCGCCTCGCTGCCGGCCCGCACCACGTCCTCATCCGTCGCGGCGAGCAGGTCTCCCACCACCGGGTTGGCGTGGTTGAGCAGCAACCGAGGTCGGCGCGAGGCCACCGCGAAACCACCGAGGATGCCCGCCCACACGTCGTCCGCCTCACCCCGTACCCGCTGCAGGTCCCGCTGGTGGGCTGCCTCCGCGTCGTCCATGAGCAGGGCCGGCACGTCGGCCGGGGCGAAGGTGCGCAGCTCGACATCGACGCCGAGCGGGTCGAGCGCGGCGCTGGCCCGGTCGAGGGCGGAGCCGGCCGCCAGCTCGATGCCGGGATCCACGTGGTCGATCCGGGCGTTCACCTCCTCGTCGCTGACCGCCGCGACATCCCAGTCGGCAAGCACGGACGGCAGCTTCGCCAGCAGCTCCCCGTCGTAGACGTAGCCGCCGTTGACCAGACCGATGCCCTGGCCGCGGGCGATGGGGGCGAGCCGGCGGAAGTCGGCGACCTCGGTGGTGAAGCGCACCGCCGGGTGGATCGTGCGGAACTCCGCCAGGGTGAGCGGCCCCTCGGTGGTCTCGAAGGTGAGCCAGCGCGCGACCAGCCGGAGCATCTCCTCGTCGTGCAGGGCGAGCGCACGCAGGCCCAGGTGGTGCACCTCGACCAGCCGGCGGGCCGTCGCCGGATCCTCCACCAGGGTGCGGGCCAGCCAGCCGCGCAGCTGCTGCCCGAGCGCCTCGCGGGTGGCCAGCAGGATCTCGTCCTCGTACAACGCCTCGCGCGAGGCGGTGGGACGCAGGGTGGCGGAGTCGACCGCGCAGCGGACGAAGAACGCCCACTCCGGCAGCAGGTCGGCGACCCGGTCCCCGACCAGCATGCCGCGCACGCTCACCCGGTGCGTCGCCGGTGCGTTCGGGCTCGAGGCCGCGGGGAGCACGGCGGCCACCCCGCTCAGGCCCGCCGCCGGCAGCTCCAGGTCGATGGTGGCCAGCGGCCGCACGCCGAAGGCCTGGGTGCACCACTCGCCGAGCCTGCGCCGGCGCGCGGCGGCGCCCTCCCCCTCGCGGGTCGCCCATGGCGGGGCGTCCAGGGTGACCCGCTCCGGGGCGTCCCCGCCGACCACCACCACCGGGTGAGGCAGCAGGTGCCCGTACTCGCGGGCCAGCGCCGTCACCGTCGACAGGTCGAACCAGTGCTCCAGGTCGCGCCGGGCCCGCAGGGTGACCTCGGTGCCGCAGCCTTCCGGTTCCTCGTCGGGGGCGAGCTCGCGCACCGTGTAGGTCCCGTCCGAGACCGCACGCCACTCCACCCCGGGGGCAGCGGGCTCGCGCGCGCTGCGGGAGCGCACCACGATCTCGTCGCTGACCAGGAACCCGGACAGCAGCCCGATGCCGAACTGGCCGAGGAACCCGCTGCGCAGCGCGGCCAGCCCGGCGTCCGGCAGCGGCCCGTCCGCGTCGTCACGCTTGGAGCTGCGGCCGATGGTCGAGAGCAGCTCCGCGGCCTCGGCGAGGGTCAACCCGATCCCGTGGTCGCGCACCGACACCGTTCCCGCAGTGCAGGTGATCACGATGTCCCGGTCCGGCCGGCGGTCGGGGCCGGCGGCGTCCGCACCGGGCGGACCGCCGTCGACCGCCTGTTCGAGCCGGTGCAGCGCCGTCATCGCGTCGACGGCGTTCTGCAGCAACTCGCGGACGTACACCCGCGGGCCCGAGTACAGGTGCTGGGAGAGCAGGTCGATCAGGCCGCGCAGATCTACCTGGAACGTCTCGGTCAGGGCTACTGCCCTGCCTCGGCCTGGGCTGCCTCCCGCTGCGCGTCACGCCGGGCGACCGCCGCGGGGAACTGCTCGTCAAGGGTGGTGAAGAACTCCTCGCCGGTGGCCAGGCCCGCGTTCACGACATCCGCCAGTTGCTTGTCGGACATCCCCTCCGACACGGGGACGTTGATCTCCCCCATCACCACGTGGCTGCCGTCGTCCTTGGCCAGCACGAAGACCTTGGGAAACAGCTTGTCGGTGTTCCAGGCGTTAGCGGCCAGGGTCAGGGCCTCGACCTCGGCAGGCTCGGGGATCCCGCCCCAGACGCCGCGGACCTGAAGCACCACGGCGTCGCCGAAGATCCGGAAGTCGAAGTACCTCTCGTCCCAGAACCCCCACAGGTAGCCCTCGTCGTCGAGGTCCACCGAGTAGTCCATAGCGGCGATCACCTGCTGCATCCGCTCCAGCGTCACCGGCAGGGTGATGTCCCCGGACACGGCGCTCCCGCCGTCCTGTTTGGTGAAGAAGCCCATCCTCGCCATTCCTCCCCGACTGGCGCCCCCTCCGGCGCGCAGCCGGACGGCAGCACGACTGGCCCCCGATCGTGGAGCAGTCTGACGCATCGCGGCGCCCCGCTGCGACGGGGGTGAATCAGGCGTCGGCGGCTCAGGCGGGCAGAACCGCCTCGATCGCCGCCCTCAGCTCCGGGGCGTCCGGCTCGGTGCGCGGGCGGAAGCGGGCGGCTACGCGGCCGTCGGGGGCGAGCAGGAACTTCTCGAAGTTCCACTGGATGTCGCCGGCCGCACCCTCGGCATCAGCCACCTGCACGAGCGAGGCGTAGACCGGGTCGCGGCCCTCGCCGTTGACCTCGATCTTCGCCGTCATCGGGAACGTCACGCCGTAGGTGGCCGAGCAGAACTCGGCGATCTCCTCGGCGCTGCCGGGCTCCTGCCCACCGAACTGGTTGCAGGGGAACCCGATCACGGTGAACCCGCGGCCGGCCAGCTCCTCGTGCAGCGCCTCGAGCTTGGTGTACTGCGGGGTGAGGCCGCAGCGGCTGGCCACGTTCACCAGCAGCGCCGCCCGCCCGCCCGTCATCCCGCCGAGCGTGGTCACCTCTCCCTCGAGAGTGGCTACCGGACGGTCGAGAAGGTCACTCACCAGGTCTCCCCTGCAACGGTGGCGGCCTCGGGGGCCCGGGCCGCGCGGGCACAGTCCGCGGCTCCATCATTGCCGGGCCCCGCCCGGGGCGCACGCCGGGAACCCACCCCGCCCCACCCCGCCCCGCCTGCGCCCGCCCCGCCCGCCGGCGCCCGCGTGACCGGGAGTCTTACCAAAGTCGGACGACCCGCGGGGTACCGGCGGGAGACGGCGGATCCCGCCTACCCTCGGAGGGTGTCCACCAGCACGCGCGTCCTCGTGGTCGAGGACGACCCCACCGTCGCCGAGGTGGTGAGCTCCTACCTGGAGCGGGCAGGTATCGAGGTCGAGCACGCCGCCGACGGCGTCACCGCGCTGGCCGTGGCGGCCCGCGCCCGGCCCGATTTGGTCGTGCTCGACCTCATGCTTCCCGGGTTGTCCGGGCTGGAGGTCTGCCGGCGACTGCAGGAGTCGCGCCCCGACCTCGCGGTGATCATGCTCACCGCGCTCGGGGAGGAGAACGACCGCGTGCTCGGGCTGCAGACCGGCGCCGACGACTACCTGGTCAAGCCGTTCAGCCCTCGCGAACTCGTGCTCCGGGTGCAGTCGGTGCTGCGCCGCAGCGGCGTGGTCCCCGGGGCCGTCCACCCGGTGCGGCGACTGGTGGCCAGCGACCTCGAGGTGGAGGTCCCGGCCCGCACCGCGACCCGGGCCGGGCAGGCCCTGGCGCTGACCGCGCGGGAGTTCGACCTGCTGGTGCACCTGATGAAGCACCCGGGGCGGGCGTACACGCGCGCGCAGCTCATGCGGGAGGTGTGGGGCTGGGAGTTCGGCGACACCTCCACCGTGACCGTGCACGTGCGCCGGCTGCGGGAGAAGATCGAGCCCGACCCGGCACAGCCCCGGCTACTGGTCACCGTGTGGGGGGTCGGTTACCGCTGGCAGGACGGTCCGTGAGCGGCGAGGACCTCGACGTGCTGCTCATCGCCGCCGGCTGCGCGGGGGCGGTGGCCGCGGTCGGGCTGGTCGCCGTCGCGCTCCCCGGCCGGCGCTCGGTGCGTGCCGGGCTGTTCGCGGTGGCGCTGGTGAGCGTGCTGTCGGTCGTCGCCGGGGTTGTCGGGGCTGCGGAGGCGATGTTCCTGTCCGGCCACGACCTGTCGGTGGTGCTGCGGGTGAGCGCCGTCGCGGCCGTGGTCGCGCTCGGCGTCGCGCTGCTGCTCGGACGCCGGGTGGTCCGCGACGTGGAGGGCGTGCGGGCCAGCGCCCGGGCGCTGGCCGCCGCCCCCGGCACCGCCGCCCGGCAGGCCGGTACCGCCGCCGCGCCGGCGCCGCCCGCCGCCCGCGGCGCCCGGCTCAGCGAGCTCGCCGAGATCGAGGCCGAGCTCACCCGCTCCGGCCGCCGGCGGTCGAGGCCGATCACCGTCAGCGGGCGCTGGAGGCCTCGCGGCGCGAGCTGGTGGCGTGGGTGAGCCACGATCTGCGCACGCCGCTGGCCGGGCTGCGAGCGATGGCGGAGGCCTTGGAGGACGGTGTCGCAGCGGATCCGGCGCGCTACCACCGGCAGATCCGGCGCGAGGTCGACCGGCTCGCCCAGCTCGTCGACGACCTGTTCGAGCTGTCCCGCATCCAGTCCGGGGCGCTCGTCCTGAGCATGCAGGACATCGACCTGAGCGACCTGGTCTCCGACGTGTATGCCGGGTCGCTGCCGATGGCCGAGGCGGGCCGGGTCAGGCTCGGTGCCAGCGCCGGACCGGCCCGGGTGAGCGGTGACGCCGGCGGGCTTGGCCGCGCGCTGACCAACCTCGTCGTCAACGCCATCCGGCACACCCCCACCGACGGCAGCGTGCACATCGGGTGTGCCTGCGAGGGCGACGAGGTCGTGCTCAGCGTGAGCGATGCCTGCGGTGGGCTGGGCGAGGACACGCTGCAGCGGATGTTCGACCCGGGGTGGAGCGGAAACCCTGCCCGAACCCCGGGACCGCAGGGCGGTGCCGGCCTCGGGCTTGCCATCGCCCGCGGCATCGTCGAGGCCCACCGTGGCCGGATCAGGGTGGTCAACGCCGAGCAGGGCTGCCGCTTCGAGGTCCGGCTGCCGCGGGCCTGGCCGGTCGTCAGCGAGGGTCGTGCCGGCTAGGGGTGCGGACCCCGGCCCGCCCTCAGGCGTTCTCCTTCCGGAAGGTCGCCGTGCCCCACCACAGCGCGAGCGCGAGCAGCACCACCGCCCAACCGGACCCGACCGCCAGACCCGAGACGCTGAGGTCACCCCCGAAGGCGCTGCGCACGCGCGTCGACGATGTGCCGGATCGGCATGAAGTCGCTGGCCCGCAGCAGCCACGTCGGGCCGATCGTCATCGGCAGCAGGATCCCGGACAGCAGCAGCACGGGCATCATCACCATGTTGATGACCGGCGCCATCACGTCCTCGCTCTTCGTGCGTCAGTGCCAGCGCGTTGGACGAGGCCGCGCACGCCCCGCCGACGAGCAGCGTGAGCAGGATGCCCAGGGCGATCCCGGCGGCCGAGGCGCTCATCCCCATCACCAGCCCGAGCGCCACCAGGATCAGCGCCTGGACGAGCAGCTGCAGCAGGTCGCGGCCCAGCCGGCCGACGAGCAGCGCGGTGCGGCTGGCCGGGGTCACCCGCTCCGCCTCGATGACCCCCTCACGCCACTCGCCGATCAGGCTGAAACCGGCGAAGAAGGCACCGAAGATGCCCGAGCTGCACGAGCAGGCCGGGCACGAAGAAGGTGTAGGCGTTGGTGGCCCCGAACCGCTGCACCAGCGGGCGCAGCAGCGGGCCGAACAGGAGCAGGTACAGCACCGGCTGCAGCATCCCGATGATCACCCACGCCGGGTTGCGCAGGTTCATCCGCAGCTGGCGGCGGAAGACGATGAAGGACTCGCGCCAGAAGGTCATCGCCGGACTCCCGCCAGGGTGGCCGAGGTCGTGGTGGTGCCCTCCTCGGGGGCGGGCCCGGCACCGGGGCCGCCGTTCCGGTCAGGGTCCTCGGCCCCGCTCTCGCCCGGCCCGGACTCGGCGTCGCGCAGCGAGCGCCCGGTGAGGGTGAGGAAGACGTCGTCCAGGGTGGGGCGGTGCACCTCGATCGCCTCCAGGGTGATGGCGCTGCGCTCCAGGTCGCGCAGCAGCCCCGGCACCGCCCTGCCGGCCCGCTGCACCCTGCCGCGTACGTGGGTGCCCTCCACCTCGATCCCGGGCAGCCCGTGCCGCGGCGGCTCGGCGATCGCGCCCAGCTTCTGCGCCGCCACCGGGACCTGCGCGGCGTCGGTGATCTCGAGGTCGATGAGGTCGCCGGCGACCTGGTTCTTCAGGTTGTCGGCGGTGTCGGCGGCGACGATCCGGCCACGGTCGATGACGACGATGCGGTCGCTGAGGGCGTCGGCCTCGTCGAGGTAGTGCGTGGTGAGGAACACGGTGGCGCCGCGGCGGGTGCGCAGCTCGGCGATGTGCTGCCACAGGTTCGCGCGGGCCTGCGGGTCGAGGCCGGTGGTCGGCTCGTCGAGGAAGACCAGGCGTGGGCTCGTGGATCAGGCCCATCACGATGTCGAGCCGGCCGCTTCTGGCCGCCCGACATCGTCTTCGGCATCCGGTCCCACAGTCCGTCG
The DNA here is from genome assembly GCA_963784535.1 of uncultured Actinomycetota bacterium. GTDB lineage: Bacteria > Actinomycetota > Actinomycetes > Actinomycetales > Kineosporiaceae > CAWARR01. The sequence goes on along the minus strand of CAWARR010000011.1, from coordinate 111,192 downwards.
AGCTGGAACTGGGCGAACAGCTGCCTGCCCCGGGTCTCGACCTCGCGCCGCGTGCGCCCGTAGAGCATGCCGTGGTCCATCACCTCGTCCCCGGCCCGGGCCCCGCTGAAGGCGCCCCCGACCTGGGAGACGTACCCGATCCGGCGGCGCACCTGGACCGGGTCACGGACCACGTCGAACCCGGCCACGGTCGCCGTTCCCGCGCTCGGACGCAGCAGGGTCGTGAGCATCCGCAGCGTGGTGGTCTTGCCGGCGCCGTTGGGGCCGAGGAAGGCGACGACCTCGCCCTCGGCGATGTCGAGGTCGACGCCGGCGACGGCGTGCACCTCGCTCTGCTGCCTGCCCTTGCGGGTGTGGAACGTCTGCACGAGACCTCGCGCATGGATCACGGTGGACTCCTCCTGGTGTGCACGATCGGCGCGCCGCCGAGCGGGACCGAGCGACGCGACCAGGATGGCCGCGTCGACGAGCCGCCCGCCACCGTATTCATCGTCACCGACAGTTCGACCGCGTCGTCAGCGACAGTTCGACCGGGCGCCGCCGCCGCGACGCGCCCGCCCCGCCGTCACGGTGCGGGGCACACACATCCTCACTGTCACACGTGCGCCAGCACGCCCTCCAGCGGACGCGGTACGCGGGTGGGGTCGAGTGCCTCCACCAGTGCCCGCGCGTACCGGGCCTTGCGGCCCGCGCGGGTGCCCACGAAGCGGCGCAGCTGCTGCTGCGGGCTGCGCCCCCGCTGGGCGGGCTGGCGCTGCAGCAGGCGTAGCGCGGGCAGTTCGCCCTGGGCGGCGATCACCCGCTCGACGGTGGCGGGGCCGATCGCGCGGATCAGCTCGTCCTCCAGGTCGGCCACGCAGGCGAAGAAGCCGTGGGCCTCGAGGTCGGGGCCGATGCCGCACGCCTCGAGGGCACGCCGGAAGTAACCCTCCTCGGCGGCGTCGTACATCCCCGCGAGCCGGATGCCGGTGCGGGCCGGATCGAGCCCGCCGAGGAACCGGCGGATGTTCGTCGCTCCACCCATCGCCGCGATGTGCACGCCCTGCGCCGCGAGCCGGCGGCCGCGGCGTTCCGCGAGCGTCTGCAGGGCGATCAGGTCGCTGATCCCCTCGACCAGGACAACGGTCCGGGCTGCGGGCAGTCGGGCGGGGAGCTGTCCCGCCCCGTCCCCCTCGGCGAAGACCATGGCTCCAGCGTGCCATCGCCGCGGGGCTGACGCCCGGCGGCGGGCAGTGCGGGCGGAGAGCTGGGGGGTGCTGGGGTGCTGGGGTGCTGGGGTGCTGGGGTGCGGGGGTGCGGTGCGGGGGTGCGGTGCGGGGGTGCGGTGCCGCGCGGGTTCCCCGGGGCTGCAGAGGCGCTCCCGGGGAACCCGCGGCGGTGGTACCGGTCAGGCGTAGGACGCCTGCCGGCTCTTCGGGTCCTGGCCGTAGGTGTTCGGCCCGGCCGTCCCCTCCTGGATGGCGAAGACGAGCAGGACGATGGAGCCGATCCCGGTGAGGACGAGCAGCGCCCACCACCCCGAGCGGTTCGTGTCGTGCAGGCGGCGGATCATCACCGCGAGCGACGGCAGCAGCAGGGCCAGCCCCAGCAGGAGGCCGAGGATCGAGGTACCCAGCACCGAGTCGATCACCGTGACCACGATGTCGAGCACGAGGTAGGCGAGGACGTAGTACCAGTACTCCGAGCGGCGGGCGCGCCCCGAGAACCCCACATACTGGGTGAGGACGGAGCGGACGGCGTCGGCGAACGACATGAGATCTCCCCTTGACAATGTCGAACCGGACCCTCTTGATCAGGCATCCGGCGCTGGAAGGTACCAGAGCCCGAGGGCCGGGTGCCCAACCCTGCGGGCCGGCTCGTGGGCCATCCCCCGCGAATGGACGCCGCGGTCAACCGGGAGCGATTTGCTCGTCACCGACGGCGAGGGTTCGGTCCCGGCGCGAGGTCGCTGACCGGAACCGGCCGCGGGGCACGGGCCGTCCGATGCCGCACCAGCCGGTCGGCGGAGTCTGCCCCCGCCCGCTCCGGTTCCGACCTCGCGGCACCGGGGTGGGGCAGCGGCCGCTGGGCGGGGGGCAGCGGCCGGTCGGGGCGGGGCAGCGGCCGGTCGAGGTGGGGCAGGGCCCGGTCGAGCCAGCCGGGCAGCCACCAGTTGACCCGCCCGAGCAGCGCCATGGTGGCCGGCACCAGGACCATCCGCACCACACTGGCGTCGAGGAACACGGCGGTGGCCATGCCCACGCCGGTCATCTTCACGACGACGTCGGCATCGAGCGCGAACGCGGCGAAGACCGCCACCATGATCGCCGCCGCGCTGGTGATCACCCTGCCCGTGCCGGCCAGCCCCTCGACCACGCTGCCCCGACCGCCCGCGCCGTGCAGCCAGTGCTCGCGCACCCGCGACAGCAGGAACACCTCGTAGTCCATCGACAAGCCGAAGAGCACCGCGAACATCAGGATCGGCACGCAGCTCGACACCGGGACCGGGTGCGGCACCCCGAGCAGGCGCACCCCCCACCCCCACTGGAACAGCACGACCATCACCCCGTACGCCGCGGCCACCGACAGCAGGTTCATCACCGCCGCCTTCAGCGCGACCACCGGCGCGCGGAACACCACCGTGAGCAGCAGCAGGGCCAGCGCCACGACGAACCCCACCACCACGGCCAGCCGGTGATCGAGCACCTGCGCGACGTCGGCGAAGGCGGCCGTCAGGCCGGCCACCTCGACCCCCGCCGGAAGGCGGGTCCGCAGCCGGGCGATCAGCTGCCCGGTCGCCGCGTCCTGCGGCCCGGTGGTGGGTTCGACCGCGGCCACCGCGAGGTCCCCGGCCGGGTCGGTGACCGGTGCCCCCACCGCCCGCACCCCCGGCTCGGCACGGACGCCGTCCAGGACGCCTGCCAGCCGACCCTGGCCCACCCGGCGCAGGTCCACGACGAGCAGCAGCGGACCGTCCGCCCCCGGCCCGAACTCCGCCGCGACCAGGTCGTAGGCCCGCCGGGTGGTGTTCGACTCGGGCTGGCTCCCGGCATCCTGCGGCCAGGTGCGCATGCCCAGCGCGGGCGCCGCCAGGGTGAGCATCAGGGCCAGCGCGCCCAGCGCCCAGGGCAGCGGCCGCGCGGCCACCCGGGTTGCCCACCGGTGGGTGGGGGTGATGGCCCGCAGCCCGCCGGCCCGGGCACCTGCCCGCACCCGGGCCCTGGCCCGGCGGCCGAGCACGCGCAGGCCGGCCAGCCCGCACAGCGCCGGCACCAGCGTGACCGAGGTGACCATCACCGCGAGCACCACCAGCAGGGTGGCGTAGCCGTAGCTGGCGTAGATCGGCAGGCCCGCCAGCCGCAGCCCGAGCAGCCCGGCCAGCACCGTGGTCCCCGCGAAGACCACCGACTCCCCGGCCGTGGCGTTCGCGCGCCCGGCCGCCTGCGGCACCGTCAGACCCTGCCGCAACCCCTCGGCGTACCGGGTGAGCAGCAGCAGGGCGTAGTCGACGCCGACCCCGATCCCGACCATGGTGGCGATGGTGGGAGCGGTGCTGCTCACCGACGTGACGGCCGACAGCAGGCGCACCGCCGACATGCCGATGCCCAGCCCGACCAGCGCCACCGCGACGGGCAGCCCGGCGGCCAGCAGGTTGCCGAAGGCAAGGATCAGGATGAGGAGCGCGGCCAGCACTCCGAACGCCTCGGCACTGCCACCTGGGCTGGTGAAGTTCTCCGCCACCTGCCCGCCGAGCTCGACCTCCAGGCCCTGCCGCTGCAGCGGGGCGGTCGCGGACCGCAGGGCGTCGACCCCGGCGGAGCCGGAGAACTCCGTGACCGGCACCGAGTACTGCACGGTGAACAGCGCGGTGCTGCCGGAGGCGGAGATCCGTGCTGGCGGGACCGCGGAAACCCCGGGGATCGCGGCCAGCCGTCGCGCCGCCGCCGCCAGGTCGGAGGACGGCAGCCGGCCGCCGCCCCGGTCGTGCACCACCACCCGGGCATCGGTGCCGCTGAATGCCGGGAAGCGCGCCGCGATCAGGTCGAAGCCCCGCTGCGACGGCGCTCCCGGGATCTCGTACACGTCGTGCGTGCCGCTGCCCAGGGCCGCTGCCAGGGCGACCGCCATCGCCAGCGCGGCCAGCCAGGCGGTGATCACCCGCCACGGGTGCTGCGCCGCGGCCGCACCGATCCGGGCCAGCAGCGCGCTCACGCCGACCCACCCTGCCACAGGGTGATCTCCGCGTAGGCCTGCCCGACCGTCGCCCGGTCGAACACCCGCCAGGTCAGCGCCGACACCGCGACGGCCGCGACGAAACCCACCCAGTACGGCGCCGTCAGCCCGAGCCCGGCGGCCAGCACCCCGCCGAGCAGGGCGCCCAGGCAGTTGCCGCCGGCCGCGACGAACAAGATGGTGCTGCCCACCCGACCGAGCAGGTGCGGCGGGGTCAGCCGCTGGCGCAGCGAGCTGGCCACGATCCCCCACAGCGCGCCGTGCACGCCGAAGGCGAACAGCACGGCGCCGACGAGCCCGGGGCTGCGCGAGGTCGCCAGCGCCAGGTGCATCCCCGCCTCGACGAGGAGCCCCACCCGGATGGTCCAGGTCGCGCTCACCAGCGCCACCAACCGGTCCCCGACGAGTGCGCCGAGGATCCCCCCGGCCGCCATGCAGGTGAACAGCAGCCCGTAGCCCACCGAGCCCAGCCCCAACCGATCACGCGCCAGCAGCACCAGCACCGCCGTCGCCGCGGTGAGGGTGACGTTCAGCAGCCCGATCAGCACTGCCATGGTGCGCAGCAGCCGCTGGCGGGCCAGCCAGCGGAACCCCTCGACGATGTCGGCCCTGGGTGGGGCCCGGCGGCGCGGCGCCCGGCCCAGGCCCGTCGCCCGGCCCGTCCCCCGGCCCGTCGCCCGGCCCGTCGCCCGGCTGGGCGGTGGCCCGGTAGGCGCCGCCGACCATCCCGATCACGGCGGCGCTCACGGCGTACGTGCCCGCGTTGACCAGGAAGGGCAGGCTCGCCGCCACGGCGAACAGGAAGCCGCCGAGCGGCCCGGCGATCAAGCCCTGCATCAATGTCGCGCCACCCCCGAGCCAGCCGTTGGCGCGCTCGAGCCGGGCCCGCGGGACCACCGCCGGGATCATCGCCTGGCTCGCCGAGCGGAACACCGTCTCGCCCGTGCCGACGACGAACAGCACCACCAGCAGCAGCACGATTCCTGCGTGCCCGGTGGCGGCGGCCGCCGCCAGCACACCCATCGCCGCGACCCGCACCCAGTCGATGGCGACCATCAGCCGGCGCCGATCGACGCGGTCCACGAGCACCCCGCCGGGCAGGGCGAACAGCAGCCACGGCAGCCAGCCGACGGCCGCCGTGGCGGACACCACGAGTGGGCTGCCGGTGCGCGCGGCGACGAACAGCGGCGCAGCGATCATGGCCAGGCCGCTGCCCAACGCCGAGGTGGTGCTCGCGGCCCACAGCTTCGCGAACCGGCCCCCCAGCCATTCCCCCGAGTCGGCGGCCACGTCGCGCGAACCTACCACCGGCCCCCTCGCCCAACGGGGTCCCCGGGCCCCCGCCCGGCGCGCGCCGAACGGCTACCCTCCGTGCCCTCCGCCGACGCCGATCTGCACCCCCTCCCCCCACCCGGCGCAGAGCGTGATGGTCAGTGGGGCTCCGGGTAGGCCAGACTCGGACCGCAGCCGACGAGAGAACCGAGGAGCAACCACCATGAACACGCGCACACCCGTCGTTCTGGACCGCGCGCGCATCGCAGAGCTCACCGCGCGCGAGGCGGCACGGCTGGACGAGCGCACCACGCAGTCCGGCCGCGATGTACGCAGCGGGCCCGCCAGACCCTGGCCGCCGGCGTGGCCTCCTCGTACCAGATGCGCGACCCGTGGCCGATCTACCTCGAGCGCGGCGAGGGCGCCTACGTCTGGGACGTCGACGGCAACCGGATGGTCGACTTCCACAACGGCTTCGGCTCGATGGTGCAGGGGCACGCCCACCCGGCGATCTCCCGGGCGGTCACGCGAGCGGCTCGCCCTTGGCACCCACTTCGCCGCCCCCACGCAGGACGCCATCGTGGTCGCGGAGGAGCTCAAGCGCCGTTTCGGGCCTGCCGCGCTGGCGCTACGTGAACTCCGGCTCCGAGGCGACCATGGACGCCATCCGGATCGCCCGGGCCTGCACCGGCCGGGACACCATCGTCAAGATCTTCGGCTCGTACCACGGCCACCACGACTACGTGATGGTCTCCATCGGCGTTCCCTACGACAAGATCGGCGACCGCGACAACCTCGCTTCGCTGCCCTACGGGGCCGGGATCCCGCAGGCGGTGGCCGACATGACGATCGCGGTCCCGTTCAACGACGCCGCCGCGATGGAGCGCCGGATCGAGCGGCTCGTCGCCGAGGGCCGCGCGCCCGCCTGCGTGATCATGGAGGCGGCGATGATGAACCTCGGCATCGTGCTGCCCGAGCCGGGCTACCTGGAGGCGGTGCGCGAGATCACCCGCAAGCACGGGATCGTGCTGATCTTCGACGAGGTCAAGACCGGGCTGTGCATCGCCGCGGGCGGCGCGACCGAGCGGTTCGGCGTGACGCCCGACATGGTGACGCTGGCCAAGGCGCTCGGCGGCGGCCTGCCGATGGGCGCGATCGGCGGCACCGAGGAGGTCTTCGAGGTCGTCGAGAACGGCTCGGTCTACCAGGTCGGCACCTACAACGGCAACCCGCTGGGCGTCGCCGCCGCCCGCGCCAGCCTGCTCGAGGTGCTGACCCCGGAGGCCTACGCCCACCTCGACGCGCTCAACGACCACCTCGTGAGCGGCTGCCAGGCCGTGGTCGACGAGTACCAGCTGCCCGGGTACGCGGTCGGCGTCGCCTCGAAGGGCTGCGTGACCTTCGCGCCCGAGAAGATCGTCGACTACGAGACGTTCAAGCAGCACCAGGACGGCGAGCTGGCCGACCTGGCCTGGCTGTACAACATGAACCGGGGGGTGTTCATGACGCCCGGGCCGCGAGGAGGAGTGGACGCTGTCGGTGCAGCACACCGATCGAGGACTGCGACGCCTTCGTGACCGCCTTCGAGGAGCTCGCGGCCGACCTCACGCGCTGAGCCGAGCCGGCGGCCCTCACTACCCGCCGGGGACGGGCTCGCTGACGAACTCCCGGAGCAGGTCGGCGAACCGCCGTGGCTCGTCCAGGTGGGGGAAATGCCCGGCAGCGGGGAAGATCACCAGCCTGCTGCCCGGGATCAGCTCGTGCGCCACCCGCCCGTGCTGCGCCGGGATCAGCGGGTCACGACCGCCCCAGACCAGCAGCGTCGGCGTCCCGGCCAGCAGGCCGAGCCGGTCGTGCGCGGACACCCGCTGCCCCTCCGGCCCGACCACCGCCCGGGCGGTGGCGAGGAACGCCCGGCGGCTGTCCGCGTCAGCGAGGGAGACGAACCCCTGCCACGCCTGCTCCACGTCGTGGCCGCTGCGCAGGCCGAGGCGCGACAGCGTCCGGCCGATGGCCTCCCCGCTCACCCGGACGTAGCGGGAGGCCAGCACGGGCAGCACCCACCCCGCACCCGGGATGGTGGGCGCCCGCAGCAGCAGGCTCAGTTCGCGCCCCAGCCCCCCACTGCTGACCAGCACGATCTTCGACATCCGGGTGGGGAAGAGGTAGCCGAACTGCAGCGCCACCCCGCCGCCGAGCGAGTGGCCGACCAGCGTGGCCCGGGGAATCTCCAACGCGTCGAGCAGGTCCCGGATCGTGGCCGCGTGCGCGCCGAGCGAATAGTCCCCCGGGTGCTTCTCCGAGGCACCGTGCCCGAACAGATCGGGGGCGATCACCAGGTGGTCCCGACCGAGGTCGCCGGCCAGCGGAAGCCAGGTACGGTGCGACTGCAGCAGCCCGTGCAGCAGCACCACCGGGGGACCCTGCCCCGTCCTGAGGAACTGCAGCTCGTGGCCGTACAGGCGGCACGACACGGGTCGAAACGGGGCGGACATGGCTCCACCTCCTCGCGGTGCCCTCACCAGCCTCGGTCGTGGGCCGGCAGCTGCCCGGGGACCTTCGGCCTGCCGTCGGTGCACCTCTCACCGAAGCTGACACTCCCTGCCGAACTCGACGCGTGCAGCACGATGGGGGGCATGAGGGAGGGAATCAGACATGACTGACGGCATCAGCCTGGCCCACGGCTACTACCAGGACGTCGTGCGGCCGCTGTTGCGCACCCGCTGGCCGCGACTACCGCATGCGGCCGCTCGCCTGGGCAGCGGCTCGGACGTGCTCGGTCTGGACGACGAGACGTCCCGCGACCACGACTGGGGGCTCCGGCTGACCCTTCTGGTCGGTGGTGACCTGGTCGATGACGTCACGAGTCTCCTCGAGGCGCACCTGCCCGACAGCTACGCCGGTCTGCCGACCCGGGTCGCCACCAGCCAGGATCCGACCGTCCGGCAGCGCACCGAGGTGGCCACCGCCGAGGCCTTCGTCGCCGCACGCCTGGGGCTGGACGTCTCCGGCGCACTGACCACCCGGGACTGGCTCTGCCTGACCGGCCAGTCCCTGCTGGAGGTGACCGCGGGGCAGGTGTTCACCGACGATGTCGGCACCCTGAGCGACCTGCGGCAGAAGCTGGCGTGGTATCCGGACGAGGTGTGGCGCTACGTCGTGGCGGCGGACTGGGTTCGCCTCGGCGAGGACCTGCCGCTGCTCGGGCGTGCCGGTCAGCGCGGCGACGACGTCGGCAGCCGCGTCATCGCCGCCCGCATGGTCAACACCGCGATGCACCTGGCCTTCCTGCTCTCCCGACGGTGGCCGCCCTACCCCAAGTGGCTGGGCACCCTGCTCACCCGACTGCCCGTTGCCGGTGACCTGCTTCCCGCACTGGCAACGGTCCTCGACGCACGTGACTGGCCCGACCGGCAACAGGCCGTGGCCCGGTCGCTGGCCGTCCTGCACCGGCGACAACGTGCCGCGGGACTGCCCGCCACCGGCGACACCCCCACCGAACCGTTCTTCGACCGGCCGTTCCTGGGCATCCGCGCCCGCGTCCCCGAACTCCTCCTGCGCACCGTCACCGACCCGCTGCTGCAGGCGCTGCCCCCCGGGGTGGGCTCGGTCGAGCAGTGGGTGGACAACGTCGGCGTGCTCACCGACGCGGACCGGAGAGTGCGGACGGCCAGCGCGTACCTGGCCGCCAGGGCGCGACCACGTACCTGAGCCCCCGCACCCCTCCGGGGCCGACACTCCCCAGCGCTCCCTCTCCTCCGGGTGACCCCAGGTCATCCGCGCGCTATTCTTGACTAAACTAATCGAGTTACTTGCAGGATGCTCGTCGCCGAGGAGGGGGCCGTGTCTGTCCGCCGTCCACCCGCCCGCGCCGCGGCCCTGGGCACCGCGGCCCTGGGCGCCGCGGCCGCCCTTACCGTGCTGTCCGTGCTCCCCGGCAGCCGTGCCGCGGGCGGCCCACCCGGCACCGCGCTGACGGTGGTCGCGTTCTCCCAGGCCGAACCCGCCGTGCGCGCGCTCGGCGCAGCGTTCGCCGCGACACCGGAGGGCACCGGGACCACCGTGGCCGGCTCCTACGGAGCCAGCGGCGCGCAGAGCCGGGCGATCGTCGCCGGGCAGCCCGCCGACCTGGTGATGCTCTCCCTGGCCCCCGACATCGACCGCCTCGTCCGCGCCGGGCTCGTCGCCCCGGGCTGGGACGCCGGACCCACCCGCGGCATGGTCGCCGACTCCGTCGTGGTGATCGCCGTCCGCCCGGGCAACCCGCGGCGCATCCACGGGTGGGCCGACCTGGTCCGGCCCGGCATCCGCGTGGTCACCGCCGACCCCGGCTCCTCCGGCGCGGCGAAATGGAACCTGCTCGCGGCCTACGCCCAGGCGCTCGGCGGCCACCGGGACACGGCGGCGGCGCGCAGCTACCTGGCCCGCTTCGTCGCCCACGTCGCCAGCTGGAACGACAGCGGGCGCAGCGCCACCGAGGCCTTCCTGCGTGGCGGCGGCGACGCGCTGGTCTGCACCGAGAGCGAGGCCATCGCCGCGCGCGCCGCCGGCCTCCCGCTGGACTACCTCCTGCCCCGCACCACGCTCCTCGTGCAGGACCCGGCGGCCGTGACCGTCGCCGCTCCGGCCCGGGCCGCGCGCCTGCTCACCTTCCTGCACACCGCTGCCGGCCGACGCATCCTGTCCGCCGCCGGATTCCGCCCGGTCGACCCGGCTCCGGGGGCACCCCTCGCCCCGCCCGCCGGCCCGGTACCGGGAGCCCTCGACCCCGCCCACCCCTTCCCGCAGGTCCCCGACCTGATCACCCTCACCGAACTCGGCGGCTGGCCAGCCGTGGACGCGAGCCTGTTCGCCCCCGACACGGGCCTGTTGTCCGTGCTGCGGAACCGGTGAGCCGGATGCGCGCCCCCGCGGCCCGGACCGGCCCAGGGCTCGGGCCAGGGCTCGGGCCAGGGCTCGGGCCAGGGCTCGGGCCAGGGCCAGGCCTCGGCCTCGGCCTCGGCGTGGTGTGGGTGTCGCTGCTCGTGCTGCTGCCCGTTGCCGCCGTGCTCGCCCAGTCGCTGCGCGCCGGGCCGGCGGCCTTCGCCACCGCCGTCAGCTCCCCCGAGGCACGGGCGGCGCTGGGGCTGTCCGTCGGGGGCGCCCTGCTCGCCGCCGGTACGAACGCCCTCGCCGGCACCCTCGTCGCGTGGGTGCTGGTGCGCGAGGACTTCCGCGCCTCGAAGGTGCTCGACGTGTTGATCGACCTCCCCTTCGCCTTGCCGACGGTCGTCGCCGGGCTCGTGCTCGCCGCCCTCTACGGGCCGAGCAGTCCGCTGCGGCTCGACCTCGTCGGCACCCGGCGCGGGGTACTGCTGGCGCTGCTGTTCGTCACGCTGCCGTTCGTCGTCCGCACCGTGCAGCCGGTGCTGCTCGACCTCGATCGCGACGTCGAGGAAGCCGCCGCGGTGCTGGGGGCCGGCCCCTTCACCACCTTCCGCCGGATCACGCTGCCCGCCATCGCCCCCGCCGTGCTGACCGGTACCGCCCTCGCCTTCGCCCGGGCGCTCGGCGAGTACGGCTCGGTGATCCTCATCTCGGCCAACCTGCTCGGCCACACCCAGGTCGCCTCCGCGCTCGTGGTGCAACGGCTGGAGCAGGGTGACCCGGTGGCGTCCGCAGCGGTCGCCACCGTGTTGCTGCTGGCGGGGATCGCGGTGCTGGCCGTGCTCGCGGCCCTGCAGCGCGTGGTGGCCCGCCGTGGCTGACGCGAGCGCCCGGCTGATGCTCCGGCTGGTCGCCGTCGGCTACGTGCTCGCCCTTGTCGCGGTGCCGGTGCTGAGTGTCGCCGGGCTGACCTTCGGGCACGGCCCGGGCCCCGTGCTGCGCTCGCTGCGCGACCCCGACCTGCTCGCCGCTGCCCGGCTCGGCCTGCTGGTGGCAGCCGTCTCGACGCTGCTCAACACCGTGTTCGGGGTCGCGGCCGCGCTGCTGCTGGTGCGCCGGGAATTCCCCGGCCGGGCGGTGCTCGGCGCGGTGATCGACCTGCCGGTCTCGATCTCGCCCGTGGTCGTCGGGATCGCCCTGGTGCTGCTCTACGGGCGGCAGGGCCCGCTCGGCGGCTGGCTCGTGCGGCACGGCGTCCGGATCGTCTTCGCAACCCCCGGGCTGGTGCTGGCAACCGTGATCGTGTCGCTGCCCCTGGTGGTGCGCGCGGTCGTCCCGGTGCTGGCGGCGGCCGGCACCGAGCAGGAGGAGGCCGCCTGCTGCCTCGGCGCGGGCGCGGTGCAGCGCTTCGGGCGGATCACCCTGCCGACGATCTGGCCGGCGCTCGGCTACGGGATCGTGCTCACCCTGGCCCGCTCGCTCGGGGAGTTCGGGGCGCTGCGGGTGGTCAGCGGCAGCGTGGCCGGGCAGTCCCAGACGCTCACCCTGTTCGTCCATGCCGCCTCCCAGCAGTTCGGGGCCGACCAGGAGCAGGCCGCCCTCACCGCGGCGCTCGCGCTGATGCTGCTCACCGCGGCCCTGATCGCCGCGATCACCCGACTCCGCCCCGAGAGGCCGCGCTGATGGGAATCACCCTCACCGCCATCACCAAGACCTACGGCGCCCGCGCCGCGCTCAGCGACGTCACCCTGCGCGTGCCCGCCGGCAGGCTGACGGCACTGGTCGGGCCGAGCGGCGGGGGGAAGTCGACCCTGCTGCGCATCATCGCCGGACTGGAACATCCCGACTCCGGGCAGGTCGAGATCGCCGGCCGGGTGGCCACCCGGCTCCCACCGCGGCAGCGCGGCGTGGGGCTCGTCTTCCAGCACTACGCCGCATTCGCGCACCTGTCGGTGCACCGCAACGTTGCCTTTGCCCTCGAGGTCCGCCGCCGCCCGAAGGCGGAGATCCGCCGCCGGGTCGAGGAGCTGCTGGAGCTGGTGCACCTGCAGGACCACGCCGATCGGTTGCCCGCCCAGCTGTCCGGTGGCCAGCGCCAGCGGATGGTGCTGGCGCGGGCCCTCGCCGTGCGACCCGAGGTGCTGCTGCTCGACGAGCCGTTCGGCGCCCTCGACCCCACCGTGCGGCAGGAACTGCGGGAATGGCTCCGCCGGCTGCACGCCGAGGTCGACCTCACCACCCTGCTGGTCACCCACGACCGGCAGGAGGCGCTCGGCTGCTGCGACGAGCTGGTGGTCGTGAACCAGGGCAGGATCGAGCAGGCCGGCCCGCCCGCCGAGCTGTACGACCGCCCCGCGAGTGAGTTCGTGATGGCCTTCCTCGGGCCGGTCACCCAACTCGGCGGCCGGCGGATGCGCCCGCACGACATCGAGGTGCTTCCCGGGCCCGGGCCGGGCGCCGTCCGCGCCACCGTCACCGGGGTGCACCGGGTCGGCGCCGAGGTGCGGGTGGAGCTGCAGGCTCCCGGCGGCCACACGTGGGTGCAGCTGAGCCGGACGGCGGCCGACGGCCTGCCGTTGGGCGTCGCGGGAGCGGTATGGCTGCGGGCGGCCCGCTGAGCCCGCGGCGCTCACCGGGTGCTGAGCACCAGATAGCGCTCGTCGCTCACGGGTCGCCCCCACAACCGCGCGTCCTGCAGCGCGGTCACCGCAGCCTCGCGACGATGTTGCAGCACCAGCCGGGTCGCCTCGGCCGCGGTCAACCCGCCCCCGCTCGACCAACGACCCTCCACCAGCACCAGCCGCCCGGCGGGACGCAGCAGCCCCAGCCAGCGGCGGAGAACGGCGGCAGGCTCGGGCAGGGCCCACAGCACGTGCCGGGCCAACACCACGTCGAAGCTGCCCGCCGCCCATGGCGGGCGACAGGCATCGCCGGTCACGAAGCCGGCGGCCGTCCCCGCCCCGGCCGCGGTCGCCTTCGCCCGCGCCGCCTCGACCATCGCCGGGGCGAAGTCGACCCCGGACACCCGGTAGCCGGCCTGCGCGAGCAGCACCGCGAGCGAGCCGGTGCCGCAACCGATGTCGGCGACCGAGGCCGGAACCGGCGGCAGCAGCGGGAGCAGCAGATGCGACCAGGCTCCGCGCACGACCGGGTCGCCCAGACCGTGGTCGGGCTCGGCATCGAAATCGGCGGCCCGAGCGTCCCACTCCTCACGCGTGTACATGCCTCCGCACGCTATGACGCCCCACCGTCAGCCGGCTCGACCACCACCTTCAGCCCCGCCCGGGTCGCGGCGGCCGCGAGCGCCTGCCCCACCGCGGCGAGCGGGAACCGCTGGGTCACCAGCGCGGCGACGTCCACCTGCCCGGCCTCCACCAGCCGGATCGTGCGCGGGTAGACCTCGCCCATCCGGCGCGAGAGCAGCAGCGAGAGCCCCTTCCGGCGGGCCGCCGCGGCGGGCAGGCGGATCCGGTCGTCGGCCGGGATGCCCGCCAGCACCACCCGAGCTCCGGGGCGGGCCGCCTCGACCGCGAGCGCCACCGCGGCGTCCCCGCCCGCAGCCTCGAGCACGACGTCGGCGCCGCGCCCGCCGGTGGCCGCCGCGATCCCCTCCCGGAAGGCGTCCGGCTCGGTGGGCAGCACCACGTCCGCGCCGAACCGCTCGGCCGCCGCGGCCCGGTGCGGCAGCGGGTCGGCGGCGAGCACCCGCCCGGCGCCGGCGGCCCGCGCCAGCTGCACCAGGCACAGCCCGATCGGCCCCGCCCCGATCACCGCCACCGTCGTCGCCGGGCGGGCCCGGCCGAGGTCGTAGGCGTGCACGGCCACGCCCAGCGGCTCGAGCATGGCGCCGTCGGCGTCGCTCAGCGTGGCGGGCAGCAGGTGCAGCAGGGCCGTCGGCCAGGTCAGGTACTCCCGCAGCGCGCCGTCCAGGTCCCCGTGCCCGGAGAAGGCCACCTGGGGACACAGGTTGCGCCACCCCCGCAGGCAGGTCTCGCAGCGTCCGCACGGGATCGCGGGGTCGATCGCCACCCGCTCGCCGTGCCGGGGGCCGCCCTCGATCACCCCGGCGGACTCGTGGCCCATCACCAGCGGCCGCTCCAGCCGGGCGTCCCCGATCCCCGCCTCGGCGTACCAGTGCAGGTCCGACCCGCAGATGCCGACGGCACCCACCCGCACCAGGCTCTCCCCCGGGCCCGGCACCGGCACCGGCTCGCGGGTCAACCGCACGTCGCCCACCGCGTGCAGGCGCGCCACCACCATCGTGCCCGGGACCTGCTGCGTCATCTCCCCATCGTCCGCGCCGCGGCCGCGGCCGGCGAGGCGGGCCGGGCGGCGCCCGCTATCGTCGACGCGTGGACCTGGGACGAGTAGGCATCTGGTTCTCCCGCACCCTCTGGGAGGGCGTTCCCGAGGAAGAGGTCGCCTCCACGGCGGCCACCGTGGAGGAGCTCGGCTTCGGGGCGCTCTGGATCAGCGCCGGGTTCGGGCCCCGGCTGCCCGGGCCGTTCGCCGCCTGCCTCGCGGCCACCTCCCGGCTGGTCGTCGCGACGGGCATCCTCAGCGTCTGGCACGTGCCCGCGGCGGGCCTGGCGGCCGACGCGGCCGCTCTCGAGAGCGCTCACCCCGGCAGGCTCCTGCTCGGGCTCGGGGCCAGCCACGCCCCGCTGGTCGAGCAGCTCGGCGAGGCGTACCGGCGTCCGCTGACGAAGGTGCGGGACTACCTCGACGAGCTCGACGACGCCCGGCCCCCGGTGCCGGCCCCGCGCCGGGTGCTGGCCGCGCTGGGGCCGAAGATGCTCGGGCTGGCCCGCGACCGCACGGCGGGGGCCCACCCCTACTTCGTGCCGGTCGAGCACACGGCCCGCGCCCGGCGGGAACTCGGGGCCGGACCGCTGCTGGCCCCCGAGCAGGCGGTGGTGCTCGAGACCGACCCGGCCCGGGCCCGCGCCGTGGCCCGCCGCCACACCGAGCGTTACCTGCGGCTGGCGAACTACGCGAACAACCTGCGCACCCTCGGGTTCGGGGAGGACGACCTCGCCGCCGCCGGCAGCGACCGGCTGGTCGACGCGGTGGTCGCCTGGGGCGACCCGGAGCGGGTGGCCGCCCGGGTGGCCGAGCACTTCGCCGCCGGCGCGGACCACGTCTGCCTGCAGGTGCTCACCGACGGCGGGCCGGTGCGGCGCGACCAGCTCGCGGCCCTGGCCGCAGCCACACAGCGCTGAGCGGGGGCCCCGCTCAGCGCACCACGGCGGGGGTCACCGGGCCGGTGGCGGAGGTGGCGGGCAATCGCGGGTCGAGCGCCGCCTGCGGCCACGTCTCCCGCACCCAGGCATGGGTGGGGTCGTCGCAGAACGCCATCGAGCGGTCCGCGCCGGGGCCGGCGAGCACGTTGAGGTAGTACATCGGGTACCCGGGGGCTGCGACGCAGGGCCCGTGGTAACCGTGCGGGACGAGCACCACGTCGAGGTCACCGACCTGGGCCGACAGGTCGATCGGGGCGAGCCCGGCCCGCTCGTGCTCGGGGCCGGTGTAGGTGCGGTGCAGCCCGAACCCCTCTCTCCCGGGGGTCACCTGGTCGGGGCCGGCGATCCGGTAGAGGTAGATCTCCTCGTTCACCACCGCGCACGGCTCGGTCGCGTCGTGCTTGTGCGGCGGGTAGCTCGACCAGTTCCCCGGCGGGGTGATGAGCTCGCAGCAGACCAGCCTCTCGGCGTGGTCCCACACCCCCGGGACCCCGAAGTTCGTCACCTGCCGCGAGGCGGGGCCGGCGCCGCGCAGCTCCACCGGGACGGTGTCGGCGGGCCCGTAGGCGGGGGGCCGCGACCGCTCGCACACCGCCGACGGCAGCGCCACCTCCGCACCCTGCGGGCTGGTCAGGGTGAGCAAGCTGTCGCGCCCGGCGTAACAGAAGTCGCTCACCCGCTCGAAGACCGAGCGGCGGCCCTCGAGCCGGAACCTCACCGCGGCGGAGCCCTCGGGCGCGCCGGGCCTGCCCTGGCGGACCTCCACGTCGAGGCTGCCGGCGAGCGGCAGCACGAAGACCTCGCTGCCGCCGGTGGCCACCCGGCGCGGGACGCCGGGCCGCAACCGCACCACCCGCAGACCGCTGTACGCCCACCCGGCACGCTGCGGGGTCACCTCGACCAGGTCACCGGGGTCGGCGCCGGCGGCAGTTCCGAACGGCAGGTGCACAGTCACCGGGGGCTCTCCTGTTCTGCGGGCCCGGGGCTCACGCCGGGCAGGTCACGCACTGCGGGTGACGCCGGGCGGCGTCGCTGCTCACCGAGCGGGTCGCCGGCCACCTCGGGCCCGCCGGCCGTGCCGCGTTCCAGCTCCGCCAGGGTGGGCATCGCGTCGGCGCAGGCCAGCCTGGAGGCGACGATCGCCCCTGCGGCGTTGGCGTGGCGCGCGATGCGTTCCGGATCCCACCCGCTGAGCAGGCCGTGGGCCAGCGCCGCCCCGAACGCATCGCCCGCTCCGAGCCCGCAGACGACGTGGATCGGTTGCGGCGCGACAGTGACCATCCCCGCGGGGGTGGCGACGAGCACCCCGTCCGCGCCCTGCTTCACCACGGCCAACTCCACGCCGAGGTCGAGCAGCCGGCGGGCGCCCTCCTCGGGGTCGGCCGACCCGACGGCCACCTCCACCTCGGCCCGGTTCCCGACCGCCACGGTGACGTGTTGCAGCATTCGCAGGTACTCCCGCCGGGCCGCGTGCGGGGAGGGCCAGAACCTCGGGCGCCAGTCCAGGTCGAGCACGGTGAACCTGCCGCTGCCCGCGACCGGCCGCCCGCGCGCGGCGAGCATGTCGAGCTGGGTCTGCCGGGCCGGGTCGACCGAGACTCCGGTACCCGTCACCCACAACAGCGGGACGTCGCGCACCAGCTCCCACGGCACGTCCTCGCCGCGCAGGGTGAGATCGGGGGCGATCGGGCTGGCGGTAGAACAGCAGCGGCGGGTCCTCCGGCGGGTCGAGGGCGCAGAACACCACCGGGGTCTGCAGGTCGTTTGCGGTGCCGACGTAGGAGGGGTCGACGCCGAAGCCGGCCATCGCCTCGCGGACGAAGTCACCGAACCCGTCGGGCCCGACCTTGGTCAGCACCGCGCTGCGCCGCCCGAGCCGGGCGACGCCCACCGCCACGTTGGTCGCGGTGCCTCCGAGGAACTTGGCGAAGGTCTGCACCCGGGCCAGCGGGACCCCGGACTGCTGCGGGTACAGGTCCACCCCGACCCGCCCGACGGTGAGCACCTCGACGCCGCCGAACGGTCGCGCCGGCGCGACCCCGGTGCCGGTGGGGGCGTCCATCCGCGGCCTTCCCTCCGTTCGCCCGACGCTGGTCGAGTCTGTCCGCCGACCCGTGGAGCGTCAATCGCTTGTAACAACATTAGTACCTGGAATCGACGAGACCCCGGCAGCGTCCCACTCGGGCCCGTCATCGCCACGATGGTGCATCTTGTACTTACATTGTGATGAGGTGACGTCCTGAGGACGCTCATCCATACTGTGGCGGTGACGACAGACGCTGGTCGCCGGCCACCGGTCGATGAGTCGACCACCGAACTGATCGCTTCGATGAGGCTGGACCGCGGCAGCCCGATCCCGCTGTACTTCCAGGTCGCCCAGGTGCTCGAGGCGGCGATCCTCGACGGCCGGCTCCAGCCCGGGACCCGCTTCGACAACGAGGTGCAGCTCGCCGACCGGCTCGGGCTCTCCCGCCCGACCATGCGCCGGGCCATGCAGTACCTCGTGGACAAGGGCGTCCTGGTGCGCCGCAGGGGCATCGGCACCCGGGTGGTGCAGCCGAAGGTACGCCGGCCGCTCGGCCTGAGCAGCCTCTACGAGGACCTCGACCGCGGCGGCCAGCGGCCGACCACGACGGTGCTGTCGCTCGCGGTCGAGCCCGCGGCGGCAAGGGTGGCGCAGGCGCTGGGCCTGGTCGCGGAGGCCCCGGTGACCGCGCTGGTCCGCCTCCGCTCGGCGGCCGGGCGGCCGATCGCGCGAATGGCGAACTACCTGCCGCACACCACGCCCGGGCTCGCCGAGGCCCTCAGCCGCGAGGCGCTCGAGACCCACGGCCTCTACCAGGTGATCCGCGGCCTGGGGATCCAGCTGCACGCCGCCGACCAGGTGATCGGAGCGCGCACCGCCACCGCCGAGGAGGCGCGGCTGCTCGGCGAGCGGCGCGGAGCAGCGCTGCTGACGATGCAGCGCACCGCCTACGACGACAACGGGCGCGGGATCGAGTTCGGCGACCACATCTACGCCGCCTCCCGCTACAGCTTCGAGCTGAGCATGCTCGCCGGCTGAGTGCCGGCGCTCCGGCTGCGGGGCGAACTCCCGCAGTGGGCCCGCTCACCCCTCGGCGTCCAGGTGCGGTAGCCAGCCGGTCCACCCAGCGGGGCAGCCACCAGGCCGCCCGCCGAGCAGCGTCATGCTCGCGGGCACGAGCAGCAGCCGGACCATGCTCGCGTCGATCATGACGCTGCCGCCAAGCCCATGCGAGCATCTTGATGACCACGATCGTCGACGCGACGAAGGCGGTGAACACGCTGGCCATGATCAGCGCGGCGCAGGTGATGACGCGCGCCGTGCTCGCCAACCCGGTGGCAACCGCACTGGAAGTGTCACTGCCGGCCCCCACGCCTCGCTGCACCCGGGCGAGCAGGAAGACCTCGTAGTCCATCGACAGGCCGAAGACGATCGCGAACATCATCATCGGCACGTAGGACTCGATCGGCACGTTCTCGCGAACGCCGATCAGCCCGCGTCCCCAGCCCCACTGGAACACCGCGACCACCACGCCGTAGGCGGCCCCGATGCTCAACAGGTTCAACACGGCCGCCTTGATGCGAGCAGCAGCCTGCGGAAGCTCGCCAGAATAAGCAGCAAGCGGTGATCACCACCACCGCGATGATGATCGGCAGCCGCGAGTCAGCGTGTCGCGGAACTGCAGCTGGCTCGCGACTGTGCCCGTGACGTACCCGGTCGCGCCCGTGCCGCGCAGCGCGGCGGGCACCGTGGTGTTCGCCAGTGTGGCGAACAGCTTCGACGTCGCGGCGTCTTGCGGCCCGCTGCTGCGCGGCACCGGCGTGCCGACAAGAGTCGCTTTGTCGGGCGACGGTTGCAGCGGCGTCGCCCGCGGCCACGCCCGGCGCGGTCGCCAACGCGCTCTGCAATGTTGGCGGCGATCGCGGCGGCGGCGGGGTGGCGCCGGCGACGTCGACGACGACGGTGAACGGGCCGTTGCATCCCGGCCCGAAGCCCGGCTGAGCGAGGTCGTATGCGCGCCGGTCGGTGTAGCTTGCCGGGTCGGCGCCGGCGTCGACGTGCCCGAGCCGCATCGAGGCAGCGGAATCGCGAGCACCCCTAGCGCGACGCCGCCCGCCAGACGAACACCACGCCGGCGGCGGCTCCCTGGCGGGCGTAGCGATGCCAGCCGTCGCTTCGCCGACCGGCCTCGGCGACCGCCGGGGTCCGCACCGTCGCGGACTTACCGGTCGATGCGCCGGCCGAGCAATCCCAACCCGCGCGGGCACCAGCGTGACCGCGCCCGCAGCGGCCACGCGACGGCGAAAACGGCGCGAAGCCAAGCTGGCCGATGAACGTCACACCGCAGGCGTATAGCCCGAGCAGTGCGATCGACACCGTGGCCGCCGCGACCACGACCGCGTGCCCGCTGGTGGAGACCGTCGCGCCGCCGCGTCCGCCGCGGTCGCGCCGTCCGCGACCTGTTGGCGGAACCGGGTGGTCAGGAACAGCGCGTAGTCGATGCCGACACCTAGCCCGATCATCACCGCGAGTGTCGGCGCCGATGTGCCGAACGTGAGTCACGCCGCCACCATGCCAAGGATGCCGATGCCGATCAGCACCCCGAAAACCGCTGTCACCAAGGGTAAAACGGCCGCCAGCACGCTGCCGAACCCGACCAGCAGCACGATCAGCGCGACCGCGAAGCCCACGAGCTCCGAGGTGCGGTCGTTCGGCGCGGGCCGGGTCAGCTCGGCCAGGCCCCCGCCGTACTCGACCTGCACGCCGGCCCCGCGCGCGGCGGTGACCGCCCCGTCCAGCTGGGCCAGGTAGCCCTGGCCGAGGGTCTTCGGTCGGGCGTCGAACTGGACCGTGGCGTACCCGGTGCGCCCGTCCGCGGACAGCGTCGGTGGCGTGGTGGTGAACGGGTCGGAGACCGACAGCACGTGCCCGAGCCGGCCCAGGGCGGTGACGGACCGCTCGATCGCGGCCCGCTCGGTGCCGAGCGTGGCCGACGGGACGTGGAAGACGACCAGGCCCGAGGCGCCCCCGGCCGCGGGCTCGTGCGCCGCCAGCAGCGCCGCACCGGTACCGGACTGGGTGCCGGGCAGGTCGACGGCGTCGCTGAAGGAGCCCCCGAGCAGCTGCCGCCCGGCCCCGGCGAGCACCAGCGCCGCCAGCCAGAGCAGCACGACCAGAACCGGATGGCGGGCACTGGCGGCGCCGAGCCGCGCGAGCCCGCCGGGACGTGCCTGCGGCGGTGGGACGGGGGCATCGGACCGGTCGGCGTACGGCCGGCCGGGGGTGCTCGAGGGGCGCATGGACGGCTCCCGGGGTGGACTTCCCGGAAAGTACCGAGCGCGTGATTAAAGTGTCAACACTGCCATCTGGCGTGTCTGCCGATTGTCAGCGCAGACACGCCCCGGTACGGTGACGCCCATGGACACCCGGGCGGCGGGCGACCCCGACCCTCCCGGCGCGCCACCGCCGGCCGTCGAGGGACGCCGGGAGCGCAAGAAGCTCCAGACCCGCGAGGCGCTGCGCGCCGCGGCACGTGAGCTGTTCGCCCGCAAGGGGTTCACCCACACCACGGTGCAGCAGATCGCTGACGCCGCGGACGTGTCGGAGCGCACCTTCTTCCGGTACTTCGACGCCAAGGAAGACCTGCTGCTGCCCGATCTCGTCGCCGTGTTCGACGCTGTCGGCGCCGCGCTGCAGCGGCGCCCGCCGTCCGAACCGCCGCTGCTGGCGGTGCTCCGGGCAGCCCAGGACGCGGCCGGGGCGGGCGCCCTGGGTGGGGGCCTGCTCACCCTCGCCCCGGGGATCGACGCGAGCTCCCCGGTCTCGACGGCCGCCTGGTAAGGGCGTTCACGAACTGGGAGCAGCGACTCGCCGAACTGCTCGCCGCCCGCTTCACCGCCGCCGACTCCGGCCCCGGCCCCGACGCGCCCACCGCCCGGCTTCACGCGGAGGTCACGGCCCGGGTCGCGATCGCCGTGCTGCGGACCGCGGGCCTCACCGTGCGCGCCCGCCGCGCCGCCGGTGAGCTCGCCCCGGCGACCTGCCCGCGGTGCTCGAGCAGGCGTTCGCGATCGCCGCAACCGGGTGCCCGCCCCCCGCCGCCGGCCCGGCACCCCACCCGCCCGGCAGCGGCGGCGCGAACCCGTGAGGCGACCTCGACGTGCGCCCCCGCCGCGCGCGGACGGCTGCCGCCGGGCCAGGTCACGAGCCGCCGTCGGGCCCGCTGTGCGAACATGCCGTTGACCACGGACTGACTCTACAATTAGTAGAATTCTTGACGGCCGGCACGCCGACACGAAGGGGTGAGATGAGGGTGAGGCGATCACGGGGCGCCCTCGAGGCGGCCGTGCTCCGGGTGCTCTGGGACGCCGACCGGCCGCTGACGGCGCGCGAGGTGCAGCAGCGCGTCGACGCGGACGCCGGCGTGCCCGCCCTGACCACGGTGCTCACCGTGCTCGACCGGTTGAGGGTCAAGCGCCGGGTCGACAAGGCGGTCTCCCCCGACGGCAGCCACCGCTTCGCGCCGTCGCAGTCGGAGTCGGGGTACACCGCCGAGGCGATGATGACCGCGCTGCTGGCCACCGCCGACCGGAACGCCGCCCTGCTGCGCTTCGCCGGGCGGCTCGACCCGCGCGACGTGGCCATGCTGCGGCGGGCGCTCGATCCCCACGACCCCACCGACGAGTCCTCCGGCCGGCCCGGCTGAGCCCGATGGTCGCCGTCCTCACCCTCCTGACCTGCGCGGCAGCCGCGATCCTGGCCGCGCCCCCGCTGCTGAGCCGGGCCGCTTGGCGCACCCACCACCCACGGTTGGCGCTCGGGCTGTGGTGCGCGAGCTTCGTCGGCGGGTTCCTCGCCGCAGCCGCAAGCCTGGCCTCGGCGCTGGTGCTCGCGGTGGGTTGGCAGCAACCGGGCGGCGGCCCCCACGACCATCTCGTCGCGGCCTCCGCCGTCGGCGTGTTCGCCTGGACCGGACTAGCCGCGGCCGGGGCGCTCGCCTCGCTCGCGGCCTCGCGGGCCGAGCCGATGAACGCCGACCATCGCCGCACCGATGCGCTCCTCACCCTGCTCGCGGCCTCGGCGGCCTACCGCACCGGGCGGCTGGGCCCGGTGACGGTGGTGTTCGTCACCAGTGACCTCCCGCTGGCGGTGAGCCTGCCCGGGGCGGACCCCCGCATCGTGGTCACCTCGCGGATGGAGGAGGAACTGAGCGAGCCGCAACTGCGCGCCGTGATCGAGCACGAACGGGCGCACCTGGCTCAGCGCCACGGTTGGGTCGCCCAGCTGTCGCAGCTCAACGCGGCCTGCCTGCCCGGCTTCTTCGGTGCCCGCGAGTTCGAGCGGGCCGCCCGTCTGCTGGTGGAGCTCATCGCCGACGACGCCGCCGCCCGTGCCTGCGGGGCGCCGCAGCTGGCCGGAGCGCTGTCCACGCTGGCCGCGCTCCAGGACGACGAGTCGCTGCTGCTGCGGGCGCGGCGGATCGCCGCCCACCCGCCGCGCCCGCGGCGGGCACCCGGCGGCGCCCTCGCCCACCCGCTGGGATCGGTGGCCGGGCTCGGGTCCGGTGAGTAGCCGGGCGGCCCGCGCGGCGGTGATCACCGCCGCCGCGGCCATCCCGGCGGTGGCCGCGGTGCTGGCGACGCTGCGCATGGGTGCCCGCGGGTACGCGCAGATCGCCTCCGACTACCCGGGGCCCGCGACCGCACTGGCCAGCGCGCTCGGGCGCAGCACTCTCGTGCTCGCCTCGACGCTGTGCATCGGCGCTTTGGTCACCGCCCTGCTGCTGCGACCGCGTCGTGGCCCCGACCGGCTGCTCGTCGAGCCGTTCGGCGGGATGAGCGTGGTGCGGCGGGCGGGGCTGGTGTGGGGCCTGGCGGCGGCGCTGCTGGTGCCCATCGACGCGGCCGACATCAACGGCCAGCCGGTGAGCCGGTTCGCCGACCCCCGGGCGCTGTCCCTGATCCGCGCCGGGTACCTGCCGCGGGCATGGCTGGTCGTCCTCGCCTGCGTGGTCACGCTCGTCGTCACCGCCACGCTGTCCCGGGGCTGGGCCGCCACCGCCGCCACCCTGCTCGGCACCGCGTCCGTCGCCGTACTCGCGCCGCTGCTGGTCGAGCACGTGCTCGTCGGGCCGAACCACGACTTCGCCGGCGACGCCACCATCCTCGGTGCCCCCGCGGGGGCCGCCTGGTTCGGCGCCACCGCCTACCTGTTCGTCTTCTGGCGCCGGGCGGCCCCGACCGCCGCGCTGCTGCGCCGCTACCTTCGGCTCGCCGCGGTCGGCTGGGTCCTGGTGTCCGCCTCTCAACTGGTCGTCGCACTGGTGGAGACCGAGGGCACCGCGCTGCCGGCCACCTCCACCGGGCAGCTGTTCCTGGTGCAGTTCGCCGTGCTGGCACTGCTCGGCGGACTCGGGCTCCGGTTGCGCCGCGAGCTGCGGGCGGGCGCGCCCCGGCGTGCTCGCGCCGTGCTCGCCGCGGCGACGCTCCTGGTCGCCGTGTACCTGGGCGCCGACCTGGCGATGATGCGCATCCCCTCGCCGCAGTACTTCCGTCCGACGTCGGTGGCGCAGAACTACCTCGGGTACGACGTGGCGTCAGCACCGACCCTGGGCGCGCTCGCGCTGCACTGGAGGCTGAACCTCCTGTTCGCCGTGCTGGCCCTGACCGCCGTGTGTGTCTACCTGCTCGGCGTGCGGCGGCTGTCGCGGCGCGGCGACCGCTGGCCCGTCGGGCGGAGCATCGCGTGGATCGCGGGCTGGTTGCTCACCGTGGTCACCACCTCCTCGGGGGTCGGCCGCTACGCGGGGGCCTCGTTCAGCGTGCACATGGTGCTGCACATGAGCCTGAACATGTTCGTGCCGGTGCTGCTGGTGCTCGGCGGGCCGGTCACGCTGCTGCTGCGGGCCGCGCCCGCCCGCCGCCCGGACGAGCCGGCCGGGGTGCACGAGTGGGTCACGGCGGTGATGAACTGGCGGCTCACCCGCAGCTTCTACCACCCGATGCACGCCCTGGTCAGCTACATCGACGTCCTACTACGTGCTCTACTTCAGCGACCTGTTCGACCAGGCCAACCGCTACCACTGGGCGCACGAGGTGATGAACCTCGAGTTCCTCGCCATCGGGTACCTGTTCTTCAGCCTGGTCATCGGCATCGACCCACCGCCACGCCCACTGCCACACATCGCCCGGCTCGGCCTGGTGCTGGCGGCGATGCCGTTCCACGCCTTCTTCGGTGTCGTCGTGATGACCAGCACCGGCATCATCGCCGGGCCGTTCTACCGCTACCTGAGCACCGCGGCACCGTGGATCACCGACCTCGCCCACGACCAGTACATCGGGGGCGGCATCGCCTGGGCGGCCGGCGAGATCCCGCTCACCCTGGTGATGGTGGCGCTGCTGGTGCAGTGGGCCCGCCAGGACCAGCGTCAGGCCACCCGCCTCGACCGGCACCTGGACGCCGGGCTCGACGACAGCTACGACGCGTACAACGCCCTGCTCGCACAGCTCGCACGGGCCGACGCAGGGAAGGTCGGGGCCGGCGGCGCACCCCCGGTCGGGACGAGGCAGCGCGAGGAGGGTCATGAGCACGGGCAGCGTCCAAAGGACCGGAGCCGAACGGACCGGAGCCGAACGCAGCGGAGCCGAACGCAGCGGAGACCGGCCCGCCGCGCCCGAGGACTACCTCGAGCTGAATCTGGGCGGGATGACCTGCGCGGCCTGTGCCGCCCGCGTCGAGCGCACCCTGAACAAGCTCGAGGGCGTGCGCGCCAGCGTCAACTTCGCCACCGAGCGGGCCTTCGTCACCGGGCTGCCCGCCGCGCTGGCCCCACGGGCCGTCGAGGCGATCGAGCGCGCCGGCTACTCCGCGGTCGGTGCGCAGCGACGAGGACGACACCTGGACCGCCCGCGCCACTGCCGTCCGGCTCTCGACGCTGCGCCGCCGGCTCGCCGTCGCCGCGCTGCTCGACGATCCCCCTGTGCGACCTGACCATCCTGCTCGCGCTGGTGCCGGGCATGCGCTTCCCGGGCTGGGAGGAGCTGTGCGTGCTGCTCGCCCTCCCGGTGGTCGGCTGGGCCGCCTGGCCGTTCCACCGGGCCGCCTTCGCCAACCTGCGGCACGGCGCGATGAGCATGGACACGCTGGTCTCCCTGGGCGCGCTGGTCTCCTTCGGCTGGGCGCTGTACACGATGGCCTTCGACCGCTCCAGCGCGCCCGGGTACTGGCTCGGCTTCGGAACCACCCCGGCCGGGGCCGACTCGATCTACCTCGACGTCGCCGCGGGCATGGTCACCTTCCAGCTCGGCGGGCGCTACTTCGAGACCCGCTCCCGGCGCAGCGCCGGCGATGTCCTGCACGCCATCAGCAACCTCGCCGTCAAGCAGGTACGGGTGCTGCGCGAGGGGGCCGAGCAGGTGGTCGGCGTGCATGAACTGCGCACCGGGGACGCGTTCGTCGTGCTCCCGGGCGAGCGGCTCGCCGCCGACGGCACGGTCACGTCCGGGCGCTCCAGCCTCGACACCAGTGCGATGACCGGGGAGTCCGCGCCCGCGGAGGTCGGCCCGGGCGACGGCGTGGTGGGCGGCACCGTCAATGTCGGCGGACGGCTGGTGGTGCGCGCCGACGCCGTCGGGGCCCACACCCGGATGGCACAGATGGCGGCCCTCGCCGACGACGCGCAGCGCCGCAAGGCCCGCATCCAGAAGTTCGCCGACCGGGTGTCGGCCGTCTTCGTCCCGGTGGTCGTGGTGCTGGCGGCCGTGGTCACCGCGGTGTGGCTGCTGCTCGGCACCCCGGCAGGGCAGGCGGTGAGCAACGGGATCGCGGTGCTGATCATCGCCTGCCCCTGCGCGCTCGGCCTGGCCACCCCCACCGCACTCATGGTGGGGGTGGGCCGCGGCGGCCAGCTCGGCATCCTGATCAAGAGCCACGACGCGCTGGAGGCCAGCGGCGTCATCGACACCGTGGTGCTGGACAAGACCGGCACCGTGACCACCGGCGCCATGCGCCTTGCCGAACTGGTGGCGCTGCAGGACCGCCGGCGCTCCCAACTGCTGGGGCTCGCCGCGGCGGTCGAGTCCGCCTCCGAACACGCCATCGCCGCCGCCGTGGTGCAGGCCGCGCGGGCCGAGGGCGTGCCGCCGGCGCCGGTCGAGGAGTTCGCCGCGCTGCCCGGGCTCGGCGCGCGGGGCCGGGTCGATGGTCGCTCGGTGTTGCTGGGCAACCCGCGGCTGCTCGCCGAGCACGGGGTAGTGCTCGACGCCGGGGCGGCCGCCCGGGTGGAGGAGTTCGAGGCCGCGGGAATGACGGTGGTCTGCCTCGCCGTGGACGGGCAGGCCTGGGGAGTGCTCGCGCTCAGCGACACGCTCAAGCCCTCGGCGCGGCCCGCCGTGCAACGGCTGCGCCGGCTCGGGCTCCGCACGGTGCTGCTCAGCGGCGACAGCCGGGCGGCCGCCGCGGCTGCCGGCGCCGCGATCGGCGTCGACGAGGTGATCGCCCAGGTGCTACCGGCCGACAAGGCCCGGGTCATCGCCGACCTGCAGGACGGCGGGCACCGGGTGGCCATGGTCGGCGACGGCATCAACGATGCCGCCGCGCTGGCCACCGCCAACCTCGGCATGGCCATCGTGAAGGGCACCGACATCGCGATGAAGGCGGCGGACATCATCCTCGTCCGCGAGGACCTGCGGGCCATCGTCGACGCGGTGCTGCTGTCCCGCCGCACCCTGCGCACCATCCGCGGCAACCTCGCCTGGGCGTTCGGCTACAACATCGCCGCCATCCCGATCGCCGCGGCCGGCCTGCTGAACCCGCTCATCGCCGCGGCGGCGATGGCGCTGTCGTCCACCCTGGTCGTCTCCAACAGCCTGCGCCTGCGTGGCTTCGAGCCGATGCGTGACGAGGAGGACGCCCCCGAGCCGGGCTAGCCGGTCCCGGCGTCGTCCTCGGCCCGCAGCTCGTGCTCGAGCGCATCCAGCTCCGCGCCCCCGGCCATCTGCCGGGTCAGTTCCTCGATGCTGATCTGGGCCTTGGTGAAGAAGCCCTGGGAACGGCCGCGCTTGAGCAGCAGGAAGCGATCCCCCACCGGGTAGGCGTGATGCGGGTTGTGGGTGATCAGTACCACGCCGAGCCCGCGGTCGCGGGCCTGGGCGACGTAGCGCAGCACGGTACCCGCCTGCTTCACGCCGAGTGCCGCCGTGGGCTCGTCGAGGATCAGCACCTTGGCGCCGAAGTGCACGGCCCGGGCGATGGACACGCACTGCCGCTCGCCACCGGACAGCGTGCCCACCGGCTGCTCCACGTCACGCAGGTCGATCCCCATGTCGGCCAGCGCCCGGCGGCTGGTCTCCCGGGCGAGGGAACGGTCGATCACCCGCACCGGGCCGTAGCGCCGCATCGGTTCGGACCCGAGGAAGAAGTTGCGCCAGACACTCATCAGCGGCACCACGGCGAGGTCCTGGAAGACCGTCGCGATGCCCTGGTCGAGGGCGTCGCGGGGGGAGGTGAAGTGCACCGGCGCCCCGTCGACCAGGTACTCCCCCGCGTCGTGGGCGTGAGCACCCGCGAGCACCTTGATCAGGGTGGACTTCCCGGCGCCGTTGTCGCCGAGGATGCAGGTCACCGAGCCCGCCTCGACGAACGCCGAGACTCCCGACAGAGCGATGATGTTGCCGTAGCGCTTGCCCAGCTCGCGCACCTGCAGCAGCGGGGTACCGACCGGGACCGGGGGGGCGGTGGGGCCCGTGGTCTGCGTCATCGCCGGCTCCGTTCCGCCCGGCGCGCGAACGCCGTGTTCACCAGTACCGCCGCCAGCAGCAGCACACCGAGGAAGAGCATGAACCAGTCGCTGTTCCAGCGCGCGTAGACGATGCCCTGGTTGGCCATGCCGAAGATCAGCGCACCCACGGCCGCGCCCACCGCCGAGCCGAACCCGCCGGTGAGCAGGCACCCGCCGATCACCGCGGCGATGATGTACAGGAACTCGTTGCCGATGCCCTGGTTCGCCTGCACCGACGTGTACCGCAGGATCTGCATCGTGCCCACCAGCCAGGCGGCGGCGGCCGTTCCCATGAACAGCAGCACCTTCGTCCGCCGCACGGGCACCCCGACGCTGCGCGCGCTCAGCGGCGCGCCGCCGACGGCGAAGATCCAGTTGCCGAACCGGGTGCGCAGCAGCAGCCACGAGGCGAACACGGTCACCGCGATGAACCACAGGATGTCCACCTGGAACGACTGCCCGCTCAGGGTGATGGTCGAGGCGAAGAACTGCCCGGAGCTGGCATACCCGCCGGTGGAACGCATGCCGCTGACCTGCACGGTGCCGGTGACGAGGCGGGTGACGCCGAGGTTGGCGCCCTGCAGTGCGAGGAACGTGCCGAGGGTGACGATGAAGCTCGGCAACCCGGTGCGCACCACCAGCCACCCGTTGAACGCACCGAGCAGCAGCGCGACGCCGAGCGAGACGAGCAGCGCCGGCCACACGTTCCAGCCGGCCTGGGTCGACAGGATGGCCGTGACGAGTGCCGTGGTGGCGGTCATCACCCCGGCGGACAGGTCGAACTCGCCGCCGATCATGAGCAGCGAGACCGCCACCGCGACGACCCCGATGGACGAGGCGTAGTCGAGCCAGTTGGCCGCGCCGGCCACGCTGAAGAACTGCTCGGTGATCACCGAGAAGAAGACGAAGATCAGTACGGCTCCGAGCAGCGAACCGAGCTCGGGGCGCTGCACCAGCCGGTCGAGCAGGCGGGCCCGGGCCAGCCGCTCGTCCTCCGCCGTCGCTGTCGCCGTGGCCGTGGCCATCGGAGGTCCTCCTTCCGCTGTGCCGGTAGTGGTGACGGGTCGGGAGGGGCCCGTTTCCGGCCCCCTCCCGACCCGGCGCGGTCAGCGGGTTCCGGCCGCCGCGTACTTGGCGACGGCGGCGACGTTGGACTTGTCCACGAAGCCGGGGCCGGTGAGCACGGGCTTGCCACCACCGACGGTGTTGGCGTTGGTGACGTACAGCTTCAGCATCACGATCGGCAGGTAGCCCTGAAGGTACTGCTGCTGGTCCACCGCGAACAGGATGCTGCCGGACTCGATCCCGCTCACCACGTCGGCGTTCAGGTCGAAGGTCGCGATCGCCGCGGCCGCCTTCGACCCGGCGTCCTTGGCCGCCTGCACGGCCAGAGTGGCCACCTGCGGGTTCAGCGCGAGCACCGCGTCGATGCTCGGGTCGGCCTGCAGCGCGCCCTTGATCTTGGTCTGCACGTCGGTCGGGTTGTTCAGGTCGACCTGGAGGTTCGTGACGTTGCCGAAGGTGGACTTGGCGCCGTCGCAGCGCTGGTTCAGGCCGATGTTGCCGGCCTCGTGGATCACGCACAGCAGGTGCGTCTTGCCGGCGGCCTTCAGCCGCGACCCGGCGCCCTCACCGGCGATGGTCTCGTCCTGCCCGACGTGGGCGATGGCGCCGAACGCCGCGCTCTTGTCCTGCCCGGAGTTGATCGTGATCACCGGGATGCCGGCGGCGACGGCGGCCTTGATCGAGGTCTGCAGCGCGTCGGGGTTGGCCATCGAGACCACCAGGCCGTTGACCTTCTGGGCCACGTAGTTGTCGATCAGCTTGGCCTGCTGGGTGGGATCGCCGTTGCTGTCGTAGAGGACCTTCACGCCCTCGTCCTTGCCGGCCTGCTCGGCGCCGTTCTTCACCACCGTCCAGAAGGCGTCGCCGGCTCCCCCGTGGGTGACCACGGCGAAGGTGAGGTCGGTGGTGGCGGCCGGCGCCGCCGCGGAGGTGCTGGCGGAGGACGTCCCCGACGAGGCGGACGGCCCGGAGCAGGCGGCGAGCAGGGCTGCCGACGCGGCGAGCGCGACCAACCCCCAGCGGGTGCGGGTTCGCAGTACGGTCATTGCCTCTCCTTCGAGGATCCAGCCCACCGTTGGCGGTGGGCACCCGGCGCGCGCGGCGCCCGCGGATTCAGGGTGGTGATGCACCCGCCGAGCGGATCACGCCGGCGAGATGGGAGATGCCGCGCTCGGTGTCGCGCAGCGGCTGCCGGGCGTTGTGGTCCCCGCCCGAGGGGAGTGCGGTGTCCTGCTCGAGCACGTACCAGCCGGAGTACCCGGCGGACTCGAGCCCGGCGACGAGCTCCGCCACCGCGACCTCGCCGTCGCCCAGCGGCACGTACATTCCCGCCTGCACGCCCTGCATGTAGGTCAGTTCCCCCGCCCGGACGCGCTCGACGACGGCCCGGTCGACGTCCTTGAGGTGCACGTGGGCGATCCGCTCCGGATGGGCGCGGGCGAGCGCCACGGGATCGGAGCCACCGATCAGCAGGTGCCCGGTGTCCAGGCACAACGGCAGGTCGCTGCCGGCGAGGAAACGCTGCACCTCCGCCCCGCTCTCCACCTCGGTGCCCACGTGCGGGTGCAGCGCGGTGCGCAGGCCGTACCCGGCGGCGAGGTCGCGGAGGCGGGCCGCGGTCTCCAGCAGCCGGTCCCACTGCCGCGGGTCGAGGTCCGGGCGGCGGTCGTAGCCGGTCAGGCCGGTGGCCGCGGCGAGCACCAGCAGCTGCGCACCCCCCGCGGCCAGCTGAGCGCAGCTGCGCTCGGCCTCGGCCAGGGTCTGCGCGGTGGCGGCCTCGTCATGCAGGACGGCTGCGAGGAACCCGGCGACGAGGCGCAGGCCGTGCCGCTCGAGCGCGGCGCGCAGCTCGGCGGGGTCGTCGGGCAGGAACCCCGGCGGGCCGAGCTCGGTGGCGCGCAGTCCGAGCCGGGCCATCTCACCGAGCACCGCGTCGACGGGCAGCACGAACCCCCAGTCCGGGACCTCGCACACGCCCCAGGAGATCGGCGCCCCGGCCACCCGCGCGCCGAGCTCACCGAGGTCCGCTCCCGGGCCCGCGGCGGGTGCGGGTGCGGGTGCCGGGCCGGCCGGAGTGCCGGGATCCGCGCTCACGGTCGCACCTGCGCCGTGGACAGTTCGGGCCGGACCGGTCCACCGCTGTGCAGGGACCGCTCGCACGCCTCCGCGAGCGCCAGGCTGACCAGCGAGTCGCGTGCCGGGGAGGGGTTCGCGACCCGGCCCGCGACGACATCGACGAAGACCGCCATCTCGTTGGCGTACGCGCGTCCGAACCTCTCCGGGAAGCCGGGGTAGCCGTTGCCCCGCGGGTCGTGGCCACCGGGTTCGAGGCTGGTGATGGGGGCCCGGTCGTCCAGGCCGGCGGTCAGGGCCTGGCCGCTGCCGATCACCTCGATCCGGTGGTCGTAGCCACCTCCGTCGCGCCGGCCACCGGACAGTTGCGCGATCACTCCGCCCTCGAAGACCAGCGTGACGGCGGCGGTGTCGACATCGCCCGCGGCGGCGAACGCGGGGTCGACCAGCACGGAGCCGGTGGCGTGCACCGAGACCACCGGGCGTCCGACCAGCCAGGGCACCGCGTCGAGGTCATGGATGAACAGGTCGCGGAAGATCCCCCCCGAGGTCGGGATGTACTCCGGATCCGGTGGGACCGCATCCATCGCGATCGCCCGCACCAGGTAGAGGTCCCCGACCTCGCCGGCCACGATCCGACGCTTGAGCTCGCTGATCGCCGGGTCGAACCGGCGCTGGAAGCCGACCAGCAGGGGGGTGCCGGTGCGCTCGGCCCGCTCGATCACCGCGCGCATGGTCTCGAGGTCACCGGCGATGGGCTTCTCGCACAGCGTCGCCACTCCGGCATCCAGGGCCGCCCCGGCGACCTGCGCATGGGTGGGGGTGGGGGTGGCCACCAGCACCCCGTCGACCGCGGCGAGCAGCTCGGGCAGCGTCTCGACAGCTCGCACCACCGGCCCGCCGCTGCCACCGGAGGCGAGCCGGCCCGCCTGCGCTGCCGCCCGGCCCGGGACCGGGTCGTGCAGCAGCACCTCGTCCACCCCGGCGACCCGCGCCAGGTTGGTCGCGTGCATGACGCCGATCCGGCCCACACCGGTGATGCCGATACGCATTGCGCACTCCCTCGATCGGCGCGAACTCCCGCTGCACCCGTGCCGGCCGCCCCGTCACCGACCAGCGGTCGACCGGCGTTAGAGCGCTCCAACTTTGGAGCGCTCTAACGCTGTAGGATGCGAGCCGCTGCTGTCAAGGAATGTTTCGAAGTCGTTGCCAAATCCGGAGCCGGCGCCGCGCGGGGCGCAGACCGGCCGCGAAACGGAGAGCGATGGGTCGCCCCACCATGGAGGACGTCGCCCGCCGGGCAGGGGTGTCCCGCGCGCTCGTGTCGCTGGTCATGCGCGAGTCCCCCAAGGTCTCCGCCGCCCGCAGGGCCGCCGTGCTGCTGGCGGCCGAGGAACTCGGCTACTCCCCCGACGCGCTCGCCCGCCAGCTCGCCAGCCGCACCTCCAGAGTGCTCGCCGTGCTCGCCTCCGACCTGCACAATCCCTACTTCGCCGAGATCCTCGAAGCGATCGATGCCAGCACCCGCGACGCCGGCCTCGAGGTCATCCTCGGCACCGGCGGGCGGCGGCCGGCCGGCGAGGAACGCTCGGTGCAGACGCTGCTGTCCTTCCGCCCGGCCGGGCTGGTGCTGCTGTCACCGGTGGTGCCGACCGCGGCACTGACCGACGCGGTGCGCAACGGCCCGGTGGTCACCGTCGAGCGGGACGTGCGACTGCCGGGAGTCGACACCATCAACGACAACGGCCGCGCCGGCGCCGAACTGGCGGTCGCGCACCTGGCCGCCCTCGGGCACACCCGGATCGTGCACCTCGACGGCGGCCAGGGCGCGCACGGCTCCACCCGGCGGCGGGGGTACGTCGAGGCGATGCACCGGCGCGGCCTGCAGCCCCGGGTGGAACCCAGCGAGTACACCGAGGACGCGGGAGCCGAGGCGACCCGCCGGCTGCTGGCCAGCGGGAGCCCCTTCACCGCCCTGCTCGCCGCCAACGACATCAACGCCATCGGGGCACTGTCGGCGCTCGACGACGCAGGACTGCGGGTCCCGCAGGACGTCTCCGTGGTCGGCTACGACAACACCTCGCTGTCTGCGTTGCGCCACCTCAGCCTGACCACCGTGCACCAGCCCCGGGCCGAGATGGGGAGGCTGGCGGTGGAGTTGCTGCTGCAGCGGCTGCGGGATGGGCGGACCGCCCCCGTCCGGCTGCTGTTGAATCCGTCGCTGGTGGTGCGCCGGACCACGGCCCCGCCCGGCAGCTGACCCACCGCATCGGCAACCGGGGGGCCACGCTCGTCGATGGAGGCGCCCAGGGTGTTCCGGAACCCGAGCCGGGCCCGCGGATCCAGATCGGTGCACGCGCGCGTCCCCGCATTCTCAGCAGCCGCGAGCCACCGCCTTCTCAGCAGCCGCGAGCCCCCCGGTCGCTGGACAGCACCTCAGCTCCAGCGTGCCCGGCGTCATCGCGGTCCGGCGAACCTCAGCCACCCCTGCGTCGTCGCAGCCCGGCGCACCCCCGGCTGCCCCCGTGGCGCGGGCGCTGCCGGCGGCGCGAACCCGGGCAGGGTGGCACCCAGCCAGGCCAGGGCGTGCGGGAGCAGCGCCTCCCACACCCCGATCCGATGCCCGGCATGGTTCATGATCAGCGACTGCACGGACAGCGGGGGGCGCACCGCTTCGAGCAGTTGCGCCGATGAGGGGTAGGACAGGCTATCGGCCCTGGAGGTCTGCATCCACAGTGCGACCGGAGGCGGGGAGTGACCGGCCAGGGCCACCAGGTCGTACCGGCGGGCGGCCGGCGACCCCGGGCCGAAGGGGACGTAGCGCGATCCGAAATCCGGCCTGAAGTAGCCTCCCAGCACGATCGCCGCGGCATAGGTGTCGGGGTGCAGCATCGCCGCCATGGCGGCGCACCAGCCGCCGGCCGACCATCCGATGGTCGCCCAGGAGGCGCGGTCGGTGCGCACCCGCAGCGTGCGGGCCGCCCAGCGCGGCAGGTCACGGGTGAGCCAGGTCTCGACCCTGGGCGCGGCTCCGGTCGCGTCGACGCACTCGGTGTCGCGGCCGGGCGGGATCTGCACGGTCGGGGAGAGGATGATCGCGTCCCCCAGTTCCCTGGCCCGGGCTGCCGCGCGGACCGCGCCGATCGGGTCGAAGGGCTGGCCCGGGTAGCCGGGGAATGCCTCCAGCACCGGGTAACGCTGGTGGAGCCGGCGCGGGTCGGCGTAGCCGGGCGGCAGGGTCACCTCCACCGTGCCGCGGATCCCGCTGGCCGGCCCGCCCACCGTGAAGTGGAAGACGCCACCGCCCGGGCCCGGGGTCACCACCGGCGCGGCCGGTCGATCCACCACCGGCAGGCCGGAGCCCAGCCGCACCATGGCCGCCGCCACGGCTCCCCCGCCGACGTGCACACTCGCGGGGGGTTGCCCCACCGCGACCCCGACCACGCCCGCCAGATCGGTCCAGTCGGCGAAGAAGCCGAACCCGTCGTTGACGCCCACCGCGGCGGTGAGCAGCACGAGCCCCTCAACACCGAGCAGCAGAGCGCCGCGGGCCAGCACCGGGCGCGTCCCCGCCCCGGTCCAGCGTGGCCACGACCAGACCACGGCGGTGAAGGCCGCCACCGCCAGCCCCCCGATGAGCGCGAAGAACACCGGCCCCGTCAGCGACACCAGACACCCCCACGGGGCCGCCCGCGGACCCCGCCACCCTGCTCGACTCCCGACAGCCGCCTCGGGTTCCGCCGGGATTCCCGGTGGGTGTCAGTGGCCGCCGCTAGCATCCCGCGCAGCACCGGACCGAACGCAGGAAGTCCGGATCAACCGAAGGGGGAGCATCATGACCTCGCTCGCCGAGCGCCCGCACACCGCCCTGCTCGTCATCGACGTCCAGAACGACGTCGTTGCCGGCGCGCACGACCGGGACGGCGTGATCGCCAACATCGCCGCCCTGGTGGGCCGGGCCCGGGCCGAGGGCATCCCCGTCGTGTGGGTGCAGCACTCCGACGACGAACTGCCGCTCGGCAGCGACGGGTGGCAGTACGTCCCCGAGCTCCCTCGTGAGGAGTCCGAGCCGCTGGTGCACAAGCTGTACGGCGACGCCTTCGAGGCCACCGACCTGGAGGATGTCCTCGCCGAGCACGCCGTGGGGCGGCTCATCGTCGTAGGCGCCCAGACCGACGCCTGCATCCGCTCGACCTTGCACGGGGCCATCGTCCGGGGTTACGACGCGACACTCGTCGGCGATGCCCACACCACCGAGGACCAGAGCGCGTGGGGCGCGCCGCCCCCCGAGCAGGTCATTGCCCACACGAACCACTACTGGCAGTTCCAGTCCGCACCCGGCCGGCGTGGCGGGGTGGTCACCACCGCCGCGGTCGACTTCGGCGGCACGCAGGCCTGAGCGCGAGTCCGGCGGTCACGCGGGCAGCGGCCGCCACCCGCCCGGCGTTCCACTCCACCGGGACGACCCCGCCCACCGGGCCGCCGCTACCGTGACCGGATGGTCGCAGCCGCGGGGTCGTGGTCCGGCGGGCTCGCCGGTGGCGTCGACCGGCACGCGCTGCACCGGGCGGAGCGGGCGCTGTTCGAGCGCGCGGGGTTGGCGTGCACGGCAGCCGCCCAAACGTCCACCATCGGCCGTTTCCGGGTGTGGGAGCAGGGTGGTGTGTTCGCGGTGCTCGCCACTGACCCCGCCCTGGCCTTCCTGTCCACGGTCTCCGGGGTGACGGCGGAGACCGCGCCCGCGGCTATCTCGCTCGC
Source organism: uncultured Actinomycetota bacterium (assembly GCA_963784535.1). Classification (GTDB taxonomy): domain Bacteria; phylum Actinomycetota; class Actinomycetes; order Actinomycetales; family Kineosporiaceae; genus CAWARR01. Next base: position 74,900 of record CAWARR010000011.1, on the reverse strand, counting down.
CCGTGCCACGGTCTGGAACGGCCTGGCCCCCACGGTTGTGGTGTCCCTCAGCGCCGGCGGTGGCCAGCCAGGCGACCGGTCGCCGGACGACGGTCCGCGGGGCCGTGGCGTGGAAGCGGTGCTCCGGACGGCAGGCCTGATCCGGGGCCCTGACCGCGTACTCGCGATCAGGGACCTCGCTCAGGCGGCCACGCCCGGTGCTCCGCCACCCGGCGAGGTGCGCGCGGCCGCGGACGGCGCCGACTTCCTCCGCGTCCTGCTGCAGGGGTATGGGGTCGCCGGGCCGGTCGCGACCTTCATTGCGGCCGAGCACGCCCATCCGGCCGTGCGCCGATTCCTGGCCTACGACCACGACACCACCCACGACACCACCCCTCGCCGCGACACCCCGGTTGCCGCCGGCGCCATGACCCTGCACCACGACGTGGCGGTGCTCGGGGGCGCCTCGACCCTGCCTGCCCACCGGGGGCGGGGAGCGCAGGCCGCGCTGCTGGACTGCCGGCTCCGTCGGGCGGCCGAGGCTGGCTGCACGCTGGCGGTCGCGACGGCGCGGTCCGGTTCGGCGAGCGCGGCCAACCTGCGCCGGGCAGGCTTCCGGCTGCACCGTCGCACGACGTGGACACACCCCGGCCCGAGCGTGCCGGGCCGGGCCTGACCCCCACCGGGGCAGCGCCTACACGGGTACGCGCCCGGTGCGGCCCGCCTCCGCGACCGCTCGGGCCGCAGCCGGGCGCTCCCACCCAACCACGCGGGCCGGGTCAGCTCTCGAGCACGCCGCCGAGCAGGTCGCCGAGCACGTTCCGGCCGAAGGGGAGTGCGGTTCGGGGCGAGTGCCGCAGGACCTGGTCGTGCAGCGCCGCCAGCATCGCCGCCTCCGCCGCTGCGAAGGGGCCGGCGCTCAGGGCACATTCGGGGCAGGCCCACCCCGTGTCCGCCACCGCGGACCGGCGTGCCTGGCGCGTCTGGCGCGCTGAGTTCAGATCGATGACCTCGCTCACCGGGGCGGCGCCGCCGGCCACCGGGCCCACCGCGAAGGCCGGTGGCTCGATCGTCCGTGCGCTGGGTCGTCCGGTCACGTCGCCTCCCCTCGGGTAGCCCCAGTGTCTCGGGCGCTCGTTGCCACCCCCCGGTCAGCTCCATTGAGGTTCCGTGACATTTTCCGGCGCGGACGTGACCGACCCGCTGCCGGCGCCGGCACCGCCGCCGCGTGTTCCTCGCCGCGGGAGAACCCACTCACAGGTCGCGGCGGGAGAAGGTGACGACGCCCACCCCCAGCACCAGCACCACCCAGACGACCGTCCAGACCAGGTAGGCACCGGTGAGCCCGGACAGGCCGATGAAGGGGTCGGCCACCGCAGCGTCGCCGAACTGTCCGGCCAGGGGCGGACCCATCAGGGCGTGCATGGCGCCGTGCCAGAGGCCGTCGGTGGGCAGCACGATCCGCGAGACGGTGCCGATCCGGGCCACGCTGTCGTTGCTGATCGCCGTGCCCACCCCGCCCACCACCCCCGCCACCCAGGTGGCGCCGAACAGGCCGACCGCGAGCACGCCGGACGCCAGCGGCGAGAGCACGCTCGACAGCAGCAGCGCCAGGGTGAGCAGCACGACGGCCTCTGCCGCCAGGAACGCGAGCGCGGTCACCGGCCGATCGGGGGTGTACCCCACGGTGGCCCAGACGATGGCGAACTCGCCGGCTCCCGCCAGCGCCACGTACCCGAGCGCGAACGTGGCCAGTCCCAGCCACTTGCCGACCAGGATCGACGTCCGCCGCACCGGCCGGGCGAAGACCGCCAGTGCGACGCCGGACTCCAGCTCGCCCGACAGCGTCGGCCCGGCCAGGAACGCCGTGCCCAGCGCGACGATCAGGCTCACCGTGAACATCACCAGGTTCAGCAGTTCCGCCGCGATCAGCCGGGCCTGTCCGCTGGTCACCGTGCCGACGCTGGTGTGCAGCCCCGGCAGCCGGGCGAACCCCCAGCCGCTCAGCGCCAGCAGCGCGACGGTCAGCACGGCCAGCGCCCACACCACCTTCCGGCGGAGCGCCTCCAGCAGGGTCAGCCGGGCGATCGTGAGCACGATCATCGGGTCCCTCCCACCGGGGCAACGGGGTCGGCGCCCTCGCGCAGCTGCCGCCCGTGAGCGTCCCCCGCGCCGACGCTCCCCGCCTCCGGATCGGCGCGCAGCACGTCGAGCAAGCGCTCCTCGAGCGTCATCCGGCCCGGCTCCACCGCGAAGACCCGCACACCGGCGCCGACCAACCCGGCGACCAACCCGGGCACCCCGGAACCGTCGAGTCCGCGGACGGTGACCCACTCCCCCGCCTGCGAGACGGCACCGAAGCGGGCGAGCAGGGCCCGCGACCCCGCGTCCAGCCCGGCCAGCTGCAGCCGCACCTCCGGTTCACCCAGCAGTTCGTCGAGGGTGCCCGCAGCCGCCACCCGCCCGTGGTCGAGGATCACCACCCGGTCGCACACCCGCTCCACCTCGCCGATGAGATGGGAGTTCAGCAGCACCGCGGTACCCCGCCCGCGCAGACGGCGGACGATCTCGCGGACGTCTGCCCGGCCCACCGGGTCGAGCGCCGAGGTCGGCTCGTCGAGGACCACCAGCTCGGGGTCGCCGAGCAGCGCCACCGCCAGCCCGAGCCGCTGCTGCATGCCCTTGGAGAACCCGCCCACCCGGTCGCGGGACCGCTGCTCCAGCCCGACCAGCGCCAGCAGCTCCTCCCGTTGCGGCCCCCCGGTGGACACCCGGGCCAGCCGGGCGTGCAGGCCCAGCACCTCGTCCGCGGACAGCCAGGGCTGGTACCGGAAGAGCTCGGGCAGGTAGCCCACCCGGGCCCGGGAGGCAGGGCTGCTGCCCGGACGCCCGAGCAGCATCACCTCACCGGCGTCGGCGCGCACCAGCCCGAGCATGATCTTGATCAGGCTGGTCTTGCCCGCGCCGTTGGGGCCGAGCAGCCCGAGCACCTCGCCCCGGGCGACCTGCATCGAGACCCCGGCCAGCGCCGTCCGGTGGCCGTACCGCTTGGCGATGCCGGAGCACCAGGCCGCCGGCGACGGCGCCTCACCCATCGGTCCCGGGGCCCCCGCCGGGCCGTCAGCCCAGGCCATCGGCGACCGCGTGCAGGTCGGCGGGGCTGAGCAGCCCGAACACGGCGCTCAGCCGGCCTGCACGGATCCAGATCAGGGCGGCCCCGGCCTGGTTGCGCAGCTTCACCTCGGTGGCAGGCACCCCGGCGACGGTAGTCGAACTGCTGGTGGCGTAGTCGCTGGGCACCGGAATCGGCAGCACCGACCCGTTCACCGGCAACGCCCGCAGCTGGGCGGCCACGGCCGCCGGGATCCCCGGCTGGGCGAGCAGGTAGCTCTCCAGGGTGGACAGCGGGACCCCCTGGCTGGACGCCGTCGGGGCGGTCATGCTGACGACGGTGAGGGTGGGCACGTCGCCACCCTGGACCCAGGTCTCCACCACCGCGGGGCCCACGTCCAGCCGCAACTCGCTGCCGTCGATCCCGGCGGGCATCGGCGGCAGCGTCTGCCCCTGCGCCGCCGCGGCGGCGCGTGCCTTCGCCGCGGAGAACGTGAACCGCGCCGTGGATGCGGGCAGCACCGCGTAGCGCGGCCTCCCGCTGACCCCTGTGGGCAGGTCGCCCACCGCGGGTACCGCGATCCCGGTGCGGGCCTGTGCTGCAGCGGCGTCCGCGACCACCTCCGGCTGCCAGGTCGCCGGCAGCGACAGGGCCCCGTAGGCGGTCAGATCCGGCAGCGCGGTGAGGTCCTTCAGCTGGAAGGTGACCGGCGAGACGGCGTCCGGGTGGAAGATGGGCAGCCAGTTGACCGCCGCGGCCGCCGCCGTGGTGCCGACCACCACGAGCGCGGCCACACTCACCGCTACGGCGGGTCGGCGCAGGCTCAGCCGGCGGCGGCGCGGCACCTGATCAGGTACCGGAGCGGCGACGGTGGCGGCGGCCTCCACCCGCGCGGCCAGCCGTCCCCAGGCGGTCTCCACGTCGCCGGCGCCCGCCGTTGACGTCGCGGCCGTGGACGTCGCCGCGGTCGACATCGCCGCGAACACGGCGTCCCGGTCGGCGCGCACCGCTTGCATCGCGTGCCGGCACCGCTCGCAGCCCACCAGGTGGTCGCGGTCGTCGTCGCTGATCGCGAACGGTTCGTCGACCGCCCGCCGCAGCGTCCCCTCAGCGAGGTGGTTCATCGCCCTCGAGCTCCTTCCGCGCCGCAGCCTCAGCGCGGCGCAATGTCGTCCCGACGTTGCCGACCGGCATGCCCAGCCAGGCGCCGACCTCCTGATAGCTCAGCCCGCTGTGCCGCAGCAGCAGCACCAGTGCCTGGGTGCGCGGCAACCGCTGCAGGGCCTGCCGCACCCGGGCCCGACCGTCCTCGGCGAGCACCTGCTCGGCCACGTCCGGGACCCGCTCGGGCACGGCCACCGCCGACTCCCGCCGGGCCCGCCGGCGCTGCGCGCGGAGCGTGTTCAACGCGGTGTGCGCCGTGGCCAGAGCGAGCCAGCCCTGCGCCTGATGTCCCGGCACCTGCGTCCTGCCGAAGGCAAGGAACACGTCCTGTGCGACGTCCTCGGCCTGTTGCCCCTCGCCGAGCACCCTGCGGGCGATGCCCAGCACGCGGGGATACTCCGCCCGGAAGACCCGCTCGAGATCGGGCCTGACGGCGTCCGGCGCGGCGGGCGGTGGATGCCCCTCGCGCTCGGCCCGGGCCTCGGTCACCACCGGTCGCCGCCGGGTCCGGCCGGACTGCCACACCATGTCCACACCCCCTAAGCACCGCCGCCGCCGCGTTTGTGACCAGGCGGCCGCACCGCCCCGGAAGCTCTCGATGGGCCGCAGCTACCCGCCGGCGCCGGGCGGACGGGGCAAACCGGGCAGGTCAGGGGGCATTGGCAGTCGGGTCGAAGGGCCCGTTCCAGGGCCGACGATCGCCGTGGCAGCATGTCTGCCTGACTCCGTCGTAGCCTAGGAGGCTGGCCCAGATGCATCTGTCCCCTCGCCGTACCGGCGTGCTCGTGATGGCCCTCGCGCTCACGGGAGGGCTTGCCGCCTGCGGCTCCGGTTCCTCCGGCGGCGCCGCCGCGAGCACCTCGTCCACCACCGGCGCCGCCGGCGGCGGCGACGCCGCGCTGGCCGCCATGGTGCCGGACGCGATCAAGGCAGACGGGACCATCACCATCGGGACCGACTCCACCTACGCCCCGAGCGAGTTCCTCGACACCGACGGCAAGACCGTCATCGGGTTCGACGTCGACCTGTTCAACGCGGTCGCGGCCAAGCTCGGGCTGAAGACCCAGTGGGTGCCGGCGCCGTTCGACAACATCATCCCCAGCGTGCTGTCCGGCAAGTACGAGATCGGCGTCTCCTCCTTCACCATCAACCCCGACCGCGAGAAGCAGGTCGACATGATCAGCTACTTCTCCGCCGGCACCCAGTGGGCCAGCGCAGTCGGGCAACCCGCAGAACGTGCAGCCCGACGCACGCCTGCGGCAAGAAGATCGCCGTGCAGAAGGCGACCGTGCAGGCCGACGACGTCACCGCCCGCTCGAAGGCGTGCACCGACCGCCGGCAAGCCGGCGATCACCATCGACCAGTACCAGGGCCAGGACCAGGCCACCGCCGCCGTGGTCTCCGGCAAGGACGACGCGATGCTGGCCGACTCCCCGGTCATCGCCTACGCCGTGAAGCAGACCAAGGGCAAGCTCGCGCTGCTCGGCGACATCTACGACTCCGCGCCCTACGGCTACGTCGGTCAAGAAGGGCCAGGGCCAGTTCGACCAGGCCCTCGTCGGCGCGCTGCAGGCCCTGATCGCCGACGGCAGCTACGCGACGATCCTGGACAAGTGGGGCGTCTCGCAGGGGGCCATCACCACCCCGGCCGTCAACCCGAGCGTCGGATGACGCCATGACCTCCGCGCACCCGGGGGCCGGGCCGGCACGGCAGGACCCGATCAAGGCCGTACCGGTCCGGCACCCGGGGCGCTGGGTGGCCATCGCCGTCATCGCGGTGCTGGCCGCGATGTTCGTGCACATGCTGCTGACCAACGAGGCCTTCCAGTGGCGGTTCATGTTCGACAACATGTTCCGGCCGCCGGTGCTCGCGGGGCGCACGGACCACGCTGGTCATGACCGTGCTGGCGATGGTCATCGGCGTCGCGCTGGGCGTGGTGGTCGTCGGTGATGCGGCTGTCGCCGAACCCGGTGATCGCGGCCACGGCATGGGTCTACACCTGGTTCTTCCGCGCCATCCCCGCATCGTGCTGCTGGTGCTCTTCGGGCAACCTGGGCATCCTCTACGCGCACGGTCGGCTTCGGCCTGCCCGTTCGACCGGCAGCTGCTCGACCTGTTCGGCTTCAACGCGAGCACCCAGCTCTTCAGCGCTCGACGCCCGGACCTTCCTCACCGGGTTCGTCGCCGGACTGATCGGGCTCGCGCTGTCCGAGGGCGCCTACATGGCCGAGATCGTGCGGGCCGGGATCGAGTCCATCGACCCCGGCCAGACCGAGGCGGCCAGGCGCTCGGGATGAGCCGGAGCACACCATGCGCCGGATCGTGCTGCCGCAGGCGATGCGGGTGATCGTGCCGCCGACCGGCAACGAGACCATCGCGATGCTCAAGGACACCGCCCTGCTGGCCTCCGTCCCGGTCACTACGAGCTGTTCTTCCAGCTGCAGGCCATCGGCTCGCGCACCTTCCAGGTGTTCCCGATGCTCGTCGCCGCCTGCCTCTGGTACCTCGCGATGACCAGCGTGCTGATGGTCGGCGCAGCACTTCCTCGAGGGCCACTTCGCCCGGGGCGTGCAAGGCCGGGCGAAGGAGCGGCTCTACGTCGCGCACCGTGCGCCGACGGGAGCAGGGCTGGAATGAGCGAGCAGACGCCCGATGGTCCGGGCCGAGCAGGTCCACAAGTCCTTCGGCAGCGTCGAGGTGCTCCAGGGCATCGACCTCGAGGTCGAGCCGAGCGAGGTGCTGTGCATCATCGGGCCGTCCGGCTCGGGCAAGTCGACCTTCCTGCGCTGCATCAACCACCTGGAGAAGATCAACGCCGGCCGGCTGTGGGTCGACGGCCAGCTGGTCGGCTACCGGGAGCGGGGCGGACGCCTGCACGAGCTCAGCGACACGGAGATCGCCGCCCAGCGCCGGGAGATCGGCATGGTCTTCCAGCGGTTCAACCTGTTCCCGCACCTGACCGCGCTGGAGAACGTCACCGAGGCGCCGGTGCGGGTGAAGGGCGAGAAGAAGGCCACCGCGCGGGCGCGGGCGGCCTGCTCGACCGGGTGGGCCTGGCGAACCGCGGCGGCGCCTACCCGACCCAGCTCTCCGGCGGCCAGCAGCAGCGGGTGGCGATCGCCCGGGCGCTGGCCATGGAGCCCAAGCTGATGCTCTTCGACGAGCCGACCTCGGCGCTGGACCCCGAACTGGTCGGCGAGGTGCTCGACGTCATGCGCGAGCTGGCCGAGAGCGGCATGACCATGGTCGTCGTCACCCACGAGATGGGCTTCGCCCGCGAGGTCGGCGACCAGCTGGTCTTCATGGACGACGGCGTGGTGGTCGAGACGGGCGATCCCCGGCAGGTGATCACCAACCCGCAGCACGAGCGGACCAAGGCTGTTCCTGTCCAAGGTGCTCTGAGGGCGCTCAGCCCACCCCCGGAGCCGACGTCCCGGATGCCGCCCCGGTGAGCTGCGGTGCCAGCTCCTCGATCAGGGCCTGGGTGAGCGGGTCGAGCTGCGCACCGAGGTCGGCGAGCACCTCCTGCATGTCCGCGAGCACGGCGCGCACGCCCTCCACCCCCCACTGCGCGAACTCGCCCCGGACCAGGTCGCGCCACAACTCCTGCCGGCCGGGGTCGATGCGCAGCCCCGCCCGGGCCGCCTCACCCGCACCGTCGTGGTCGACGCCGCCGAGCAGGACGGCCAGCCGGTGCGCCGCGTCGGCGACGACGTCGGGCACGGTCTGTTCCAGCCCCGTCCGGGCCAACCAGGCGTACCGCCCGCCGACGATCCCCCCCGCCAGCGGTCCCCGGACCAGCCGCAGGGCCCGGGCCAGCAGGTCGGCCTCGCGCGCCGGGTCTGCGGCGGCCCGTGAGCGGGCGAGCAGCGAGCAGAGCACATCCCAGTCGACGATCACGTCGGGGCCGAGGCTGAGCCGCCCGTCCGCGTCGGCCCGCAACCGATGGCTGCCGTGCTCGTCGCTGCCGAGCCAGTCCCTGACCCGTTCCACGGTGGCGTCGCGGACGTCGGCGCTCACCCCTCGGGGCCAGACGGCCGCCGCCAGGACGCTCGGGTGCACGCCGCCGGGATGCAGCGCGAGGAAGGCGACCAGCTCGGTGGCCTGCTCCACCCGGGCCGGGTCGAGCGCCCCCGGCGTGCGCACCCGCACCGCCCCGAGCACGGCGATCCGGGCCGGCGCGGTCGCCCAGCCGGCGTCGTCCGCCTCGGTGCGGACGACGGGAACCGGTACCCGTCCGCTGCCACCCGGGTCCGGCCCCGCGCCGGCGCCCGCCGGGGCGGAGGGCGCCGACGCAGTGCCGGGGGTGAGCAGCTCGCCGAGCCGGGCGAGGGTCTGCGGTCCGAGCCGGTTGGCGGTGACGGTGAGCCCGAGCTCGGAGACCGTGAGGGTGCCCGCATCGTCCAGGTGCAACCGCCAGCGGGCCGAGGGGACGTCACCGGCGAGCAGCACACCAACCCCACCGGCACCGAGCCCGTCGACCCGGCGTTCCGCCGCGCCGACCGGCGGGCTGCCGAGCACCAGTTGGTCCACCGGCCCGTCGAGGGTGGACCAGCGCCCGCTGAGCAGGTCGTCGGACCCGGACAGTCCCCCGGGCCGAACCCGTTCGATGGCCTCGTGGTGGCCGGCGGTGAGCACCAGCCGGTCGCCGGCCAGCGCCGCCAGCGCCTGCGGCAGGTCCGCCGCGGTCACCGTGACCCGATCGGACCACGGGTTGGTGACCAGCTCGACCACCAGGGCGGCGAGGACGGCTTCGGCCTGCCCGCCGCCGGTGACGCTGATCGGGCCGGCCGCCGCGCCCAGCTCGAGCAGGACGTCGCGTCCCGCGGTGTCCCGCCCCAGCGAGACCAGCGTCGGGTACGGACACACCTCCTCGGGGGTGGTCCGGGGCGACGCCTCCCGGTCCAACCGCCAGGTCCGGCCGTCGTCCACGGAGATCCACGGCGGTGGCGCCACCGGGTGCCGGGCACCGAGCAGCAGCTCGAGGCGGTCGTCGTCGGCGATGCCCGCATACACCCCGGGCGGGGTGATTCCCGCGTGCCGGCAGGCCGCCCCGAGCAGCCGCAGCGCCCGGTTCACCCAACGCGCCCGGTCAGCGTCCGCCCCCACCCGCAGCCACACCTCGGCCTCCACCGCCTCGGCCGTCAGCGGCAACGGCCCACGCCGGCGCCGGCCCCGCAGCATCGCGGTGAGCAGGCCCGCCGCGAGCAGGCCCGCCCCGCCGAGCTCGAGGGCGATCTGCGGCGGCAGCGCTGCGCCGGCCCCGGTGAGCGCCGGGGTGTCACCCGGCCCCGACGGCGAGCCGAGCCCCCCGGCGGTGGCCGTGCCCGGACCGGCGTCCTGCGCGAGGGCCCCCGCCTGGGTCGCGGCAGGGCCGGAGGATCCCGCGCCCTCCCCGGCGGAGGCGCCGTGGCCGCCTCCCTGCGTGGCGCCCACCCCGGGGGCGAGCGTGGCCGTGGCGTCGGGCGCCGCGTAGCGGGCGACCCCCACCGCATCGTCCGGCATCACCAGCAGCCAGCCGGGCTGGATCAGCCGGGCCAGGTGCAGGTGCTGCCCGTCGGGCTGCGGGCGTCCCTGGTTGAGTTCGTAGATCTCGCGGTAGCGGCGCCCGTCCCCGAGGTGACGCTCGGCGAGCTCCCAGAGCGAGTCATGGTGCCGCCCCTGCGGGGGCTGGACCACGTACACCTTGCGGCCATCGAGCCCGTCGACGACTCCGGCGTCGTACCGCCCCACCGGAATGCTCTGCGCGGCCTCGCGGGCGTGCGTCACCGCGCCGGTGACCGCCCGCCCGGCACCCGGCTGCGCCATCCCGGTGGCACCGACCGCAGGGGCGACGGCCACGGACTGGACCGCGCTGACGCTGACCGGCGCCCGCACCGGCACGGCGGCAGCCGCGACCTGGGTGCCGACGGCGGCGCTCAGCAGCAGTGCCGCGACCAGGGTCCGGGCCAGCCGCTGCACCGGCCCGGCGAGCGGCACCGGCGGCGCCAGCACCCCGCCCCGCACCGCGGCCACGAACTCCACCGCCACCGTCACGGCGAACTGCAGCCAGGCCAGCCAGACCACCGCCACCAGCACGGTGACCACCTGCTGCATGCCCACCGGCTGGGTGAGCCAGGCCCGGGTGGGCAGCGACCGTGGCACCGGCGGGGCACCGGCCAGCAGGATCAGCCCGATCGGGACGACGGTCACCACGGCGAGCAGCGCCACGGCGGCCAGGAAGGTCCGTGCCCGCGAGGGGCCGGGTGCGGCGGGCGGGCGGGTGAACCGTCCCGGACCGGCCGGCGGCGGGCCGGCCGCGGCCGGGCGGGCGGGCGAAGCGGTCATGGGATCTCCCCGGTGATTCCGACCTCGGCCCTGACCTGCGCCGAGGCCGACACGGTGAACGAGTTGACGAAGATGATCGACAGCAGAACCGTCGGGACCCGCTGGGACGCCGACGCGGTCACCTGGTCGCCGGTGACCGACACGTGCACCCCGGACGCCGGGTACCCGCGGGCCACCAGATAGTCCGAGGCGGCGACGGCGGCCTCCGGGGCGGCGATACGCACGGCCCCGCCGTCGCGCAGGGACGCCGTGGCCAGGTGCTGTGCGCCCGCGCGGGCCGCCTGCTCGGTGTCGTCCGCCACCCGCTGGCGGGCATTGATCGCCGAACCCCCGTCGATGACCAGCCCCGCGAGTGCGAACAGGGCGATGGCGAGGCCGAGCACGAACAGGGTGGCCGCGCCACGCTCGTCCGCCCGCCGGCCCTTCACCCCACCCTCCGGAAGGTGTCCAGCGGGGCCGAGCTGCTGGCCCGGACCTGCACCGACCCGGGCAGGCCGATCAGCCCGAGCCCGTTCCAGGAGACCTCGCACTGCACGGTGACCGTGACGGTGCCACCGGCGACGAAGGGGCCGCTGAGGGCCGGCGCCGCGCACGTCGTCCCGGACACGCGGGTGTTCTCGACGACCGCCGCCGCCGCCGTGGCCGCGTCCGCCGAGCTGCGTTCCACCGAGGCGGCGCGGGCTGCGTCCCGGGAGGTCGCCTCCACCTGCCCGCGGACCGCCACGTACCGGCCGAGGGCAACGATCAGCAGGGTGAAGGCGAGCAGGACCGGGGTCAGGATGACCAGCTCGACAGCCATCGACCCGCGCTCCCGCGCACGTGTCCGCGACACCGGCGTTCCTCCCTCGCGCTCACCCGTGCGACGGCCCATCCGTCCGTCCCGTCACTGATCCGGCCGGAAGAGCTCGATCGGCCCCTGCACCTGCTGGCTGATCCGCGGCGCCGGGACGCCGGGGACCACCTGCAGCGACTGCCCGACCACGGTGGCCCTGATCTGGTCGCCGCCGACCACCACGACCCTCACCTGCGCGTTCAGCAGCACCCCGCGGCCCACCGTGACGACGTACTCGTCGCCGCGCAGGCGGGCCGCCTCCAGCGCGGCGGCGTCGCCGCCACCGTCGCGGGCCACCCGCGCCGCTTCGCGGGCCGCGGCCTGGGCCGCCTGGTTCCCCAGGAACATCAGCGCGAACTGCACGGACACGAAGACGGCCAGGAACAGCAGCGGCATGTACATCGCCAGCTCCAGCGCGGTGGCACCGCGTTCCCGCTCCCGCGCCTGCTCGCCCGGTGGCTGCGACCCGCGCGTTCGCGGCGCCCGGATCACGGCCCGGTGTCGAGGTTGATGCTGTCCACCTTGGTGGTGACCTTGTTGTACAGAGCGACCCCGACGGCCCCGGCGATCACCACCAGGATCGCCGAGATGACCACCCACTCGATCGCCGAGGCGCCGCGGTCCGAGCGGGTCCGCGCCCGCAGTACCCGCTCGCGCAACATCAGTTCCAGGTACCCGGCCGGAGTGGCCGCGCAGAACCAGGTCATCTGTCTGTCCCTTCGTCGGCCCGCCCGCGGGCAGGCACCGTCGGTCGTGCATCCGGTTCAGCTACTCAGTACCCGGGCCGCGGCCGGGTAGATCAGGAACACCAGGAAGCCCAGTGCGAGCAGCAGTTGGGCGACGAGCATCGACTGCGAGCGGGCCTGCGCCCGGCCCTCGGCATCGGCGAGTTCACGCCGGCGCAGAGACGCGGCGCGGGCGCTGAGCGAGTCCCGCACCTTCGCCCCGTCGTCGGCCACCAGCGCCAGCGCGGCGCCGAGGTCGCGCAGCTCGCCGATGCCGGCGTCGTCCCCGAGCTCCCCCAGCGCCGCCCAGGGCGTCACCCCCTGCAGCCGGGCGCGTTCCAGGGTGTTCCGGATCCGCAGCATCGCCCAGCCCTGGCTGATCGAGGACGCCGACTGCAGCGCCTCGGGCACGCCGCGCCCCCCGCTGAGGTTCATCGCCACCAGGTCGAGGAACGACCCGACGACGTGGCGGAAGTCGCGCCGGCGCTCGGCCGCGCGCGACATCACCACCCCGGTCGGGAGCACCGCCGCCAGCACGCCGACGAGCAGCCCCGCCCACAGCGGGGTGGCGTTGCGCAGCGCCGGCACGACCAGTGCCGCGGCGCTGAACAGGACCAGCGGCACGACGAACCCGGCCAGCCCCGCGAGCAGGCTGAACGCCAGGTGCGCCTCGGCCGAGCGGCCGACCACGAACAGGTCGCGCCCCAGCGCGGCCGGCAGCCGGATCCCGCGCGCGTCCAGCGCGTCCTGCAGCGAACGACCGAGCTGGCGCAGGCCGGCCGACTCGTCGCCGCTGGGACGGGCCACCGCCAACCCCTCGTCCCTCCGGCGGCGCTGACGCTGGGCGTCGAGCTGGGCCAGCGCGGCCGCCGCCGACCTGGACTCGACACCGCGGTCGGCGACCAGGCTCACCAGCAGCAGCAGGCCGAGCCCCGCCACCGCGCCGGCGAGCAGCACGCCGGTCACTGCCGGCCCCTCGCGCCGGCCGGCGGCTGCGCGACCAGGAACCGGCTCGGCACGTCGAAGGCCGACAACCGGCGCAACCACCAGAACCCCAGCGCGAACAGCGTCGCCACGAACACCAGCACGAGCTGGCCGGTGGCGGTGCGGTAGGGCTCCACGTAGACCGGGTTGAACAGCACCAGCCCGAAGACGAACACGACCGTCACCCCGACCACGATCTGGACGCTGCGCCGGGTACTGCTGCGCCCGGCACTGACCCGACCGCGCATCTCCAGTTCCTCCCGGGCGGAACCGGCGAGGGAGGTCAGCACGCTGCGCAGCCCGGGACCGCGCAGCCGGGCGTTGAGGATCAGGGTGGCCACGATCAGGTCGGCGCTGGGGTCGTCGAGGTCCTCGGCGAAGCGATGCAGGGCCGCACCCAGCGGAGTGCGCGTGCGCAGCCGCCCGGCCAGTGCCCGCAGCTCGGTGGCGATCGGCGGGGCGGGGGAGGCGGAGGTCGCCAGGATGGCCTGCTCCAGGCCCACCGCGCCGGCGATGGTGTCGCGCAGCGACTCCGTCCAGACCGCCAGGGCCTCGATCCGGGCCGCGGACGCGCGTTCGGATCGCGCCCCGCCGAACAGCGCGGGCCCGGCGAGCACGAGCAGCACCCCGCCCACCGCGGCCACCACCCAGTGCGTCACCACCAGGGTGAGCAACCCGACCCCCGCGGCCAGCAGCCCACGCCGACCCACCTTCCCCACCCGCCGCGTCTGTTCCTGCGGCGGGGCGGCGGGCCGCGGTGCCGGCTGGCGCGCGGTGAGCGCATGCCCGAGCAGGGCCAGCCCTCCCCCCGCGACGGCGCCGGCGAGCATGATGAGCGCGACCCACAGCTGGGTGGTCCCCATCGTCGGCAGCGCGGCCGCGGTGCCCGCCGCCGCCGTCACGGCCGCAGACGCGCTCACGAGACCCACCTGCTCCGCTCCGGCGGGAGGTAGCCCACGGCGAGCAGGTCGTCCAGGCACGAGACGGGGGCGGCGGGCGCCGCCCGGCCGTCCGGACCGGCTGGCGAACACCTCGCTGGACAGCACCCGACCGTCCACCCCGTTGACCTCGCGCACGCTGGTGACGATCCGTCGGCGTTGAGCCCCCGCGGGAGAAGTCGTTACGCCGCTCGACGAACACGACGAACTCGATCGCCCCCGCGATCAGCATCATCGCGCGTCCTGCGGGAGGCGCTCCGCCGACTGGATGGCGTAGGTGGCGATGCGGTTGAACACCTCGAGCGAGGAGTTGGCGTGAATGGTCGACAGCGACCCGTCGTTGCCCTGGCTCATCGCGTTGAGCATGGTGACGATCTCGTCGCCGAGCACCTCGCCGACGATGACCCGGCTGGGGTTCATCCGCAGCGACCGGCGGACCAGCTCGGCCATCCTGATCGCCCCCTGCCCCTCGGAGTTGGGCAGCCGCTCCTCCATCGCCACCACGTTCGGGTGCAGGTCCTCGAACTCGCCGAGTCCGAGCTCCAGCGACCGCTCCACCGTCACCAGCCGCTCCTGCGCCGGGATCTCGTTGGCGAGGCCGCGCAGCAGGGTCGTCTTTCCGGCGTTCGTGGCGCCGGCGATCATGATGTTCTTGCGCGCCAGCACCGCCGCCGACAGGAACGCCGCCAGCTCCGTGGTCAGCGACCCGTTGCGGACGAGGTCGTCCAAGCGCACCCGGGCCAGCCGCGCCCGGCGGATCGACAGCGCCGGCCGGGCGCACACGCCCATCAGCGCCGACAACCGGCTGCCGTCCGGGAGGCGCAGGTCGAGCTGCGGGTTGGAGGTGTCGAACGAGCGCGAGCTCAGGCCCCCGTAGGCGCCGAGGATCTGGACCAGCTCGATGAGCTCCTCGTCGGAGTCCGCCACCGGCGCCGCCATCACCTCGCGGCCGTCCGCGTAGCCGACGAACACCCGGTCGCAGCCGTTGATGTCGATGTTCTCGACCATCGGGTCATCGAGCAGGGGCTGCAGGCGGCCAACCCCGAACAGGGCGGCGTGGATGCCGTCGGCGATCTCACGGTCCTCCTCGGGGCTGGGCGGGGTACGCCCCTCGGCGATCTCGCGCCGCACGTGCCCCTCGAGCACCCGCCCGATCACCGCCCGCGCGAACTGCCGCTCGTCCTCGGCGTTCATCGCGGTCAACCCCGCGGCCACGTCCTCCCGGCGCTGGCGCGCCAGCACCTCGGCCACCTCTTCACGCAGCCGCGCGACGAGCCGTGTGTCCACCTCTGCCGCCCCCTGTAGCCGTTCCCGTCCGCTCGCCATCTCACCCGCCGCAGCGCCGACGCCGCCCCGCGGCTCACCCGACCGCCGTCACCTCCGCGTGCCGCGCCACCGCGGGCGCGAGCGAGCGCACCGAGCGGACCAACGGGCTGCGCCCCACTCCGCCGTGGCGGCCGGAGGCCAGCAGCCCGGCGCCCTTGGGGTCCAGTGCCACCGCGCCGAGCACGACGGCCTCCAGTCCCCCGGCGTCGAGCAGGCGCTGCAGGTCGCCGGCCACGGACCGTTCCCGCGCTCCGGCGATCACGGCCACCCCGACCGGGCCACCGCGGCGGCCGGCCCGGGTGACGGCGGCGACGGCCTGCACGCGCTCACGCAGGTGCGCCAGCTGCTCCAGCGTCGAGCGGGTCACGATCACCACCGCATCGGCCTCCACCAGCACCGGCAGGGCGGGCGAGCCGGAGGTGAACCGGCCGCAGTCGGCGAAGACGTCGCGGTCAGGGGTGGCCCGCAGCACCGCGGATACCCGGGGCCACACCGGGCCAAGTCCGGTGACCTGCTCCGGCGAGGCGATGCCGACGAGCACCTCCAGCCCTCCGGCGATCGTCTGCAGGTGGGGCCGCGGATCGGCAGCGCCGTGACGCACGGCCGCACCGAGCGAGAGCAGTCCCCGCTCCGGATCCAGCGGGCGCCCCTGCTCGTCGCGGTAGCGCAACGCCAGGTCGCCACCGGCGGGGTCGAGGTCGGCCACCACGGCGGGGCGCGGATGCACCGCGGCCAGCGCGACCGCGAGCGTGCTCACCCCCGGTGCGCCCTTGGCCGAGATCATCGCCACCAGGGCCATCAGTCGCCCCCGCGGGAGATGAGCACCAGCACCAACTGGTCGGCGGCCGCCGCGGCGGCCACCTGGGGCGCGTCGGCCACGTCCACCACCACCGTGGCCACCGGCGTCTCGCCGCTGCTGGTGCCGAACGCGCCGCCGCTCGGTGACCGCACCGAGCTGATCACGGCGTTCGAGGACAGCACCTTCGGTTCGCCGTCCACCGCCCGCACCACCTGCACGACGTCGCCGGCCTGCAGCCCCGAGGCCGGAGCCCGCCCGGCCTTGAGGGCCACCCCCACCGCCGCCCGCCCGGCCCGCATCACTCCGGTCTCGCTGAGCATCGCGGGGTCGAGCAGCCGCCCGGCCGGGATGTCCTGGCCCGCGTAGTGCCCGATCGCCAGGCCGCTGTCGGACTCGGGGATCAGCTCCACCCCGTCGGCCGACACCGGCACGGCAGCCAGGTCCGCGGCGGTGATCCGGTGACCCGCGGGGATGTGCACCCTGGCCACCACGACCGGGACGCGGCGGTCGATGCGCAGCGCCAGGAGCCCGGCCACGGCGGCACCACCGACCACGAGCAGCACCGCCAGGCCCGCCATCCCGGCCCGGCGGCGGTGCGGCGGGCGGGGCAGCCGCTCGGCTCCGGGCCGCAGGTCGCGGCCCCCGGGCTGCGGCATCGCGGGCACCGGCGACCCCGTGGGCACGTAGCCGGAGGTCGCGACGGCAGGCTCCTGCCCGAGGGACCCACCCGCCCCGTTCCGATCGGGCCACCCGGGCGCCGAGGGTGTCTCCTGCGGTGGCGGGAATGCCTGGCTCATCGATCCCCCGTCATCAGTGTCCAGTCATCCGCGCGCCCGCCCGTTGCCGGAATGAGCTGCGGAATCGCTACGCAGCGCATGCGCGCACCCCTCGGGCACGACGTCCACCCAATCATCAGTGGCCGAGTGTAGGCGATCAGCGCCCGCGACCGTTCGCCCCCCATCCCGGGACCACGCTGCGTGAGCCCTCGGTTGACCTCCACCCCCTGCCCCGGCAAAGATCGGCGCCACACCGCCGTGCCACAAGGGGGGTGCGGGGGGCCCGAGGAGATGGAGTTTCAGTCATGAGCGGTGGCAAGGTCCACGTCGAACACGGCGCACTGGCGGCGCAGGCAACCCGGCTGGCGCAGGCGCGCTCGGAGCTGGAGTCGCAGCTGCAGCAGATCCAGGCCCAGATCCAGGAGCTCGTCTCCAGCGGCTTCGTGACCGACTCCGCGTCCGGCAGCTTCGCTGCGGCGCACGAGAACTGGAACGGCGCCGCGCGCACCTGCGTGCAGGAACTCGACGTGATGGGCCAGTACCTCACCAAGGCGTCCAACGCGTTCGCCCAGGTCGACCAGGAGTTCACCGTCAAGCTCTGACCCACCTGCGGGTCGGGCCGCTCCCTCGCGGGGACGGCCACCACCCGTCCTTCCGGCTGCCCGACGGGCGCCCCTGCGGGGTGCCGGGAGGGCGGGGTGCCGGAAGGGCGGGCGGACGCAGATTCGGAGGATGGATGTGACCGGTGGACGCAGCCGCCACCCGCGCCCGCCCGGGCGGCGCCGCGGGACCGCGACGCTGCTCGGTGCCGTGGTGATCCTGGTCACCGCCGGCTGCAGCTCCGCAGGCCCGAGCACCCCGGGACTGCCGAGCTACACCCCTGGCGCGGCCTCCGCCACCAGCACGGGCGCGACCGCGACGGCGACCGGCGGCGACGCCACCCGACCGCCGCTCGGGTACGCCCCGGGCGACCCGGCCGGGGTCGGATCCTGGGCCGAGGTGGGCGGCAGCGGGGCCCGCACCCCCGCCCAGACCGCCGCGCTGCGGGCCTGGACCACCTACTGGCGCATCACTTTGCAGGCGTACAACACCGCGGGCGCGAACCTGTCCACCCCGGCCGCGATGAAGGCCCTGGATGCCGTGGCGACCCCGGCGGCCCGCAACGCCACCTTGCACGGCGTCGCCACCCGGCGCCAGCACCACGGCTTCACGGTCGGAGGGGTCGCCTTCACGGTGGCGGAGGTGAAGGTCACCGGCAACACGGCGACCGTGCGCGGCTGCGCGGACGACCGGTCCTACGAGGTCGGCGCCGGTGGCGAGGTCGTCGTGCCGGCGCCCGGATCGGCGCCGTTCGCGGACACCCTGGTCCGCTCCGGCAGCCGGTGGCTCGTCTCCCAGACCCCCTCGCTGCCGGGCACCTGCCCGAGTTGAGGATCCCAGCGACTCCAGCAACGGGAGTGCACCCGATGGCCCTGTCCGTAACCACCGCCTGGCGACGCGCCCTCCCGGCGCTCGTGCTGGCCGCCGTCGCCGGACTGCTCGCCGCCGCCCCGGCGACAGCGCGGATGCGTAGCGACCCCTACCCTCCGGGCCCCGGCGGCGGCCTCACCCCGACCGGAGGCAGAGCCACCGCGACCGACGTCGTGGTCTCCGGCAACGGGCTGCAGGGGACGCCGGGTCCCCGGCGGGTGAGCATCCCGGCGGTGTGCTGGTGGCAGCCCGCGCTGGGGTCGCCGAACGATCCGGTCGCCGAGCTCGCCGCCTTCAAGGCCAACGAACTGCAGACCGCGACGTTCGACGCCTACCACGGCGCGTCCTGGGTGTCGTGGTTGAGCAAGCGCTCCTACGTCGCCGCCACGGCGGAGGAGTTCGCCGCCGCGGCGGCGGAGCCGGCCGGCTCACTCAGCTGGTACATGGCCGTCTGCCGCGACGGTGCCTCCGAGACCGACTACATGGACTTCCTCGGCTTCGCCGTCATCGGGGTGCGCTACCAGGCCTTCGCGCAGGGCCACACGCCGCCGGCCGCGATCGCTCCCGTCGACCTGGCCATCTACGCCAACTCGCTGCTTTACCTGCCGGCTCCGGCCG
The DNA here is from genome assembly GCA_963784535.1 of uncultured Actinomycetota bacterium. GTDB lineage: Bacteria > Actinomycetota > Actinomycetes > Actinomycetales > Kineosporiaceae > CAWARR01. The sequence goes on along the minus strand of CAWARR010000011.1, from coordinate 55,849 downwards.
CCGACCGCAACCCGAAGATCACCGCTGCGGCGGGGGCGAGCCTGGTCGGCCTCCCCACCTGGTTCTGGGTCACCGACCCCGCCGCCGCCGGCGGGCCCACCGGCTCCCGCTCGGTCCGGGCCCGCGCCGGCACCGTGTGGGCCGAGGTCACCGCGAGCGCCACCAGCGTGACCATCAGCTCCGACGCCGGGCAGACCACCTGCACGCCCCGGCAGGCGGTGACGGCCTACGCGCCCAGCACCCCGGAGGCGTCCGGCTGCCTGCTGACCTTCGCCAAGGCGTCCGTCGCCCACCCCACCGGGTGGCCGGTCACCGTCCGCACCAGCTGGCACCTGGCGTGGACCGGCTCCGGCGGCACCGGCGCCGACCTCGGGGCGCAGGCGCACACCTGGAACACCACGGTGCCGGTCGCGGAGGTCCAGACCGTCGTCACCGGCTGGAGCTGAACCCTCACCGATCGGCGCCCGCCACCAGGGGCACCTGCACGGCCACCGGTTCCGCCCCCGGGCCCACCAGCAGCCCGCGCCCGGCCAGCACCTGGGCGCTGAGCTGGCCACGGGTGATCCGGGCCCCCACCGCCTCGCCGTCCACCACGGACTGCGGCGACAGCAGCAACCCCTGCCGGCCGCGGCGGGCCTCGAACAGCCACCCCGTCAGGCCGGAGGCGAGCTGGGCGGACTCGCCGGCTACGACCACCCCCCAGTGCTTCTCCCGTGCCTGCCGGACCAGCGCCAGCAGCACCGGCACCAGCTCACCGTCGCGCAGCAGTTCGGCATCGTCGACCAGCACCAGGGCCTGCGGGGGCAACGCCCGCAGCCCCCCCACCAGGCGCTCCGCCGGACCGCCGGTCCCGGTGCACACCGACGCCTCGCCGAAGACCGCCGAAGCCTCGGCGGCGAGCTGACCGCCACGGGGGGAGACCACCAGCGCCCGCGCACCGCGGGCGGCCGCAACGGCCAGCGCGAAGCGCAGCACCGCGGTGCGCCCCGACCGGGGCGGCCCCGCGACCACCGCGACCGGCGAGGCGGACAGGTCGATGCCGAGCAGCTCCAGGTCATCCCCGCCGATGCCGAGGGGCAACCACAGCGGTGCCCGCCCGTCGAGCAGGTCCAGCGCCTGCGCCGCGGGTACCCGGGCAGGCAGCATGCCCAGCCGGAACGGTCGCAGCCCGACCGGGGTGCCGGCGTCGCGGCGCGCGGCGCGGGCCCCCACCCGGCGCACGGCCTCAGCCTGCCCGGCCCCGGACACGTCGGCATCGAGCACGGCGACCTGCACCTCCGCCGCGCTGTCGGCCCAGATGCCGCGCCCGGGCGGAAGGTTCTCGGGGACCTCCCGGGAGGAGACGTTGGCCAGTGCGTAGTCGCCACGGTCGGGCAGCCGCAGCAGCAGCTTGTGTTCCACCAGTGCGCCCATCCGCCCGGACAGCAGGCTGCGGTCACCGCTGATCAGCAGGTGCACCCCTGCCGACGCACCCTCGCGCAGCAGCGTCATGACGTCGTCGCCGAGCCGGCCGCCGTCGAGCTCCCCGAGAGTGCCGGCGAACCCCTCCCAGCGGTCCAGCGCCAGCACCAGGTAGGGCAACCGGTCCTGCGCCGCGGCGGCGGCCCGCTGCTCGCCGAGATCCGCGAACCCGCCTGCCGCGAGCACGTCCTGGCGGCGACGGACCTCGGCCCCGATCCGGCGCAGCAACCGGTCCGCCCGCTCGGTGGCGGTCCGCGGCACCACCGCACCGCAGTGCGGCAGCGCCTCGAGCGGCATCAGCGCGCCGTTGCCGCAGTCGAGCCCGTACACGTGCAGGTCTCGGGTCGCGACCCGGTCGGCCAGCGCGGTGATGACCGTGCGCAGCACCGCCGAGCGGCCGCTGCGCGGTCCCCCGACCACGTAGAGGTGGCCGCTGCTACCGAGCTCGAACCGGCTGGCCCGTTGCGCCTGCTCGGCGGGCACGTCCTGCAGCCCCCACGCGACCGCCGGCACCCGCCCCGCCGCCGCGAGGACCTCCTCCGGCGCTCCGGCCGGCTCCTGCTCCGTGCCGCTGCCCGCGCCGGAGCCCAGATCGGCGGTCACCAGATCGGCCACGGTCACCACCTCGGGCAACGGCGGGAGCCACGGGCTCGCCAACCGGGCGATCCCCGCCGAGCGGGCCGCCGCGGTCACGGCCGCGACCAGGTCGGACAGGTCGGTGTCCCCCTCGTCGGTGAGTTCACCGGTCACCCGGGGTCGCTGCGGGGCGGGCGCGCCCAGGCTCTCCCACGCCACCGGCCAGACCAGCGGCGGCCCTCCCCCCACCGGCTCCGCCCCGGGGCGCCGGCCTCCGACCCGCCCTGCCTGGAAGGGCAGCAGCGAGGAGTGCCCCGTCCTGACCAGCCCACGGCCCGGGGTGGTGCGCGGGATCCGGCCCGCGTCCGGGGCATCGAGCACGTCCCGGCTCTCGGCCTCGTCCGTCACCCGCAGGCACACCCGCAGGGCGGTGTTCGCCCGGATCTCCGGCGAGACGACGCCACTGGGCCGCTGGGTGGCCAGCACCAGGTGGATGCCCAGTGACCGGCCGCGTTGGGCGATCCCGACCAGCCCGTGGACGAAATCCGGCAGCTCCGCCGCGAGGCCGGCGAACTCGTCGATGACGATGACCAACCGCGGCACGGCCGGCAGGGCACCGTCGCGGGATCTGAGCGCGTCGTAGTCCTCCAGGTCCTTCGCGCCCGCCCCGGCGAGCAGGTGCTCGCGGCGCCGCAACTCGGCCCCCAGCGACGTCAGCGCCCGCGAGACCAGGTGGGCGTCAAGGTCGGTGACCATGCCGACGGTGTGCGGCAACCGCGCGCAGTCCTTGAACGCCGACCCGCCCTTGTAGTCGACCAGGACGAAGGTGAGGGCGTCGGGGCGGTTCGCCACGGCCAGCGCCGCCACCAGCGTCTGCAGGAACTCCGACTTGCCCGAGCCGGTGGTGCCCGCCACCAGCGCGTGCGGACCGTCCCGGCGCAGATCCACCCGGAAGCCGCCGTCGAAGCCCACCCCGATCACGACGTCGGTTCGCGGCCCGGCGGCCCACGCCCGGGCCACCCCCTGCGCGCTCGGCGGGTCCAGGGCCAGGCAGGACAGCAGCCGGGCGGACGTCGGCAGCGCCCCGTCCTCGCCCTCGTCGGTGCCGGCATCACGGATGGGGGCCAGCGCGCGGGCCACCCAGCGGGCCCAGGCCGGCTCGACGGCGTCCGCGGTGATCCCGCCCACCGGCTCGGCCAGGCTCGCCCGCAGCGTCAGCGTCGCGCCGGCGCAGGAGACGACCGCCTGGCACTCCTCGGGCAGCGCACGCTCCTCGGCGTCCAGGCAGAGCACGTACACCCCGACCTGCGGGCCGTCCCGGAGCAGGGTCACCACGGCGGGCAGCAGCCGCAGCCGCCGCGCCCCCTCCAGCACCACGACGACGTCCGGTCCCGGTGGGTGCCAGCGCCCGCCCGTGGCGGTGCCGCGCTGCGCCGTGCGCTCGGACACCAGTGCGGACAGCTCGGCCAACCGCCGGCCCACGGAGTCCTGGTCGTTGCCCACCTGGGCCACCGGCCCGCCCTCGGGCGAGCGCGCGTGCGGCACCCAGCGCAGCCACCCCCACCGCTGCTCGGCCTGCGGGTCGACGCCGGTGAGCACCACCAGCCGCAGATCCCGTGGGCTGTGCAGCACGGCGGCCTGGCCCAGCAGCCAGCTGGCCAGCGCGTGCACCGCGTCCGGTTCACCGGCCAGCCCCACCACGGCGAGCCGGCGCAGGTCCAGGGTCACGGGGACCTCCCGCACCGTCGCCGGGCCGGGTGCGGGCGCAGCCTGGGAAGAACCGAGCCCGCCGGCGTCCTGGCCGACGGTCAGCCGCGCCGGGCGGTCGGCCGACCCGAGCCGCAGCGCGAGGTAGTCCGCGTCGGTGCGGCGCCGCTCCCACAGTCGCGGGCCCGGCCCGACCGCCGTCAGCAGCAGCTCGGCCGGGTCGGGGTGGGCGGCGCGCCGCTGCCGTTCCTCCGCCGTCAGTAGTCGTTCCCGCTCGGCCTCGGCCGCCGCCAGCCGTTCACGGTAGGTCGCCAGCCGCTGCCGGTGCTCCCGCCCCCCGGCGCGTCGGTCGTTCACGACGTTGGCCACCATCATCGCGGGCGACATGAACGCGAACAGCAGGAAGCGGGGCGAGGACAGCAACGCCATCGGGATCGCCAGCGCCATCGGTGCCAGCACCACCAGCCACGGGAAGGCGCGCCGGGGCGGGGCCGCCGGCTCCACCGGGAAGCTCACCCGGCCGTCCTCCACCGGTGGCAGCAGCCGCGGCGGGCGGTTGAAGTCGAGCCCGGCGCCGTCGGCGCTGGGGCGGACGTCCGCCACGGACCCCTCCGCCGACACGAGTTGGAGCACGCTGGAGCCTGCCCGCACCACCTCCCCCACCGGCCATTCCGTCGGCCCCGGGTCCTCCCCGCCACCACCGTCGCGGCCCCCCGCTTCGGGTGCGGGGATGCGCCGGGTGACTTCCACCGCGCCACCCGGCAGCCGCGCGACGGCCAGCCCGTCGGCGGGCACCTGGACGTCGGCCAGCGAGAACCCGCTCGCACCGCAGCCCACCAGCGTGCGGCCCACCGCGAGGGCGTGCACCCGCCCCGCCCCCGGCCCGGCGACGACCCGCAGCTGCGGCCCGGGCGGTGGTGGCCCGGGCGGGCGAGGACCGGGCTCGTGCACCGACACCAGGCTGCCGTCGCGCAACCCGGCATCCGCCGCGTCGGCCTCGGGATCGGCACGGACGCCGTCGATCCACACCGCGACCCGGGCCGCGAACGAGGGGTGCACGGGGTCACCGAGGGCGGCCAGCAGCGGAGCGGTCAGCTCGCGGATCGCCGTGCCCGCACCGAAGTCCAGCACCAGGTCGTGATCCGGGTGTCCGCCGCGTCCGTCCCGGACCGTCACCATGACCCGCATCCGCGACTACCCCCGCCGGCCGGCACCCAACGGCATCGCCCACCTGGCGCGGGCGAGCACTCGGCGGAGCTTAGTGCCGATCCCTTCGGTGACGATCGCCGGCACCCGTGGCGGACGTCGACCCGGGGCGGGCGCGGTGGGCGGATCAGTGCGGGGTAACATCATCGCTCGATCTGGACGCCACCGGCTTTGGGGGATGTGGATGGCTCGGGATGCGGGTGGAGGGCCGGGCGGCGGCCTGGGCGACGGGACTCTCACCGCCGATCTGGCCGCCCTGGACGGCGTGCGGGCGCGATTCGAGGAGCTGGCGTCAGCGTTCGCGGATGCCGGGGTTCCGTTGGGGCGCCAGCATGATGTGGCGATGGCCGCGGCGGGGCAGTTCCGGGCCGACCTGCAGCCGGGGGCGGTGAAGTTCCTGCTGTCCTGGAACGCGGTGTTCGAGGTCGCCAGCCGTGACAGCCGGCTGATCGCCGGCAACATCAACAGGACCACGGTCGATCTCAGCGCGCTCGACACCCAACTCGCAGCCGGCATCCAGTTGTGAGCGGGCACTACAGCCTCGACGTCGACCCCGACGGCATCGAGACGGCGGCGCGCGATCTGAGGACTCTCGCCGAGCATCTGCAGCACCGCGCCGAGCAGGTGCAGGCCGTTCCCGGCGGGATCCCGACGACGGTGTGGACCGGCGCGGCCCGGACCGCGATCTGCACCGAGATGACCGCGCTGGGGGTGGCGACCGGGCGGTTCGCCGGGCACCTGCAGACCGCGGCCACCGCCCTGACCGCGCTGGCGGGCAGCTGCCGGGAGGCGCTGACCGACACCGTGCCCGGGCTCAACCGCCGCTGGCAGGCCGCCCAGGACAACTACACCGCGCAGGTACGCGCGGCGGACGCCCGGACCGCCACCGAGGTCGCCGACCTCGACCGCACCCCCACCAGCACCGGCACCGGCACCGGGTCGGGCGGCGCGATCACCGTGACGACCCGGCGGCTGATCCGCCAGGACCTGGCCGAGACCAACGCCTACGCCCACACCGCTGCGGCGGCCGAGCGCGCTGCCGCCGTCCGCCGCGTCGACGCCGACTACCAGCACCTGCTGACCGGCCTGCACGACGCCTTCCAACGGGCCGGGCGGGCGCTGGCCGGCGCGACGCTGGTGGCCGTCCCCGACTCCACGGTGGCCACCTTCATCGCCGGCGGCGGCAGCGGCGCCCTGCCCGGCTGGTGCTCACCCCAGGACGGGGTCTTCCCCCCCGACCTGCACGCCGAGCTGGCCCTGGAACCGGGACTGCCGCTGCTGCACGCCGCCGACGCCGCCGCCGACGCGGCGACCGTCAGCGCCTACCTCACGGACTGGGTCCGCCATCCCGGCCCGATGGACCCGTACATCGCCGGGATCCTCGCCCGCCGCGCTGACGATCCGGCTTTCGCCGCCCCTGTGGTCAGGGCGCTCGGCCCCGCCGGGTTGTCCCGGGCGATCCACGGGGTAGCCGCGCTGCAGTGGACCAACGCCGACGACCCCGGTGCCGCCCATGCCGAGGTGCAGGCCCTGCAGGACTCCACCGCCGGGACGCTTGCCCACCTGCTCGGTGCCGCCTCCCGCGCCCCCGGCGGGCTCCCCGCGACGTTCGCGGCCGACCTGGTCACCCAGGACCCGCAGACCGCGGCGATCCTGTTCAGCTACGCCGACCGGGCCGACGTGGCCTTCGGCGGGCAGTTCATGCACGCCGCCGCCACGGCCCTGGTCGACCGCGAGACCCCCGACCCCAGCATCTGGCGCGACGTCACCGGCGATCCCGCGTTCACCTTCGGCACCCACTTCGACGCCACCGCCGCGCACGACCCGACCCTGGCGTTCCTGCGCGCCGCCGACAACTCCGTCGAGTCCGCCCAGGCCGTCCTGGGCGATCACACGCTGCTGAACTACTTCCTCACCCAGCAGCCCGGCTACCTCACCGGCCGCGGCGAGGCCACCGCCGACCTGCTGCGGGCGGCCACCATCGACCATGCCCGTGACCCCGTCCCGGCGGGCACCGACCCTCACGACTCCACGGCCTTCCGCGCCGCCGACATCGCCTCCTGGGCCGTCCACGACGCGGCCGGCGCACGGCCGCTGCCGCAGACCCGCCTCGCCCTGGCCGGCATCCTGGCCACGTACCTTCCCGACACCTACCGCGCCATGTCCGGCGACGACCGGGGTGGGCCCGGGGTGTACGACCACACGGGGGGGCACTGGCCGGTCGGGGTCCGGCCCGGCGACGGCTGGCCCGACTACGGAATCGATCTCACCCGCAGCGACCTGCGGGCCGCGCTCACCGCCGTGGGAGGGGATGAGGGGGCCCGCAAGCTGATCGCCCAGAGCGCCACCGGCTTCACGGCCATCCTGCTCGACCGAGGCGCCGCCGCCGAGGCCGGTTGGGACCCGGCCGCCAGCCACGCGCAGGGCTCCCCGTTCGTGACTTCCGCGCAGGACTCCGCCAAGTACCTCGGCCTCATGATCGACGGACTGGCCCAGGGCGACATCGCCGGCGCCAAGGACGAGGCGGAACGCCGCAAGCAGATCGCCGACCTGCTCTCCCTGGCCACCGGCTACCTGCCCCTCGATGAACTCACCTCCACCCTGGGCCCGGGCAAGACGCTGGCCGACTACCTCATCGACAACGCCAAGGACGCCGCCACCAAGGGTTTCGTCGGCGATGGCGTCGCCCTGGCCACCCAACGCGGCAACACCGACTGGGGCACCACCCGCGACACCCTCACCCTGCAGGTTCTCGACGCCGCCCGCGCCCACGACATGCTCACCCCCAGCGACCGCACCTACTGGCCCACCGGCGCCCAGGGTGCGCTCCTGCCGGTGAACCAGATGACGGCCGACCAGCGCCAGGCCCTGCTCCAGGACACCGGCCGCGACCAGGGCTACACCGCAGCCGCCCGGGGTGCCATCGACAACTCCCAACAGGCCTACCTCGATCCCTTCGGGGACTGACGGCCAGTGAGGACGGCCCCATGACGACAGGAGTGCGCACTCTGCGGGCCGCCACGCTGCTGATCGCCCTCAGCGTCCCCGCTGCGGCCCTCACCGGCTGCAGCAGCACCCCCCCCGACCCCTTCAGCGCGCCCGCCTGCACCCAGCTCCCGGCGGCGGCGATCCGGGCCGCCGTCACCGACCTCGCCACCGTCGGCCAGGGACCGGAGCGCACCGGCCCGCACGGCAGCGAATACGGGAGCCTGCCTGCCACGAATGACAACGGCCGCTCCTACGACTGCGCCTGGCCCACCACCACGCCCGACAAGCAGCACAGCTCCGCGTTCGCCGTCACGGTCGAGGCACTCGACCCGGTGACCTTCGCCGAGCTCACCCGCAGCGTCATGCAGGACCTCCCCGGGCAGTCCGGCCAACTGCTGACCTCGGCCACCCCGGGCCAGGGCCGGGCCTTCGTCCTGGACGGATCCGGCCAGGCCGTCTGGCTGTGCCCCCGCACCCCCGGCGCCTACACCAGCCAGCGCCTGCGGGTCGACGTGTTCCGGCCCAGCCACCCCGACCACCCCGCCGACGACGCCAAGACCCTCGCCGAGGCGATCATCCCCCTCATCGGCTGCTCCGCCACCACGCCCACCGCCGGCAGCACCACCACAGCCACCACGCCCGCGGCGCCGTAGCCGGTGCCGCACGACCTGCGCGAGGCCGTCACCCGACCTCGAGATCCCTGGCCGGTGGTCGGCGCGGAACCGGGCGCGGGCAGCCCACCGTCACGGCTAGGCTGGCGCTCGTGGAGGCGGCACCGTGCGTAGGCGAATCGCCCGCCTGATCCTGCGGGTCTCGGGCTGGCGGGCGGTCGGGCAGGTGCCCCGCACCGGGATCGTGGTCGGTGCCCCGCACACCTCGCTGTGGGACTACGTGCTGATGCTGCTGGTGATGTGGAACGGCGGCGTCCCACCACGGGTGTTGATCAAGAAGGAGTTCTTCCGCGGGCCGCTCGGGTGGTTCCTGCGGGCCAACGGCGGCATCCCGACCGACCGCGCCAACCCCGCGGGACTGGTCGCCGACACCGTCGCCCGGGCCGGCGACGGGCCGTTCCTGCTGATCATCGCGGCGGAGGGCACCCGGAAGAAGGCCCAGTACTGGAAGTCCGGCTTCTACCGGATCGCGCGCGGAGCGGGCCTTCCGATCGTGCTGGCGTTCGTCGACGGCCCGAGCCGGACCGCCGGGTTCGGGCCGACCCTGCGGCCCTCCGGTGACCTCGGAGCCGACATGGCCGTGATCCGGGCCTTCTACGCCGACAAGCGCGGCGTGCGCCCCGCGCTGCGGACCGAACCCCGGCTGAAGGAGGAGGGCCCGCCGGCCGGGGACGATCCCCCGCACTGACCTGCTGGGCTCAGGGCCGCCGCGGGAACTGGCCGAAGTCGGGCTTGCGCTTGGCCTTGAACGCCTCGCGTCCCTCCTGAGCCTCGGCGCTGCCGTAGAAGAGCAGGTTGGCGTCATGGGCGAGCTGCTGGATGCCCGCGTACCCGTCCTCGTGGGCGTGGAAGCTGAGCTTCGACAGCCGCAGCGCCCACGGCGACAGCTGGAGCATCTCGCGGCACCACCGCACCGTCTCGGCCTCCAGCTCGGCCAGCGGCACGACGGTGTTGACCAGCCCCATCTGCAGGGCCGTGGGCGCGTCGTACTGGCGGCAGAGGAACCACACCTCCTTCGCCTTCTTCGGCCCGAGCAGGTCGGACAGGATCGAGGCCCCGTAGCCGCCGTCGAAGGACCCGACCTTCGGGCCGACCTGGCCGAAGATCGCGTTGTCGGCGGCGATGGTGAGGTCGCAGACCAGGTGCAGCACGTGGCCGCCGCCGATGGCGTAGCCCGCCACCATGGCCACGATCGGCTTGGGGCATCGGCGCATCGCCACGTGCAGGTCGGTGACGTGGAAGCGACCGGTCGCGCGCTCGTCGGTCTTGTACCCGCTGTCCCCGCGGACCCGCTGGTCACCCCCGGAGCAGAAGGCGCGCTCCCCCGCCCCGGTGAGGACGATCACCCCGACCGACTCGTCCTCGCGCGCGGTGGTCAGGGCGTCGGACACCTCGATCAGGGTCTGCGGGCGGAAGGCGTTGTGCACCTCGGGCCGGTTGATGGTGATCTTGGCGATCCCGTCGCCGGAGGTCTCGTAGACGATGTCCTGGTACTCGCCGGAGGCTCGCCAGTCGATCGCTGTCGTCGTGTCGGTCACGCAGCGATTGTGCCGGGCCCGCCGCGGGCCGCCGCGCTCAGGCCTGGCCGACCTGGTCGACGATGCGGGTGAACAGCCACGGCAGCCGCTGCGCCGCCGAGACGATGCGCGCCCCGAGCAGCGGCCGGTGGCGCGACCACAGCAGCCCGGACGTCAGCAGCCGGGCCCGGCGGGAGACGCGCAGCCACGCCCGCTCGTAGTCCTCGGGCCGCCCGGCGGCGAGGCATTCGGCCAGTACCGCGGCCTGCGACAGGGCGACCCCGATCCCCTCGCCGGTCAGCGCGTCGACGTAGCCGGAGGCGTCCCCGACGAACAGCACGCGCCCGGCCACCCGCCGCGTGACGTTCTGCCGCAGCGGGCCCGCGCCCAGCACGGCCCCCACCGGTGGCACGCCGGCCAGCCGCTCCCGCAGGGCGGGGAAGGCCTCGAGCCGGGCGTCGAACCCGGGCCCGGCCTCACCGAGTACGGCGACGCCGACGAGGCCGTCGCCCACCGGGGTCACGTAGGCCTCGGAGCGGTCCGACCAGTACACCTCGACGAGATCACTCCAGGCGGGGGTGAGGAAGTGGCGGCGCAGCCCGAACCGCGGCCGGCGCACGGGCGGCGGGTCGAGGGTGCACAGCCGCCGGACCGTGGAGTGCAGCCCGTCCGCCGCCACCAGGTAGCGGCCGCGCAGGCCGGCCGCCTGCACGCCGGACCCGTCCTGGGCGACGGTGGTCACGCGCGTCGGGACCACGCTGACGCCGAGCTGCGCGGCGCGTTCCGCGAGCGCCTGCTGCAGGCTGGTACGTCGCACTCCCAGCCCGTCGCCGCGGCGGAACCGGGCGTCAGCCTGACAGCGCGCCTCCTGACGGCGGGCGTCCTGACGGCGGGCGTCCTGACGGCGGGCGTCCAGGTATCGGATGCCGCGCAGCGGGTGCCCGACGGGAACGACGCCGAGGTCGGCCAGCCGCCGGACCGCCGCCGGCATCAGCCCCTCACCGCACGCCTTGTCGATGGGGCTCGGGCGTGGCTCGAGCACGGTCACGCACAGACCGGCGCGCGCGCAGTGGATGGCCGAGGCGAGGCCGGCCGGCCCGGCGCCCACCACCAGCACGTCGATCACGGAGCCGCTGCCGCGAGCGCCCGGGTCTCGCAGCGCACCCTGACGGTGAGCAGCGCCGCGTTGAGCACGGTGAAGGCACCGGCGGTGAGCCAGGCAGACCCGACCAGCGGCAGGGCTGCCCCTTCGACGACCACGGCGACGTAGTTGGGGTGGGCGAACCACCGGTACGGCCCGGAGGTGACCAGCGGCTGTCCGGGCAGCACGATCACCCGCGCGCTCCACCGCGGGCCCAGGGTGAGGATGCACCACCAGCGCAGGGCGTTCGCCAGCAGGACGGCGAGGAGCATGGGCCAGGCCAGGGCGGGCACGAGGGCCCGTCCGGCGAGGGCGGGCTCCGCCCAGCAGCCGGCGAGCAGCGCGACGTGCAGGGCCACCATCACCGGGAAGTGCCCGCGCCCGGACTCGATCCCGCCCCTGCGCAGACCCGCGACGGCGTTCCGCTGCGACACCACGAGCTCCGCCGAGCGTTCGGCCGTGATGACGACGAGCAGCGCGTAGTAGATCAGAAGGCGACCCCCCGCATCCGCGCGGCGACCCCGGCCGCCGGGGTCACCATCGGAGCAGGACCAGCTCGGCGCTGACCCCGGGACCGAGTCCGATGATCAGCCCGGTCGACGGCGAGGCGGGCGGCGGCACCGCGTCCAGGGCCTGCTCCAGGACGTGCAGCACGGACGCCGACGACAGGTTCCCGACGGCGGCGAGGGAGCGGCGGGCGAGCCGCACGGCCGGGTCGGGCAGTTTCAGGCTGTGCTGGACGGCGTCGATGACCTTCGGCCCGCCCGGGTGGCACACCCAGGTGGTGACGTCGGCGACGGTGAGTCCGTGCTCGGCGAGGAAGTCGGTGACGCCTGCGCTCAGATGCCCCTCGACGACCTCGCCCAGGTCCGTGGTCAACAGAATGTGGAACCGGTCGCTGCCCAGTCGCCAGCCGAGCGCCCCGGCACTGTCCGGGTACACCTCGCTGCGCGTCGCCACCACTCGTGGACCGCCGGCCCGGGCGCGGGCGGTCACCTGCTCCCCGCGGGCCACCAGGGCGACCGCCCCGTCGCCGAACAACCCGCTGACCACCAGGTCGGCGGTCGTGACGTCGCCGCGCGGCCAGCTCAGCGAGCACAGCTCGATCGCCAGGATGGCCGCGGTGTGCCGCGGCCAGCCGCGCAGGTAGTCGTGCAGCCGCCCGAGACCCGCCGCACCGGCGACGCAGCCCAGGCCGAAGATCGGCAGCCGCTTGATGTCCGGGCGCAGCCCGAGGCGGGGGACGAGCCGGGCGTCGAGCGAGGGCACCGAGACTCCGGTGACCGACGTGACGACGAGCAGGTCGAGCTCGGCGGCGTCCACGCCGGCAGCGTCCAGGGCACTGCGCAGCGCCCGCTCCCCCAGTTCGGTCGCCGCGTCGATGTACCTGTCGTTGGCCACGCCGACCCCGGTCAGCCCGGCGTACTCCCCCAGCGGCAGGACCGTGTGCCGGGTGTCGACGCCGCTGTTTCCGTGCAGCCGCTCCAGGAGCGCCCGTTGCGGGGCAGCCAGGCCGGCCAGCTCCGCCACGGCCCGGGTCAGCTCGGCCTGCGGGTAGCGGTACGGCGGGAAGGCCGAGCGCACCGCCGCGATGTCGCTCATGTCAGCGTCTCCGCCCCCGCCGCGAACACGGCGACGTCGACCGCGGCGATGCCGATCGCGGTCAGGAACGGCACCCGCCCCGTGCCGCGGGCGCCGCGCAGGGCGAGCGGCACGGCGGCGCCCAGCCCGGCGAGGGCCACCCAGCGCCGCGCGGGGCGGGCCGCCACGACGAGCAGGACGGACGCGGACAGCAGCAGCGCCAGCCCGGTGCCGCGGACGGCGCCCTCTCCCCACCGGGCGTGGACCCGCTGGGGCAGTCCCCCCACGCCGGTGGCGCGGTCGGCGGCCAGGTCCGGCAGCACGTTGGCGAAATGGCCGCCGAGACCGACGAGCGCGGCCGCCGCGGTCACCGACCAGGTGGGCAGCGGATGGCCGGGCAGCGTGCTCGTGGCGTAGGCGGGGATCGGGCCGAAGCCCGCCAGGTAGGCCAGCCCCGAACCGGGGGTCGACTTCAGGCCCGCGTTGTAGGCCCACCCGGCGGCGATGATCACGCAGTTCACGACGGCGGTGGCGGCGCCGAGCTCCAGCGACAGCGCCAGGGCCGTCACCAGGGCGAGGATCGCCGCCGTCCAGACGGCACCCAGCCCGATCTCACCGGCGGCCACGGGCTTGTCCCGGCGTCCCGCGGCGGCGTCCCGGCGGGCGTCGAAGGCATCGTTCGACCAGCCGACCGACAGCTGACCGGCGAGCATGGCCGGCGCGACGAGCAGGGGCCCGGTCCCGTGCGGGGCGGCCTGCGCGGCCAGCACCGTCGCCATCGCGGTGATCGCCAGCGACGGGCCGGGGTGGGCCGCGGCGACGAGCGGCCGCAGCCGGCTCAGCACCGACAGCTGGACGCCGGGCGCATCGGAGGTCGATTGCGGCATCGATTCCTGCCCGTCCGGTGGATGGACGCCCTTCCGCCACCCGACATCGCTGGCAGCATGTCGGTTCGGTGGATCGTATCCGGCGATGCGGAGGAAGGGTATGTCGCAGCGCAAGGACGTGCTCGGCGAGGCTTCCCGTACCCGACTGCGGCGGCGCCCCCCCGCCCCCGCCGTCCGCCTGGCGTTGTGGCTGCGGCGGATGCTGCTCGCCCTCGCCGACCGGGTCGTCCCACCGCACGTCGCCCTGGCCGACCAGGCGCTCGGCAGCGCCCGCTCGGCAGCCCTCGCCGTCGTGGCGGAACTGGGCGTCGCCGATCTGCTGACCCGGCCGCGGACGGCGTCCGAGCTCGCCGCCCAGGTCGGCGCGGATGCCGACCTGCTGCACCGGACGATGCGCGCCCTGGTCCTGTCCGGGGTGTTCACCCTCGACCGGACCGGCCGGTTCGCGCTCACCGCGCTCGGCGAGCGGCTGCGGCGCGACCATCCGGACTCGATGGGGTCGGCGATCCGGTACTGGTCCTCCACCGCGCACCAGCAGGCCTGGGCGAGGCTGGCGGACGTGGTACGGACCGGGAGGCCGGCGTTCCCCGCCGTCCATGGACGCTCGGTGTGGAGGTGGTTCGACGAGCACCCCGACGAGGGCCGCCTCTTCGCCGCGGCGATGCACCGGCTCAGCGAGCTGGACGCCCCCGACATCGTCCGCCTGTTCCCCTGGCCGGTTCGCGGCACCGTCTGCGACCTGGGCGGAGGGGCCGCCGGCGTGCTGTCGCGGCTGCTGCAGGCGCGCCCGGACCTGCGCGGCATCCTCGTCGACGCGGCGCTGGTCCTGCCGGATGCGGATCAGCTGCTCACCCACCGGGGGGTACGGGACCGGGTCGAGCTCGTCGAGGGGAGCTTCTTCTCACCGCTGCCGGTGCACGCCGACGTGTACCTGCTCAAGCACGTCCTGCACGACTGGGACGACGACGCCTGCGGGCGCCTGCTCGACGCCGTGCATCACACCATGGCGGCGGGCACCACCCTGGTCGTCGTGGAGTTCCTTCAGGAGCCGAACGTGGCGACGTACCCGGCCTCGCTGAGCGACCTGCAGATGGCCGTGGTGTGCGACGCCGGCCGGGAACGCTCCCTCCCGCAGTTGCGGCGCCTGCTGGCCGCTTCGGGATTCGGCCCGGGCCAGGTGCGGACCTCGCCCACCGGGCTCGCGCTGATCAGCGCCTCGGCCTGAGGGTCGAGCGGTCAGCGCAGCGAGCGGGCGATGACCAGGCGCTGGATCTGGTTGGTGCCCTCGAAGATCTGCATCACCTTGGCCTCGCGCATGTACCGCTCGACCGGGAAGTCCCGGGTGTAGCCGGCGCCGCCGAGCACCTGCACCGCGTCGGTGGTGACGCGCATGGCGTTGTCGGTGGCAGACCAGCTTGGCGATCGAGGCCTGCGGCGCGAACGGCCGCCCGGCGTCCCGCAGCCGGGCCGCGTGCAGGTAGCGTGGCCCGGGCCGACTCCGACCGCCGCGGCCATGTCGGCGAGCAGGAAGGCCAGACCCTGGTGATCGATGATCGGTCGTCCGAACGCCTCGCGCTCCTTGGCGTAGCCGACCGCCACGTCCAGCGCGCCCTGGGCCAGGCCGGTCGCCACCGCGGCGACCCCGAGCCGGCCGGAGTCGAGTGCCGCCAGCGCGATCCGCAGCCCTTCGCCCTCCGCACCCAGACCGCCGCTCCACCGGCACCCGGACCCCGTCGAAGAGCATGGTCGCCGTGGTGGAGCCGGTCAGGCCCATCTTGTCCTCGGGCACGTCCGCGCTCAGGCCCGGGGCGTCGGCCGGCACGAGGAAGCAGGAGATGCCCCGCGATCGTCCTCGCCGGTGCGGGCCATCACCGTGTAGAAGTCGGCCTCGCCGCCGTGCGTGGTCCAGGCCTTGGCGCCGGTGATGACGTACTCGTCCCCGGTCCGGACCGCGCGGGTGCGCATCGCCGCCGGATCGGAGCCCGGCGTGCGCCTCGCGACAGGCAGTAGGCGCCCAGCAGGTCACCGGACAGCATGCCCGGCAGCCAGCGCCGCCGCTGCTCCGGCGTCCCCACGCTGGCCAGCGCCGAAGCAGGACAGCGCGTGCACGCTGACACCGACGGCGATCGCGGCCCAGCCGGCACCGAGCTCCTCCAGCACCTGCAGGTACACCTCGAACGGCTGACCGCCACCACCGAACTCCTCCGGGTAGGGCAGCGAGAGCAGCCCCGCCCGGCCGAGAGTGCGGAACAGGTCCCGGGGAAAGGTCGCCGAGCGCTCGTCCTGATCTGCCCGTGGCAGCAACTCCTTGCCGACCAGCTCACGGGTCAGCGCCACCAGATCCTCGGCCTCGGCGCTCGGAAGCAGGCGGATCACGGGCATGGGGCCCCCTGAAGGGTAGGCGGAACTGTACTGGATACCGTTCCTTGGTACGGTACAGGGTATGCCCACGGCGAGCGGTCCGGCCCGCCCATCGGCCCGCCCATCGGCCCGGCGCGAAGCCCTGCTGGACCGGCTGGTGGAGCTGTTCCTGGCCGAGGGATTCCTCTCCTTCACCGTCGAGGACCTCGCTGTCCGGCTGAACTGCTCGAAGTCCACCCTCTACGCCATCGCGCCGAGCAAGGAGCAGCTGATCGTCGCGGTCGTGCGGGCCTTCTTCCGCCGCGCCACGGAGCGGGTCGAGCGGCGGGTCACCCGCGAGCTGGTCCCCTCGCGCCGGATCGCGGCCTACCTGCGGGCGATCTCGGACGAGCTCTCACCGGCGAGCACGTCGTTCTTCGCCGATCTGGAGTCCTTCGCCCCCGCGCGGGAGATCTACTCCCAGAACACCGCCATCGCGGCCCGCCGGGTGCAGGCCCTGGTCCACGACGCGGCGCCGGCCCGGCGGCGGGTGAACGCGACCTTCGTCGGGGCGGTCGTAGCGCAGGTGATGGCGTCGATTCAGCGCGGCGAGATCGAGGCGCTCACCGGCCTGGACGACTCCCGGGCGTATCGAGCGCTGGCCGACCTCATCGTCGCGGGCGTGACCGGCGGGGCCGAGCGCACGCCGGGGTGACCACCGCCGGGCTGCACGATCCCCGTCGCCGCTCGGGCAGGATGGAGGCATGCCTGCCCGCTCGGACGCCCGATGACCGCGACCCCGCCGGCCGGGGGCGGGCCGCCGGTCAGGGCCACCCTGGCGCGCCGGCCCTGCGTCAGGCCGCCGAGGAAGCGCTGCGCACCCTGGTCGGCCACCCGGACGCCACCTTCCGGGACGGGCAGTGGGACGCCATCGCGGGGCTGGTGCAGCAGCGGCAACGGGTCCTGGTGGTTCAGCGGACCGGTTGGGGCAAGTCCGCGGTCTACTTCGTCGCCACCCGCGCTGCTGCGCGATGCCGGGGCCGGCCCGACGCTGATCGTGTCCCCGCTGCTGGCCCTGATGCGCGACCAGGTCGCGGCCGCCGCCCGCGCCGGGATCCGCGCGCTGACGATGAACTCGGCCAACGCCCAGGAGTGGGACGACGTCACCGCAGCGCTGGCCGCGGACGACGGCGACGTCCTGCTGGTCAGCCCCGAGCGCCTGAACAACCCCCGGTTCCGCGACCGAGCAGCTGCCGACGCTGGCGGCCCGGTCCGGGCTGCTGGTCGTCGACGAGGCCCACTGCGTCAGCGACTGGGGGCACGACTTCCGCCCCGACTACCGCCGGATCCGCGACCTGCTCGCCCGACTTCCCACCGGGATACCCGGTCCTGGCGACCACGGCGACCGCCAACGCGCGGGTGGTCACCGACGTCGCCGAGCAGCTCGCCGCCGGCGGCCACGAGGTGACTCACGCTGCGCGGACCGCTGGCCCGCGCCCAGCCTGCGGCTGGGCGTCCTGCCGCTGCCGGCGGCCGCGGACCGGCTCGCCTGGCTGGCCGCCCATCTCGGCGAGCTCGCCGGCAGCGGCATCGTCTACACCCTCACCGTCTCCGCGGCCGAGGACACCGCCACCGTGCTGCGCGAGGCCGGCCACGAGCGTGCGCGCCTACACCGGGCGCACCGACCCCGCCGAACGCGAAGAGGCCGAGGACGCTCTGCGCCGCAACGAGGTCAAGGCGCTGGTCGCGACCAGCGCGCTGGGCATGGGCTTCGACAAGCCCGACCTCGGCTTCGTCGTCCATCTCGGCGCCCCCGCCTCGCCGGTCGCCTACTACCAGCAGGTCGGGCGCGCCGGCCGGGCCACCGACCGCGCCGACGTGCTGCTGCTGCCCGGCCCCGAGGACCGGACATCTGGCGCTACTTCGCCACCGCGTCGATGCCTCGGCAGGAGCATGCCGACGCCGTGCTCGACGCGCTCGCCGAGCTGCTGCTCGGCCGTTGTCGACGGCCGCCCTGGAGACCGTCGCCGACGTCCGGCGGACCCGGCTGGAGCTGCTGCTCAAGGTGCTCGACGTCGAGGGCGCGGTCGAGCGGGTGTCCGGCGGCTGGGTCGCGACCGGCCGAGCCTGGACCTACGACGCGCGAGCGCTACGCCCGCGTGTCGGCCGCCCGCGAGGCCGAGGCAGCGGCCATGCTCGGCTACGAGCGACACCGCGGGTGCCGGATGGCGCTTCCTGCCAGAGGCGCTCGACGATCCCTGGCACCGCGGACTGCGGACGCTGCGACCGCTGCGCCGGACCCCTGGTATCCCGACGACCGTCCCGGACGCCGCCCGTCGGGCCGGCCGCGCGCCGGCTGCAGCGGGCCGGCGTCGAGGCTCGAGCCGCGGGCCCAGTGGCCCACCGGCATGGACCGGCTCGGGGTCGCGGTCCGGGCCGGATCGCCGGCCGACGAGCAGCTCGCAGACGGGTCGCGTGCTCGCCCGGCTGACCGACCTCGGCTGGGGACAGCGGCTCCGCGCACTGCTCGATCCCGCCGCCCCCGACGAGCCCGCCGGCGCCGCGCTGTTGCAGGCCTGCGTCGAGGTGCTGCGGCAGTGGGATTGGCAGCATCGGCCGGTGGCGGTCGCGGCGGTGCCGACCCGGCGCCGCCCCCGGTTGGTCACCTCGGTCGCCCGACATCTGGCCGAGGTCGGGCGGCTGACCTGGCTCGGGCCCGATGGTGGCCGTCGACGGCGGCCCGCGCGGGGAGCCGGGCGGCAACAGTGCCTTCCGGCTGGCCGGGGTGTGGGATGCGTTCGCCGTGCCCGAGCCGATGCGCACCACGCTGGCCGCCCTCGATGATCCCCCGGTACTGCTGGTCGATGACCTGATCGCCTCCCGGTGGACGATCAGCATTGCCGGTCGGGCCCTGCGCCTGGCCGGGGCAGCCGAAGTCCTGCCCTTCGCCCTGGCCACCGGCTGAGGAGGCCGTGCGGCCCGTCGCCATGAGTGGGCGGGTGGAGCACCGGCCAGAGCCCGGCGGTCATCGCCCCGGCGCGGACCGGGTAGGCGGTCTCGAAGCTGACCTCACGCACGAAGCGGAGGTTCCCCCAGAGCAGGTCGTGACCCTTGAGCGCGCGGTACCGCTGTACGCGGCGGTGGAACAGTTCCGCTTCGTCCGCGGTTGCCGGACGCTTGTCCCCCACCACGCCGGCCAGCCTGATGGCCGGCGGTGCGCTGAACCGGCCCGACACGAGGGCCTTCAGGAACATCAGCCGACTCGAGTGGACGGCAAGAACGCAGACCCGGTTGTCCTTCTGCAGGTTCCGTCCCGTGGCCCCGAGGTATGCGTCGAAGAACAGCCCGTTGCCGTTGTCGAGCAGGATGACCGACCCGATGGGAGTGACGTGGGGGGAACCATCGGGATTGACGGTGGCTACGGCGTAGTGCAGGGAGGACGGGAAGGATCGGGAGAACACTCCCCTGGCGATGCTCCACTGCTCATCGGTGAACGGCATTCCCATTCCCTGCCTTCCTGCCATGCGGTTCGCCCTGCCGGGCGCCGGATTCCGTTCGTGCAGGCTGGATACCGGGGAGCGCGGCCGCCTCACCGCGGGCCACCCGGACGGTGTACAGGCCGAGCGCCGCCATCAGCGGAAAGCCGGACACGGGGACGACGAGCCATCCGAGGAGCCCGCTGACCGCACTCGCCCAGCCCAGGGACGCCGGCACCGTCCCGAGCCGCTGTTGCGCCCACCGGGTGATCAGGCCGATCAGGATGAAGGGGATGCCGAGGTAGAAGAGCCAGAAGGCGACCTCCCGTTGCGTGGAGCCGCTGAGCCCGTCGACAACTCCGGCAGTCACGATGCCGGCCAGTTCCTTGTGCCCCAGGACGCCGATCAGCACCAGGTGGAAGATCCCCAAGCCGATCCAGAGTTCGCCCGTACGTTGCCTCACGATTCTCCTTCCCTCCCTCGACGGATCCGGCCCCGCTGCTGGCCCGGTGAGTAGCTGACGCGGCTTCAGACTGCCGTTCCCGTGCTCACCGGCGCGTCGGAGGCTGGTCTGATCCGCCTCCGCCCACGGTCTGAGCGCGCCCCGAGCCAGCTGCGCCCGTGGTTGCGGACCGCGTCGACCCGCGCCCTACGATCATGGCCGTGATCACTGCGCCGCAGGCCCCGGGAGCCGGTTGGGGGTGGCCGCCCTGGTCGGCGTGGCGTGGGGTCCGGCGGGCGCTGGCCGTGGACGCCGTGGTGGCGGCGGCTGTCGCCGGGGTGCTGATGCCGCTGTCGGCGCTGTCGCTGACGGCGGTCCGCCAGCCTCCTGGGTGGATGGTCGCCGTCGTGTCGGCGTTCGTGCTGCTGCACGCGAGCCTTGCCCTGCGCCGGACGGCGCCGGCGCTGGGCTATCTGGTCGCCTGCGCAGCGATGGTCGTGGTCGTGCTGGCGCCCGAAGCGCAGGTCCAGCACCCCGTCAGCGGCGGGATCGACGCCTTCCCGATGCTGTTCCTGCCGTCGAGCCTCACGTTCCTTCCGGTGCTGTACGCGGTCTGCGCCCGAGGCACCCGGCGCGAGGCCATGGTCGCGATTGCGCTGGCGGCCGTCGGCGTCGTCCTCGCGTCGGCAAGGGCGGGCGACCAGGTAGTACCGCCCGGCTACCCACCCGCGGTGCAGTACCGGGTCTACCTCGCCCTGGCGTTGTTCTCGTCGGTGTCGGCCGGATGGGGGTTGGGCATGTCCCGAGCGGCCCAGACGGCGCGGGAGGCAGCCGCGCGGGCCGAAGCCACCCGGACGGCGGTGCTGGCCGACCGTGCCCGGATCGCCCGCGACATGCACGACGTCGTCGCCCATTCCCTGGCGGTGATCGTCCGGCAGGCCGAAGGTGGTGCGCTGCTGGCCGAGCGTGCGCCCGGACGTGCCGGACAGACACTGCGCACCATCGCCGGGGTGGGCCGGGAGGCCTTGACCGACATGCGAGGGATGCTGGGCGTCCTGCGTGACCCCGACCGCACCGAACCGCCCGGCGTCGGGCGTCCGGCCCCGCTCGCCACCTGGTCCTCGCTGGCCGAGCTGCCCGCCCTGCTGGATCGGGTCAGGGGTGCCGGGCTGGACGTCGACCTCACCGAACGCGGCACCCGCTACAGCCTCGGCCCGGCCGCGGATCTGGCCGCCCACCACGTGGTCCAGGAGGCGCTCACCAACGCGGTCAAGCACGCCGGACCGGGCACCCGGGTCGCCGTCACCCTGGACTGGCGGCCGGACGGCATGACCATCGAGGTCCGGGACGGCGGCGCCGCGGCGCCGGGGCCGGGCATTCACCCGCCGGTCCCGGGCGCCGGGTCCGGCCTGCGCGGACTGCGCGAGCGGGTGGCGGCCGTCGGCGGCACCCTCGGCGCCGGGCCGGAGCAGGCGGGTTTCGTCGTTCGGGCCGGGTTCCCCCGCCGAGGCTCCGCCGCAGGTCAGCCGTGACGATCAGGGTGGCGCTGGTCGATGACCAGGAGCTCGTGCGTACGGGCCTGTCGATGGTGGTCGAGAACGCCGACGACATGGTGGTCGTCTGCGAAGCCGGTGACGGCGCACGGGCGATAGACCTGCTCCGCACGATTCGCGCGGACGTGGTGCTGATGGACATCCGGATGCCGCGGATGGACGGCATCCAGGCGACGCGGCAGCTGATCGCGGCGCCGCGCGCGCCGAAGGTGATCGTGCTGACCACCTTTGACCTCGACGAGTACGCCTATGCGGCGCTGCGGGCGGGCGCCAGCGGATTTCTGCTCAAGGACGCGACCGCGGTCGAGGTGCTGGCCGCGATTCGCGCGGTACATGCCGGCGACGCCGTGATCGCTCCGCCGACGACCCGTCGGATGCTCGATCAGCTCGTCCGTGCCCCGCAGCCCGGCCCCGATCTCGACGCGCTGCAGCCGCTGACCGAGCGAGAACGGCAGGTTCTGATCGAGATAGCCACCGGCCATGCGAACCCCGCGATCGCGGCCCGGCTGCACGTGTCCGAAGCGACCGTCAAGACGCACGTCGGCCACATCCTGGCCAAGCTGGGGTTGCGTGACCGGATCCAGATCGTGATCTTCGCCTATGACCACGGGCTGGTCCCGCTGCGCTAGAGCAACGGGCCTGCGTCCATCCGGTGCGGCGGTTGTCCTGGGGAGCAGGACCGGGGTGGGGAGCGCCACGCCGCGCCGGGTCGGACCCGGCGGGCGCGGCCGTCACCAGGTGGAGTCGCCCCTGATCACCACATCGCTCCCGCCGTCCACGAAGACCACCTGGCCGCACAGGTGGCTGTTCTCCGGGCTGCCCAGCCAGGCCAGCAGCCGGGCGACGACGATCGGTTCGGCGATGCCGTTCAACGGCATGGGCACCATCTCCAGGATGGACCGGCGTGCCTCCTCGGTGTCGATCATCGCGGCGGTCATCGGGGTGGCGATGATCCCCGGCGCCACGGCGTTGAGCGGGACGCCGGCACCGGCCCAGGCGTCGGTCGGGGCCAGACGGCGGACCCACTGGGCGAACGCCTTCTTGGTGGAGGAGTAGATCAGGGCCCCGGTGGTCTCCGGCTGCTCGGCGAGCACCGCCGCCCGGGCCAGGGCCGCTGCCTCGTCACCGGCGGTCATCGCGGCGACGAGGTCGTCGTCGACCGGCATCAGGCTGGCCATCGAGGTGACCCCGGCGGCCCGCGGCTCCGCCGAAGACAGCAGCAGCGGGCGCAGCCCCTCCAGGGTGGCGACCATCCCGAAGAAGTTCACCGCCACCGTCGCCGGGGCGGGCAGCGCCAGCCCGGCGATGGCGTACACCGCGTCCACCGCCCCGTCGCTGAGCTCGCCGACCCGGGTCACCATCCCGGCACGCCCCTGCGCCGTGGACAGGTCGGCGACCACGTCGGCGTCATGGATGTCGACCCCGATCACCCGCTCGCCCCGCGACTCCAGCAACTCCTTGGTGGCCTTACCGATCCCCGAGGCTGCCCCGGTGACGACTGCGGTGCGTGCCATGGCTGACCCTCCACCGGACGTGGGTGAGGCGTCGTATTGTCCGCGCGGGTCGGACCATGGTCAACGGGTGATGCTCACCGGGGCGGGGCGTCCTGCCCGACCGACAGCACCGGCAGTTCGACGAACTCCCGGCAGCGGATCGCCCGGCGCAACACCAGGCGCTGCGGGTTCGGCATCCGGGCCAGGCCGTCGGCCTCGGACAGCCGCCGGGGGGCGCCGAGCACCAACCGCTCCCCCGCCAGCCGCATCCGACACCCACCGGCCGCGGCGACGTTCTTCAGCCACTGCACCTCGGGCCCGTAGGTGAGCGCCACGGTCACCGCGTCCCCTTCACGGAACGCCATCAGGGGGGTGTGGAAGACCCGGCCGGAGGTACGCCCCACGTGCTCGAGGTCCGCGATCGACCCGTGCCCGGCCAGCCGCAGGGTGAGCGGGTTGACGAACCTCTTGTTGAACGACGTGATCCGCCTCGTGATCGGCATGCCCCGAGCCTGAACCGCGCCCGGCCGGCCCGCAATCCCGCCCGGCCCCCGCAATCTTGCCCGCCCACCCGACCGGGTCAGGAATCTCCGGGCCCGGTGCCCGGCAGCATGACGGTCCTGATCGGGAACGGGATCTCGATGCCCTCCTTGCGGTAGCGGCCGTGCAGCCGCTTGATGAACTCGTGCTTGACCAGGTACTGGTCGGTGAACTCACGGGCGCGCAGGATCACCGAGAAGTCGATGCTGGACTCCCCGAAGGTGTGGAAGCGGATGAACGGGTCGTGCTCGGCGACCCCACCGTCCACGGCCGTCATCACCTCCCTGGCCACCTCGCAGGTGACCCGCTCCACCTCGGACAGGTCGCTGCCGTAGCCGACCCCGACCTGCACCAGCACGGACAGCTCCCGCGCCGGCCGGTAGTAGTTGGTCACCACCGACCCGGCGAGCTGGGAGTTGGGCACGATCACCATGTTGTTCGGCAGTTGGCGGACCACGGTGTTGCGCCAGTTGATGTCGGTGACGTATCCCTGCTCGCCGCTGCCGAGCTGGACGAAGTCACCCACCTGCACCTTCTTGGAGGCCAGGATGTGCAGGCCCGCGAACAGGTTGGCGAGGGTGTCCTGAAGCGCCAGCGCCAGCGCCAGCCCGCCCACCCCGAGCGCGGTCAGCAGCGGGGCTATCGACACCCCGGCCGTCTCCAGCAGCACCAGCAGGCCCATGGCCCACACGCCCACCCGCACCACGTTGACGAAGATGCTCGCCGAGCCGGCCACCCCGGAGCGGGACAGGGCGAGCGAGCGGACCGCCTCGGCCGTCACCCGGGCCCCGGCCAGCGTGGCGACCAGTACCAGGGCCGCCACGAACCCTCGGTTGGCCTGGGCATCGAGGGTCCGGGAGAGCGGGAGCGTGGCCACCGCGGCCCACAGCCCGCCGACCACGGCCGCCCACGGAAGCAGGATCCGCAGACCGGCCACCACGATGTCGTCGGCGTCCTGCCGGGTCCGGTCGGCGTGGTGCCCCAGCCAGGCGAGGGCCCCTCGCGCCAGCAGACTCACCAGGATTCCGACGCCGACAGCTGCTCCGGCCACCACTGCGTCGTGCAGGGTGAGCACGCGGATCACGGGCTACCTCCTCGACCAGGTCCTTCCCCCGTCGGGCGTCGGGCATTCTGCTCCACCCCGTGGCCCGGCGCTCACCTGGGGGGAAGCCCGCGCTGCGTCGGCGCGGGCCGTCACCCGATGGGAGTACGGGACGTGCCACCGGGTTCAGCCCCGGGCGGTCGCGTCCGATAGGGCAGGAGCAGCGCGACGAACGGCCGGGCGACGGGCGTGGGCGCGCGTCCCTCCCGAGCAGCCCGTCGAGGGTCGGGCTCGCGCACTGATGGGAGACGCGTGGACGACGAGCTGCTCTACGAGGGCGACCGGACGCGCGTGACCCGCACCGTTGGCATGACCCCGGACGGATCGCCGGTCACCGTGATCCGCAAGCAGTCCCTCGGCCCTCATGCCCTGCGCCGTGTACGGCACGAGGCGGGCATTCTGGAGCGGCTGGCCGGGGTGGCGGGCGTACCGCAGCCGGTCCCGGGACCGGACCGGAACGTGCTCCTGCTGGCGGACTCCGGTGGCATCCCGCTGGCCGCGCAGCTGCGCCACGGCCCCCTCACCGTGCCCGCCTGGGTCGAGCTGGCCACGCAGCTGACCCGGGTGGTCGCGGCAGTGCACCAGCGCGGAGTCGTGCACAAGGACATCAACCCCGGCAACGTCCTGGTGCACGGCAGTCCCGCCGCGCCGATGCTGATCGACTTCGACCTGGCCACCACCTTCGCCGAGGAGAGGCCGGGTTTCACGCACCACCGGGAGCTGACCGGAACGCTGCAGTACCTGGCCCCGGAGCAGACGGGCCGCACCGGGTGGCAGGTGGACCACCGGGCCGACCTGTATGCGCTGGGCGTCACCCTGTACCAGGCGGCCACCGGGGAACTCCCGTTCGATGACGAGGACCCGCTCCGGCTGATCCACTCCCACCTGACGCTGGTCCCTCGGCCGGCGTCCACGGTCAACCCGTCGCTGCCGCCGGAGCTGTCAGCCGTTGTTGCCCACCTGCTGGAAAAGGACCCGGGCCGCCGCTACCAGAGCGCCGAAGGCCTCCTGTGGGACCTGGGCGCGCTCACCCGGACCCCCGGTCCCGGGGACGGCCGGGGGTTCACCCCGGGCGAGCGGGACTTCCCGTCACGGCTGACCCCGCCCACCCGGCTCGTGGGACGCTCCCGGGAGACCGCCCTGCTGGACGACCTGATCGCCGAGTCCGTGGCCGGCCGTCGCCGGGCGCTGCTGGTCAGCGGTGATCCCGGCGTGGGCAAGTCCGCGCTCGTCGACGAACTGCGCCCCAAGGTCACCGCGGTGGGCGGCTGGCTGGTCCACGGCAAGTCGGACCAGTACCGGCAGGACCCCGACTCCAGCTCCACCCGGCACGCGTTGCGCACGATCGGTCGCCTGCTCCTCGCGGAGCCCGAATCCCGGGTCGCGCAGGTTCGGGACGCGGCGACCGCCGCGCTCGGTCCGCGGGCCCGCTTGATCGCCGCCGCCCTGCCGGAGTTCGCCGCGCTGCTCCAGGTGGAGCCGGACGGCGACCTCGCCGATCGCTTGGAAGCGCCGTCCCTGCTGCGCCAGGCGCAGTTCGACCTGCTGCGAGCAGTGGCGGTCCCGGAGTGTCCACTCGTCATCGTCCTGGACGACCTGCAGTGGGCGGGACCGGCCACCCTGGACTTCGTCGACGACGTCCTCAGCGGACCGTGTCCGGCGGGGGTGCTCCTGGTGGGGACCTACCGCGACAGCGAGGTCGACGCCGCCCATCCGCTGTCCGGCCTGCTGCCCCGCTGGCGCCGGGCCGCGCCACCGCCGGCGGAGGTGCACCTGACCAACCTGCCACCGGCCGACGCCGAGGCCCTGATCGGGGGAATGCTTCGGCAGGCGCCGTCCGAGGTGACCTCGCTCGCGGACGCTGTGCGGCGGCACACCGACGGCAACCCCTTCGACACCGTCGAGTTCCTGAACATGCTGCGTCAGGAGGGTGTCCTGCGGTTGACGGACGCGGGCTGGAGGTGGGACACGGACGGGCTGGACCGGCCGATCGGGCGCGGCGACGTCCTGTCCTTGCTCACCGCGCGCATCGCTGCCCTCCCCGCCGTGACCCGGGAACTGCTGGAGGTGACGGCCTGCCTGGGCGCCGAGGTCGGCCTCGACCTGTTGGCCCTCATCCTGTACCCGGACGACGACCGCGGCTCGACCCGTGATCGCGTCCTTGACGAGGCGCTCGGACCCGCCCTGGAGAAGGGGCTGCTGGTGATCGGGGACGACGGCGCCGCCTCCGTGCGGTTCCGCCACGACCGGATCCAGCAGGCCGCCCACAACTGCATGACTCCCGCCGCTCGGGCCGCCCGCAGCCTCGCCCTCGCACGCCGCCTGTCCGCGCTCCGCGGCACCACGATGACGGCCGCCGAACAGTACCTGCAGGCGATCGACGAGGTGAGCGACCCGGCCGAACGCCGTGCCGTGGTCCTGCTGTTCCAGGACGCCGCCCGGCAGGCGCGCCTGCTGGGCAATCCCGCGCTGACCGAGCGGCTCCTCGCCGCCGCCGCCGCGCTGCTGGGCACTGACGCGGCACTCACCCGCCGGACGGTCGCCGATGAGGGCGGGGCGCTGCGCCGGTCGGTGTTCGTCGACTGGCACGCGGCGCTGTTCGCCCTCACTCGATTCGAGGATCTGGACCGGCTGTACGAGAGCCTGTCGCGCGATCATCCCGACCCTGTCGAGTTGGCCGGGGCCGCCTGCGTGCAGATCCGCAGCCTGACCAACCGCAAGCGCCCGCAGGACGCCATGGCCCTGGGGCTGGCGATGCTTGCCGCGCTCGGCCACCCGGCCCCCACCGAGGGCACGCTCGGCGCAGAGACGGAACTCGGCCTCGACGCGCTGCAGGAGTGGGTCGGCACCGGCAGCGAGGCGGACGACATCCGCCACGGGACGAACCGGGACCCTCGGCTCGCCGCTGTGGCCAGGGTTCTCAACCGGACCATCCCGCCGGGTGTCTTCACCGGCGCCGCGGTCACCCCCTGGCTGATCACGCTGGCCGCCCGGGTGTGGGCCGAGGGCGGCCCCTCCCCGACGTTGCTCGGCCCGCTCATCAGGGCGCCGTTCGCCACGATCCCGCTGCGCCAGGATCACCGGACCGGTCACGAGGCGGCGAGAAGGGCCCTGGCCACCGGGGAGGCACTCGGCTACGACGTGGCCTACGAGCGGTACCTCTACGCGCTGGCCGCCGGGTCGTGGGTCGACCCCTTGGAGACCGCAGTCGCGCAGGCCCGTGGGGCGCGGGAGGACCTCCTGCGCAGCGGTCGCGGGAACGACGCCTCGTACACCTACTACGTGTCCGGCTGCGTCCTGCTGGAGTGTGCGCCCACTCTGGAGGAGTTCCTCGACGAGGTCGAGTCCGGGCTTGCCCTCACCAAGCGGACCGGCAACCACCAGGTGGGTGCGGTATTGGCGCCGTACCGGCAGGCAGCCCGGGCGCTTCGGGGCCAGACCCGCACCCGCGGAGGGTTCGACGACGACGGCTTCGACGAACGGGAGCACCTGGACGCGCACGCGGGAAATCTCACCGCCGCCGGCCACTTCCACACGGTGCGTGCCCTGACGGCCGCCGTCTTCGCAGATCAGGCCGCCCTGCTCCACCATGCCGGGGCGGGCCTGTCCGCGATCCGCGCGTTCCAGGCCACCCAGGTGGCCACTCGGGTGTACCTCCTGCGGGCTGTTGCCCTCGCGCAGGAGATGCGGCGGACGGCGGCCGTCGATCCCGGCCTGCTGGCCGAATTCGACCGGCACCGGGAGTGGATGAGCCGGCGGGCGGCCGAGTCGCCGGTCAACTTCACCCACCTCAGCGCATGGTTGGACGCGCAGCGAGCCTGGCTGCTCGGCGACCTCGCAGCGGCCGACCTGGCCTTCGACCGCGCGCAGCGCGAGGCCGGGGCAGGACGGCGACCGTGGCACCAGGCGCTCATCGCCGAGAGCCGCGCGGCCTTCCAGCTCGCCCGCGGCTTGGAGCACGCCGGCGGGCTGGCCTTGCGCGAGGCGCGGGAGGCCTACCGGGAGTGGGGTGCCGACGCCAAGGTCGAGCAACTGGACGCTGCGTACCCGCACCTTCGGGCCACCGCCACCCGATCAGCCCTTGCCGGGCCGGGGTCCCATTCCGGGTCGGGGTCGCATGCCGGGCCGGGGTCGCATGCCGGGCCGGGCAGCACGGCGATGTCCTCCGACGCGATCGACATGATGGCTGTGGTCCGGGCCTCCCAGGCGCTGAGCTCGGAGACCCATCTGGCGCTGCTGCTGGACCGGGTCGTCGACGTCGTCGGCGCGCTGACCGGCGCCACCGACGTGAGGCTCGTGCTGCGGGACGCCGACCGGGCGCGCTGGGTGCTGCCGCACCGCCGCCGTGCTCCCGAGGACGCCCGGCCCGGGGACGGACCGACCGGTGACGGCACCGGGCAGGATCACGATCGGCAGCTGGAGCTGTCCCCGGAGGAGGCGGCGTCCGCGGGGCTGCTGCCCATCTCGGCGTTCCGCTACGTCGAGCGGACCCGGCAGGCGCTCCTGGTCGAGGACGCCACCCGCGACGGACGGTTCGCCGGGGACCCCTGGGTCCAGGGTCTTGACGCCTGCTCCCTGCTCGCGATGCCGATCTTCACCCGAGGCGAGCCGACCGCCGTCCTGATCCTGCTCAACCGTCACGGGCGCGGCGCCTTCAGCACCGACCGCCAGGACATCGTGCAGCTGCTGGCGGGGCAGTTGTCCGTCTCCCTGGAGAACGCCCGGCTGTACACGGCCCTGGAGCACCGGGTGGCCGAACGCACCCAGGCCCTGACCACGGCCAACGAGCAACTCGAGCAACTGGCCGTCACCGATCCCCTCACCGGGCTGCCCAACCGACGGCGGCTCACCGACACCCTCAAGGCGCAGTGGCATCATGCGGCGCGGCGGTCGGCCCCGGTCGCCCTCGCGATGATCGACATCGACCAGTTCAAGCAGTACAACGACCGCTACGGGCACCCGGCCGGGGACCGGTGCCTCGCCAGGGTCGCGGCCACGATCAGCACCGCCATCCGGGCCAGGGACATGGTGGCCCGCTACGGCGGGGAGGAGTTCTGCGTCGTCATTCCCGACGGCGACCTGACCACGGCGGAGGCGATCGCGGAACGGGTCCGCCTGTCCATCGAGGCCCTTGGCGAGCCGCACGAGTCCGCCACCCACGGCCACGTGACGGTCAGCATCGGCGTCGCCGCCCTCGTCCCCGGTCCCGACCGGACGCCCGACCAGCTCCTCCAGCTGGCGGACTCGCAGCTGTACCGAGCCAAGCGCGAGGGACGCAACCGGATCAGCGGAACCGACGGCGATCCGGGCCGCGGGCAGCCGGCTGGTTGATCCGGCACTCTGCACGCCGCAAGGTCAAGTCCACGCTCCCCGGACGTGTACTTAATCACATCGGGACTTGACTTACGTACAAACTGTGCAGAAGACTGCACTCGATCAGCGCAAGCAACGAGAGCCACCCGCGAGGGAGTAACGACCGGCCCGGGCAGCGGTTGATGTCGTGGCCATGCGTCACCGCGACGCCGCGACCGCCGTCCAGCGAGGGCTTCTCGGCGTATCCGAAGGTCACGAGCCCAGTGAGGCAGGCGCGGCCAGATCTGAACGGAATTCCCGATGCCCGCACATGATCCTGGCGCGAGCACCCCTCCCGCCGAACCCCGATCGGTAACCCCTCACCGTGCCAGGAGATGTCAATGAACCGCATACCGAGAGCGGCAGTCCTGGGTCTGGCCACGCTGGCGCTCGTCGCGGGCTGCGCGTCGACAGGTGGAGCCGCCGGTTCCGCGTCGAACGGCGCAGCCGCCGGGGCCGGGCAGACCCTGACCATCGGCATGCCGAACGGCACGCAGACCAACAACTCCAACCCGTTCCTCAGCACCTCGTCAGCTCGCTCGCTCGGCTACTCGTGGGCGATCTACGAGCCGCTCGCCCAGGTGAACGACACCCGCCCGACCGACCCCGCGGTTCCGTGGCTGGCGAAGTCCTGGACCTGGAATGCCGATTTCACCCAGCTGACGATCGTCGCTCGCAACGGCGTCACCTGGTCGGACGGAACACCCTTCACCGCCGACGACATCGCCTACTCGCTGCAGCTGCGCAAGGACCACGCCGCCCTCAACACGGAGGGCCTCCCGTACGGGAACATCAGCGTGACCGGCGACACCGTCACGGCGGACTTCACGAGCGGTCAGTTCATCAACCAGCTCAAGGTCCTTCAGTTGTTCATCGTCCCCAAGCACATCTGGGAGAAGATCGCCGACCCGACGACGGACCTCAACCAGCACCCGATCGGGACCGGCCCGTACACGTTGACGACCTGGACCCCGCAGTCCGTGACGCTGAAGGCCAGCCCGACCTACTGGGGTGGCAAGTTGGCAGTTCCGCAGCTGCGGTACACCTCGTACTCCGGCAACGACACTCTCACGACGGCGCTCGCTACCGGTGAGGTCCAGTGGGCCTGGACGTTCATCGCCGACTACAAGAAGGTCTACGTCGACAAGGACCCGGCGCACAACACGTTCTTCTTCCCGGCCGGTCTGGCCATCGACCAACTCGTCCTCAACTCCGCCAAGGCGCCGTTCAACGATGTGGCGGTCCGCAAGGCGCTGAACATGGTGGTCGACCGCGCCAAGGCGAGCACCATCGCCGAGTCGGGGATCTTCCCAGCAATTACCAATGTGACGGGCATCCCGCAGCCGGCAGGCGATTCCTTCATCGCCGACACCTACAAGAACAAGACCTTCTCCGTCGACGTCGCCGGCGCCAAGAAGGTCCTCACCGACGCGGGCTACACCTACCAGGGCAACACGTTGATCGGCAAGAACGGCCACCCCGTGACCTTCACCTTGCAGGACCCGGCCGGCTGGAACGACTACATCACGTCACTGCAGCTCATCGCGGATGCCGCCAAGTCCATCGGGATGACAGCGACCGTCCAGACGCCGAACCGCGACACCTGGACGACGAACCTGGCCACGGGCGACTTCGACGCGGCCGAGCACTGGACCAACTTCGGTGTCACGCCGTGGGAGCCCTACGGCGACATGTTCGACCCCGCGTACTACGTGCCGATCGGTCAGAGCGCTTCCTGGAACTACGGTCGCTACCAGAACGCTGACGCGGCGGCCGCGTTCAAGGCCTACACCGACGCGAGCGACGATGCCGGGCGCGCCACGGCGCTCGCAAAGTTGGAGCAGATCTTCGTCGAGGACGTCCCGGCGATCGCCATCGACGCACGTCCGGCGGGTGGCGAGTTCTCGACCAAGTACTACACCGGGTGGCCGAGCGACAGCGACGCCTATGCAGACCCGGAGCCGACGCGCGCAAACGCCGCGTACATCTTGACGAAACTGAAGCCCGCCTCCTGAGCGTCGGGGTCCCACCGGCCCCCCGGGCCGGTGGGACCCCAACCTCTTCCCTCTGTCGTGTACACCCTAGGAACTCAGGTGACCGATGAATGACGATGGCGTCCCGGTCCTGGCGGCTGTGGGCTTGACCAAGCACTTTCCCTTGGGTGGCGTGCGTGCTAGGGGCGCCGCCGTGCACGCTGTGGACGACGTGGACCTGGAGCTTCATGCGGGGCAGGTGCTTGCGCTGGTCGGTGAGTCGGGCTCTGGCAAGTCGACCGTGGCGCGACTGCTCTCTCGGCTGTACGTACAGACCGGCGGTCAGGTGCTGCTGCACGGCACGCCGGTGACAGCTGCCAGGGGCCGCGCCTTCCGTGCCCACTGCCACAGTGCCCAGATGATCTTCCAGGATCCGTTCGCATCACTCAACCCGGTTCACAGGGTGCGCTATGTGCTGACCCGGGCGTTGCGGATCCACCACCGCGGGCTGCGCGGCGCCGGCCTCGACGCGGCCCTTCGGGGCTTGCTCGAGCGGGTCCAGCTCAACCCGGAGCGCTTCATCGACTCCTTCCCCCATGAGCTTTCCGGCGGTCAGCGTCAGCGTGTGGCGATTGCCCGTGCCCTGGCTGCTGAACCGGAGGTGCTTCTCGCCGACGAACCGATCTCCATGCTCGACGTGTCGATCCGGATCGGCATCCTCAACCTGCTGAAGGACTTGCGCGACCGCCTCGGGATCGCGATCCTCTACATCACCCACGACATCGCCTCTGCGCGCTACTTCGCCGACCGCGACCTTCGTGATGTATGCCGGTCGGATCGTGGAGACGGGTGACAGCGAGTCCGTGACGCAGCGGCCGGCGCACCCCTACACCCAGCTCTTGGTGCGATCGGCTCCCGACCCCGAGCACCTCGGCGTGCAGCGAGCGACAGGTGCAGGTGGAGAGCCGCCGAACATGGTTCGACCTCCTGCTGGCTGTCGGTTCCATCCCCGATGCCCGTTCGCCGCAGAGGCGTGCCGGGTACTCACGCCCGTGCTCGTGCCGATCGGGGGCGGCCGCGAGGTCGCGTGTTGGGGGTACACGACGCGCGACGCCGGTGACGTCGACAGCCGGCTGTCCGGCGTCGCGCTGCCGAACCTCGGCGACGCGGCCGCGGTGGTCCGTCCTGTCGACGCCTCGGAGGTGTCGCGGTGAAGTTCCTCGCCCGCCGGCTCGGCTTCTACCTCGTCACCGCATGGGCTGCCGTGACGATCAACTTCATCATTCCGAGGGCAATGCCCGGCGACCCCGTGCAGTCCCTCATCAATCGCTATCAGGGTCAGCTCAGCACGGACGCAGTGCACTCGCTGTACGTCCTGTTCGGGTTGGACAAGCACACCGGTCTGTGGACCCAGTACTGGCAGTACTGGGGCCAGATCCTGCACGGCGATCTCGGGCTGTCTTTCATCTTCTTCCCGACGCCCGTGTCGCAGGTCATCAGTCAGTCGCTTCCCTGGACGGTCGGCCTGGTCGGTGTCGCCACGATCATCTCGGTCGTCGGTGGTTCACTCATCGGCGTCCTGATCGGCTGGAGGCGGGGGTCGTGGGTCGACGGGATCCTGCCGGTCACCACGTTCTTCTCCTCGGTGCCGTACTTCTGGCTTGGCCTCATCGCCATCGCCGCGTTCGCGGTGACGTGGCCGGTGCTGCCGGCAGGTGGAGGCTTCGACGGGGCGCTGGTCCCAGGATGGACCTGGGCCTTCGTCGGCTCGGTCGTGCAGCACGCGCTGCTGCCGGCGGTCACGATCATCCTGTCCTCGATCGCCGGCTGGATCCTGGGGATGCGGAACATGATGGTGACCGTCACCTCCGAGGACTACGTCACCGTCGCCCAGGCCAAAGGCCTCTCGGAGCGACGAGTGATGTTCGGCTACGCCGCGCGGAACGCGATCCTGCCTCAGATGTCCGGATTCGCGCTGTCCCTGGGCTTCGTGGTGTCCGGAACGCTCGTGATGGAGCTGGTCTTCTCCTATCCGGGGATCGGCTTCCAGCTCCTTCAGGCGATCGGGGGCAAGGACTACCCGCTCATGCAGGGCATCTTCCTGGTCATCACCTTCTCGGTCCTGCTCGCGAACATCGCCGCCGACCTCGTCTACGTCTTGCTCGACCCCCGTACACGGCAGGAGTCCTGAGATGGCCGAGCCCCTGGGAACCGGGAGTTCCGCGAGCAGACCCACTGCCCGCGCGCGGCCGGCCCTGCTCCGCAACGGCAAGGCGGTGACCGGCATGGTGATCCTCGCCGTATTCGTGGTCGTCGCGGTTATCGGACCCTGGATCGCCCCCTACGACCCGAACGCGGCCTCCACAGACCTGCTCGTCGGCCCGTCCGGTTCCCACCTGCTCGGCACCGACCACCTCGGCCGCGACGTCTTCTCCCAGATCATCGTCGGGACTCGGGGGGTCATGCTGGTCGGTCTCATCGCGGGCGTGATCGCGACAACGCTCGCCGTGGCTGTCGGTGTGACCGCCGGCTTCATCGGAGGCGTAGGCGACGAGGTGCTCTCGGCGCTGGCGAGAATCTTCCTGGTCATCCCTGCGCTCCCGCTGATCATCATCATCGTCAGTCAACTGCCGTCCGCCGGGAACGTGCTCGTCGCACTTGTGCTGGCCTTCACCGGCTGGGCATGGGGTTCGCGTCTGCTGCGAGCCCAGACCCTGTCCCTGCGACGACGTGACTTCATCGAAGCGGCGCGGGCAAGCGGGGAGTCCACCTGGCGGATCGTCTGGTTCGAGACACTGCCCAACCTCACCGCCATCATCGCCTCCAGCTTCGTCAGCACCGTCACCTTCGCCGTGATGTCTCAGACGACGTTGGCCTTCATCGGCGTCACGTCGATCTCGGACTGGAGCTGGGGGACGGTGCTCTTCTGGGCGCAGTCCAACCAGGCGCTGGCTCGGGGCGCGTGGTGGTGGTTCATCCCGGCAGGAGTGGCGATCGCCCTGCTCGGCATGTCGTTGACCCTGATCAACTTCGGGATCGACGAGTTCGTCAACCCCCGCCTACGGCTGGCCGGGCTCAATCCCCGGCAGATGCGTCGCCGGGGCATCCGGCCGCGGATCGGCTTCACAGCCGTGCTGCGCGACGCCCCGGTGGGCAGATCCTCCGGAGCCACCGGCGCACCCACGACAGTCTCAGAGGTTGCCCGATGACCGATCCCCAGACCGCAGCGCCGGGAACGACAGGAGCACCAGGAGCGCGGAAGGTCGGCGGTCCCGTTCTGGACATCCGCAACCTGACGGTCGACTACGGCTACGGCGACGACCGCGTCCGCGCACTGCGTGGTGTCGACCTGACCCTGCACGAGGGTGAGGTGCTCGGCCTCGCGGGCGAATCAGGTTGCGGCAAGTCGACCCTCGTCTACGCTGCGACGCGGTTGCTGCCCCCGCCCGGGCTGATCAGCGCGGGCCAGGTCCTCTACCATCCGGGCGACGGAGCGGAGCCGGTCGACATCATCCGCCAGCCGGAGTCGGAGCTGCGGGCCGCGCGGTGGCGGGACACAGCCATCGTGTTCCAGGGCGCGATGAACTCGCTCAACCCGCTGTTCCGGGTCGGCAGGCAGCTCACCGACACGATAGCCGCGCACCGGCCCGAGTGGTCGCGCGCAGAGCGCGACGGCCGAGCCCGAGAGCTGCTCACGATGGTGGGCATCTCACCCGACCGGGTGCGGTCCTACCCGCATCAGCTCTCCGGCGGGATGCGGCAACGCGTGATGGTCGCCATGGCGCTCGCCTTGGAGCCGCGGGTGCTGATCATGGATGAGCCGACGACCGCGCTGGACGTCGTCATGCAACGGCAGATCGTCGAGCAGATCGCACGAGCTGCGCGAGAGGCTCGGGTTCTCGGTGATCTTCATCACCCACGACGTCTCGCTTGCTCATCGAGATCGCCGACCGGATCGCCATCATGTACGCGGGCGAGATCGTCGAGGACGCCTCGGCCGACGACGTGTATCGGCGAGCCGCGCCACCCGTACTCCCAGGGTCTGCTTCACTCCTTCCCTCCGCTGCACGGGCCGAAGCGGGAGCTCGAGGGGATTCCCGGTACGCCGCCCGACTTCAGGCACCTGCCGACCGGGTGTCCCTTCGCACCGCGGTGCCGGTACGCCTTCGAGCCGTGCGGCGAGCTGGATCCCGGCCTGGGTGAGACCGGGTTCGGAGAGTCGGGACGGCTCGTTGCGTGCCACTTGCACGACCATGGCGCAGCCCTGCTTCCCGCCGACCTGGCGGTGCGCGGCTGATCGGGTGGGGGACAACGCCTCCGAATGGAGTCGGGTTGGTGCGGACCACGACGAACGCTAGGGATGGGACATCACATGAAGATCACGAGTGTGGACGTCATCCGCATGAACGCGTATGGGGCGGTCGAAGGGACTCCGTGGAACCCCACCGTCCTGCGGGTCAACACCGACGAGGGCCTCTTCGGCCTCGGCGAGATCGGGCTGGCCTACGGAAACGCCAAGGAGGCCCAGTTCGGCATGGCCAAGGACTTCGCCAAGCTCGTCATCGGGGAGGATCCGTTCCGTATCGAGGCCATCTGGGAGAAGCTCTTCCGGCAGACGTTCTGGGGCATGGGCGGCGGCGGGGTGGTCTTTGCCGCCATTTCGGCCATCGACAACGCTTTGTGGGATCTGAAGGGCAAGGCCTTCGGCGTGCCGGTGTACCAGTTGCTCGGGGGCAAGACCAACGACAAGCTGCGCACGTACGCGAGCCAGATCCAGTTCGACTGGGGCCCCGCGACGCGCCCGATGGTCACCCCGGAGGACTACGCCGAGGTGACGCTCAAGGCCAAGGCGGACGGCTACTCCTGCGTGAAGGTCGACCCGGTCGGCTTCAACCTCGAAGGCCAATGGACCGCCTGGTCGAACTACGGGCTGCTGGAATACGACCAGCTCAAGGTGGCGGTCGACCGGGTTCGGGCGATCCGCGAGGCAGGTGGCGCCGCGATGGACATCATCGTCGAGCTCCACTCGATGACGGACAAGAAGTCCGCGATCCAACTCGGCCGCGAACTCGAGCAGTTCCGCTGCTTCTACTACGAGGAGCCCACCACGCCCTTGAACCCGACGCTGTTCCGCGAAATCGCCGACAGCGTGAAGATCCCGATGGCATCGGGTGAGCGCATCTACAGCCGGTGGGGCTACCGGCAGTTCTTCGAGGACGGGTCCCTGCAGATCATCCAGCCCGACCTCGGAAACTGTGGCGGGCTCAGCGAGGGCAAGAAGATCTGCGACATGGGCAACACGTACGACGTGGGAGTTCAGCTTCACGTCTGCGGGAGCCCGATCGCCACGGCGACGGCGCTGCAACTTGAGGCTGTCCTCCCGAACTTCGTCATCCACGAGCACCACGCCGTCGCGCTGCTGCCGGCGAACATCGCCGGCTGCGTGAACGACTACCAGCCCAAGGACGGCTACTTCAGCATCCCGGACGAGCCCGGCATCGGCCAGGACCTCTCCGAGCAGGGCTATGCGGAGGCGTATATCGAGACAGTGCGGTGATCAGCCGAAAGTCAGCTGTGCCAACCAAGAGCGGCCGCACGTCTGCGCCGGCCAGTGCACCCGCAGCGCTGTTGCCGGGGCGGAGCGTGTCCGCCTGGGTCACGCGCTGGAGGCGCGGCTCAGGCCTTGGTGCCCCGCCGGCGAGCCCAACGGAAGCCACTGCGCCAAGATCGGCTGCGAGAAGAGCTCGTCGAGCACCAGGTGGACGGCGCCGATCGCAGCGACGTCCTCGCCCACGGTCGTCGTCGCAATGAGGAGGTTGCGCGTGTTGAGGGGCATGGCGCGGCTGTAGACCACCTGGCGTACCGACGTCAGGAAGCGCTCGTCGGCCTCCGCGATCCGCCCACCGATAACGATGAGCGATGGGTTGAAGAAGTTGACGACGGTCGCCAGCACATCTCCCAGCCTCTGCGCCGCGCTGACGAGCATCTCCACACAGACCGCGTCGCCGTGGCGTGCGCCCTCGGCCACGACCCTGTCATCCAGAGGCGCGCCGCGCTCGGCAGCGTCCGCCAGCCATCGACTCGATCCGTCGCGCGCGGCATCGACGGCCTGCATGCCGAGCGCATATCCGCTCGACGTCGCCACCAGGCAACCGACGTTCCCGCACTGGCACCGGGCGGATCCCCGCTGGAAGGGCGAGTACGGCCCGGAGTGCCCGATCTCGCCGGCCGCGCCCTGAGCCCCACGCCAGAGGCTCCCGCCGCAGATGAGACCAGCGCCGATGCCCGTACCCACCTTGACGAAGATCGCGTCGCTCACACCCTGTGCCGTGCCCGTTCGAAGCTCGCCCAAGGCCATGAGGTTGACGTCGTTGTCGAGCCAGGCGGGAGCCCCGTAGCGGTCTGCGAGCCTGTCCCGCACGGGGTAGTCGTCCCAGCCGGGCATGATCGGCGGTGCGACCGGTCGACCTGTGGCGAACTCGACGGGGCCGGGAACACCCACTCCCACGCCCCAGATCGCCTCGCCGGGGTGCTCGGCGACCAGATCGTCGAGAACGCTCTCCGCGACAGCGAGAGCCGATTCCGGCCCGTCCATGATGTCGTGCACGACGTGGCGCTTGTCGATGAAGTGCCCGGCCAGATCGGCGATTCCGAGAGTCATGGCACTGTGCCCGAGGCTTGCGATCAGAACCCTGCCGCCGTCGGCGCGGAAGGTCAGGGACCGAGCCGGGCGGCCGCCGACC
This sequence comes from uncultured Actinomycetota bacterium, assembly GCA_963784535.1. Taxonomy (GTDB): domain Bacteria; phylum Actinomycetota; class Actinomycetes; order Actinomycetales; family Kineosporiaceae; genus CAWARR01. Next base: position 17,100 of record CAWARR010000011.1, on the reverse strand, counting down.
GAGGTTCCGGGGCCGTCGTCCTCCAGCAGACCGAGTTCCATCAGCTCGCCCACCCGCTGAGCCACGACGTTCCGGCCGAGATTGGTGAGGCGGGCAAGCTCAGGTCGGGTCGACGCCGTGTCGGATCGCACGTGGTGCACGATCGCGGCAAGTGAGCTCACCCGCGCGACGGACTGGGTCATCTGCCCTGCCACGCTTACCGTCCCATCGTCGATTTCCGCGCAGTTCGCTGCGCCTGGCGTGCACGCCGCGAGGCCAGATCCTCGCCCACGGACGTCCCGCTTAATCATATCGCGACTCGACTTACGTACTCAGGGTGCAGAAGCCTTCCGCCCACGGCGTCGAAGCCCGGCGCGCCAAACAGCTCATCAGCGCGTCGAACGGCACCAGGAGTCGGTCGAACCGCGCCTACTTAGTCATATCGGTACTTGACTTAAGTGCGATGTGTGCAGAAGACTGCATCTAGACAGCACAAGCAAGGGCTCGTCATTCCGACGACTTCGACGGATTCGTCGGCTTGAGGACCGGATCCTGACGAGCGAAACGTGCGCACCGTCGCGGAGCACAAGCGCGGATCGGTCGACCCGATGACCCCCGCTTCCTGATCGTCACCGGGACTACGGCGACCGACACCGCCTGGCCATGACCGGCCCACCGGCACCACTTGTTCGAGCACGAGACACGAGCACGACAAAGGGAAGGTTTCCCATGGACAAGCGCAAGGTCCTACTGGCCGGTGAGACGTGGAACGTCACCAAGATCCACACCAAGGGTTTCGACGTGGTCGAGCTGGGCGGGTATGACGACTTCTCCACGTTCTTCCGCGAGGCCATGAACGGCTTCCCGGAGGTCGAGGTCACTCACATCCACAACAGCGCGGTGATGAGCTCGTTCCCCACCACGGTGGAGGACCTCGCCCAATACGACGTGGTCATCCTCAGTGACTGCGGGCGAAACACGCTGACCATGTACCCCAACATGTTCATCGTGCCGATGGGGCCCGACCGGGTCCAGGTCATCGCCGACTACGTCCGGCAGGGAGGCTCGCTGATCATGGCGGGCGGCTGGATGAGTTTCCAGGGCTTCCAGGCCAAGGCGAACTACCACGGCAGCGCGATCGAGGAGGTTCTGCCGGTGCCAGATCTCCGCGTTCGACGATCGTGTCGAGACCACCGAGGGCGTTTCGGTGCAGGTGCTCGCCGACGACCACGCCGTGCTCGCCGGCCTGCCCACGCAGTGGCCGCGGTTCCTGGGCTACCAGCGCCTCGTCCCCAAGGAGGGCGCCGAGGTTCTGGCGACCATCGGCGACGGCGACCCGCTGGTCACGGTCTGGCATGTCGGCGACGGCCGCGCGATGGCCTTCGCGAGCGACATCGCTCCACACTGGGGCACGGACTTCGTGACCTGGGACCAGTACGGGGCCTTCTGGAACCAGGCCACCGCCTGGCTCGCCGGCAGGTAGTCCTTGCGTGGCCGGCGTCGGTCAGGGCGCCGGCGCCGGCCTGGCGCCGGCAGCGAACGGCAGCATGGTCCGCGAAGGAGTCCGCAGTGTCGGTCTCGGCCCGCTCCCGCCCCGGCGCTGCAGGGGGACGAGGAACCGAGCGCCCGCACGCTGAGACGCCGGACGCCCTCCGCGCCGCTCACCCCGGCCCGCGGCGCGACTCGTGACCACCGCCGGGCCTGACCGGGAAGGCGCGCGCCGAGTCGTCTTCCTCGACGTTGACGGGACGTATGCGAGCCACGGCGTGGTACCACCTGCGCACGCCAGCGCGGTGAGGGCCGCTCGGTCTGCGGGCCACCTGGTCTTCCTGTGCACCGGAAGGCCGATCGTGATGCTCTCGGCGCGACTGCTCGCCGCCGGGATCGACGGGGTGGTGGCGTCAGCCGGCGCGTATGTGCTGCTGCGCGACGAGGTGTACGCCGACACCCGGTTCCCGGCCGCCGTGTCGACCCGCGCTCTGGCCGTGCTCGACGCGCACCGCGTCAGCTACGTGCTCGAGGCTCCCGAGGCGCTCTACGGCGCGCCCGGCGTGGCCGACGCGATACGCAGGGTGCTGCGGGAGACGGGCGGCCCGCCGCGCGACGGGATGAGCGAGAGGCACGGGGGCCTTCGAGACATCCTGGAATGCCTCACCCCGCTGGACGACCTGCGGGGCGTGTCGTTCGCCAAGATCATCTGCATCGACCCGCCCGTTCCGGTGACCCGCCTGGCCGGTGCGATAGGCGGGCCGGTCGCTGCGCTGCCCAGTTCGATCGCGGGCCTGGGAGAGCGGGTCGGCGAGCTCCACCTCGCCGACTTGCACAAGGCCGTCGGCATGCAGCTGGTGGTCGAGGCCCTCGGGAAGAGCCCATCGGACGTGATCGCCGTCGGCGACGGGCTCAACGACCTGGAGATGCTTGAGTTTGCAGGGTTGGCCGTCGCGATCGAGGGCGCAGACCCGCGGGTGCTCGCGGTGGCCGATCGGACCGCGCCACCTCCGGAGCGCGATGGTCTGGCGCTTCTGTTCACGGAGCTCGGTCTGCTCTGATGCGCCCTTGACTCACAAGCGCTTCCACGCCGCGGCGCCGATCGACGGCATCCGGCGTCGCCACGGACACCGTCGAACGCTCACCGCCCCGACGGCGGCCGCCGAAGCGGCAGCGGACTCAACCTCACGTCGCCGCCCCGACCCCGCCCGCCCCACCGGAGCGGACCTGGTTGGTGGGGTGGGTCGACGTCGGTGCCCTCGCGTGCCGCATACCGCGTGCCGCATACCGCATACCGCGTGCCGGCGTGTCAGGCAGTGTCGCGGCTGTCGAGGTGCACGTCGTCGGCGGTGCGCTCGAGGACGAGTCTGGTGGTGGTGGTGAGGTGTTCTTGCATGAGGTGGACGGCGAGGTCTTCGTCGCGGGCCACGACCGCTTCGGCGATCAGGCGGTGTTCGGTGCGGATGTCGCGGCTGCGCAGGCCCGCGTGCGCCGACCAGTTGCGGTAGAGCTCGGCGGAGTCGTAGAGGTCCTGGCGGATCTGCAGCAGCAGGGAGTTGGCGCATCCGGAGGCGACGGCGGCGTGGAAGTCGCGGTGCGCGCCGGTCCACGCGGCTGAGACCGGGTCCGGGTCACCGGTCGGGGTGTTGGCCAGCAGGTACTGACTGGCAACCACCCGCGCCTCCCAGCTCAGATCACCCTGCGCCAGGGCACGACGCAGGACGATGATCTCGACCTCGAGGCGGGCCTGCGTCAGTTCCCTCAGGTGCTCCACGGACACCGGGGTCACCATGAATCCCTGCTGCGGGGTGGCGCGGGCCAGTTTCTGCTCGGCCAACCGGGTCAGGGCCTCCCGGACCACCGACAGGCTGACCCCGAACCGCTGGCACAAGGGCGTCAACGTCAACCGCTCCCCGGGCGCAGCCGTCCCTGGATGACGTCCGCCTTGATCTGGGCGTAGACCTCGTCGGCCAGCGTGCTCGAGGACCCCTTGCGCTCTCTCGCCATGCGACTTATGTTACCGACACCGAATATCGAAATTGAAGTGATCAATCGATACATGGTTCGGGAAGGGGACGGCGATGGAAGCTGCGATGCAGGTCGGCTACCTCGGCATCCAGACCAGCAACCGAGCGGCGTTCGAGGCCTACTTCGGCGGCATCCTCGGCCTGGCGCCCGGCGACCGCGGTGACGACAGCGACGGCAGCCACCACGACGGCAGCAGCACCTGGCGGATGGATACCAAGGCCTACCGCTTCGCCCTGCACGACGGGCCCGCGGACGACATCGTCTACCTCGGTCTGGAGGCCTGGGACGAGTCGTCGTTCGCGGCGGCCGTCGCCCGGCTGAAGGCGGCGGGCGCCACGGTGACAGCGGGCACCGACGACGAGAAGCGCCGGCGCCGGGTCGAGGACCTTGCCTGGACGCCGGCGCCGTGGGGTGGGCGTGTCGAGATCGTCCGCGGCCTGGCGGAGGCGGCGCAGGCGTACGTCTCCCCCCTGGTGCCCGGCGGTTTCGTCACCGAGGGCGTGGGCCTGGGGCATGCCGTCTTCATGTACCCGGTCGCCTCCCCGGACGGCGCGAAGGGCTACGACGAGGCGGTGGACTTCGTCGAGCAGGCCCTGGGGATGGTGCTCTCGGACTGGCTGGACACCGACGTGGACGGGGCCCCGGTGAAGGTCCGCTTCTACCACTGCAACGGTCGTCATCATTCGCTGGCGCTGGTCGCCGTCCCTGCTCCTGCCCTCCCCCGGTCCGCGCATCACGTCATGATCGAGACCGTGTCGTCGGACAACGTCGGGACGGCGTACGACCGGGCGCTGGCCGCCGACGTTCCGATCCCGATGGGGCTGGGCCGGCATGACAACGACCGGATGTTCAGCTTCTATTCGATCTGCCCCGCGGGGTTCCAGTTCGAGTTCGGCACCGACGGGGTGATCGTCGGCGATGACTGGCCGGTCAAGCGGTTCGAGCGGATCAGCGCCTGGGGCCATCACCCGGTCAACGCTCCCGCGCACCCGAACACCTGAACGCGATGACGGTGACCGATCAGGTGCGCGGGGAAGACCAGCCCGCACACCCCGTGCTGTGGTCCCCGGACGAGGACATGCTCGCCGACTCGGGTGTCGCCCGCTACCTGCGCTGGCTCGCTGATCACCGTGGAATCCACCTCGAGGGGTACCGGGAGCTGTGGCGGTGGTCGGTGGACGACCTTGCCCGGTTCTGGTCCTCGGTCTGGGACTTCGAGGCGGTCCAGGCGTCGACGCCGCCCACGGCGACCCTGTCCGAGCCCGCGATGCCCGGCGCCGCGTGGTTCCCCGGTGCACGGCTGAACTACGCCGAACACCTGCTCCGGGGCGTCGAGCAGGTCACCCGCACGGATCGGGAGGGCACTCCGGGCGAGGCCGAAGATCAGCACGTCGCGCTGATCCAGGTGGCCGAGGACGGCCCCGTCGTCACGGTCACGCCGGCCGAACTGCGCCGGCTCGCGGGGTCGTTGGCGGCCCGGCTGCGGGCGCTCGGGGTGGGTCCGGGCGACCGGGTGGTGGCCTACCTGCCGAACACCACGCACGCCGTCGTCGGCCTCATCGCCTGCGCAGCCATCGGTGCGGTCTGGTCGATCTGTTCACCCGACCTGGGCAGCGGCGGCGTCGTCGGCCGGTTCGCACAGCTGGAGCCCACGGTCCTGATCGCGGCGAACGGCTACCGCTACGGCGGCCGGGACCACCACCGCGATCAGGACGTCGCCGAGATCATCGCGGGCCTGCCGTCCCTGTCGCACCTGATCCGGGTCGACCTCGTCCCGGGGCAGCCATCGCGCGTCGGCCTCCCGTGGCAGACCTGGGACGCGGCCACTGCCGGCGCCGAGCCGTTGGAGTTCGAGCAGGTGCCGTTCGACCACCCGTTGTGGGTGCTCTTCTCGTCGGGGACGACGGGGATGCCCAAGGGGATCGTGCACGGGCACGGCGGGATCCTGGTGGAGCACCTGAAGGTGTTGCGGCTGCACAACGACGTGCGGCCCGGTGACCGGTTCCTGTTGGTGGCCAACACCAGCTGGATGGTTTGGAACGTCCTGGTCTCAGGTCTGCTCGTCGGCGGCACTCCCGTGCTGCTCGACGGCAGCGCCACCCATCCCGAACCCGACCGCATCTGGCGGGTCGCCGCCGAGCAGCAGGTGGCTGTGCTCGGGCTCGGCGCCGGCTACCTCCAGCTGTGCCGCAGCACCGGTCTGCGCCCGGCAGCGCGGTACGACCTGCGCGGTCTGCGCGCCCTGATGTCGACCGGATCGCCTCTGCCGGAGTCGGGCTTCCACTGGGTCCACGACGAGGTCGGTCCGCACGTGTGGCTGAGCTCGACCAGCGGCGGCACCGACGTCTGCTCCTCGTTCGTGGGCGGAACGCCGATCGAAGCCGTGCGGGCGGGTCGGATCCAGGGACCCTGCCTGGGCGTCGACGTCCACGCCTGGGACGCGCAGGGACACGACGTCCTGGGGCAGCCCGGTGAGCTCGTGGTGACGCAACCGATGCCGTCGATGCCGCTGCGCTTCTGGAACGACCCCGACGGCCGGCGCTACCGGGACAGCTACTTCGCCACGTACCCCGGGGCATGGCGTCACGGGGACGTCATCGAGTTCGACCCGGACGGCAGTTGCGTCATCCACGGCCGGTCGGACTCCACCTTGAACCGCAAGGGAATCCGGATCGGCCCCGCGGAGATCTACAGCGTGGTGGAGGCCCTGCCCGAGGTCCGGGAGGCACTGGTCGTGGGCGTCGAACTCGGAGAGCGGTACTACATGCCCCTGTTCGTCACCCTGACCGACGGCGTGGACGTCGAGCGTGCCCGGGCCAGGATCGTCACCGCCATCCGGCACGAGCTGTCGCCCCGGCACCTGCCCGACGAGATCGTCGCCGTACCAGGGGTTCCGCACACCACGACCGGCAAGAAGCTCGAGGTCCCGGTGAAGAGGCTGCTCCAGGGAGCCGCTCCCGCACAGGTCGCCGACCCGGGGAGCATCGACCATCCCGCCCTGCTCGACTTCTACGCCCAGTTCGCCGAGAGGAAGCGCTGACGATGCGCCTTGTGAGTTATGACGCCGGCCAGGGACCACGGGCAGGGGTCCAACCCGTTCCCGGCGGCCGGATTCTCGACGCCGCCGCGGCGCTGCGGCTGGCTGCAGTGGACGACGCGCCTGCGGCGGGCGGTGTCCGCGGGCTGCTCGCCGGTGGCCCCGCGGTCCTCGACGCGCTCGCCGATGCCGTCCGCACCCATGCCGAGGCGCTGACCGGAACCGGCGGCGCGCACGACGCGAACGCCGTCCAGTTGCTGGCCCCTGTCACCGCCCCGGAGAAGATCATCTGCCTGGGGCTGAACTACCACGACCACGCAGCCGAGGTCGGAGCGCCGGTCCCGAACAGCCCGATCGTGTTCGCGAAGTTCGCCAACTCCCTGATCGGCCACGGTGCGGTCATCGTGCCGCCGCGGGTCACCGACAAGGTCGACTACGAGGCCGAGCTGGCCGTGGTCATCGGGCGCCCCTGCCGCGACGTGGATGAGGCGACCGCGATGTCATATGTCGCCGGCGCCATGCCGCTGAACGACGTGAGCGCCCGGGACCTGCAGCTGGCCAACCAGCTCTGGACGACGGGCAAGGCCATCGACACGTTCGCCCCGTGCGGCCCGGCCCTGGTCACCACCGACGAGCTCGGCGACCTGCAGAGCCTCAGGATCCGAGCCCGCGTCAACGGCGTCACCGTCCAGGACTCCACCACCGGGAAGATGATCTTCGGTATCGCCGAGACCATCGCGTTCCTGTCCAGGATCATGACCCTGGTCCCGGGGGACATCATCGCGACCGGCACCCCCGCCGGCGTCTCCTGCGCCCACGGGCCGAAGACCTTCCTGCGCACCGGCGACCAGGTGGAGATCGAGATCGACGGCCTCGGAGTGCTGTGCAACTCCGTTGGCGCCCCGTACGGCCTGCCCCGCTGACACCCCACCCGGAGGAGGAACCGTGTCCGCTCACGAGGTCAACGCCGATCTCGCCTGCGATGTCGCCGTCGTCGGCTACGGCCCCGTCGGCCAGACCCTGGCCGCGCTGCTCGGCCGGGCCGGGCACCACGTCGTGGCCTTCGACCGCTACCCGACGGCCTACCTGCTCCCCCGGGCCATCCGCTTCGACCACGAGCTGATGCGGATCTTCCAGGGCGTGGGCGCCGTCCCCCACATCGAGCACGACATCACGACGGCGGACCACTACCGCTGGTACGGCGCTCAGGGCCAACTGATCCTCGACATCGACAACCGAGGCCCGTCACCCTCCGGCTGGGCGCGCGACTACGTCTTCTACCAGCCCACCCTGGAAGGGGCGCTCGACCTGTCCGCCCGCGCGTTCCCGACGGTGTCGGTGCAGCGGGGCTGGGAGGTGGTCGGACTCGGCCAGAGCGCCGATCACGCCGAACTGCACCTGCGGGAGCACGGCGAGAAGGGCCCGATCGACGGCGGCCCGACGCGGACCGTGCGCGCCCGCTACGTCGTCGGTGCGGACGGCGCGAACTCATTCGTTCGCACCGCTCTGGGCATCGAACGCGAGGACCTCGGCTTCCGCGAGGAATGGTTCGTCGTCGATGTCCGCCCGCACGACATGGCCGACTTCGCCCACCTCCCGGTGGCGGCGCAGTACTGCGACCCGAGGCGGCCTCACGTCGCCGTCCTGACCGGACCGCGACACCGCCGCTGGGAGTTCATGCTGCTGCCCGGGGACGACCTGCACGAGTTCCGCACCTCGCCGGCCAAAGCCTGGGAGCTGCTGGCGCCGTACATGACGCCCCAGCAGGGAACGCTGGTGCGCCAGGCGGTCTACGAGTTCCGCTCGCGGCTGACGCGCACCCTGCGCAGCGGCCGGTTCCTGCTCGCCGGGGACGCCGCCAAGCAGATGCCACCGTTCATGGCCGAGGGCATGTGCTCCGGGGTCCGCGACGCGGCCAACCTGGCCTGGCGGCTGGATCTGGCGCTACGAGGGCTGATCGGCGAGGCCGCCCTGGACAGCTACACCACCGAACGTCAGGGGCAGAACCGGGCCGCGGTCATGGTCTCGCTGCAGATGGGCAAGGTGTCCTGCACGCTGGATCCGGAGGTGGCGGCGGCACGGGATGCGGCCTTCCTGGCGGGCGCGGTGCCGCCGCCGGTCCCCGTCCCGCCGCTGGGCGCGGGGGTCCTGCACGCGCCGGGCATGGACCCGATCGCGGGACGGATCAGCATCCAGGGCCGGATCGAGACCGCCGCCGGCCAGGGGCTCAGCGACGATCTCGTCGGCCCCGGCTTCCGGCTGGTGTGCGCCCAGGGCGATGCCGTCGCGGCCCTCGGACCGGACCGGATGGCCTTCCTCCACCAGATCCGCGCGGCAGTCGTCTGTCTCGACCCGTCGGTGCCGGGGGCGGCGAAGGATCTGGACGGCGCCCTGACGTCATGGCTCAGCGACAACGGCCTGGTGGCGGCGCTGTCCCGCCCGGACTTCTACGCCTTCGGCGGCGCGAGCTCACTCGGCGAGCTCCCCGCCCTCGTCGACGACCTGCAGGCCCAACTCGCCTCGCCGCAGGGCGGTGCCGCTGCCTGACCCACCGCCTGACCCTCACGGCATGACGGGGCGGTTCTTGGGGTCGATACCGCTCCAGTGTTCGCACAGGCACCCGTCACGCACCCGGTAGGCGTCGTACAGGTAGCGCAGGTAGGTGCCGCCGTTCCCGTCCGATTGCGGCACAGCGGCGGCAATGACGACCAGGTCCCCTTCGCCCATGAGAATGCTCGGCGGGAGCGATGGCTCGTCGGGGGTCGGGACCGGGCCGTCGGGAAAGGTCGCGGCGACGAGAGCCACGAGGCCGGCACGCCCTGGCGGGAGGTGACGGGAGTGCTGGAGGTACTCCTCGTGGACGAAGTCCTTGACCGCGTCGGGGTTGTGGGCGTCGAACACGCATCGGTAGAAGTCCGAGACCCTTGCCTTGTTGGTGGACGGCGTGCCGACACCGATCGGGGCCGGTTCACGGCGAGCCGCTGCGCTGCGGCCGCCGGGAGCGGGCGACCCGGCCACGTCGTTCGACCACTCCTGGACGACGTCCCCGTCCTTGATGCGGTAGGTGTGGAAGCCGAAGTAGTCGACGTCGACGTCGCCATCGCCCACGCCCGCGCCCGCGCGGAGCTCGTGGTGAGCGACGGTGACCAGGTCGTCCTCCTCGATGACGAACTCCACCTCGAGGGGCTCACCTGATTGCCGGTGCCGCTCCAGGGCGATCCGCTTGTTCTCGGACGTCATTCCCCTCGGCCCCTGCCTGCCTTGTTCTGCAGTCCGGCGGCGAACATGTCGAACGGCGTCAGGCTCAACAGGTGCCGGCCCGCGATCTCCGCGAGCGGCTCGAGGCGGAGCGCACCGTGGGAGAGGATCACGCGTGCGTCGCGACCGAATCGTTGGATCGGGTTGCTCAACGACACGGCCGAGGAGCCCACGATCCGCTGCATGAGGTCCATGGCGTCGAGGCAGAGATGCCCGACGTAGGACATGTCGATGGAGGCGCGCGACTCGTCCGCTGCAGTGAAGTCGGCTCCTGCGGTCGCGACCTCGTCGATCCAGTCGGCGTACCGCAGCACGACCGTCTCGGCGGCGTCGATCATCGCTTGGGCCTTGCCGGCGGCGACCTGCGTCGACGCCATCTCCGCCACGCAGGGGTACGGTGGGCTGAACGGCTTGCGATTGCCGACCTGTTCCGCGAACAGCTCGAAGCAGCCCTGTGCCATCCCGACGAGGATGGCGACGTTGAGGACCATCACCGTCATCATCGAACCGCGGGCTTTGGCTTGATACGCCAGGCCCGGGTAGCGCGACGACGCTGCGTCCATGTGGACCGGCAGATCGCGCATGTACACGAAGTGCGCGTCGGGGACGAAGAACTCCTGCGTGGCAACCATGGTGTTGCTGTCGGAGGCCGACATGCCGGAGACCGACCAGTCGTCGAGGCGGGTCAGGTCGGACGGCTCCATCATCACCAGTCCGTGGCCGTCCTCCTCCCCGTCGGTCCACAGCACGCCCCCGAAGATCCAGTTCGCGTGGTGGTTGCCGCTCGCGAAGGTCCACTTGCCCTTCACCATCCACCCGCCCGGAGCCCGCCGGGCGGTGCCGGTGACCGCGGCGAAGGTGGAGCCGCCCGCTGCCAGCGGGCCGAGCCAGGTGTCGGCGGCCCGGTAGAGGTCCTCGACCAGTTCCTCGGGGAACGTCGACACCATGCGCAGGCTGGCGGCGACGAGAAAGGTCCATCCGGCTGAGGCGTCGCCTCGCCCGAGCTCGCGGGCGATCTCGGCGACGTCGCGCGCGCCCAACGCGAGGCCGCCGTAGGCGACCGGCGCAACGACGCGGTACAGCCCGAGGCGCGCGAACTCGGCGATGAGCTCATCCGAGAGCCGACCCTGCTGCTCGGCTCGCGCCGCTTGCGCACGGATGGTCGGTCGCAGTTCGGCGATGGCAGCGCAGACGCGGCGGCCGTCGGCGGACAGGTGCCGATCGAACAGGGTCGAGGGCGGCGTCGGCGGCTCGGTGAGGATCTCGGGTGGGGCGGTCGCAGTCATCTCGTCGCTTCCTTAGCTCGCTGTGGCGATCGGGTCGCTATACGGCCATGTCCTCTTGAACGCCGGCGCCGATGATCCAGCTGACGACCCGGTCCGTGTCCGCCCGGGAGGTCTCGATGTCGGCCACCTTCCTGCCGCGGTTCAACACCACGATGCGGTCAGCGACGTTCATGACCAGCGGGAGGTTGTGGGTCACCAGGACGACGGCGATCCCCCTGGCGGCCATGGCGCGGATGAGGTCCTCGACGAGTCCGGTCTGTTCGTGTCCCAACGCGGCGGTGGGCTCATCCATCAGCAGGACGCCCCTGTCTGCCAGCCGGGCGGCGGCGCGGGCGATCGCGACGATCTGTCGCTGGCCGCTGGAGAGCATCTCCACCGGGCGCGTGACCGGTGCGGTGCGAATCCCCAACGCGTCGAGTTCGCGCTGCGCCTCCCGGCGCATCGCCCGCAGGTCCACGAAGCCGAGGACGCCGCGCAGGCCCTTAGACATCCGCTCCCGGCCCAGCATCAGGTTGGACGAGATGTCCATGGCGTCGACGAGGGCGAGGTCCTGGTACACCATCTCCACTCCGGCTTCCGAGGCACGCCGCGGGGAGTGGAAGTCATGCTCGGTGCCCTGCACGCGAATGGTCCCCGAGGTCGGTTGGTGCGCCCCGGACATCACCTTCAACAGGGTGGACTTGCCGGCACCATTGTCCCCGAGCAGCGCCAGAACCTCGCCCGGCGCAACGCGAACGCTGACCTCGTCGAGCACCTTGAGGTAGCCGTAGTGCATGCAGATCCTGTCCAGCTCGAAGGCTGGAGCGGTCGTCACGGCCATCACGACGCCCTCCTGTCGGAGGTGCTGACGAGCAGCAGGCGCAGCGACGCGCGCGTGGTCCACATGTTCAGCCCCACCGCGCCGAGCAGCAGCACGCCGGTGGCGACCGACGACCAGTAGGTCTGCACGTTGGCAAGGAGGAGGCCGGTACTGATCGTCGACAGGACGATCGCGCCGAGAAGCACCCGGGACAGGCTTCCGCGCCCTCCCGAGAAGGGCACACCGGCCAGGGCCACCGCGGTGAGCGCCGAGAAGATCGTGCCGACGCTGGCGCTGGGCGACCCGATCTGGACATACGCGGCGGAGACAATTCCGCCGACCGCCGCGCACAGGGCGCAGATCGTGAAACCCAGGACCCGATACAGCGAGATGCGAATACCCACCCGGCGCGCGGCCTCCGCGTTGCCGCCCACGGCGAGGATCCGATGCCCGCCGCGGGTATGGCGCAGAAACACGGTCAGAACGCCGAAGAGCGCGAGCGTGACCCAGACCGGTGCCGGAATGCCGAGGTAGTGATGAGTTCCGAGGAACTCCAGCTGGCTGAGGCCGCCGATGTCGTAACCGCCGGCCACGATGAGCGCGAGCCCCGACGAGATGGCCAGCATGGCGATGGTCACGATGAGGGGATCCAGGCCCTTGATCACGATCAGGCCGTTCACGATGCCCACCGCCACACCGACCGCGAGGCCGGCGAGGATCGCCACGCCGACGGGCCCGCCGGCCTTGAGCAACTTGGCCATCACCACGCCCGCGAGGACGGCCGTTCCGGGCACTGACAGGTCGAGCACGCCCGTCATCACGCCGACGCCGAGGCCCGCGGCGAAGATCGCCGTGATGGCAGCCGCGTTGAGGATGCTCACGCCGGTCGGCACGGTGAAGAAGTACGGGCTCGCCCACACCGAGAACAGGGCCACGAGCAGCACCAGCAGCGCGGTCAGGCCCTGGTCGCGAACGAGGACGAGGGCTCTGACCTGACCGGGGAGCCGCTGCGGCGGCGTCCCGTCGTGGACGTTGGGGCTCGTGATGGTCACAGCCATGGCCGGCCTCACTTGACGACGGTGATCGGCGTGCTGAACACCTGACCGGTAGCCGTGGGGTCGGACATGAGCTTGGTCAGCTCCGGGCCGGCACGGTTGACCGCTGCGCTGTATCCCCAGGCGACGACGGCGGTCAACTTCCCGTCCTTCTGCGCCTTGAGCACCTCGGGTGAGCCACCCCCGGCCACGATGCACTGTGGGGTCTTGCCTGCGGCAGCGAAGGCACCGACGGCGCCCAGGGCGGTCTCGTCCGAGCCGGCGATGACGGCCGTGATGTCGGGATGCGCCTGCAGGAGCTGGGACATCTGCGTCTGGGCGGACTGGGGATCGGCAGCATGCGCGTCGGCCACGATCTCGGCGTGAGGTGCCTTGCTGGCGAAGGTCGACAGGACCGCGTCATGCACGCTCTTCGCGCCCCCGGCGACACTCGGTGCTTCCAGGAGCGCAACCTTGGCGTTGCCGCCCGCCCTGGTGACGCAGGCAGCTGCCTCGGTCGCGATCGTCGCGCCGTAGTCGGTGAACGACGCCGCGTCGAAGACGACTCCCGGCTGTGGGCCGCCGTACCCGAAGTCCTGGGGACCGCCCTCGACCACGAGCGGGATCTTCTTCGACTGGGCGAGCTGGATGATGGGCTTGAGCGCCTCGGGGGCGACCGGGAAGATCCAGGCTGCCCGGATCTGCCCGTTGTTCATCGCGGTGGTGAGCTGCTGCGCCTGCTGCGATGGGTCGAAGTTGGCATCCTGCACGATCACGTGGATGCCTTGGGACGCCATGTAACGGCTCACGTCATCCCCGAGCGCGGAGATCACCGAGATCCGCTGCGACACCGTCGCAAAGGCGATCGCGGCGCCCACCCGTGAACTCGCGCCGCCCGAACCGGCGCCCTGCGAGGTCCCGCCGGCCCCGCATCCGGCCAGTCCCAGTGCCAACACGGCAGCCGCGGCGGTCGCAGGCAGCTTCTTCAACGGCATCTTCTCTCCCAAGGTCCTCATGGGCTGCACTGCCCCGGGTCCGACAGGCGTCCCGGCCGGCACCGAGACTCCTGCGCCGCCATCGCTGTCGCTCATGCGAGACGATCTTGTGACGTGCGTCACCTGTACTGTACTGTTCAGTTCGGTGTCTGGCAACGCCACATTTCGAGGAAGTGCGCCGCATACGCGAAGCATTGATCGCCTCCGTGCGCACCTCTTGACCCCAAACGACCCCTCACGTATCGTCTAGCTGCACTGAACGGTTCAGTACATGTTGAAGCGACCCGGCGTCGGTTCGATCTATGTGGTTGGAGTTCGATGATGAGCGCAGAGATGGACGTGGCCCCCCCGTTCCCGCCACAGGTCCCGACGGGCAAGATCCCCTCCCCGTGGTTCACCGACCGCGGTCGACAGCTCCGCGATCGGGTGCGTGAGCTTGCTCCCCTGATTCGCGCGCAGGCACAGGAGGGCGAACGGATCCGCTCCCTCACCCCTGACGTCCTGGCCGCGCTCGATGACGCCGGCATCTACCGGATGACGATGCCGATCGAGTGGGGCGGGTATGCGCTCGGCTCTCGCGACCTGGTCGAGATCATCCGGGCGCTCGGGGAGGCCGACGGGTCCGCAGGCTGGGCGGCCTTCGTCGGGGTGGGGCTGAAGAACCTGCTGGCTCTGGACGACGCAGCGGTCGAAGAGGTTCGGACGGACACGATCGGATGGGCCGGGCCGGCGGTCGTGGGAGCGTCGGTGTTCTCGACCAAGGTGGGCAGCGCGACCAAGGCCGCGGGTGGCTGGATGGTCAAGGGCCAGTGGGCCTTCGCGAGCGGCTGCCAGCATGCGAAGTGGGCCCTGGTCGGGGTGGGCTTCGACCCCTCTGCCACAGGGGGAACGGGCCGCGGCGTGGTGCTGCTCGAGCGCAACCAGTACGACATCGTCGACGACTGGGATGTCATGGGTCTGTCGGGCACGGCGAGCAACAGTCTGCGGTCTGTCGGCGAGGTCTTCGTCCCCGATCACCGCTTCCTGGATCTCGTCGAGTACCCGATCCGGTTCGCCCGACTCCACCAGCGGTACACCGGTCCCGCCTTCCAGGCGCTCGGCATGGCACAACTCGTGTCGGTGTCGCTGGCGGACGTGGCGATCGCGCTCGGGATGGCGCGGGGAGCCTTGGTTTCCTTCGCCGAGCAGGCGTCCCACCGCCGGCCGTTCACCCTGCCGTACCCGACCGTCGCCGACATGCCCTCGGCGCAGGTCGCGGCGGGGAAGGCACTCGCCATGACGAACACGGCGGACGCCGTCATCGAATCGTTCGCCGACCAGTTGGATGCGCGGAGCGCAGCCGGTCTCGACTTCTCACCCGCGGAGGAGTCCGAGATCAGCCTGGGGGTGTCCTATGCGGCGAACCTGTGTGACGACGCGATCACCCTGCTCCAGAAGACGCTCGGATCCTCGACCATCTCGAGCTCGAACCCTGTTCAGCGATTCGTCCGTGACGTCCGCGTCCTCACCTCGCACGGAGCGATCCGGCTCGATCCGCAGGCCGAACAGAACGGTCGCCGCGTGCTGGGGCTCGAGCCGTTCGACATGTTCGGCGGCGCCGTACCCCAGCGCCGCATGGAGAAGGAGGGTGCGGGGCGATGAGCGACTTCACGATCGTCAACGGGGTCGCGGAGATCCACAACCCGCAGCTGTACGCGACCTGGCTCGACAACGAGCCATTCAAGCAGGCGGTGGCGCACTCGGACACCCCTGAGCGGACGGCGGTCAAGCGGCTGCTCATCGAGTTCGAAGCGGACCTCGCACGCATGGTTCGGGACAATGACGTCCAGGACAAGGTCGCGGACGTGATGACGAAATACGTTGCGCTGGACTACATCGAGCACGACCCGAACGCGGCCGGGCACGGCCTGGCCAGCCTGATCGAGCACTTTCGCCACGTCCCCGCTGGCGGCCCCACGCCCCCACCCGTCGTGAGCGTCATCCTCGACGGCGAGGTCGCATGCGTCATGATGCGCCAGTTGGCTCCCGATCCGGTCATCACCGGCGAGAGCTACGAGTGGGACATCCTGACGGTGTTCCGCGTCCACGACGGGAAGCTCGCCGAGCACTGGAGCACGTTCCGGAAGATGGCTCCGGGCCAGCAGGCGATGGCGCTGGACTAGCTCGGGAAAGACTCTGCCGATAGCGTCGGGCACCTGAGGCAGAGCCCCGGCGTCCCCGTTTCGCAGTGCCCGCATGAAGATGTTCGCCATCCACCTGGCCTGGGCCAGGTGGAAGGCGGCATCGCGATCGCCGTCCACGACGAGCAGGGCGTCCACCTGGAGCGCGGCCGCGGCCATCCGGATGAACAGACCCGCGTAGGCCTCCGGCTCGGGAATGGTGTAGCCGTACAGCTTCGAGTCCTCGTGCAGGGTCGCGGCGATCAGCGTGACGCCGTGCGGCACCCCCAGGGATCGGATGACCCGGGTCAGCTCCGGACGCCGAACCGCTTCGGTGACCATGACGCGCAGGAATGCCAGGTACTGAGGGGCGGCCGTCGCCTCGAGGATCTTGAACACGATGAGAGCGAGGTATCTTCGGCTGAGGCGTGCATGACCTCGTCGAGGTCGACGTCCAGCGAGGCACCGCTGCGCTCGGTCACGGCGTGGAAGAGCTCCACCTTGTCGGCGAAGTGGGCGTACACGGTCGTCTTGGAGACACCGGCGCGGGCCGCCACGGCATCCATCGAGGTCCGGTCAAAACCCTCTGACAGGAACAGTTCCACCGCCGCGTCAGTACCCACTCCCGTTTGCCGTGCGAGGCCGACTTCCGCGGTGACGCCTGGGGTGCCCCCTGGGGTGGTGCCTGCGGACTCATCTCACGCCTCATGCCGGTCCCTCGCTCGTGGAGTAGCTCGGGACTCTACCGTTTGGTACAGTTGCACTGTACCGTACAGTTCACCAACTGATCGTGCGGCCGTGGCTCCCCCGTCGACGCCGCAGCCCCGGGGCGACCGTCCCGAAGGGAGAGGACCGATGACGATGCCTCACCAGCAGCAGACTCTCGGCAGTACGGCGGACCATGACCCCCGCCGGCCGCCGTATCCGCGCTGGACGCCGGGGCGCTGCGGCAGGCGTTCGGACACTTCCCCAGCGGAGTCACTGCCGTGTGCGGCATGGTCGGCGGCAGTCCCCTGGGCATGGCCGTGAGCTCCTTC
>CAWARR010000010.1:0-131014 GCA_963784535.1 uncultured Actinomycetota bacterium | reverse complement strand
TAGAGCAGGCGAACGGTGTTGCCGATCCATCGCCTGCCGATGCTGTGCACCATGATCGCCAGGGTGACGACGAGGACGATCAGGGCGACGAGCCAGACCAGCAGGTAGAGGGCGACGTGCTCCATGGCCGGCAGGAAGCGGAAGTCCTGGATCACCCGCCCGAAGTTGTCCACCCCCGCGAAGCTCCCGTTCCCCGCGGAGGTGAAGGCCAGGTCGAGGGCGTACACCGCAGGCCCGATGCCGAAGGCGAGCAGGAACACCACGTACGGGGCGATGAAGACGTAGGCGACCAGCCGCCCCCGCCGGCGCGACCGCCCCGGCAGGGCCGGAGCGGTCGCGCCGCGCTCGGACACAACAGTCACTGAACGGTGTACCCGTTGATCCGCGCTTCGTTCCTGATGGCGTCCCCCCACTTCGTGAGCGTGGCCGCGACCGAACCACCCGAGGTGATGACCGGGGTCACCGTCTTGGCCCAGACCGCCTCCTGGCTGAAGGAGGGCGAGCCCCACCCGGACCAGACCTTGGAGCCGGCGCCCACCAGGGCCGACAGGTCCGTGGCGTAGTAGCCGCTGGACTCCTGCTTGGCGATCCACTTCTGGGCGGCCGCGGCGTAGGCGGGGTACCCGGGCGCGAGGTCGACCTGGTAGTCGTCCGCGGTCGTGACGAACTCGGCGAACTTCGCCGCGAGGGCGGAGTTCTTGGAGTGGCTGGAGATGAACCACGTCCCACCACCGACATCACCGGTGACGACGTCGCCACTCCCCCAGGTCGGCGGGACCGCCACTCCGAGCTGGCCCTTGGGGAGGTTGAGCGCGGAGGTGTTGTTGAAGATCGCTCCCGCGTACCACGCGGGACCGGGCATGAGGAGGACCTTGCCGCTGTATGCCTTGACGAAGTCCGGCGTGAAGACGCTGAGCGTCGTGAGCGACTTGTTCGCGACACCGGCATCGATGAGGTCGGCCGCACGCTTGCACTCAGGAGTATCGGTCTTCACCGACATGGCACGCGGGCCGGTCACCTGATTGGCCTGGCACTGGCTGGCCCACATGTAGATCTCGGGGGTGAACGTGTCCCCGACCGCTCCGGTGATGTACCCGGGGTGTTCCTTGGCCACCTGGGCGCTCAGCTGCTGGTACTGCTCCCAGGTCGTGGGCACGGTGTACCCGAACTTCGTCATCAGGGTCTTGTCGTACCAGAGGACGTTCTGGGCCAGGTCGCTGCGAAGGCAGTACACCTTCCCCGCAACGGTGCACGTGTCGAGCGCTCCCGGCGTGAAGCCCGACAGCGTGGCGGTGGGGACGAGCCCGTCGTTGAGCACTGCGGCGAACGGCTTGGCTCCCCCGATGCCCTGGCTGGCCCACGACGCGTCATTGTTCTGGGTCGAGAAGACCACATCGGGCCAGCCGCTCCCGGCCCGGTCGTACAGGTTCATCTTGGTCTTGAAGCTGTTCGAGCCGTTCGCGGAACCGTCATAGGTGACGACGGTGACCTTGTCCGAGGGGTAGGCCTTCTTGTAGGCGTCGGACGCCGCCGCGCGGGTGGCGTCCACCCAGACAGTGATTCCTCCGCTGCCCGCGCCGGCGGAGTTCGTGCCGGAGCTGGAGGAACCGGAACTGCATCCCGCGAGAGCTATCGCGGTCACCGCGATACCGGTCACCGCGAGGGCCCGGGCGCGGCCGCGCCGGACCTCACCGGTACGCCTCGTCGCGGGGACCCCGACGGATGCGGCCTGCGTGCCGGGGCGCATCGCACACTGGAAATGATGGGCAGGTCGCAAGACAGGACCTCCATTGGTCTGATCCGCGTCGAAGAGGGCCAACCCCTCTGCGGCACGAGCTGTCCTAGGGTTGGCAGTTAAAGATATGATGACTGACGTATGCTGTCAAGAAGTCCGGGGTTCCCCCGGTCTCGCCAGCACCCGCACGGTGAACGGGCAGGGGCGGTCCGGGGGATCGGATCAGTGGTGCCCAGCTCCGGCACACGCGCACCACATCGCGGCCCGTCCGCCGCAGGGTCCGTGCACCGGCTCGGTGCCGTACCGGGGCGCGCAGGGTCGGTCGGGGTCAGACCCGGCGACGGCCGTCGGCGAGTTCGTCCACGGCATCCTTGGCCTCTCGGAGGCTGGCACCGGTCGCCTCCCGGTACGCCTTGATCGCGGCGATCCTCTTGCCCCGTCCGATCAGGTCCGTCACCTCGGCCAGCTCCGGGCGCACGTCCTCGATCTCCAGCCGGGCCATGATCAGGTCGAGCTTGCGCTCGATCCGGCGCAGCCCCGCCACCAGGTCCCGCTCGCGACTCGCCATGGCACCCAGCCCCCAGACGTCCGGAACACCCGGGGCCCATCCAAGCAGTCCGCCCACGGTGGTGCCTATGGACCCGGATCAGGATCGCGCGCATGACGGAACCGGCCGTGCACGTCGTAGGCGCTCGGTCTCAGGCCTTCGCCGTGGCCAGGACCCACCGGCCGTCGGCGGTGAGGTCGCTCAGTTCCAACTCCACCGGCCCTGCCGTCCAGGACGGGCCCGAGCTGGGGCGGTAGTCGGCCGGCCAGGACCACGGCGTCGAGGCGATCCGCCCTGTGCCGCAACCCAGTTCCAGGACCGATCCGCCCGCGGGCGCAGCACCGTGGATGATCTCGGCTTCTCCATCCGGTGGAAGCGCGGCGTAGACCTCGACAGGGCAGCCGTCGTCGGTGATGGTCCCGTCGCCTCGCCCGGTGGGCGGTCCCGGGGACTCGCGCAGTGCCATTCCCGAACGCTACGGGTTCCTCAGGGCGGGCGCGCAGCGTCTCGAGGTGGTCGATGGCGGCGTGGCCGGCGTCGCTTCGAGCGGGCCGAAGCTCCGGGCGATGAACTCCTTCCTCCGGCTGGGAATGCCTGCGGCGAGCCCCGGCATGGAGATCAGGATCGCCGCAGGCGGCGAGATCCTGGTCCGCGGAAACGGGTTGAGGCGCAGCTACCGCAACAACCCCGACGAGACCGCCCGCCTCATCGACGCCGACGGGTGGCTGCGCGGCGGCGACATCGGCAGGATGAACGAGCACGGCCAGGTCCGCATGCTCGACCGCCTGAAAGAGCTCATCGTCAACAGCAACGGAAAGAACATGTCGCCAGTGAAGATCGAATCCATGGTCAAGAACGCCGGCACCGTCGACGCCCTCTACCGATGACCACCGACCCGACCGCCGGCCCCAGCCCCTCCCCTGACCCCCGGCCCGGGGCAACCGCCGGGCCGCTCGCCGGGGTGAAGCTCATCGAGCTGGCCGGCATCGGTCCCGGGCCGTTCGCCGCCATGATGCTCGCCGAGCTCGGCGCCGACGTGATCCGGGTGGACCGCCCCGGCACCGGGCCCGAAGGCCTCCCCACACGGCTGGACCTGCTCCGCCGCAGCCGCCCCAGCCTGGAATGCGACCTGCGCACCCCGTCCGGGGTCGAGACAGTCCTGACCCTGGTCGAACACGCCGACATCCTCATCGAAGGCAACCGGCCCGGCGTCACCGAACGACTCGGCCTCGGCCCCGACGACTGCTGGCGGCGCAACCCCCGCCTGGTCTACGGGCGGATCACCGGCTGGGGCCAGCACGGGCCGCTGGCCCACACCGCCGGCCACGACATCACCTACCTCGCCGTCTCCGGCGCACTCGACCCCATCGGCCACCCCGACACCGGCCCCGTCATCCCCGTCAACCTCCTCGGCGACTTCGCCGGCGGCTCCCTCTACCTCGTCGCCGGCGTCCTGGCCGCACTGTGGGAGTCCAGGACCAGCGGCCGGGGCCAGGTCGTCGACGCCGCGATCGTCGACGGCGCCGCCCACCTCACCACCCTGCTGCACGGCATGCTCGCCGGCGGCCTATGGACCACCCGCCGGGGCACCAACCTGCTCGACGGCGGCGTCCCCTGGTACGACGTCTACCGCACCAGCGACGACAAGTGGATGGCTGTCGGCGCCCTGGAACCCAAGTTCTTCGCCGAGTTCACCCGCCTGCTGCCGCTGGACGCCACCGAGGCCGACCGCGCCGACCCCGACACCTGGCCCGGCATGCGGGCCCGGATCGCCGCCGCCTTCGCCCGACGCACCCGCGACGCCTGGACCGAACTGTTCGCCGACACCGACGCATGCGTCGCCCCCGTCCTGTCCCTCACCGAGGCCAGGGACCACCCCCACAACCGGACCCGCCAGACCTTCAGCGAAGCCGACGGCATCCCCCAGCCGACGCCCGCCCCACGCTTCAGCCGCACCCCCACCCGCATCGGCGGCGCACCCGGCACCGCCACGCTGACGACGCAGGAGGCGCTGGCCCGGTGGCGATGATCGAGCGGGACGGCGTCGTCCTGCTCGGCCACTCCCGCGTGGCCACCGGCCGCGCCGTCGTCACCATCGCCCTCCACCCTCACCGCCGCCGACGTGCTCGGGGTTGGTGTCGATGCTGCCCCGCAGCTCGGCGATCCCGCCGTCCCCACTCGGGTCGAGTGTGTGGCGCCCTGACGTGGTGGGATGGCGCGTCGGGTTCATTCGCCGCTGCCGGGTGTGAGGGGTTTGGTGGCGAGGTAGCGGTGGACGCTGCCCCGGCCGCCGATCTCGGCGTCGCGCGACGTCCAACCCGGCTTCGGACAAGACGACGGCAACATCGCGGATGATGTCGCCGAAGGGTTTCCAGAACCGGTCGACGAGAACAGTGCCCAGCCGGTTGGCGTCGCCGGGGTAGTTGATGTCGATCAGGACGAGGCGGCCGCCCGGCTTGAGCACGCGGGCCAGTTCAGCCGCGGCCGCCGGAGCGTCGGGATAGCCGGTGAAGGCCATCGTGTTGACCACGGTGTCGAAGGTGGCGTCGGGGTAGGGCAGCGCCTCGACCGAGCCTTGCACCAGGTCCGCCCGGACCCGGGCGCGGGCCAGGTTGCGGCGTGCGACGGCGATGAGTTCGGGGTTCAGGTCGACGCCGTCGGTGCGGTACCTGCCCGCATACTGGGTGAGCAGCCAGCCGGTCCCGAAGGACACCTCCAACACCCTGGGCCCGCGGATCTCGGGTAGGGCGTGCCCGATCCATCGCCGCCAGAGCGGGACCGCTTTGACCACGACGTCGTACACGCGTGCGAACCGCCTGTACAGCCGGTCGTTGGCTGCGGTGTACGCCTGCGGGTCGGCCGGTTCGGCGGAGTACCGCGGACCGTCAGGTGCCACGCTCGTCATCCCCTCAACCTCGGACGTAAGGCCGTTCGACACGTGCCGTCGACCAGTGCGGGCAGCAGGTGCTCGCTCTCGGTACGCCACCCCCGCTCTGTTCACCGTAGCGGCGCCGACCGCCGGGGCGGATGGACCCGACAGCGCAGGCGGGTGGAGGGTGGAGGGTGGAGGGTGGAGGGTAGGACCCGCCGACCACGACCCCGCCCGAGGTGACCGATGAAGGGTTCGGGCCGCTACCTCAGTCCCGAGCAGGCCGCTGCCGTGTACGACCGGATCGGCCGCTGGCAGGACACGCAGGCCTTCTACGAGCACCGGGCGGTAGCCGCTCTGATCCGTGCAGGCCGGTTCGGGGCCGCCGCGAGCGTGGTCGAGGTCGGCTGCGGCACCGGCGCGCTGGCCGCCCAGCTGCTGACCGACCACCTGCCTGCCGACGCCCACTACACCGCGATGGACATCAGCCCGCGGATGGTCGAGCTGGCCGGTGACCGGCTGCGCGCCTGGTCCGGCCGCGCCCAGGTGGCGCGGATCGACGCCCACAGCCCCTGGCCGGTCCCCGACGCGACCGCCGACCGGGTTGTGGCCACCTACGTGGTGGACCTGCTGCCTCCCGCGGCCATCGGGACGTTCTTCGCCGAAGCCGCCCGCGTGCTGCGACCTGGCGGGCTCGCCGCGATCGCGAGCCTCACGTCTGCCACCGCGGGACTCCCGAAGCTGGTCAGCGCCGGGTGGCAGCGGCTGTGGCGACTCAACCCCCACCTCACCGGCGGCTGTCGCCCCCTCGACCTCGCCTCCCACCTGCCCGCAGGCTGGGACCCGCGGACCAGCCAGCAGCTCACCAGCTTCGGCATCACCTCCGTCGTCCTGATCGCCCAGCCACCTCCCCGTTGAGCCGCCAAGTTCGACCGGCAGAGGCCGTGTCGAGTGCGTCAGTGGTTGGCGTGGTAGTGCACCGCGACCTGCTCGGCGCTCAGTTCGGTGGGGTAGATGGCGACCTCGTCGAGCTCGCCCCGCCAGAAGTAGTCGCTGGGCCAGGCGCCGTCCCAGGTGTCTCCGCCGAGGCGCCAGTAGCCGGTGATGTTGTGCGGGGCCGCGTAGGCGGTGGTCGCGGCGAGGGCGCCGTCCAGGTAGAGCCTGATGCCGTTGCCCGGGCTGACCGTGGCCACGACGTGGTGCCAGGCCCCGTCGGTGTAGCTGCCGGGCGTCCGCGCGACGCTCGTCGCACCGCTGGCGGTTCCGGCCACGACGTGCCCGGAGGTATCCACGAAGATCCTTCGGTCGTGCGTGGTTGTGTTGCCGTCGGGGCGGTCGCTGAACGAGATCAGCGTCTGTCCCGAGGTGTTGCCCTTGCTGCGGAACCAGCACTCCAGGCTGTACGTGGTGGGGTCGGTGTACGGGGTCGGGTCGTAGGAGCTTCGGGCGAAGCTGGAGAAGGCCATGGCTGTGGAGGCGGACTGCCCTTGCTGGGTCCCCTGCAACGCGCCCGGCATGCCGAGCGTGGTGCCCGCGTTCTCGCCGTGGTAGATCGCCGTGACCTCTGCCGGGGTGAGCGCCCGCCGGTAGGCCCGGACGTCGTCCACGCGCCCCGCCCAGGGGCCCCACGCCTCCAGGCCGGGACTGCCCTGCATCCAGTTGCCGAACTCCTTGACCCGGCCCACCTGAAGCGATCCTGTGGTGGTGAACGGCGACGTGTGACTCGCGGGGGCCTGCGCGATGCCGTTGACGTACAGGGTGACGGTCTGGGCTTTCGCGTCGTACACGCCGACCAGGTGGGTCCACGTGGTCAGCGCCGCACTGCCGTTGGCCGAGTATGACGAGTCGGTGACGGGGGAATAGTCGTCGGTCGGGCCGCGGGTGACCGCGAACTGCCACTGGTGCCCGTAGTAGTTGTACCGCAGCATGAACCCGCTCTTGATCGCTGCGCTCTGGCTGACCGCGACCCGGGACATGGTGTCGAGGGTGGTGTGGTCCAGGTACACCCAGGCGGCGACGCTGAAGCTGGTGCCGGTGTCGACGCCGGCCGCCGAGCCGGACACGTACCCGTTGGCGTCGCCGGGCAGGTCGACCGAGGAGGCGCCCGACTCGGCCGCCGCCCAGGCGGCGCTGGAGCCCAGAGTGCCGGTGTTCAGGTGGCCCGCGCCGTCCGCCGTGGTGGTGCCGGTGTCCTCGTCGAACTGCCAGGACGTGGCCGGCCCCCCGGTGACGCCGAGGGTCAGTTCCCCGGCCACCGAGGCGGGGACTGCCACCGGCAGGGTACGGACCTGGTCCACCCGGCCCTTCCAGTAGTGGGTGCGGCCGCCGTCGTATCCCGCGCCGACCGTGAACGCGCCCCCGGGCGTCCAGGCGCCCAGGGCGCCGACCGCGCCGTTCTGCAAGACCCCGTTGACGTACAGGTCCAGGTCGTTGTTCGCGCTGTTGTACGTCGCGGTGAGCTGGGTCCAGGTGTTGAGGCTGGGCGCGGCGGTGGAGGTGACCGTGACCAGGGTGGCCGAGGTGCTGTCGGTGCCGGCCATCCGCCACACCCAGCGGTCGCTGGTGGATTCGAAGCCGAGTTCGAAGCCGCTGATGTTGCTGCCGTCCTCGCTGACCGCTGTGCCCGAGGCGCTGGCGTCGGTGAGGTACACCCACGCCGAGACCGTGAAGGAGGACGTCGTCGTCACCACGGCCGCCGAGGTGGCCGCGTAGGCGCTCGACCCGTCGAACGACAATGCCGAGCCGCTGTGCCCGGACGCCGACCAACCGGCGCCGTGCACCGTCAGGTCGTGGGTTCCCGCGGCCGATGCGGACAGGTCCCGGGCCGTGCCGCCGCCGCCCTCGTCCATCGGCCACAGCCCGTTCCAGCCGAAGTAGTCCGAGATGCCGTACACCCCGGTGTTGCCGTTACCCGAGGAGTCCCTCGCCGTCAGCGAACCCGCGGCGTCGTCCAGCCGGTAGTACGCCGAGGGGTGGTCCGCGATCACCGCAGTGGGATAGTCGGGGAAGCCGGACGCCGCGCCCCACGCATCCCCGGAATTGCTGGTCGTGGCGCTGAAGCCGGCAGCAGCCATGGGGACGCCGGGCAGCACCGCCACCGCCGCCCACACCACGGCGACCAGCATCAGCCACCCCCGGCTGGGCCTTGTCCTGCATCCCATCCAAGCCCACCCTGCATGCGCCGTCCCAAGACGTATCGGCGCGCCGCCGGGGACCCTTGAGCCCTCCACCGGCCCGAGGTTCCCCCCGCACGCAAGGCAACCGCCGAGGCGGGGTCTCCTTCCGTGGACATCACGCCAGACGGCCGACCAGTCCGGCTGGCCGAGAGCCGATCGGCATACGATGATTCCGGATGCAGTCCAGCTGGGCTTCCGGACTCAGCTCGGTCGGCTCGCCGCCGGGATGCCTTCCGGCGAGAGCGTCCCTCAACAATGCCGTCTGCCCTGGAGCGCTGGTGACCGCAGCGGGTGCAGCACCACCGACACTCGATCGGCCGTGGCGGCGACCCGGTGGCTGTCGCTACGCCTGGTCCAGGATGCGGGGGATGCTGCGGCCTCCGGTGAAGGTATTCGACCCCGAACCGGGCGCGCTGGTCGTCGAGCGTGACGTTGCGGTGCCGATGCGGGACGGCACGGTCTTGCGGGTCAACGTCTATCGGCCGACCGGAGGTGGCCGGGCCCCGGTGCTGATGTCTGCGCATCCGTACCACAAGGACAAGCTGCCGCGCCGAACCCGGTGGCGCTCGCACCTTCCGTTTCAGTACCGGTTGATGCGCTCGACCAGCCCGATCTGCCACTCGACGCTGACGAGTTGGGAAGCCCCGGACCCGGTGTGGTGGGTCGGGCAGGGTTACGTGGTGGTCAACTGTGATCTGCGTGGAGCGGGCACCTCTGATGGCGTGGGTGAGCTGCTCTCTGATCAGGAGGGTGAGGACATCTACGACCTGGTCGAGTGGGCCGGCACGCAGCCGTGGTCCACCGGCAGCGTCGGGCTTTTCGGGGTGTCGTACCTGGCCATGTCGCAGTACAAGGCGGCCGCGCTGAGGCCGCCGAGCCTGAAGGCATTCTGCCCGTGGGAGGGGCAGAGCGATGTCTACCGGGACATGATGAGGCCCGGTGGGGTGTCCGAGGACGGTTTCGTCAGGATCTGGGCTGCCGGCACCCGGCGGGTGGCTCGGCTGAGAACCGACCTGGGTCAGCAGGACAGGGTCCGGCCGCTGCGTGATCAGTGGTGGCAGTCGCTGGTCGCGGACCTGCCGGCGATCACGACGCCGATGCTGGTGTGCGCGAGCTTCTCCGACAACAACGTGCACAGCCGCGGCTCGTTCCGGGCGTTCGAGCAGGTCGGCTCAACCGACAAGTTCGCCTACACCCATCGCAGCGGCAAGTGGTCCACCTTCTACAGTGAGCAGGCCAAGGCAGCTCAACTCGCGTTCTTCGACCGCTATCTACGGGGCAGCGACATCGCGATGCCGCCACGAGTTCGCCTGGAAGTTCGCGAGGACGCCGAGAAGATCGTCGCCGTGCGTCAGGAAGCCTCCTGGCCGTTGGAACGGACGAACTGGCGCCCGCTCTACCTTGGCGCCGACGGCGCGCTGACAACGTCAGCCACTCCCCGAGCGGGCCAGGTCACCTTCGATACCCGGCGAAACGCCGCGGCGTTCACCTTCATCACGCCTGAGGACATCGAGCTGACCGGGCCGATGTCCGCCCGGCTCTGGGTCCAGGTCGACGGCGCGGACGACATCCACCTGTTCGTCGGAGTGGAGAAATGGCGTGGCAACAAGCACGTGAGCTTCGAGGGCTCATACGGCTACGGCCGAGACCGCGTCAGCACGGGCTGGCAGAAGGCGTCCCTACGAGAACTGGACGAGTCCAGATCCGACACCGGCCAACCGGTGCACACCTTCCTCAACCCCCAACCCCTACGCCCCGGCCAGATCGTTCCGGTCGATGTCGCACTCGGGCCCTCGGCCACGGTGTTCCGCACGGGTGAATCTCTACGACTGGTCATCGCCGGACGCTGGCTGTCCCCCCGAAACCCACTCAGCGGCCAGTTCCCGGCCCACTTCCGCCCCAGCCCGGCAGCGCGCTGCACCCTGCACTGGGGGCCCGATCAGCCGGCCCACCTGCTGGTCCCGCACATTCCGAGACCGTAACCCGATCGGCAAGCGGAGCGCGCCGGGCCCCCGTCCCCTGGAGGGCCTCCTCAGATCGCGCAGGATTCGTCCTGGCAGGACGCGTCGCCGGACGCCGCTGCGCCGTCACCGACGAGCGGCGTCAGCGGCGACCGCTCGTCCCACGCCTGGGTCAGGCCGCGCAGGAACAGGTCCGCGGGTTGCGCGCCCGACACGCCATACCTCCCGTCGATCAAGAAGAACGGCACGCCGCTGATCCCGTAGGCGCGTGCCCGCGCCTCGTCGGCGCGCACGTCGTCCGCGAAACGGTCCGACGCGAGCACTGCGCGCACCTCAGCCAGGTCGAGGCCGGCCTCTACCGCAAGCGCCGTAAGTTCCTCGTGGTCGGAGACCGCCAGGCCCTCGGTGAACGTTCCGCGGTCGAAGCGCTCCTTCAGCTGGTCCTGGCAACCGCGGGTCTTCGCGAGGTGGAGCAGGCGGTGGGCGTCGAAGCTGTTGCCGCCGCGGTTGAGGTCGAACCGGAAGCCCAAGCCTTCCCCGGCGGCCATCGTCGTCACCCGTTCCAGCATCTGCTCGATCTGGTCCATCGGCCGGGCGAACTTCGTCGAGAGCTGCTCGGCGTGCGTTCCCCTCAGTTCGTGCGTTCGCGCGGCGCTCGGGTCGAGTTCGAACGACTTCCACTCGACCTCGACCTGGTCCCGGTGCGGGAACCGGGCGAGCGCGGACTCGAACCTGCGCTTGCCGATGTAGCACCATGGGCACACGATGTCGGACCAGATCTCCACCTTCACGTGAACCGTCAACCTTCTGGTGCGCCACCAGATTCCCGGTCGCGCCGCGAACGCGGGCCCCGGCCAGCATCCTCTGTCCACCGCAGGTGGTCGCTTCGCTGCGCGAACTCCGGCACGCGCAGAGCTCGTCAGACGAGGTGTTCCGGCGCCCGCTCGACGTCGTCCGCCGAGGCCCCCGCCGGGACGGTGATCCGCGCCCGGATCCGACCGGCGACCTGTACCGGGTAGGTGACCTTGCAGGGAGCCCCGCCACCCGCAGGCTCCGGGAACGGTCCGCGTCCAGCGGCGTCGTCGCGCCCATCCGCTCCCACAGCTCGGCGCACAGGTGCGGCACCAGCGGGAACAGCGCCGCGACGACGGCTCGGGCCGCAGCGCGCGGGGTCGCGTCCAGGCGCAGCAGGGCACCGACGGCGGCGTGCGCCCGGGCCGTGATGGTGTTGAACCGCAGCGCCGGATAGCCCTGGGTGGCCTCCCGCACGCTGCGGTGTCCCACACCCGGGAGGTCTCGACCGGCGCAGCCGACATGAGGTGCAGCCGGAAGGTATCGGCACCGTACCGGTCGACCAGTTCGTCGGGGGCCAGCGAATTCTTCAGCGACTTGCCCATCTTTCCCAGCGAGCGCGTCACCCGGCTGCCGTCGACGCGGCGCCGCCACCCGCCATCCGCGCCGACGACGTCCGCCGGCGCGACCGGGACGCCGCGTGCGTCGCGGTACGCCCACGCCTGGACGTAGCCCTGGTTCACCAGGCGGGCGAACGGCTCCGGCGAGGGCACGTGGCCCAGATCGAACAGCACCTTGTGCCAGAACCGGGCGTAGAGCAGGTGCAGGACGGCGTGCTCGGCGCCGCCGACGTACAGGTCGACGCCACCCAGCGGCTTGGCGTCCGTCGGGGCGGTCCAGCGCGCCAGCACGTCCCTGCTGGGGAGACCCGCCGCAGGGTCGGCGACGTCGCGCAGGTGCCACAGGTAGTACCAGGAGGAGCCGGCCCACTGCGGCATCGTGCTCGTCTCGCGGCGGTACCGGCGCGGACCGTCGCCCAGGTCAAGGGTGACGTGCAGCCAGTCGGTCGCACGGTCCAGCGGCGCGACCGGGTCGGAGTCCTTGCCGGCCGGCTCCGGCGCGAAGGAGGCCAGCTCCGGCAGGATGATGGGCAGCAACTCCTCGGGCAGCAGGTGCGGGCGGCCATCCTCGTCGAAGACGACCGGGAAGGGTTCGCCCCAGTAGCGCTGGCGGGAGAAGGCCCAGTCGCGCATCGGGGCGGTGATCCAGTGCCGCTGCAGGGCTTTGATCGACTTCGGCCAGTCCAGCGGCTCGAGGTCGCGGAGCAGCCGGTCGGCGTAGGCGGTGATCCGCAGCTCCCACTGGACCAGGTCCCGCCGGACGACGGGGAAGTCGCCGCGCTCGCTTCGGCCGTCGGCGGTGACCTCGGCGTCAGCCAGGACCGTGCCCAGGCCCGGGCACCAGTTGACGGTGGACCGGGCGCGCGCGGCCCTCGACCTCGTCGTACCAGGCATCGTAGATCCGGGCGAAGACCCACTGGGTCCAGCGGTAGTAGGAGGGGTCCGACGTCGAGAACGACCGGCGGGGGTCGTGGCCCAGGCCCAGCATGCGGGTCTGCCCACGGTAGGTCGCCACGTTCGCGGCGGTCGTCGTCGCAGGGTGCTGCCCGGTCTCGACGGCGTACTGCTCGGCAGGAAGACCGAAGGCGTCGAAGCCCAGCGCGTGGAGGACGTGCGTGCCGCGCATCCGCGCGTATCGCGCGGCGACGTCCACCTCGTACGCGCCGGCCGCGTCCCACCGACCCTGCCACCGGGACTCCACCGCCCGGGCCGCGGCCCCGTCGTAGCGGTTCTCGCTGCTCGTGTCTGTCGCCTCACTCGTCCCTGGTGCGGTCACGAACGCGGGGGCGCCCGCCGGCGACGACGACCGCGGGCTACACGAGCAACGAGGAGCTCATGACGACGATGGTGCCTGGCCATGGAGCCGACCGCCAGCGGATTCCGACTGGGTCAGGAAGGCGCAGGTTCCCCCACTGATGCCGCCCGCCTCACCCGTCGCCCGCAGTCGTCCCAGCCCGGATCACGCCGTCTCGTTGTTCAGGCCCTCCGGGGCCGAGATCGGGTTACCCGATGGTTGCCGCAACCAAGGCGAAGGGCCCCTGCCATGACCGGCAAAGGGTCCTTGACCTGCTACTTCTTGGTAGCGGGGGCAGGATTTGAACCTGCGACCTCTGGGTTATGAAACGACGCGGGCCGATCTCACCCAGTGCGGCGTGTCTCCGCCGAGCCGGACGTCCCGCACGAGCGCGTCCCAGTTGTCTCCTTCGCTCCCGCCCGGGCACGCCTGCTGCGCGGAGTCTCGCTCGCGGATCCGTTCGCGACTCTGCGGCGCGGGGCACCCCGCGGGAGGTCTTCAGGACCTGCCCCCCGATTGGCGAGCCAATTGCGCGATGACCGGATCAGTGAATGCTGCCACGGCGCCGAGGACGTCGATGAACTGTTCCGGAAGTACTTCGTCGAGGAGTTGCTTGTTGCGCCAGGCCGCCCAACGACGTTGGGCTACTTGCGGGTATGTCGTCAGCAGCGCAGCGATCGGCCGAAGTTCGACACCGCGCGTAGCAGCTACAGAAGCGAACGCGAGTCGAACGTCGTCACCATCGATGTTGCGGTCACGGGTGAGCAGGTACACATCTGCGAAGTCACGCCAACGGGTATTCGCCTCTGCGCGCTCGATCATGGTCACGGTCTTCTCCGCGAGCACCATGCCAAGCGGGTAGGCCAGAAGGCGTACAGGTCGGCCACCCAGCAACCGCGGTAACTCCACCTGCGCAGGCGGTGGCTGGATCGGGCCACCCACACTGACGTCAACATGAAACCGAAGCACGGCTCGCGCGAGCATGGCAGGCAGCGTCACGCGAACGCCGGAATACTCGTCGCTCTCTCGGATCGTTTCTGCGGTCGCCGATTCCGCCTCGAAGATCAACCCGTCATTGATACGGATGCCCGCAACCCGACGTACCAGCACGAGAACGTCCTCTACCTCACCCGAGATCCGGCGCCCAGCCAAGTCGATGTCCCGTGTGGGACGCCGAGCATCCCAGACCGCGAGGAGCATTCCGCCCTTGAGGACGAGCCGGTCGGCGTCAGGAGATCCCGACAACCGATCAAGAAAGCCCTCCAAGGCATACAGGTGGAGCAGTTCCGCCGTTGGCCGCCTCGACCTGCGGGCGAGGTTCTGCACGTCGAGGTAGGCCCTGCCCGCGACGCTGTCCCGCCGGACAGCGCTCACAACAACACCTGCAGCGCCGCCATCAGGGACGGCATCGCCGCCGGGAACCGCCGCGCGACGTCCAGCAGTTGCGCCGGGGTATTCCCTCGTCGACGCAGCCAGCGCCGCAACGCCTCCGCTCCCACCTCGGGCCCCACGTCATGCCGAAGTCGAAAGGCGTCCACGATGCACCGCCGGGCCCCGTACACACCAATCGAGGCCACCGAGTCCACCGCGACGACATCCCGGTCAACATCGAACGTCTCCACCGCGAACGCATGCCACCGCACCGCGGCCACCACCTGCGGGCGCCACACCCCCCGCGGAAGGGCCACGTCCACCATCGGCGGGTTGTCATCCACGAGGTCATGCTCCGCCAGACCACTGACCAGACAGATGGTCGCCCGAGGCGCACGCGAGGCGACCTCCAACCGATCCAGATCGGTCGCTTCCGCGCCCCTGCGCCGGTAAAGGCCGTGCCCGACCCGTTCGACCGCGCCGGCAGCCAGCCACGCCCGCAACCACGACTCCGGAGCACCGGTCTGTCGTACCTGGGAGTAGCGGAAGGTACCCGGCAGCCGCTGCAGCAGTTCTTCACGTGCTGCACCCGACTCCACCACGTCGGCAATCCTATACAGACACAGGTGACCTGTATAGGATCCCCAACGCGCCGGATGAGCTCACCCCGAACATTCGTGAGCACCGGCCACCCGCCACCTCTGGGCTATGTCCCCAGCAGAGACGAAGCCTCAGCGGACAGCCCACCCGGGGTGGTGCAAGCGGAATCCACGCTCGCACGGCAACGTCACAGGCCCTGTCCGGCGAACCGGACAGGGCCTCTGACCTGCACTTTCCTTGGTAGCGGGGGCAGGATTTGAACCTGCGACCTCTGGGTTATGAGCCCAGCGAGCTACCGAGCTGCTCCACCCCGCGTCGGTGATGCAAGGCTACGGGACGCCGGGGCCAGCGAGCAAATCGGTCCGTGCCTGCGGCCCGCGCCGGGGGGGTGGGGGTGACCGGAGCCGCCCCCACCCATCCGGGGTCACCCCGTCGAGGTCGCCGTCGAGGACGGGCTGGACGCCTTGCTCGTGGACGCCGAAGGGCTCGGGGTCGCCGTGGCGCTCGAGGCCAGCTGGGACTCGGCCGCCAGAGCCCGCGCGACCGCGTCCTTCAACCGGGTCTGGGCCGCACCGTAGGCGGCGAAGTCCCCGGCCTTCAGTGCGGCCTCGGAGTCCTTCATCGCCTGGCTGGCGTCCTGGAGGGCAGCCTGCAGCTGCGCCTGCGCCCCCGCGTTCAGCGAGGAGGACGGCGGTGACGTCGACGACGGGGGCGGAGTGGGTGTGGTGGTGCCACCGCTGCCGGTCCCGTCGCCGTTGAACACCTGGTTGATGGCGCCGTCCAGCGTGTCGGCGAACCCGATCTGGTCGCCGAAGGCGACCAGCACCTTCTGCAGCAACGGGTAGGAACTGTCCCGCCGCGCTCTGCACGTACACCGGCTCCACGTACAGCAGGCCGCCACCGACCGGCAGGGTGAGCAGGTTGCCGTACTTGACGATGGACTTCCCCTGTCTCAACAGGTTCAGCGTCTGCGAGACGGTCGGGTCGGCGTTGAAGTTGTTCTGCACCTGGCCCGGGCCGGGCACCGCAGCATCGCGGGGCAGCTCGAGCAGCCTGAGCTTGCCGTACCCCGAGATCGTTGACCGGCGCTCGAGCCGGCATCGGCGTCCACCGCGAGGAAGCCGGTGAGCACGTTCCGGGTGTTCCCGCCGCTGGTCGGGATGAACGTCGTGGTCAGCGAGAACGTCGGGGTGTCCTGCCCCGGCATCTGCAGCGTCAGGTAGTACGGCGGCTGCACCTGCGTCGTCGCGGTCGACTCGGTCGGGTCCGGCGGCACCCGCCAGAAGTCCTGGCTGGCCGATAGAACGCCCCGAGTCGGTGACGTGGTAGCGGGCGAGCAGGTCGCGCTGGACCTTGAACATGTCCTCGGGGTAGCGCAGGTGCGACATCAGCTGACCGCTGATCGAGCGACAGCGGCTTCACCGCGTTCGGGAACACCTTCTGCCACGCCTTCAGCACCGGGTCCTGCTCGTCCCAGGCGTAGAGCGTCACCTTGCCGCTGTAGGCGTCGACCGTCGCCTTCACCGAGTTGCGGATGTAGTTGACCTGCTGGGCCTGCAGCGCCACCACCGTCTGCGAGTTCGCGGTCAGCGAGTCCGACGTCACCTGGTCGAGGTTCTCGAGCGTCGAGTACGGGTAGCGGTCCGTCGTGGTGTACCCGTCGACGATCCACACGATCCGACCGTTGACCACCGCCGGGTACGGGTCACCGTCGAGCGTCAGGTACGGCGCGACCTTCTGCACCCGCATCCGCGGGGTCGCGGTCGTAGAGGATCTGCGAGTCAGGAGTTCACCGCAGTCGGACAGCAGGATTTCTGCTCCCGGAACTTGACCGCGTACAGCAGCCGGTTGAACGTCGAGCCGATCGAGCCCCGCCGCTACCGGTGTACGTGGTGTTCTGCTGCCCGGTGGCGTTCCGGTCATCGGGGTAGTCGAGCTCGCGCGGGTTGGCACCGGCCGGTGCACCGACGATCGAGTAGTCGGGCGACTGCTCGCCGAAGTACACCCGCGGCTGGTAGCTGCCGAGCAGGCCGGTGGAGGGGATCCCGCTCCTGGAAGAACACCGGCTTGCCGTCGCTGGTGCGCTGGTTGCCGTAGGCCGCGACCACGCCGAAGCCGTGGGTGTACACGATGTGGTCGTTGTACCAGTTGCGCTGGCTGGTGGGCGCGTCGTTGAGGTTCAGCTCGCGCACGGCGATCACCGTGTCGCGGACCTGGCCGTTGATCTTGTACCGGTCGACGTCGAGGCTGTCGGGGAAGGCGTAGTACTGCTTGTTCTGCTGCAGCTGCCGGAAGGTGGGGCTCAGCAGCGACGGGTCCATCAGCCGGATGCTCGCGGATGGTCTCGGCGTCGCTGCGCAGGGCGCCCGGCGTGGCCTGCGTCTTCGCCG
This sequence comes from uncultured Actinomycetota bacterium, assembly GCA_963784535.1. Lineage (GTDB taxonomy): Bacteria > Actinomycetota > Actinomycetes > Actinomycetales > Kineosporiaceae > CAWARR01. Next base: position 113,659 of record CAWARR010000010.1, on the reverse strand, counting down.
TCGTACTTGGTGACCGCGATCGACGGACAACCCGTACGCGTTGCGGGTGGCCGTCGATGTTCCGCTGGATGTACGGCGCCTCGAGCACCTGCGCGCTCGGGGTCACCTGGAAGCGCTGCACGACCGCCGGGTAGATCCCGCCGACGACGATCGCCGAGACCACCAGCAGCCCCACGCCGTACAGCGGCAGCATCCGCCACCCGTCGCGGAAGGCCGCCACGACGAAGAGCAAGGCGACCATCACCGCGATGGCCGCCAGCACGGCTCGCGCCGTCACCACCGCGTTGCGATCCGTGTACGTCAGGCCGGTGATCAGGTCGGACTGCTTGGTGGTCAGGGAGTACCGGTCCAGCCAGAGTCGAGCCCGCGCAGCACCAGGAAGGCGGCCGCCACCGAGCCGAGGTGGATGCGCGCCGCCGTGGTCATCCGCGGGCCGCCGCCCTGCAGCCGCAGGCCGCCGTACAGGTAGTGGGTGACCAGCGCCGGCGAGGCCCGCGAGGAAGACCACCGCGGTGAAGAACGCCGACCACGAACTGCAACCACGGCAGGGTGAACACGTAGAACCCGGCGTCGAGGTGGAACTGCGGCGTCCTTGGTGCCGAACGGCGCGCGGTTCAGCCACAGCAGCACCGCCTGCCACTCCTGGCGGCGGCCGAGGCCGGCGAACAGCCCGAGCGCGGCCGGCACGCCGACGTCACCAGCCGGCGCAGCGGCTCGATCGAGCTCGCGGTACCGGTCCAGGCTCGCCTGCTCCTGCGACACCGGCGCGTACACCGGGCGGGAGCGGTACCCCACCACCATGCTGGCCAGGACCGCGGCCGCCATCACCAGCCCGCCGACGACGAACAGGGCGATCCGGGTGAGGATCTCCGTGCGGTACACCGACAGATAGCCCAACTGCCGGAACCACAGCACGTCCGTCCAGACCTGGGAGAACACCAGGGCGAGGACGATCAGGACGCCGAGAATCGCCAGGGTGGGCGCGAGCGCACCCCGGCGGCGACGCTGGACGACGGGCCGAGGCCCCTTGCGAGGGTCCTGCTCGAAACTCACGAGGTAAGAACTTACCCATACCGGGGCTGGTTCCCCGCCCGGGCCAGCCGTTGCCGGGCGCCGGCGTGGGAAGATCCTCCGGTGAACGACCCGATCGCCCCCCCTGCGGACCCCTCCGAAGCGGCCCTGCGGGCCACCGTGCGCGAGCTCGAACAGCACGTCGCCGGTGGCGGCTGGGACGGCCCGGTGCGGCTGTTCGCGCTGGTCCGCACCGCCGGAGCGCTGGCCCGCGACCCCGACCTGGCGCGGCGGCTGCCCCCCGACGTGGTACGGGCGGCCGACACCGACGCCGAGCATCTGACCGCCGTCGAGCAGGAGGGCCTGCCGCAGGTCTCCTCGCTGGACGAGCTGCTCGCGGGCATCGCCTGGCCGCAGACCGTCGACGGGGCCGCGGTGGCCGTCGAACGGATCGTCGTACCCCCGGAGGCGGAGGAGGGCCTGCCCTCCGACCCCGCCGCGGCCGAGGCCGCGCTGGCCTCCCACCCGCGTCGACGCGACCTGCGGCTGGTGGCCGCCGTGTTGCGGGACGGTCGCCACGCCTGCGCCGTGCGCGCCCGCGACCACGACAGCCCCGACCGGGTGATGACCGGGCCCGAACTGGTCCCCGCCCTCGTCGAGGCGCTCGCCGCCACCCTCGACCCCGCCGCGCCGCCGGCGGTGTAGCCGGCGCCACCGGCGGCGGAGCCGGCGGCTCCGGCGGTGGAGGGCCGCAGTTCCGGCGGTGGAGCGCCGCGTCAGCCGGTGCAGGTCGGCAGAGCCGCGCTGCCCACGCCGGTGCCGATCGCGGTGGCTGCCGCCAGCGCCTGGCTGAGCGTCGACACCTTCACCACCCGCAGCCCCTGTGGCACGTGCCCGACGACCTCGGAGCAGTCGTCGGCGGGGGCCAGGAACCACGTCGCGCCCGCGTGCCGCGCCCCGATCAGCTTCTGCTGGATGCCGCCGATCGGGCCGACCGTCCCGTCGCTGTCGATCGTCCCGGTGCCGGCGATCTGCTTGCCCCCGGTGAGCGAACCCGGGGTCAGGGTGTCGATGATCCCGAGCGCGAACATCATTCCGGCGCTGGGCCCGCCCACGTCGTTGATCTGGATCTTCACGCTGAACGGGAAGTGGAACGTCGGGTCGATGAACACCCCGAGGATCGTGTGCCCGTCGGCCGCCGCCCGAGTGGTGACCTGCAGTGTCTGCGCGGCACCGTCACGGCGCACGGTCAGCGCGACGGGATCCCCCGGCCTCACCTTCTGCAGCGCCGTCCGCAGCGCCGTGAGGTCGTCCACCGGAGCGCCGGCGACGCCGGTGATCACGTCCTTCGCGCGCAGCACCTTCACCGCCGGCGACCCGGGATCGACCTGCGAGATGGTCATCACGGTCGGCACGTGGATCCCCAGCACGGCCATCGCGGCGGCGGTCGCCTCCTCCTGCGAGGACGTCATCTCCTGCTGGTTCTGCTGCTGGGACTGCTGCTGGGTCTGCCCCGGCTGGAAGACGACGTCCTCCGGCAGCACCTCCGTGCTCGAGCTGAACCAACCGTGCAGCACGTCGATCAGCGAGAGCTTCGCCCCGGGACCGCCCGAGACGGTCACCGTGGTCAGGTCCAGCGCCCCGGTCGTCGGGTAGGTCGGGTGACCGGTGACCGAGATCAGCTTCTTCCCCCCGGGCGAACCCAGCGTGTTGATGGCCGGACCCGGCTGCAGTTGCGCATACGGCACCGGCAGCAGCATGCCCACCGCGGTGAGCAGGACGGTGACGAACCCCGCCACCAGCAGCACCGACGTGTGCGGCCCCAGCGACTCGGGCTCCGCAGCGGTCGCGGTCCGGGCCGCCGCCGCCGGCGGGTCCGCCGGACCTTCCGGTCCGGCGGGGTGCTCCGGTCCGGCGGGGCGCTCCGGGTCGGCGAGTTGCTCCGGGTCGGCGGGGCTCGGGGGGTTCGAGGGCGGCACCCACACCTGGCCCGCGGCCACCGATCCGGTCGGCGGTGCAGGCGGTTCGGACGTCACACGCCCCTCCATCCGTTCTGCTCGTCGCCCCCAGGGCCGACCCCGGGCCACGTCCGGCCGCAGGCCATTACAGGGTAGGCCGCCCCCGCCGGCCATGCCGCGCGCGGGCCTGCCGGAGGAGCGCCGCCGTCGCCACCACGGCCACCGCAGCGCCGGCGGCACCGAGGGCGGCGTCGCGGCGCTCCATCCGCCGCCCGCCCACCGCGATCCTGCCGCGCACCTCCTCCAGCAGCGCCGCGAGGCAGTCGGCGTTGTCGTGCCGGGGCGCCCACCCTGCCTCCCGCAGCCGCTGCGCCGAGACCACCCACGGATGCACCACGAACGCCAGGTCACCCGCGGGCATCGGCAGCACACCCAGCCGGTGCAACCGCTCGGCCGTGCCGAACGCCAGCCCGGGCGGCACCTCCACCCGGCGCAGGCCCGCGAGCTCCTCCACCTCGTCGCGGTCAAGCCCGCCGTCGGCCCCCACCCCGACCGGGCCGTCCAGCCCCGCGGCCACCACGGTGGCCACCGCCTCACCGAGATCGTCCAGGTGGCAGAACTGCCAGCGGGTCTGCGCGCCGCGCACGGCGAGCACCCGGGGGGCCTCGAAATGCCTGGTGACCAGGGTGTCCACACCGTGGCCGACGAGCGCCGCCGGGCGCACCACGCTCACCTTCAGGCCGGGATGGACGCGCGGGATGCGGGCGGCGATCCGCTCCACCTCGAGCAGGTCGCCGACCAGGCCCCCGTCCGGCTCCGCCCGCAGCGGCGCGTCGTCGGGCAGCGGAACCGGATTGTCCGCATGCGCCCCGTACACCATCGCGCTCGACACCACCACGATCCGCCCCGCCCCCGCGGCGGCAGCGGCCGTCGTCACCGCCTGCACCGCCCGCACGGTGCGCGCCCGACGCTGCCGCGCGGGTGTCGCCAGCGCCGCCGCCAGGTTCGCCGCGTCGGCGACGTGCACCACCACGTCCACCCCGGACAGCCGCTCCACCACACTCGGATCGGTGACGTCACCCAGCCGCCAGGTCACGCCCTCGACGTCGCCCCGCGTCGCGTCCACGCCGATCACCGCGCGCGGCCCGCCGGGGGTGCCCACTCTGCGCGCCAGCGCCCCCGCGATCGCCGAACCCACCGGCCCGGCCGCCGCGGTGACCGCCACCACCGCGCCCCGGCGGGCTGCAGGGCGGGCACGGCCGGCCCGCGGCGGGCTCACCGTCGCCGCCCGCCGCGGCCCACTCCGCCGCACCACCTGCGCAGCCGCCGCCCGGCCCGTCCACAACCCTCGCTCACTGCTGCAGCCTCCCGCGTTCCGGCCCATCCTGGCTACGGTGGGAACGACGCGGCCCCGCGCCGCGTTGCCGCCGCTGAAAGGTGGCTACGGTGGCACCCTTCCCCGCAGACGATCCCGCCCGACCGTACCCACCTCGACCCGGGTACGGCACGGCCAGCAGACGAGGTGTTCCCCATGAGCGGCGGCGAGGCCCCCGATCGGCCAGGCGAGCAGCCCGACCCGTTGGGCGACCTGTTCCGTGCCCTCTTCGGCGCGAGCGGGCCGGGAGGCGGCCCGGCCCAGCTGCCGCCGGAGCTGGCCAACCTGCCCGGGATGCCCCAGGACCCGGCGGCCCTGCAGGCGATGCTGGCGCAGGTGCAGGAGATGCTCGCCGGCTCGGGCGAGGACCCGGTCAACTGGGAGCTCGCCCACGACGTGGCGCGACAGACCGCGGCCACCGAGGGCGACCCGAGCGTGGCCGAGCCCCAGCAGCGCCAGGTCGCCGAGGCCCTGCGCACCGCCGACCTGTGGCTGGACCGGGCCTGCGACCTGCCGGCGTCGGCAGCCCGTACCGAGGCCTGGAGCCGGGCCGACTGGGTGGAAAGGACCCTGCCCACCTGGAAGGGCGTGGTGGAGCCGATCGCCGAGAGCGTGGCCACCGCGATGAGCCGGGCCATCTCCGCCCAGGCGCCCGAGGAGCTGCGCGGCACCCTGGCCGGCGCGCTGCCGATGATGCGCAAGATGGGCGGCGCCTTCTTCGGCGCCCAGATCGGGCAGGCCCTCGGCACCCTCGCCCGTGAGGTGGTCAGCGCCGGGGACGTCGGCATCCCGCTGCTGCCCGGTGGCCGTGCCGCGCTGCTGCCCGCGAACGTCGCGGCCTTCGGCGCGGGCCTCGGCCTGCCCGAGGACGAGGTGCGGCTCTACCTCGCGCTGCGCGAGGCGGCCCACGCCCGGCTCTTCGTCGGCGTCGGGTGGCTGCGCACGCACCTGCTGGCCGCCGTCGGGGACTACGCCCGTGGCATCACCATCGACACCGACCGGATCGAGGAAGCGATCCGGTCGGTCGACCCGACGGATCCACAGGCGCTGCAGGAGGCGCTGTCCTCCGGACTGTTCGAGCCCGACCGGACCCCCGCGCAGCAGGCCGCCCTCGACCGGCTCGAGACAGCACTCGCCCTGGTCGAGGGCTGGACGGACGAGGTCGTGGATGCCGCCGCCCGGCAGACCCTGCCGCACGCGCAGGCGTTGCGCGAGACCGTCCGCCGCCGGCGCGCATCCGGCGGCCCCGCCGAGCACACCTTCGCCTCGCTGGTCGGGCTGGAGCTGCGGCCGCGCCGGCTCCGCGAAGCCGCGGCCGTCTGGGCGGCGCTCACCGCAGCCCGCGGCATGGTCGGCCGGGACGCGCTCTGGCAGCACCCCGACCTCGTCCCCACCGCCGAGGCCTTCGCGGACCCCGCGGGGTTCGCCCGGGCCGACACCGCCGCGGCGACCGGCGACGCGATGGACGCCGCCATCGCCGAGCTGCTCGACCAGGAGGCCGGCGCCCCGGGGGGCGGCGCCGAGGAAGGCCCGCGCAGCGACCACCCGGGCAGCGACCACCCGGGCAGCGACCACCCGGGCAGCGACCACCCGGGCAGCGACGAGGGTGGCGACGACCCCGCACCCGGGCGGTGACGACCCGGTGCCGGGCGGCGACTCAGCGGTGAGCGGTGAGTCAGCGGTGAGCGAGGCGGCCGGCTGGGCCCCGAGCGAGGGGCTGGTGGCGGACGTCCGGCACTGCCTGGCGCTGGCGCCACGCGACAGCGCCGAGGAACGCTTCGAGGCCTGGGCCTTCCGGGCGCTGCTCGACGAGCAGGGCCCCGCGCTGCTCAGCCGGGCCGCAGCCCCGAGCCACCTCACCGCCTCGGCCGTCGTGCTGACCCCCGACGCCCGCCGCACCTGCCTGGTGCTGCACGGCCGGGTGCGGCTCTGGGTCCAGCCCGGCGGGCACTTCGAGCCCGGCGACACCTCGGTGGCTGCGGCCTGCGCACGCGAGACGCTCGAGGAGACCGGGCTGTCGGGCCCGGTACTGCCCGGACCGCTGTCGCTGTCGCGGCACCGAGCCCCCTGCCGCACCCCGGGCGCGGACTGGCACCTCGACATCCAGCACGTCCTGGTGTGCGCGCAGATCCCACCGGTGGTCAGCGCCGAGTCGCTGGACGTGGCCTGGTTCGACCTGGACGAACTGCCCGCCGACCTGGTCCCGGGCGTGGCCGGGCTGGTGCGGCACGCGGCGCGGCGGCTGCTGGCCGACGGTGGTTCTCCGCCGCCGGGTCAGTCCTCCTCGCCCTCGACCAGGCGGGCGTCCTCGCCCTCGGTGACGCGGCCGTCCGCGGCCACCGGATCGTCATCGCCGATGCGCAGCTCCCGGGCCGCCGCGAACCCGTCGAGGTAACCGCGGGCCCGCTCGGTGCGCGGGTAGGCCTCCAGCAGCGCCCAGAACCTCGGCCCGTGACCCTGCTCCACCAGGTGGGCCAGCTCATGCAGCAGCACGTAGTCGATCACCCAGTTCGGCATGCCCTTCAGCCGGTTGCTCAGCCGGATGGTCCGGTCGGCCGGGGTGCACGACCCCCAGCGACTGCGCTGGTTGCCCGCCCAGGTCACGCTCGCCGGCCGGGCCAGCCCGCCCAGGTAGCGCCGGGACAGCTCCCCGGCACGGGCCATCAACTGCGCGTCGGCCGGCCTCCGCCGGCGATCCTGCGCCGACAGCCGCGACACCATACGGGCGACCCACTCCCGCTCCTGGGCGCGGGTGAAGCGGGCCGGGATGAGCACCACGATCCTGCCCTCCTCACGGTAGGCAGTGACCGTGCGCAACCGCCGCCGGCTACGACGTACCTCGACATCGGAGGGCGGGGAGGAGGAGGCCATAGCGCCGTCCACGGCCCGAACCGTACCGGTAGGAGGTCACCGAAATCTCGCCTCCACACCCGGTGGATGACGTTTTCGCAGGTCAACCCGGGGCACGCCGTCATCGACCCGACGCGATCCACAGGTTCGTCCACGGCTGTCCACAGCGACACGCGGGAGTCTCCCCACCTCGCCCACAGGGTTGTCCACAGACCTGGGGACGACCGCGTTGACGCCTGCTGCGGACCCCCCTACCGTCGGTGTCGATGGCCCCGGATCCGGGGACCGGGGCTCTGGGGAAGGGGCTCCGATCGCCGGGCCGGGGCCTTCGCCCACCGTCCACTGCGGGCCGGTGCGGGGTTCGAGAACCTCGCCCGAGGTGCGCGGCGAGGCTGCCCAGCGGTACCACGGCGGCGCCCCGACACGCACGAGGGGGCGAACGAGCCTGGTCAGGGGCGGTGCTCGGCTAGGGTGAGCCCAGGTCCGGGACGCGGGGGCCTGCGGCTGACTCGCGAGGCCCGCTGCGCCGGCGGCAGTGCGCCGTCCACCGACCATTCTCCCGACGATGAAGGAGCCACCGTGGCTGACGAGACCTACAGCGGCGAGTTCTACTGCGTGAAGTGCAAGGAGAAGCGCCAGGCCGAGGGCAAGGTGGTCGAGACCAACGGCCGCCGGATGGCCAAGGGCCAGTGCCCCACCTGCGGCACGAACCTCAACCGCATCCTCGGCAAGGCCTGACCCACCCGCTGCGGGCGGTGGCGGGGCGCAGCGCGCCCGCCGCCGCCCGCACGCCGTTGTGCCGGCCCGTGGACGACACCGGCCTGTGGACGACACCTCCGGCCCGACTTCCCGGCGTGGCAGGCTGCCACGACGGGGAGGGACGGGCGCTGACGGGGGGAGGCGGCGGGTGCACCTGCAGATCAAGCCGGGCCTGCGCACCGTCTGGCGCGGCCCCGCCACCGTGCAGGTCGGGCTCGACGACCGCCGCGGCGTCGTTCTCGACGGCCTCACGGCTGCGGACGCCGACCTGATCACCCGGCTGCGCGGCGGGCTCGAGGCCGCCGAGGCGAGCGGCACAGCCTGCACCGACCCGCAGCGGGCCCGCCGCCTGCTGCACCTGCTGTCCGCCGCTCAGGTGCTGGTCGGGGCCCGCGCCGGGCGGGCGGCGCTGGCCCGGCTGGGCCCGGCCCGGCACCGGCTCGAACCCGACGCGCTGGTGTGGTCGGTGGTGCATCCCGGCGCCGGCGACGGGTGGGACCTCATCGCCGCCCGGGTGCGGCGCAGCGTCGAGATCGTCGGCGCCGGGCGCACCGGCACCGCACTGGCGACGACGCTGGCCGCTGCCGGAGTGGGCGAGGTCACGGTGCGCGACGGCGGGGCTGTCCGGTCGGGCGACGTCACCCCGGCGGGAGCGCACGCCGCCGACGTGGGGCTGCCCCGGGAACAGGCGGCGGCGCGCGCCATCGGCCGGGTCACCGGCACCGCCGGCGGACCCCCAGCGCCGCTGCGGCCCCGCGCCGTGGGCGCCGCGCGGCGCGACCTCGTCGTCCTCGTCGAGCACGCCGCCGCCGACGCCGTGCGGGCCGATCCGCTGGTGGCGGGCGATGTGCCACACCTGTCGGTGGTGCTCGGCGAAGCCGGAGTCGTGGTCGGGCCGCTGGTGGTGCCCGGGCAGGGGCCGTGCCTGCGCTGCCTCGACCTGCACCGGCGCGATCGCGACCCGGCCTGGCCGCGCCTGCTCGCCCAGCTGCTCGCCGGGGGCGGTGGCGAGGGGCCGGAGGAAACCGCCTCCTGCGGGTTGGCCGCCTCGCTCGCCGCACTGCAGGTGCTGGGGCACCTCGACGCGCTGCCGGGCGGCCCGCTGTCCGGCGACCCGCCGTCCGGAGAGCCGCGACGGCGCCCCGCGGCGCTGGGCGCCACGCTCGAGGTGGAGCTGCCCGACGGCCTGGTCTCGCGCCGCCCCTGGCCCGCCCACCCCGGCTGTGGATGTACCTGGCCCCCGGCCCCACGGCCGGCCACCGACCACCCCGCGGAGTCCGACGCCGGTCACGCACCGCAGGATCTGGCCCGAGCGGGGACAATGCTGTGGTGAGCGACCTCCCGAGGCGGGCAGTAAGCCGGACCGCGAAGCTGGCCACCCTTCCGCTCGGGTTCGCCGGGCGCACCGCCATCGGCCTGGGCAAACGGGTGGGCGGCAAGCCCGCCGAGCTGGTCGCCGCAGAGGTGCAGGCGCGCACCGCCGAGCAGTTGTTCAAGGTGCTCGGCGAGCTCAAGGGCGGGGCGATGAAGTTCGGCCAGGCGCTGAGCATCTTCGAGTCGGCCCTGCCCGAGGAACTCGCCGGCCCCTACCGCGCCGCGCTGACCAAGCTGCAGGACGCCGCCCCGCCGATGCCCGCCGCGACGGTGCACAAGGTGCTCGCCGGTGAGCTCGGGCCGCAGTGGCGGCGCAAGTTCGCCAGCTTCGACGACATCCCGGCGGCGGCCGCCTCGATCGGGCAGGTGCACCGCGGCGTCTGGAAGGACGGCCGCGAGGTTGCCGTGAAGGTCCAGTACCCCGGGGCGGGCGAGGCGCTGATCTCCGACTTCACCCAGGTCGCCCGGGTCGGCCGGGTGGCGGCCAGTTGGATCCCGGGGCTGGACATCAAGCCGATCCTCGACGAACTGCGCGCCCGCGTGGTCGAGGAGCTCGACTACACCCTCGAGGCCGAGGCCCAGGCGCAGTTCGCGGACGCCTTCCGCGACGACCCGGTGTTCGCCATCCCGGAGGTGGTCACCTCCACCCAGCGGCTGCTGATCAGCGAGTGGCTCGACGGCGTTCCGCTGTCGCGGCTGATCGGCACCGGTACGCCCGCCGAGCGCGACCTGGGTGCCCGCCGCTACATGGAGTTCCTGCTCGCCGGCCCTGCCCGGGCCGGGCTGCTGCACGCCGACCCCCACCCGGGGAACTTCCGGCTGTTGGAGGACGGCCGCTTCGGGGTGCTCGACTTCGGCGCCGTGAAGCGGCTGCCCGACGGGATGCCACCGGAGATGGGCCGCCTGCTCACCCTCGCCCTGGCGGACGACTCCGCAGCCGTCGTCGACGGGCTGCGCGAGGAGGGCTTCATCAAGGCGTCCATCGACATCGACGGGGGCAGCCTGCTCGACTACCTCTCCCCCTTCCTCGAACCCGCCCGGCACACCACCTGGAAGTTCTCCCGGGCGTGGATGCGTTCGCTGTTCAGTCACATCAACGACCCGCGCCGCCCCCAGTGGTCGATGGGCCTCAAGCTGAACCTGCCGCCGGAGTACCTGCTCATCCACCGGGTGTGGCTGGGCGGGGTGGGGGTGTTGTGCCAGATCGAGGGCGAGGTGCCGGTGCTGCAGGTGCTGGCCGAGTGGCTGCCCGAGTTCGACGTGTCAGCGCTGGAGTACGTGGAGTTCGTCGACGGGGACGCCGAACCGCTCTGACCTCACCACCACCGGGCGTCCAGCCGGCCCTCGATGCTGCGCAGGTTCTCGCGGGCACACTGCCCGCAGACCCACACCCGGCGACGGGGTTCGGTCGCCGTGGCGGCGCCGGTCGTTGCGGTCGGCTCCAGCGCTGAGGACCAGGTCAGCGGCGGGGGATCCGACGGGGCCGGGAGTTGGCAGAGGTCGCAGCGGACCGGGGGCGACGGCGGCGTCACGCGGGGCAGGGTACGACGGGCCGGGTATGCGTGCGGACTCGGCCCGCCGGGGGGTACTGCTCCCTCACCGGCGGGTGTTGCGGGCTCACCAGCCCGCGGCGCCCGTCTCGATCCGGGCCAGGTCGGCGCGGACACAGTCGCCGCAGGTCCAGGTGCGCTGGCCGTCCTGGACGGCGAGCGACCAGTTGAACGGGGGCCCCGGCGGCGCTGCGGTCGCCCCGCACCCGCTGCAGACGAGGGCCCGGGGGGCCGCCGCCCTCATCCTCGTCGCGGTCGTCGTGCTTGCAGGAGTTCCCATGATCGCCTCACCGTCGAATCACCTGGCTGCCGTCCCTGTCTCGACACTAAGGAGCCCACACTTCAGGTGCACTACGTCCGGTAAAACGCTGCGTTGCGTCGGGCTGTGCCTGGGTAACGGGACGGATTCCTCCGGTCGGGGCATTCCGTCCCCCCGGCACGGCCCGTTCCGCGGTCCGGCGCCGGCCGGGGCTGCCCTCAGCCGCCGAGGTAGACCAGTCCCGGGCCCTCGTCGCGCCAGCCCGGCCCGAACGGCTCGAACGCCGCGGCCAGCGCGGGCCGCCACGACCCGGTGACCGACTCCTGCGCCGCCTCGAACCCGTGGTCGGCGGTGAGCAGGAAGGTCACCTCCTCGGCGATGCCGAGGGCGTCGAGCCGGTCCAGCAGAACCTGCAGCCGGCGGTCGGCGTCGCGCAGGCTGCCCCGCGCGGCCGCCGAGCGAGGCCCGCCCGCGTGGTGGCCGGCATCGGTCACCACGTGCGACCACCAGGTCAGTGCCGGGGCCCGCCGGGGGTCTGCGAACAGGTCGAGCACCTGCTGCACGCCGAGGTCATCCACCCTGCTTGCCCAGCGGTAGTAGCCGTCCTGGAGCAGGCCGCGGTCCCCGACGAACGGGCTGCCGTCGGCGTCGGGCAGGGCGGCGTCCAACCCTGCGGCACCGCCGGCAGCCCCGCTCGCCCGCACCTGCTGCATGGTCGAGACCGTCGCGCCCCGGTCTACCGCCTCGTTGATGCTCGCCGACACCGCACCGGGGCGGGCAGCTGCGAGCACCTCGAACACGGTCGCCACCCCCGGCCGCAGCCACTGCGCATGCAGGTGCCAGGTCGACGCGTCGTTGGCGTTGATCTGCCGGGCCGAACGACGGTCGTAGAACACGTTGCCCATGACCCCGTGCCGCCCGGGGCCCACCCCGGTGAGCGCCGACGTGTGGTTGCACAGGGTCACGCTGGGGAACTCCGCCACCGCACCGCCGGAGAGCGCGCTGCCCTGCTCCAGCAGCCGGGCCAGGCCGGGCAGCTCACCCGAGCCGGCCAGGTGCAGCAGGTCCGAGCAGTGCGCGCCGTCCCACAGCAGCCCGATCACCCAGCGGCCGGCTCCCGGATCGGGCACCAGGTCGGCGCGCTCGACGCCGTCCAGCGCCGCGCCCGTGGTGTCCCGGTGGTGCTCGGCGGCTACGCCGGCCGCACGCAGCAGCGTCGGCATCACGTCGACGACCCGGGCGTGGTCGGCGACCACGCCGCGGCGGGCGGCACCCGCCCCCGACACCAGCAGCGGCGCCCGCGACTGCACCACGTCAAGGGAGCCGTGCTCGCCGCGGTGCCCGCCCTCGGCGGGGAAGTAGTGCCGGGGCGTGTGCACGACGACGAGGTCGGGGCTGCGGTCGGGGTCGGCGAAGAACGAGCGCAGCCTGCGGCCGGGGTCGGGGTAGGCGTTGCGCGCGTTGTCCGGACTGGGGTCGGCCAGCTCCGCGGCATAGGGCAGGAACGCCATCGGGTCGGTCCAGCGCACCGGGTCTGATCCCGAGACCACCTCGTGCCGGCCGTCGGGATGCAGCCGCACCGCCCCACCTGCCGCGGCCACCAGCACGGTCGGGTCCTGCGCGGCAGTGGCCCCCGGCTGCGGGTCGGGGTGGGCGACCAGGTCGACGATCCCGGCCAGGGCCGGGGAGGTGAGGGCGGCACGGGCGGCATCGCGGGCGGCGACCCGCGCGGCGGGGGGCAGGGCCATGGCGGGAGAGTAGGACGGCGGCCCGGCCGCCCGCCGCCCGGGTCCGCAGTTCCGGGCCCCTGGTGGACGATTCCCGCGGCGGGCCGACCGGCGGCAGCAGCCCGCGGCCGGCCGGGAGGCTCCGGCGACGATGGAGGAACTATGGACGCGATACGAGTGGCGGCCACCGGCGGCCCCGAGGTACTGGAGCCCGCCGAGCTGCCCGATCCCCGGCCCGGCGCGGGCGAGGTGGTGGTGGACGTCGCCGCGGCCGGGGTGAACTTCATCGACACCTACCAGCGCAGCGGGCTCTACCCGCTGCCGCTGCCGGTCACCCTGGGTATGGAGGGAGCGGGCACGGTGATCGAGGTCGGCCCGGGAGTGACCGACCTCGCCGTCGGCGACCGGGTGGCCTGGGCCGACGTGCTCGGCTCCTACGCCGGTCGCGCCGCCCTGCCCGCCTCCCGGGTGGTCGCGGTCCCCGCCGGGGTCGGGCTCGACCTCGCGGCGGCGGTCATGTTGCAGGGACTCACCGCGCACTACCTGTGCAATGACAGCTTCCCGCTGCGCTCCGGGCAGCGCTGCCTGATCCAGGCGGGGGCCGGCGGGGTGGGCCTGCTGCTGATCCAGCTCGCCAAGCGGGTCGGCGCGGAGGTGTTCACCACGGTCGGGTCGGCCGCGAAGGCGGAGTTGGCCCGCGACGCCGGAGCGGACCACGTGATCGTCTACACCGAGGAGGACTTCGGCGCCGCGGTCGAGTCCATCGCCGGGCCGCGGCCGCTCGACGTGGTCTACGACGGGGTGGGCCGGCAGACCTTCCTGCGCGGGCTGACGCTGCTGCGCCGCCGCGGCACCATGGTGACCTTCGGCAACGCCTCTGGCCCGGTGGAGCCGATTCCCCCGTTGCTGCTGTCCCAGCAGGGCTCGCTGTACCTCACCCGGCCGATGCTCAGCGACCACATCGTCAGCACCGACGAGCTGCGGGCCCGCGCCGGGGAGGTGCTGGGCCTGTTGGCCTCGGGCCAGCTGAGGGTGCGGGTCGGGGCGCGCTTCCCGCTGGCGGCCGCCGCGCAGGCGCACAGCGCGCTGGAAGGGCGGCTCACCACCGGGAAGGTGCTGCTGGAGCCCTGAAACACAGTGACGGGGCCGGACCACCCCCTCCGCATGGTCCGGCCCCGTCGTGCTGCCCGGCACTTCAGGCTGCCGCCGTCAGGTCGTGCCGCCGTCAGATCGTGCCGCCGTCAGTGAGACGCCCGAACGGGCCGATCGGTTGCGCCCTCCCCCGCGAAGGGCGACCCCGGCCCGGGGTGCCCCTCATCCCCGGGCGGAGCCGAGCCGCTCGGCCGCACGCGTGGCGGTGGCTACGGCCCGCTGTGCCCGGCGGGCGGTGCGCGCGGCCCGCACGTAGCGGGCCTCGACCGCCTGGCTATGGGCCTCGCGCTGCCGTTCCCGGGCGAGGTGGTAACTGGTGAGACCGTTCATGGTCGACCGCTTCCTTCTGTTTGGGTTGCCGTGGTTGCGGTGGTTGGGGTCGCTCGTTGTTGTCGGTGGTTGCGGTCGTGGTGGTGCGGGCATCTCAGGCAGCCACCTCGCACTTGCGGGGACGCCCCCGCGGGCGCTTGCGCGGCACGACGACTCCGGCGACGAACAGCTCTCCGCCCCAGACACCCCAGGGCTCCCGACGCTCCAGCGCACCGGCCAGGCACGCCGCGCGCAGCGGGCACTCCCGGCACAGCGACTTGGCCAGCTCGACATCGGCCGGGGACTCCGCGAACCACAGTTCCGCGTCGTTGACGCGACAGGGGATCTCGGCCGTCACCGCATCGATGACCTCGTCGGTGAGGGTGTCCAGCAAGGTCGTCAGCTGCACCGTCGTCACCTCCTCTTCTCTCGGGCCGCGGCGGTGGCCGGCGGCCGTTGCGCCACCACCGGGATGACCGGTGGCTTGACCGGCCACCCCGGGTGGGGCGACCGGATGGTGCACAGGGCCGCGGGAGAAAACAGGAAGGCCGCGGACCCTTTCGGGTTCCGCGGCCTGTGAGGTGCCGGCGGGCTGGTGGCCCTATGCCGGTGGTCTCGAGACGGAGGTTCCCGAATGTCTCGTGTCGCTGTTCTTCTGGACGCGCACTGCGGTAGTACCGGCGCCGACGGTGATGGCCTGCGCCACGTAGGTGACCTCGAACCCGGCAGTGCCGCGGGCGGAGATCAGGTGGGAAACCGGCTGCTGGACACGGGCGACGATCCCGGCCTGCGGGCGGAGCCCACCTGCGAACGGGCGCGAAGTGGGCGCGGTGAGCCGGAGCCGGACAGGCATCGGGGCGACGGCAGGCGCATCGAGCGTCCGCGTCGCGATCGCGATCGTGGTCGTCGTCACCAATGCCGCCACCTCCCCTCCAACTCGGGCTCGTGCATGCAGGCACGGCCCCCGGGTGAATGTCCTCATCGAGGCTAGACAACCTCGGGCGCAGTTGACAACGCATTTTCCGGCGTGTTCCACCGGCGGTCCCACACCGGGCCGGGATCAGCCCGCGAGCAGCGCCAGCACCGCGTCCCCGTACCGCTCCAGCTTGGCCCGCCCGACGCCGGGAACCCGGGCCAGGGCCGGCAGGTCACGGGGCAGCGTCTCGGCGATGGCGACCAGGGTGGCATCGGTGAACACGACGTAGGCGGGCACCTTCGCCTCGGCCGCCGTGCGCAGCCTCCACTCGCGCAGGCGGGCGAACAGCTCCTCGTCGTAGCTCGGCGGGCAGGTCGAGCACCGGCCGATCTTGCGCTCCGCGGCGCCCTCGAGGGTGCCCCCGCAGATGCGGCAGGCGGTGGGCAGGCTCTGCTGCCTGCCGCCGTCGGCGCGGGAGCGGCGCCCGCCCTCGGGGCTCCGGCCACGGGGGGCCGGCTCCTGGCCGAACAGCCCCTCAAGGAAGCGGGACGGGCTGCGGCCGGCCCGCCCGCCGGGGTTGCGGGCGCGTGACCACGACAGCTGCAGGTGCTCGCGGGCCCGGGTCACGCCGACGTAGAGCAGCCGGCGCTCCTCCTCGACCGCCTCCCAGCCCTCGGCCAGGGAGATCGGCACCAGCCCGTCGGACAGGCCCACGAGGAGCACCGCGTCCCACTCCAGACCCTTGGCCGCGTGCAGCGAGGCCAGCGTCACCCCGTCGACGGCGGGCGCGTGCTGGGCTGGCGCCCGCTCGTCGAGCTCGGCGACGAGGTCGGCCAGCCGGGCCTGCGGCTGAGCGGCCGCCAGGTCGTCGGCGAGCGCCGCGAGCGCCTGCAGCGACTCCCACCGCTCCCGCACCGCCCCGCCGCTGGCCGGGGGCTGCTCGGTTCCAGCCCGTCGCCGGCCAGCACGTCGCGCACCGCCTCGGCCAGCGGCGGTCCGCGCCGTCGGAGGCCCGCGCCGCGCCGCGCAGCAGGAGCAGCGCGTCGCGCACCTCCTGGCGGGCGAAGAACCGCTCGCCGCCGCGCACCTGGTAGGCCAGGCCCGCGTCGGCGAGCGCCTCCTCGAATGGCTCGGACTGGGCGTTGGTGCGGTACAGCACGGCGATCTCGCCGGCCGGCACCCCCGCGGCGACGAGCCGCGCCGACCCGGGCGGCGACCGCCGGCGGCCTCGGCCACGTCGTCGTCGTAGCCGGTGAGCGCCGGCGCGGGCCCGCCCGGGCGCTGCGCCACCAGCTCCAGCCGGGCCGCGGGCGGCAGGCCGGCCGCCCGGCCCGCGCCAGCAGCCCGTTCGCCAGCCCGACCACCTGCGGCGTCGACCGGTAGTCGCGGACCAGCCGGACCACCCTCGCGCCCGGGTAGCGGTCCGGGAAGTCGAGCAGGTGGTGGGGCGAGGCGCCGGTGAAGGAGTAGATGGTCTGGCTCGGGTCGCCGACGACGCAGACGTCGCGCCGGTCCCCCAGCCACAGCTCCAGCAGCCGCTGCTGCAGGGTGTTCACGTCCTGGTACTCGTCGACCACGAAGTGCCGGTACTGCGCCCGCACCGCCTCGGCCACGCTGCGGGTACTCCTCCAGGATGCCGACCGTGAGCGAGCAGCACGTCCTCGAAGTCGAGCACCCCGCGGTCGGTCTTGACCTCCTCGTAGACGGCCAGCAACCGGGCGACGGCGGCCGCGTCGAACCCGCCGGGCTCGCCGCGACCGGCCCGCGGCGGCCGCCGCGGCGTAGTCGTCGGCGGTGACCAGGCTGACCTTGGCCCACTCGATCTCGGCGGCGAGGTCGCGCACCGCGGGCCGGTCGACGGACAGCCGCAGCCGCGGCCGCGGCCTCGGCGACCAGGCCGCGCCTTGTGCTCCAGGAGCCGCGGGCAGCCGCGCCGCCGACGACCTGCGGCCAGAAGTAGGACAGCTGGCGCAGCGCCGCGGCGTGGAACGTGCGGGCCTGCACCCCGCCGACGCCGAGCGCGCGCAGCCGGGTGCGCATCTCCCCCGCGGCCCGGGCGGTGAAGGTCACGGCGAGCACGCGCTGCGGCGTGTACACCCCGGTGTGCACGCCGTAGGCGATGCGGTGGGTGATCGCCCGGGTCTTGCCGGTGCCGGCCCCGGCGAGCACGCACACCGGGCCCGTGCAGCGCGGTCGCGACCTCGCGCTGCTCGGGGTCGAGGGCCGCCGAGCACCGCGTCGGCGCGCCCGACGGGGTCGGGGACCACCGGACCGTCGGGGGCCACCGGACCGTCGGGGACCACCGGACCGTCGGGGAGCAGGGGAGCGTCGGGGACCACCGCGAGGTCGGCGGTCGCGGCGAGGTCAGGAAGGAGGTCGGGAGCCATCGCGGGCTATCCTCGCAGCGGCACCGGCCGCGCGCAGCAGCCGTCCAGCACCGGCCGGGAAGAAGCCACCACCCGATGCGGTTGAAGATGCAAATAACATCTCCCGCCGCTGCGCCGCCCGAGGAGTCGCCCGACGATGCACCTGCCCCGACCCGGCATCGATCACGATGTACTCGACCACCTGGTGCGGCTACTGCCGACGGCTGAAGAGCCAGCTCGAACGTGCCGGGATCGACTACGCCGAGGTCAACATCGAGCAGGTCCCCGACGCTGCCGCGTTCGTGATGAGTGTCAACGGCGGGAACCAGACGGTGCCCACGTCGTGTTCCCGGACGGCACCGCGGCGACCAACCCCTCCCTGGACGAGGTAAGGAGCCGGCTGACAGCCGCCTGAGCTCGGTGCTCCCGCAGACCCCGTCCGGGCTGGCCCACCGACTGGCCGAGCTGGGCACCCGCACCCGTCCACCTGGTGCGGGTGCCCGGCTCGGGGTCGACGGGCCGGTCCGGGCGGACGCCGAGCAGCTCGCGGATGCCGTCGCCGGTGCCCTGGCCGAGCTGGCGGTACCGGTGGCACGAGTACGTCAGCAGCACTTCCTGCGGGCGCGGTCGCTGCGGCTGGAGTACGGGCCCGACGATCCCGACGCCTTCTTCGACGGCTGGCACGACCGGCCAGCGCTGCGCCGCGAGGTGCTCGATCCGCTCGGCCCCGGGGGCAACGGCCGCTGGCTGCCCCGGCTGCGCGATCCCGACACCGACCGGCCCTATCCGCGATCCGCACCGGGTGGCAGCGCCCGGCGCTGGTCGCCGTCGTGGACGGGCCGTTCCTCGCCCGCGCGGAGCTCGCCGACGCCTTCGACGCGCTGGTCCTGCTCGACGTCAGCCCGGCCGCCCGGGCGCGCCGGGTGCCCGCGGCGCGAGCGGGCCCGGGTGCTGCCGGCATGGCGAGCGCTACCTCCGGGAGTGCTCCCCCGCAGACCGCGCGGCGCTGGTGGTGCGCTACGACCACCCGGAACGGCCCGCGCTCGGCCGGCGGGCTCAGCGCCAGCTGTCGCCCGCCGCGCTGATCGCGCTGCCGTACCAGTCCTCCACCAGCCGGCGGGCGATGGAGATCCCCGGCGGGAGCAGCAGCTCACCGGTGGCGACGTCAAGGGCGAGCTCCTCCCGCGACCACCAGCGGGCATCGGCCAGCTCCACCCCGTCCACCTGGATCTCGGTGCTGGTCGCCGTGGCCCGGAAGCCGAGCATGAGCGAGGACGGGAACGGCCAGGGCTGGCTCCCGCGATAGGTCACGGCACCCGACCCGCACCCCGGCCTCCTCCCGGACCTCGCGCCGGACGGCTGCCTCGAGATCCTCCCCGGGTTCGACGAACCCGGCGAGCGTGGAGTAGCGCTTCGGCGCCCAGCGTGCCTGCCGACCGAGCAGGATGCGGTCCTCGGCATCCACCACGGCCATGATCACCGCCGGGTCGGTGCGCGGGTAGTGCTCCGCGCCGCACGCCGGGCAGGTCCGCGCCCACCCCGCCTGCACCGGTTCGGTCGCCGCCCCGCAGCGCGCGCAGCAGGCATGAGCGGCGTGCCAGTTCGCCAGCGCCACCCCGCAGGTGAGCAGGCCCGCGCCGGCGTCGTCGATCAGGTACCCGACGGCCCGCAGGTCGCTCCAGCGCCGCCCGCCGGCCTCCGGCTGCTCCGGCTGCTCCGGCTGCTCCGGCTGCCCCGGCTGCGCGGCCTGCTCCGGCTGGGCGGGCTGCGCGGCCTGCTCCGGCTGCCCCGGCGGGGCCGGCGGGCGCGGCTTCGTCGGCACCTCGAGCAACGCCAGCAGGACGTAGCTCCGCCCCGCGGCGTCCTCCCCGAGGAAGGCCGACAGCACTCGCGGGGCCGCGCCCCGCCGCGCCGCCGCGCCCACCAGGTCGGCGTGCACGACGGACGCCTCGCCGGGGGTGAGCAGCTCCAGCCGCAGCCCCTCGGCCCCTTCCAGGACCGGGGCCCGGTCACCGTCGAGCAGCAACACCGCGGTGCCGGGCCGGGCCAGCAGGTCGTGCAGCAGCCGGGGGTCGGAGCGGCGGTGGGCGGCCCGGTCCACGGTGGAGCGGGCCAGGGCCAGGCGCTGCAGGGTCACGGGCCAACCCTAGGTGCCCCGAACCGGGCCGCGCCGCCGGGTAATCCCGCCCTGGCGGGCCGCACACCGTACGGTGGAGCGGTGCCCGACCGGACCCCCATCGCCTTGGCCGCGCTCGCCTGCGCCGCCATCCGTGGGCTCGAGCCGGTGGCGGCGCAGCCCTTCCCCCTGCACGACCGCGACCTGGACGCGGCACTGGTGGAGGACGGCCTGGCCCGGCAGTGGCTGGTACGCGCACCCCGCAGCCCGGCCGCCGCGGCGCGCCTGGAGCACGAGTCGCGGCTGCTGACCGAGCTCACCGGCTGGCTCCCCTTCGCGGTGCCCGAGGTGGTCGGGACCGCCCGGCTGCCGGAGGGTGGCGACGCGCTGATCCACCGGGTGCTGCCCGGCACGCCCATCGTGCCCTCCGAGCTCCGGCCCGGGCCGGGGCTGGCGGCGGGACTGGGGCGCGCGCTGGCGGCCATCCACGAGCTCCCCGAGCGGCTGGTCGAGGAGGCGGGGCTGCCCGTGTACTCCGCCGAGGACCACCGCCGGCGGCGGCTGGCCGAGATCGACCGGGCCGCGGCGACCGGGCACGTCCCCGCACCGTTGCTGCAGCGCTGGGAGCACGCGCTGGAGGAGGCGGGGGCGTGGCGGTTCGTGCCCTGCGTCGTGCACGGAGACCTCGCCGAGGAGAACGTCCTGGTGGACGGGGACGAGGTCGTCGCAGTGCTGGCCTGGGGGGAGGCCCGGGTCGGTGACCCGGCCGACGACCTGGCCTGGATCGGTGCGGCCTGCGGGGAGGACGCGCTGGAGTCGGTGCTCGAGGCCTACGCCCTCGGCCGGCGCGAGCAGCCCGACCCACACCTGCCCCGGCGGGCCCGGCTGGCCGGGGAGCTGGCGCTGTCGCGGTGGCTGCTGCACGGGGTGTCCACCGCCGACGACGCGGTGATCAAGGACGCCGTCGGCATGCTCGGCGACCTCGAGGCCGCCGTGGCCGGCGCCCCCTGGTGAGCCGTCCGGGTGGGGCCGCCGGGCCGGGCGGGACCATCCGGCTGGGGTCGTTCAACCTGCTCGCCGGGCGCTCGGTCCGGGACGGCCGCACCACGCCCGAGCGGTTGCGGGCGGCCGTGGCCGCCCTGGACGCCGACGTGCTGGCACTGCAGGAGGTCGACAGCGCGCTGCCCCGCTCCGGCGGCAGCGCGCAGGCGGCACTGGCCGCCGAGGTGCTCGGCGGCGCCGACGTGCGCTTCCTGCCGACCCTGGTGGCCTCGCCCGCCGCGGGCGGCTGGGAGCCTGACACGCGCTCACCGGGGCAGCTGCTCGACTCCCCCGCCACGCCCGGGCTGCCCGGGTACGGGATCGCCCTGGTGAGCCGGATCCCGGTGGACAGCTGGCACGGGCTGCGGTTGCTTCGGGGCCGCGGGCGCTACCCGCTGATCTGGACGCCGCGGCGGCCCTTCGTGCGCTGGGTGTCCGACGAGCCGCGCTCGGTCCTGGCCGCCGTGCTGCGCGAGCCGCGGATGACGGTCGCCTGCGCCCACCTGTCCTTCGTCCCGGGGGTGAACGCGGTGCAACTGCGCCAGGTGGTGCGCTGGCTGGCGACGCTGCCCGCGCCCCGGGTGCTGCTCGGCGACCTCAACCTCCCCGGCCTGCTGCCGGCCCGCCTGACCTCCTGGACCCCGCTGGTCCGGGGGGTCACGTTCCCCTCGACCAGGCCGCGTGTCCAGCTCGACCACGTGCTCGCAGCAGGGCTCCCGCGCGGCAGCAGCTGGCAGTCGCAGGTGCGGCCGGAGCTGCCGGTCAGCGACCACCGGGCCGTCACCGTCGACCTGCGGTTCGCCCGGCCCGCCCCGGCCTGAGCCCACAGCTCAGCCGGACGCCGGTACCGCCCCGAGCAGTGCCTGCAGCCCCTGCTCGTCGAGCAGGTCCACCGGCCGGACGGTCTGCCCGGTCGCCGCATAGAAGAACGCCGCCCCTACCCGTTCGACGCCCACCCCCTGCAGCCGGGCCCAGGCCAGCCGGTAGATCGCCAGCTGCACCGCGCGGGCGTGGGCCTGCTCGGCCGAGCCCGGAGGGGGCCCGGTCTTCCAGTCCACGACGTCCCAACGGGTGCCCTCCGGGCCGGTCGAGGCGAACACCGCGTCGATCCGCCCGCGCAGCACCACCCCCGCGACCGGGGACTCGACCGCAACCTCCACCGCCACCGGGGTCCGCTGCGCCCACTCGCCGGCCAGGAAGCGCGCCTGCAGCTGCGCCAGCGACTCATCGGGCGCCGCGTCGTCGGCGGAGCCGGGCAGCTCGTCGACGTCCACCAGCGCCGCCGCGCCGAACCGCTGCTCGAGCCAGGCATGGAAGGCGCTGCCGCGGCGGGCGGACGGGCTCGGCGGCTGCGGCATGGGACGCCGCAGGTGCAGCGCGAGCGCCCCGGGGTCGGCGGCGAGCGCCACCACCCGCGAGGCGGACAGGTGCCCGGGCAGCTCCACCTGCAGGACCCGCCGAGCGGCGGCGTCCCGCTCGGCGAGCAACAGGTCCACCTCCCGGGCCCAGCCGTCGTCCCGCGCCGCCGGGAGGGCCTCGCCGGCAGGGTCGCCGGCAAGC
This sequence comes from uncultured Actinomycetota bacterium, assembly GCA_963784535.1. Classification (GTDB taxonomy): domain Bacteria; phylum Actinomycetota; class Actinomycetes; order Actinomycetales; family Kineosporiaceae; genus CAWARR01. Next base: position 91,336 of record CAWARR010000010.1, on the reverse strand, counting down.
GCGGCGAACACCAGCCCGGCCCCCTCCTCCACCGCCGCCCGGCGCGCCCCGAGCGGGTCGGCCGGCCAGCTCGCCCGCGGCGTGAGCGCATCCCGCGGGTTGCCGGCCCCGACCGGCGGCGGCGGCGCCCACGCCCCGACCTCGACCCCGGTGACCTCCCCCGCCAGCTCGGCCACCTCGGCCAGGAAGCGGGACGGGCGCCGCGGGCTGATGCCGTCACCCCACACCGCCCCGGTGAGCAGCAGCCGCCGCCGGGCGCGGGTCAGCGCGACGTACCCGAGCCGGCGTTCCTCGGCGACCTCGTGCGCGCCGCAACGGGCCCGGAAGGCCTGCAGCTCCTCGGCCAGCTCGCGCTGCGAGCGGGCTCCCTGCACGTCCCAGCGCGGGAGCCCGGCGGCGTCGCCGCGCAGCGGGTAGGGCAGTGCCCCCAGCTCGGAGAGCCAGCCGAGGGCCAGATCGGGACCGGGCTGCGCGGCGGGCCCCTCACCACCGCGCCCACCGCCGCGACCGCCGCCGCGCCGGTTGGGGAAGGTGCCCTCCACCAGGCCGGTCACGGCCACGACGTCCCACTCCAGCCCCTTTGCGGCGTGCACGGTCAGCACCTGGACCGCATCGGGGCGGACCTCGGCGACGGGCGCCTCCAGCCCCCGCTCACGGCTGTCGGCGGCGCTCAGCCAGGCGAGGAACGCCGCCAGCGTGGGCCGCTCGCCCGCACCGGCGAACCCGGCCGCCACGTCGACGAAGGCGTCGAGATGGGCGCGGGCCGCCCCCGGCCGCACCCCGGGCCGGCAGGCGACCTCGATGTCGAGCAGCAGCACCCGCTCGACCTCGAGCACGAGGTCGGGCAGCGGCAGACCCACCCGGGCGCGCAGCTCGCGCAACAGTCCCGACAGCCTGGCCAGTCGACGCCGCCCCTCGGCGGACAGCGCCTGCCCGGCCGGGCCCTCCCACTGCGGTGGGGGCAGCTGGTCCAGCGCCTCGACGATCGAGCGCTCGTCGACCACGTCGCCCTCGACCTCGGCCACCCCGGGGCGGGGGCCGCGGCGGCCCGGGGCGTGCAGCTGCGCCGCCCACACCCCGAGCGCCTCCAGGTCGCGGGGGCCCAACTGCAGGCCGGCACCGGTGAGCAGCCGCATCAGCGCGTCCCCGCGGGTGGGGTCGTCCAGCACCTCCAGCGCGGCCCGCAGGTCGGCCACCTCGGGGACCGACAGCAGCCCACCCAGCCCCACCACCTCCACCGGCAGACCCCGGGCGCGCAGCGCCCCTTCCAGCAGCGGGAACTGCGAACGTGCCCGACACAGCACCGCCACCGTTGGCCGCTGCGCGGCCGCGCCCGCGGCCACGGACCGCCACTCGGCCTCCGCCACGTCGGCCACCGCCTGCGCCTCGTCCTCCAGCGTGGCCAGCCACGCCAGCCCGACGGTGCCGGGCCCGGCCCCCGGCCGCGGACCCAGCGGCGGCACCTGCACGGTGGCCCCCGGGTCGGCCCACTCGGCGGGCCGGCGCAGGTCCGCCGACACCCGGTTCGCCGCGGCCAGCACGCAGTGATCGTTGCGCCAGCTCGTCGGCAGGTACCGGGTGGTCGCCGGGGAGCCGTCAGGGGCCGGGAAATCGACCGGGAAGCGCTGCAGGTTGCCCGCCGACGCCCCCCGCCAGCCGTAGATCGACTGGTGCGGGTCGCCGACCGCCGCTACCGGGTGCCCGGCACCGAACAGGCCGCGCAGCAGCACCAGCTGGGCGTAGCTGGTGTCCTGGTACTCGTCCAGCAGCACGATCCGGGCCCGTGCCCGCTCGCCGGCCCCGACCTCGGGCAGCTCCCGCGCGATCCGCGCCGCCAGCGCCACCTGGTCGCCGAAGTCCAGCACCTCGCGCTCCCGCTTGAGCCGGACGTACGCCTCCACCAGCGGCACCAGCCGGCGGCGGGCGGCGAGCCGGTCGGCCCGGTCGCGGACCGGCCTGGGTGGCACGCCCGGGGCAAGGTCGCCGAGCTGCGCGGGCAGTCCCTCGATCCGGCTCAGTACCTCCTGGAGCACCTGCTCGACCTGTCCCGGAGAGACCAGGTGCTCGGCGCACTCCCCGGCCAGCGCCACCACCGCCTCGGTCACCGAGGCCGGCGCGTAGTCGACGCCGGACATGTCGCCGTCCCAGCGCTGCACCACCTCGGCAGCCAGCTGCCAGGCCCCGGCCTCCGTGAGCAGCCGCGCCGCCGGCTCCACGCCCACCCGCAGCCCGTGGTCACGCAGCACCGCGGCCGCGTAGGCGTGGTAGGTCGAGACCGTCACCGGCTGCGGCTCGCGCGAGCACAGGCCGCGCCGGTGCAGTGCGCGCAACCGGGAACGCACCCGGTCGGCGAGCTCGCCTGCTGCCTTGCGGGTGAAGGTGAGCCCGAGCACCTCCTCGGCGTCGGCGAGCCCGTTGGCCACCAGCCAGACCACCCGGGCGGCCATCGTCTCGGTCTTCCCGGAGCCCGCCCCCGCCACCACCAGCAGCGGCGCGACCGGGGCCTCGATCACGGCGACCTGGTCGGGGGTCGGAGCCGGCCGCTCCAATGCGCGGGCGATCTCGACGGCCCCCACCGCCGGCGGCGGGCAGGGGTCCCCGGGGCGGGCCACGGCAGGGCGCCCGGCCGTGCCCCGCCGGGCCCGGCCACCGCCCGTCACCGCCGGCACCTCCAGCTCGAGCCCGAGCTGTTCCGGGCCGCCCGCTCCCCCCGCCGCGCCCGTCCCGGTCACTCCCCCACCTGCCTGCCCTCGGGCTGCAGCGGGCACGAGCGCCGCACCGCGCACATCCGGCACAGCGGGTTGCCGCTGGCGGTGAAGCGCGCACCGGCCATCCCCTCCGCCGCCTCCTGCACCAGCCGGTGCGCCCAGCCGGGGTCGTCGGCGTCGGCGCCGATCGGTGCCTGGCGCTGCACGACGGCGTGCTTGCGATCGCTGCCGAGCTGGACGAGCACGGCCCCGCCCTCACCGGCCCCGGGCGCGAGGGACTCGAACCCGCCGGCGGCGACCGCCACCTGGTAGACGCCGAGCTGGGCGTGGCGAGCCACCTCGGCGCCGCTCGGCTGGGACTTGCCCGTCTTCAGGTCGACGACCACCAGCCGACCCTGCGGATCGCGCTCCAGCCGGTCGACCAGGCCACGCACCAGGGCCCGGCCCACCGTCACCTGCACGGCCTGTTCGACGGCGACCAGCTCGTTGCCGGAGCGGGCCGCGGCGGCAAGGTACTCGGCGAGCTTGTCCACCATCGTGCCCAACCGTTCACGGTCACGCCGTCCGACCCAGCTGTCGCCCAGGCCGAGCCGGTCGATCCGCTCCTGCAGCAGCGCCCGCAACTCCTCCCTCGTACCCTCCGGCGCGCGCTCGGCCAGCTCGTGCACCAGGGTCCCGAGCAGTTGGGACCGGGAGGAACCGGCGGTCCCGCCGGAGGTCTCCAGCAGCCAGCGCAGCCCGCAGCGGTCGAACTGCTCCACCCGGGACGGCGAGACCGCCACCGGCGCCTGCGGGTCGCGCAACGGCCCCGCCGCGGACACCCCCGCCAGGCCGTACCAGTCCCGCGGGTGCGCCCCCGGCACCCCGGCCGCGGCCAGCTCCGCGAGCCGGTCCGCCGCCGCCCGCCGGCGCTGCGGCGCCGCCTGCCGGTCGACCACCGCGGCGCGCAGCTCGGCCACCAGGGCGGGCAGGGTCATCGCCCGCGGCACCACGGTGGTGGGGCGCACGTCGATCGTGTCGGAGAGCGGGTCGACCAGGTCGAGGAAGGGCGAGGGCAGCTCGTCCTCCGAGCGCACGGCGGTGACCAGCAGCACCCGCCGGGCCCGGGTCACCGCGACGTGGAACAGCCGCAGCTCGTCGTCCAGCACGGCGCGACGCTGCGCGGCCACCCCGTCCACGCCGGCCGCCACCCGCCCGTCGAGCAGGTCCGCCAGCGCCTGGGCCCCGAGCAGCGAGCTGCGCAACCGCAGGTCGGGCCAGCTGCCCTCCTGCACCCCGGGGACGGCGACGACGTCCCACTCCCGGCCGGCCGCCGCCTGCGCGGTCACCAGCGCCACGGCATCGCCGTCCGGGGCCCGCTCGGCCAGGGTGTCGGCGGGCAGGTCCTGCCCCTCGAGGTAACCGAGGAACCCCGCCGGTCCGGCGCGGGGGAGCCGGTCGACGTAACGGGCGGCGGCATCGAACAGCGCCACCACGGCGTCCAGGTCACGGTCCGCCCGGGCCCCGGGTGCTCCACCCCGCAGCGCCTGCCGCTGCCACACCTGCGCCACCCCCGCGGCCTCCCACAGCGCCCACAGCACAGTCTCGGCGGTGGCCCCGGGGCGCGCCGCGGCCTCACGCCCGGCCTGCAGGATCGCCGCCAGCCGACGGGCGCCGCGGGAGACCCGAGGGTCGAGGGTGACCAGCCGCCCGGGCTCGCCGAGAGCCTCGACAAGCAGCGCGTCGCTGCTGCGGCCGCCTCCGCCCGCCAGCTCCTCGGCCCGCAGCCCCTGCCGCAGCCTGCGCAGCGCCACCGCGTCCACCCCCGCCAGTGGGCCCCCCAGCAGCTCGGCCGCCACCTCGGGGCTGAGCGCCACCGGGTCGAGGCAGCAGCGCAGCGCCAGCCGCAGCGGGACCACGGCGGGTTCGTCCCGGACGGGCACCTCGGCACCGGCGACGGTCACCGGGACGCCGGCCGCCCCGAGCGCCCGGCGCAAGGCCTGGGTCGCCCGCCCGGATCGCACCACCACGGCCATCCGCGACCAGGCAACGCCCTGGTGCAGGTGGTGGTGGCGCAGCCGCTGCGCCACGTAGGCCGCCTCCTGCGCCGCGGACGCGAGCAGCCGCACGGTGGCCTCGCCCGGCCCCCCGTCCGCGCCGGCCGGACCGGACCGATCAGTGGCGGACCCGTCAGCGGCGGACGGATCAGCAGCGGACGGATCAGCAGCGGGGGCGAGCGGGCGGGCCGCGCGCTGCGCGACCGTCCCCGCGCTGCCGATCCGCTCCGCAACCCGGACCGCGACCGCGCGCAGCGCCGGCCCCTGCCGGTGCACGGTGCGCAGCACCACCACCGCGGCGGCCGACCCGTCGGGGCGGGCGAATCGCTGCGCCGCGTCGGCGACCCCCTGCGGGCGGGCGCCGCGGAAGCCCTGGGTGGCAGCATCGGGATCACCCGCGAGCAGCAGGTCGTGGCCCCCGCCGGCGAGCACCTCGAGCAACCGCTGACCGGCGGCCGTCGTCTCCTGCAGGTCGTCGGCGGCGACCACGGCCCAGCGGGCGCGCTCCGCGGCAAGCAGTTCGGCGTCGTCGCCGAGCAGCCGGGCCGCAGCGTCGACGATGCCGGCCGGGTCGTAGGCACCGGGGGTGGCCAGCGACGTGACGTCGAGGTACTCGGCGAGCACGTCGGCGGCGGCGACCCACTCGGGCCGGCCCTGCCGACGCCCCAGCGCGGCCAGGTCGGCCGGGCAGAGGCCCCGCTCGACCGCGCGCATCAGCAGGTCGCGCAGCTCGTCGCGGAAGCCGCGCATGGCCCGCACCTCGGGCGCGACCGTCGCCGGCCAGCGCGGGGTCACCCCGGCACCGGCGAGGTGACCGGCGAGCAGGTCGGCGAGGACACGGTCCTGCTCGGGGCCGGAGATCAGCCGCGGCGGCACGTCGCCGCCGAGGACGTGCTGGCGGCGCAGCAGCCCGAAGGCGTAGGAGTGCAGGGTGCGGGCCGGCGGCTCGCGCACCGTGCGGGCCAGCCGGGCCGAGACCCGCTCCCGCAGCGCCGCGGCCGCTGTGCGGGACGCCGCGAGCATGAGCACCCCGTCGGCCGGCACGCCGTCGCGCTCCACCCGGGCGACCACCGCCTCGACCAGCGTGGTGGTCTTGCCCGTTCCGGGCGCGCCGAGCACCACCAGCGCGCCGGACTGCTGCCGGACGGCGACGGCCGCGGCCTGCTGGGCATCGAGCCTGCCCGGGGGCGCCGCCGGCGGCGCGACGGCCCGCACCAACCGCACCCGGGGCGGGGAGTACGGCCCACCCACCCCGGGTGGCGGCTCCGCGCTGCTGCTCGCGCTCACGGCCTCGATCCCACCACACCCCGCCGACAGCGCGCGGCCGGTGGCCCGCCGGGCGCGCCGCCGGGTGCCGGCCGGCGGCGAGGGCCCCCGCGCCGGCCCCGGATCAGCCGGGAACGCCGTCCCAGCGCGCCCGGCGCAGGTCGACCCGGTGTCCCCCCGGGCGCAGCGGGGTGTGCTCGGACCGGTACCGGCGCAGCGCCTCGGTCTCGTGCCCGGGGGGCGGCGACCCGTCGGCCTTGAGCACCCGCCACCAGGCGACGGCGCCGCCCCAGGCCGCCATCGCCGCCCCCACCTGCCGCGGGCCGCCGCGGGCGAGGTAGTCGGCGATGTCGCCGTAGGTCATCACCCGACCCGGCGGGATCAGGTCGACCACGTCGAGCACGGCCTCGGCGTACTCCGGGATCTGTGCATACCCCGGCAGCTGCGCGTCCGCCGCCTCTTGCGCCTGCTGCGACGGGTCGGCCGGTTCGCGCACGCGGCCAATTCTGCCGCGCCGCGCCCGGGCCCTGCGGCGCCGGTCAGTGGTGCAGCACCGGCAGCCAACGCGGCCCGGTGTGCGCCCGCCGCCCGAGCAACGCCAGCACCGCCGGCAGCAGCACGCCACGCACCACGGTGGCGTCCAGCAGCACCGCTGTGGCCAGCCCCACCCCGAGCTGCTTCAGCTCCAGCGACGACAGCGTGGCGAAGACCGCGAACACGGCGACCATGACCGCCGCCGCACTCGTCACCACGCCGGCGGAGCGGGCCACCCCGACCCGGACCGCCTCGCGCGGGCCGAGCCCGGCCGCCCACGCCTCGCGCACCCGGGACACCACGAACACGTGGTAGTCCATGGACAGCCCGAACAGGATCACGAACATCAGCAGCGGCAGCCAGGCGGCGATCGAGCCGATCGAGGTGAAGCCGAGCAGTCCCTGCGCCCAGGTGTGCTGGAACACCAGCGTCATCACCCCGTACGCCGCCCCCACCGAGAGCAGGTTCAGGCCCACCGTCGCGGCCGCCAGCCAGCTCGATCCGAAGGACACCAGCATCACCACGAACGTCAGTGCCAGCACGAAGCCCACCACCCACGGCAGCCGGTGGTCCAGCCAGCGGGTCAGGTCGGTCACCGCCGCGGCGCCCCCCACATGGATCTGCGCCGCGCCCGCCCCGGCGGGCAGCCCGGCGCGCACCGCCGGCACCACCTGCGACCGGATCGCGTCGACCGCCGCCCCGAGCCGGGGGTCGGACTGCTCCAGCGGCACGGCCAGCGCCAGCACGTGCACGGTGCCGTCGGTGGAGGCGGTGATCTCGGGCCGGGCGCCGCCGACCCGGCCGGTGCCGCGAGCGGTCCCGAAGGCCTGCTCCAGCGCGGCCCGCACCTGCCCCGACTGCGCCGCGGGGGCGCGCACCACGACATCGACGGTGGTGCCGTCCTGCGGGACCGCTGACACCAGCCGCTGGTAGGCGTCCACGGTGGCGAAGCTGCGCGGCAGCGACTCGGCACCGGCCAGCGAGGTGCGCATTCCCAGCGCCGGAAGGGCCAGCGCCACCAGCACCAGCGCGGCACCGGCCGCCCAGGCCGCAGGGTGTCGGGTCACCCGGGCGGCCAGCCGGCCCCAGCCCCCCTGCTGCGATCCGCGCCGGGACGCCCGCCGCCGCGACAGCGGCAGCCGCAACGACTCCACCCGGTCACCGAGCACCCGCAGCAGCGCCGGGAGCACCGTCGCGGACGCGATCACCGCGACCGCCACGACGAGCATCGCGCCGATCGCGAGCGAGGTGAACATTCCCCCGGCGACGAGCATCCCCGACATCGCCACCACGACGGTCATTCCCGAGATGACCACCGCGCGGCCGGCGGTCGCCCCGGCCACCTGCACCGACTCCAGCACGCTCGCCCCGGCGGCACGCTCCTCGCGGGCCCGGCGGATCACGAACAGCGCGTAGTCGACCCCCACGGCCAGCCCGATCAGCAGCACCAGGCTCTGGGTGTTCTGGTCCACCGGGGTGAGCCGGCGCGAGGCCAGCGCCGTCAGCCCGAGCGCCGTCGCGACGGCACCGATGCCGAGCAGCACCGGTACGCCCGCCGCCACCACGGCGCCGAAGGCGACCAGCAGCACCCCGAGGGTCACCGGCAGGCTGATGAGCTCGGCCCGGCGGAAGTCGGCGTCCAGCTGCCTGCCCACCTCGGCGTCGATCGAGCCCGGCCCGACCTGCCCGACCCGCAACCCGGGGTGGGTGGCGGCGAACCTCGCGGTCACGGCGAGCATCGGCCCGACCGCGTCGGCCGGTGCCCGGGCCCCGGCCGGGGTGGTGCCGTCCGTGCCCTGCACCGCGTCGAGGCCGACGGCGAGCACCAACGTGCGTCCGTCGGGGGCGAGCTGCGGCTGCCCGACGGCGGCGATCCCGGCGACACCGGTGTACCCGGCGCGCAGCTGCGCACCGAGGCTGCGCCCGAGGGCGGGATCCATCGGCCCGGCCGCGCGGGGGGTGACCACCACGGTCTCGGTGGGCCGGGTACCGAAGTCGACCCCGGCGCTCGCGCGGGCGGCGGCCGCGGAGTCGCCGACGAGCTGGTCCATCGGCGTGGTGGTGGTGATCCCGCCACCGAGCAGGACGACCGCACCGGCGAGCACGAGCAGGCCGGCGAACAAGGTCCGCCAGCGGTGCCGCGCGCACCACGCGGCGGGCCCGCGCAGGCCCCGACCCCCGTCCGCAGGCGCCCCGTCCGCAGGCGCCCCGTCCGGAGGCGCCCCGGCCGGGCCCGGCGGCCGGCCGCCGGGAGCGGAGGGAGCGGGCGATGACACGGTCTCCGGCAGGCGGGTCTGCATGCCGACCACCCTGGCGGCCGGGGGCGGGGCGGCGCACTGGGGACCGCAGCCGGTGGCCTGTTGCAGGTAGCCCCACCCGGGATGTCCGGATCGCCCCGCCGCCGCCCACCGCGGGGTGGCCGCCCAGGGGGGTAATCCCCACCGCCGGACTGACGGGTGCCGGATGCCGCGCGTCCCCCCGGCTGCCTAGGTTGAGATCGTGACCACCACCGGCAGCACCACCACCCCGCTGGCGCCGGGCGGGAGCCTGCCCGGCCGGCCGCCCCGCCCCGGTCCGGCGGTCTTCGCCCGGACCTGGCTGTGGGGCTGGCTGGCCATCTCGCACTTCGTGATCAGCATGCTGCTGGCCGGCGGCTACCTCACCGTCACGGCCGTCCTGCTCACCGGGCTGGCGATGATCCCCGCCTTCGGCATCGGCATCCCCGTGGTCGCCGTCACCCTGCTCGTGGCGCTGCTGCTCGGAGCCTTCGAACGCGCCCGGGTCGAGGCCTTCACCGGCGTCCGGATCGGCCCGCCGGCCCACCCCGACCCGCGCCGCCCGACCTGGCGGCGCTACCTGCTCGACGGCCGCCCCTGGAGGGCCGCCGGCTACCTGCTGTTCACGTCGCTGTGGGGCCTGCTGATCGGCGTCACCACGCTGGCCCTGGCGGGTGTGGCGCTGGCGCTGGCGGCGCTGCCGCTGTACTCCGGGCAGCTGCCGGGCGGTCGGGTGTCCCTGGTCGGGTCGGCCACCCTGCCGGCGTCCGGGTGGCTGACCCTCACCGGCTGGGCGGGGGTGGTGGTGGTGCCGCTGGTGGCCCGCGGCCTGGTCGCCGTCGACGTGAGCATGGCGCGCTGGCTGCTCGGCCCCAGCCACAACGAGCAGGTGGTGGCGCTGTCGCAGCGGGTGGAGACGCTGACCCTGACCCGCGAGGCGGCCGTCGACTCGGTGGAGCTGGAACGCCGCCGGATCGAGCGTGACCTGCACGACGGCCCGCAGCAGCGGCTCGTCGCCATCGCGATGGACCTGGGCATGGCCCGCGAGCGGCTCGACCGCGACCCCGTCGGCGCCCGCGAGCTGGTCGACAAGGCCCACGCCGCGGCCAAGGAGGCGATCGTCGAGATGCGCCAGGTGGCACGCGGGATCCACCCGCCGGTGCTGACCGACCGCGGGCTCGACGCGGCCCTGTCCGCACTGGCCGCGCGCTCGCCGGTGCCGGTCAGCGTGCACGTCGACGTCGACCCGCGGCCGTCCGCGACGGTCGAGGCGATCGCCTACTTCTGCGTGTCCGAGGCGCTGACCAACGTGGCCAAGCACTCCCGGGCCCGCACCGCGGTGGTCGAGGTGGTGCGGACGGGAGACACGCTCACCGTGACGGTCCGCGACGACGGCCGAGGCGGCGCCGACCCCACGGCGGGCACCGGCCTGGTCGGCCTGCGTGACCGGGTGGCGGCCGTGGACGGGACACTCGCGGTGTCCTCCCCACCCGGCGGACCCACCGTCCTGACCGTCGCCCTCCCGGTGCGGCCCAACCCCTATGCAGCCCCGCGCACCGGCGCGGTCGCACCCCCTGCCGGCCGCACGGCCGCGAAGGGGCTCACCACCGACCCGAGGAGCAACCCGTGACCACGCCCCGGCCCGCAATCCGCCCGTCCGCGCCCGCGGACACCGCCGCCGGGCCGCTGCGGGTGGTGCTGGCGGAGGACTCCGTGCTGCTGCGGGAGGGCCTGATCCGGCTGCTGTCCGACGCCGGCTTCGCGGTCGTCGACGCCTGCGGTGACGCCGAGACCTTCCTGCGGGCGGTGGAGCGGCACCGCCCCGACCTCGTCCTGGTGGACGTGCGGATGCCGCCCACCTTCACCGACGAGGGGGTGCGGGCGGCGCTGGTGATCCGCGAGCAGTACCCGGCCATCGCCGTGGTCGTGCTGAGTCAGTACGTGGAGGAGAACTATGCCACCGAGCTGGTGGCGGGGCGCTCGCACGGCGTGGGCTACCTGCTCAAGGACCGGGTGGCCGACGTGGGCGACTTCGTGGAGGCACTGCGGCGGGTCGCCGCCGGCGGCACGGCGCTCGACCCGGAGGTGGTCAGCCAGCTGCTGTCCCGGGCCCGCCGCCGGGACCCGCTGGAGCGGCTCACCCCGCGCGAGACGGAGGTGCTGCAGCTGATGGCCGAGGGCCGCTCGAACACCGCGATCGCCGCGGCGCTGGTGGTGACCGAGGGCGCCGTGGAGAAGCACGTCTCGAGCATCTTCGCCAAGCTCGACCTGCCCCCCACCGAGCGCGACCACCGCCGCGTCCTCGCCGTGCTCCGCTGGCTGGAGCGCACCGGCTCCGGGGAGGCGTGACATGGGCGGCGCACCCGGCGCCCGGCCCGGGATCATGCTGCTGCGGGTGGGCGGGGCACTGCTCGCCCTGTGCATCGTGCTGATCGGGTCGACGCAGGTGGTGGCCGCGTTCTTCCGGCAGACCGCGACGGTCACCTCGACGCTGCCGGGCACGGTGCGCGAGATCGTCCTGAGCAACGACATCGGTGACGTCCGGGTGCACCCGTCGGGGTCCGGCGCCGCCCAGCTGGTGAGAGCGGAGTCCTGGTCGTTCGCGCGGCCGGCGGTGAGCACCTCGCTGGCCGGGGACGTGCTCACCGTCTCGGCCCGCGTGCCCGACCGACTGGGCCCCGTGGAGCGGGGCCTTCTGCGCGGTGAACCTCGACCTCACGGTGCCGGCGTCGACCCGGATCGTGGTGAGCAGCCGGACCGGGGACGTCGACGTGCGCGACATGCAGGGCGCGGTGCAGGCGATGACGAGCACCGGCACCGTGACCCTCGCCGACCTCGCCTCCCCGGACGTGCGCGCGCGCACCAGCACCGGCGACGTCACCCTGGCCGGCGTCCGATCCCCCGCGGTGCAGGCCCAGACCAGCACGGGGGACGTCACCATGACCGCGATGCAGCTCCGCGGACGTGCAGGCGCAGACCAGCACCGGGGACGTCCGGCTCGCCTTCGCGACGCTGCCGGGTACGGTGCACGCCCGCACGTCCACCGGGGACATCCAGGTGCAGGTGCCGGACGACGGCACCGCCTACCAGGTCGACACCAGCACCTCGGTGGGGTCGACCCACGTCGCGGTGGCGACGACGCCGACGTCGAGCCACCGGCTCGAGCTGGTGGCGTCGGTCGGCGACATCACCGTGACGGTGCAGCAGTCCTGAGCCCGGGCAACGCAGCGGAACCGGAGCGGTCCGACGCGCGTCGGACCGCTGCCCGTGTCGAACCCCTGCCCGTCGGGCCACGCACCCGGCGGACCACGCCCCGGACCGTCGCCCCGACCCTCCGGTCAGCCTCGCCGTGGAGGTCCCGCCATGCCCACGAGCCGTCTCGCCACCCTGGTGCCCGCCGGTGGTCTGGCCGCCGCCGCAGCCGTCGTGCTGGCCGTGACCGGGGGCGGTGGCGGGGTCCGCCCGACGCCCGGCGGCGCCGGTCCCGGGCGGGTCTCCCCCGTCGCGCTGACCACCTTCACCGGGTGCGACGCCCTGCTGGCGTACTACCGCGACCATGCGGCCGCCGTGGTCGGCCCCTACGGGTTGCCGGGGCAGGGGCCGGTGCTGGTGCGCGGCGCGGTGACGTCGAGCGGATCGGGGGCGCCGGCGGCGCAGCCCGTGGACGCCGCCGCAGCCACCTCCGGCACCGGCACCACGGTGCAGGTTCCGGGGGTGGACGAGGCGGACGTGGCGAAGCTGTCCGGCGACCTGCTGGTCACCCTGGCTGGTGGCACCAGCGACGGGCAGCTGCGGCTGCTGCGCGCCACCGGAAGCCGGGCGACACCCTTGGGTGCCTTGGCCACCCCCGGGTGGTCCCCGCGGGAGGTGCTGGTCAGCGGCAGCACGGTGCTGCTCATCGGGCCGGCGCCCTGGACCGGCGACGCCGTCACGGCCACGGATGTCGTCCCCGGCTCCGGGCAGGTCACGACCGCGTTGGCCGTCCCTTGCGGCCGCACCCGCATCGAGCAGGTGGACATCAGCGACGTGACCCGACCGCGGGCGGTGCGCACGCTCGATGTCGACGGCGCCGAGGTCGGCGCGCGGCTGGTCTCCGGGGTGGCCCGGATCGCGGTCTCGGCCACGCCCGGCGGGCTTCACCTGGTCAACCCGCTGGGCGCGGGCAGCGCCGCTCAGGAGCAGGCGCTGCGCACCAACCGCGAGCTGGTGCGTGCGGCGGGGCTGGACGCCTGGCTGCCCGGCTACACGCTGACCAGCGGTGCGGTACCCGCGCCGGTCACGCCCCCCGGTTCGGCGGCCGCGCCGGTCACGCCCCTCGGTTCGGCGGCCGCGCAGGGCGGGTCACGCAGCGGGTCGCTGGCCGGCTGCGCCCAGGTCGCGGTCCCGGCCGACTTCGCCGGGCTCGACACGCTGACGCTGCTCAGCTTCGACCTGCACTCCGCCGCCGGGATCGCCGCGCTGGCAGTCCGCCGCGGTGGTCGCCAGCGGGGCCACGATGTACGCCACCGCCGGGCACACCTACGTGGCGACCGCGCCGTGGCAGGACGGGCAGGGCTCGGCCCGCGGGGAGTGCAGCAGGCCGCGGACGGGCAGCGCACCACGATCCACGAGTTCGCCACCAGCGGCGCGACCGCACCGCAGTACCTGGCCAGCGGCTCGGTGCCCGGGTTCCTGCTCGACCGGTTCGCGCTGGACGAGTACCGGGGCGACCTGCGGGTGGCCTCCACCACCCAGCCGTCCTGGCTGCAGCCGGCCTCTCCCGCGGTCGCCCGGAACTTCATCTCCACCGGGTCGCACGTCCACCGGCTCGACGTCCACCGGCGCGACGTCCACCGGCTCGACGTCCGGCGGGACCGGTGCGATACAGCCGCGGCCGAGCAGCAGCCAGGTGACGGTGCTGCGGCGCTCCGGCCAGCGGCTCGAGCAGGTCGGGCAGGTCGGCGGGCTCGGGGCCGGCGAACAGATCCGCTCCGTGCGCTTCCTCGGGGCCACCGGCTACGTGGTCACCTTCCGGCAGACGGACCCGCTGTACACGGTGGACCTCGCCGACCCCGCCCGCCCGCGGGTCACCGGGACGCTGGCCCTGCTCGGCTACTCGGCCTCCCTGCACCCTGCCGGGACGGGCCTGCTGCTCGGGGTGGGCCAGGACGCCGACGGCGACGGCCGCGTCCGCGGGCTGCAGCTGTCGCTGTTCGACGTCTCCGATCCGGCGGCCCCGCGCCGGGTCGCACAGCTGCGGCTGCCGCAGGCGTGGAGCCCGGCCGAGTCCGACCAGCACGCCTTCACCCTGGCCGGTGGCCTCGTGCTGGTGCCGTTCACGCTGCAGCTCGCCCAGCCGGTACCGGCCCCCCTGCCGAACGTGACTCCCGGCACCGTGATGCCGCTGCGCACCGACTCCGGGGTGCTGGCGGTCCGGCTGACCGGCCGGGCGCTGGGCGCCCCGCAGACGCTGCGCGCCTACCCGGGCGGCCGGGCGACACCCGCGGCCGGCACGGCGGCGGGTGCCGTCCCGCTGCGCACGTTCGTCTCCGGCGGGCGGATCTGGACGGTCACCAGCACGGGGATCGCCACGCACGACGCCGCCACCGGCGGCTTCACCGGCTTCACCCCGTTCTGAGCGCGGACCGGCCGGGGCAATCGTCCGGATTCGCCCGCGACCCGTAGCATCGGCTCGTGCCCCTCGTCCGTGCCCGCCGAGCGCCGCTCGCCACCGCGGCGGCCGGGCTGCTGGCGCTCGCGACGGTCCCCACCGCCGGCGCCGCCGCGGCCGTGGTGGCGGGCAGCGCGCCGGGCAGGCCCGGCGACGCCGCCCTGTCGCGGATGCTGCTCACCGCGGTGGCCGGGGCCGGGTTCGACCGGGTGGTGGACTTCGGCCCGATCGAGGGCCGCTGCCCGGGTGACCCGTCCTGCCCCGAGCTGGCCGCGCCGCTCACCCAGGTGCCGCAGGTGGACGCCGCGGTGATCGAGCTGGACGACGCCGGCCGGGTCACCGCCGCCGCCGACGTGCTGCTCTCGCGCGACCACCCGGGGGGCTGGCGCTGCCGGTGGACGGCGCGCTGCAGGCCACCGGTGTGCGGTGGTACCGCTGGGACGGCGCGCGGGCCGACGGGCAGCTCGGTTGGGACGCCGCCCACATCCCGGCCGACGACCTCGTCCCCGCTGCCACGCCGGCGGCGTCCGCTGCCGGGACCGGGCGCGGCGGGGCAGCGGCGGGATTCGATGAGCCCCTACCCGGCGTCGCTGCTACAACTGATGGTGGCCGCCGGCACGCTGCACCTGGCCGACGAGGGCCGGGTCGACCTCGACCGGCCGTACCACTACCTGCAGGCCCCCGGCTCGACCTGCCTCGGCGCCCGCTTCAGCGACGAGCAGACCCCGCGCGCCCTGCTGGAGCGGATGGTCACCGCCTCCGACGTGCACGCCACCTGCATGCTGGTCAAGCAGCTCGACGACCTCGGCCAGAGCGACGCCGTCACGGCGTGGCTGCGCGGCCTCGGCCTGGGCACCCTGCAGCTGACCGGGACCGACGCCGGCAGCGGGGGGCGCTGGGACGTCGGCCGGATCACGATGACGGCGATGGACACCGCGCGGTTGCTGCTGCTCGTCCGGGGCGCTCCCGGCACGCTGTGGCACGGGCCCGACGGCACGGCGGTGACGGCCGCCGGCACACTGTCCGCCGGCTCGCGCGCGCTGCTGCTGCGGCTGCTCGGCGAGCAGGGGTTCAACGAGGTGCTCTCGACGACGAACTGGTGCGGTCGCGACTACCCGGGGGCGGGCATCCCGCAGCGGGTGGCGCCGCGCTGGATCGACCCGGCCACCGGCACCGTCACCGTCGACGGGATCCCCTACGGCCAGGACGTCACCCCGTGCAACGCGACCGCCGAGGTGAGCTTCGCGCACAAGACGGGGGTCACCTACAACTTCGCCTCCGACGCCGGGATCGTCGACTCCCTGCCCGGGGCCCGCGACCGGCACTACATCGTCGCGGTGCTCAGCAACCTGGGTTACCGCTACGCCGACCCCCGGTACGCCTCCTCCCCGACGCTGCCGTGCTCGGTGGATGTGTGCTTCACCGCGGCGTTCGCCCGGCTCGGTGCGGCGGTGGACGCCGGCAGCGGGGCGGCGGCGGCGCCGGCACTGCCCCCCGCCCGCATCCCCGCGCCCGCCCGGCCGGGGGCCCGGGCAGTGCCGATCCTGGCCGGCGGCAGGTGGTACCCGCAGTAGGGGCGGTCCACCGTGCCGTGTATCAACCCCCCGGCGCCGGGTCTCTTTCTCGGCACCGGTCCACCAGGAAGGAACCCCAGATGCCCAGTGCCGACCACGGATACCAGCCGGTCTCAGGGAGCGAGCGGGTCGCCCGCGCCGGCGCCCGCAGGGTGCGGGACGCCCAGCCGCAGGCCCCGGTGCAGGTCACGGTGGTGCTGCGGCGCCCCGCCGGGGCGCCCGCCGCCGAGCGCGCCGCGCGGATCGACCGGGCCGAGGCGGAGCGGCTGCTCGGCGCCGACCCTGCCGACCTCGAGGCGGTACAGGCCTTCGCCGACGGCCACGGGCTGGCCGTCCGGTCGGTGGACCGGGCGGCCCGCGCGGTCGTCCTGGCCGGCACGGTCGAGCAGATGAATGCGGCCTTCCGGGTCAGCCTCGGCGACTACGAGCACCCCGACGGGAGCTACCGGGGCCGCGAGGGTGCGGTGCACCTGCCCGCCGAGCTGGCGCCCGCGGTGGTCGCGGTGCTCGGCCTGGACGACCGCCCGCAGGCCAGGGCGCACTTCCGGCTGGCCCCCACCCCGGCCCCGGCGCCCTCACCCCGCGGGCGGCCGGCATCTCCTACCCGCCGCAGCAGGTCGCCCGGCGCTACCAGTTCCCGACCGGTGCCGACGGCAGCGGCCAGACCGTCGCGGTGATCGAGCTCGGCGGCGGCTACCGGCCCGACGACCTGAGCACGTACTTCCTCGCCCAGGGACTGCGCATGCCGCAGGTCGACGCCGTCTCGGTGGACGGCGCACCGAACGCCCCCGGCGGCAGCGCGGACGGCGAGGTCGCGCTGGACATCGAGGTCATCGGCGCGATCGCCCAGGGCGCCCGGCAGGCGGTGTACTTCGGCAGGAACACCACCGACGGCTTCTACGCCGCGATCGCCGCCGCCGTGCACGACTCCGGCCGCACCCCCGCGGTGGTCTCGATCAGCTGGGGCGGCTCCGAGATGTCCTGGACCGCCCAGTCCATGGACGCCTACGACGCCCTGTTCGCCGATGCCGGCGCGCTCGGCATCAGCGTGTTCGCCGCCGCCGGCGACGACGGCGCCGCGGACAACTCCACCGACGGCTCGTGGCAGGTGGACTTCCCCGCCTCCAGCCCGCACGTGATCGCCTGCGGCGGGACGACCCTGACCGGCACCGACGAGACCGTGTGGGACGAGCTGGCCTCCGGGCACGGCGCCACCGGCGGCGGCGTCAGCCGGCACTTCGCGCCCCCGCCGTACCAGGCCGGCGTCGCCGTGCCGGCCAACCCCACCGGTGCCCCGGGCCGGGGCGTGCCCGATGTCGCCGGGGACGCCGACCCGATGACGGGCTACCAGGTGCGCGTCGACGGGGTGGACCAGGTGATCGGCGGCACCAGCGCCGTCGCACCGCTGTGGGCCGCGCTGGCCGCCATCGCCAACCAGGTCACCGGGCACCCCGTCGGCGACCTGCACGCAGCCCTGTACGACCCGGGCGCGGCCGGGTGCTTCCGCGACATCGTCGCCGGGAACAACGGGCACTACGACGCGGGCCCGGGCTGGGACGCCTGCACGGGGCTCGGCAGCCCGCTCGGGGACCTCCTCGTCACCCTGCTCGGGAACACCCCACCGGCCGGGCCGGGCCCGGGAGCCGCCGGAGCGCCGTGAGCTGAGGCCCGGGGAAGGCTCCCGCGTGTATAGTCCGCCCGCCGAGGACGATCGGCAGCGGTCACGGGGGGGAAGCCGTGGCCGTGGCGCACACCCGGGGGGGCGAAGCCATGACCGGTACCACCGCAATGTCCCGGCCGCAGGACGCCGACGTGCTCGAGCACGAGGCGTGGACCGTCGCCAACGCGACGCTCGACCTGTGGAAGGAGCTGCCCGAGCGCCCCGACCCGCGCCCGGCCCTGACCGCCACCGGACCGCTCGACGCCGCCAGCGCGGCCTTCTTCACCCGCGCCCTCGGCCACGACGTCACCGGGGTGACGGTGGCCGCAGGCACCGGGGTCGCCCGCCGGCTGCTCGCGGCCGGCACGCACGGCATGGCCTACGGCACCACGGTGCTCATCGACGGCGCCTGGGCCTCGCGCTCCGCCGAGCACGCGGTGCTGCTGCTCGCGCACGAACTCGCGCACGTCGTCCAGCAGGGCGCCGTCCCCCGCACCGCCACCCCTGCCGGGCCGGGCACCACCGTCAGACTCACCGCCCCGCGGAGCCCGCAGTTCGCCGTCCCCCGGCTGCCGGGTCAGTACGTCGGCCGGCCGGGCTCGATCTCGCCCACCCAGGCGAGCACCCCGCCCGCGACGTGCACGGCATCGGCGCGGCCGGCGGCGTGCAGCAGCTCCAGCGCCCGGGCTGAGCGGACGCCGCTCTTGCAGTACAGCACCACCGGGAGCCCGGGCGGCAGCTGCTCCAGCGCCGCATCGGAGCCGAACAGCGCGAGCGGGACGGACACCGACCCGGGGATGTCCACGATCTCGCGCTCGTACGGTTCACGGACGTCGACCAGGGCGAAATCGCCCCTGCCGCGCTCGCGCTCGTCCAGCATCGCCTTCAGCGCGTGGACGTCGATGGCCGAGTCCGCTCCGCCCGCACCGGCGACGCCCGCCGCGGGTTGCGCGGGAAGGCCGCAGAAGGCGTCGTAGTCGACCAGGGCGCGGGCCGGCGCGCGCGCGGGGTCGGGGCGCACCCGCACCGTCCGCCACACCATTCCCAGCGCGTCGAGCACCAGCAGCCGGCCCAGCAGCGGGTCGCCGATCCCGCAGATGAGCTTCACCGCCTCCGCCGCCATCACCGACCCGATCGAGGCGCAGAGCACCCCGAGCACCCCGCCCTCCGCGCACGAGGGCACCGACCCCGGCGGCGGCGGCTCGGGGAACAGATCGCGGTAGGTCGGCCCGTGCCCGGCCCAGAACACGCTGACCTGCCCGTCGAAGCGGTAGATCGACCCCCACACCTCGGGCAGCCCGAGGATCTCGCAGGCGTCGCTGACCAGGTAGCGGGTGGGGAAGTTGTCGGTGCCGTCGAGCACCAGGTCGTAGTCGCGGAGCAGCTCCAGCGCGTTGCCGGACTCCAGCAGCACCGGGTGGGTGCGCACCCGGACGTGCGGGTTCAGTTCGCGGACCCGGTCCGCGGCGCTGTCCACCTTGGGCCGCCCGACGTCGGACTGCCCATGCACCACCTGGCGCTGCAGGTTCGTCTCGTCCACGACATCGGCGTCGAGGATCCCGAGGGTGCCCACGCCGGCGGCCGCCAGGTAGAGCAGCGCCGGGCTGCCCAGGCCGCCGGCCCCCACCACCAGCACCCGCGCCGCCTTCAGCCGGCGCTGCCCGCTCACCCCGACGTCGGGCAGGATCAGGTGTCTGGAGTAGCGGCGCATCTCCTCGACGCTCAGCTGCTCGGCGGGCTGCACCAGCGGCGGCAGGGTCACCGCCCCATCCTCCCCCCACGCGCCGCCCGGGCCGGGTCAGGCCCGCCCACCGGCCGGGGTCACGGGTAGGGCCACGGGTTGGGCAGGCACCCCTGCAGGCCCTTGGTCTGCTGCATCATCACCGGAGCCACCGCGCCGCGGCCGGCGCACTGCAGGTGCCCGTGCCCCAGGGTGTGCCCCACCTCGTGATTGACCAGGTAGTGCCGGTACCCGGTGCGGTCGCTGCCGTAGTCCGGGACGGCCTTCACCCAGCGGTAGAGGGTGAGCACCGCGGTGCTGCCGACGCCGCACGACAGCGTCCCCATCGTCTGCAGCGGGGCGCAGAGCGTGATCGACGTCCGCGGGCTGGCGAGCACCACCGTGATGTCGGCGCTGCCGGTGGTGCGCGCGAAGGTCATCCGCCCCCCGTGGCCCCAGCTGCGCGGATCGTTGAGCGTGTCCATGACGAAGCCGGCGAAGGCGGACGCATCGACGTCGAGCCCGCCCTCCACCTCGACCTTGACCCGCTTCAGCGTCCCGCTGCCGGGGGCCGCCACGCTCCCGGGGACCACCACCAGCCGGCCCGTACCGCGGTCAGGGATCCGGTCGCTGAGCAGGCCGGCGCCGCGGTCCGCCGCCGTCAGGCCCGCCGCCTGCGGGGACGCGGACGCCGCGGCCTGCGCGCCGGCCGCGGCCGCGGGCTTGCGGGCGGGCGTGGGGGTGGGCGTGGCGGCAGCTGCCACCGTCGCCAGCAGGTCGGCGGGCGCGGCGACGTCCGGCCCCGCCCCGGAGGAGACCGCCAGCCACCGTCGCGGGGTGAGCGTCCCCGCGGCTGCCAGCAGCAGCACCAGCACGCCGGCCAGCGTCACCCGCCGGGCGAGTCTGCCCAGGGCGCGGCCGGCGGGGCGCCCGCTGCCGGTCCGGCGCCGGCGCTGCCGCCGGGGATCATGCACCCGGCGAGCATGCCACGCCCGGTGCATGATCGTCCCGGACCGGGCGCCTGAGCCGCGTCACGGGCCGGCCGGCTGTTACCGGCGGGTAGGATCGTTCCGGGGACGGTGTGGGCGCGCCGCGCCCGGCTGCCCCCGCCCACTCCAGGAGGACCCTTCGTGACCACACCCCCGATGCGCACCGCCGATTCCCCGGCGCGCGGCGCCCGGCTGCCCCGCACGGCACGGCGCGTGCAGCTGCTCGGGGCCGCCCGGGAGGTGTTCGTCGCCCAGGGCTACCACGCCGCGGCCATGGACGAGATCGCCGAGCGTGCCGGGGTCAGCAAGCCCGTCCTCTACCAGCACTTTCCCGGCAAGCGGGAGCTCTACCTGGCGCTGATCGACCCAGCACACCGAGGAACTGCTCGCCGCGGTCCGGCACGCGCTGGCCTCGACCACCGACAACAAGCAGCGGGTGGCCGCGACCATGCGCGCGTTACTTCGAGTTCATCGACGCGGACGGTGCGGCGTTCCGGCTGGTGTTCGAGTCCGACCTGACCAACGACCCCGAGGTGCGGGACCCTGGTCGACCGCGCCTGCCCGGGCTGTCGCCCAGGCCATCGCCGACGTCATCCGCGAGGACGCCGGGCTCCCCGAGGACGAGGCCGTGCTGCTCGGGGTGGCACTGGCGGGAATGGCCAACGACCGCCGCCCGCTACTGGGTCAGCTCGGGCAAGCGGATCCCCCGCGCGGCGGCCGACCGGCTGGTGGCGCAGCTGTCCTGGCGGGGCATCCGGGGCTTCCCCAAGGCCGACGGCGTGCCCGGGGCCGGCGCGGCGGCGACCGTCGGCTAGCCTGGCGCCAGTCGCCGGGACCGGCGGCCATGGCGCTGGGAGGCATGGTGGAGGTCAAGATCGGCGTGCGGGACACCGCCCGCGAGGTGGTGCTGGAGTCCGACTCGCACCCACGATGTCGCCGCCGCCGTCGAGGAGGCCGTGGCCAAGGGCACCCTGCTGCACCTGACCGACGACCGCGGCCGGCTGGTCGCTCGTGCCGGGCGCCCTGATCGGCTACGTCGAGATCGGCGTTCCGGAGAGCCGGCAAGGTGGGCTTCGGGTCGGCCTGACCGGCCGACCACGCGGGCTCAGGCGGACAGCCCGAGCTTGCCGCATCCGGCGGGTGTGCGCCTCGGTCAGCCGGGCGAACATCCGCACCAGCTCGGCCAGGTCGGCCCCGGGCGTGGTCGGGTGAACCGACCAGCAGCGCCGTCAGCGCGTCGCGGTCGGCGGCGACCCGCTGCGCCTGGCTCAGCGCCTCGCCGACCAGCCGCCGCCCCCACAGCGCGAGCCGGCCCGCCACCCTCGGGTCCGGCCTCGATCGCGGCCCGCACCTCGCGGACGACGAACGCCGCGTGCCCGGTGTCGGCCAGCACGCTCGAGTCACCAGGGCATGCGTGCTCGGGTCGAGGAACGCGGCGACCTCGCGGTAGAAGTCCGAGGCGATGCCGTCGCCCGACGTAGGCCTTGACCAGGCCCTCGAGCCAGGTGGACGGCGCGGTGCGCTCGTGGAAGGCGTCGATCAGGCCCGACGAACGGCTCCATGGCCGCCTCCGGGTCGACGCCCAGCTCCTCGCAGCCGGCCCCGGAGCGACGTCGAAGTGCCGGAACTCGGCCGCCGCCATCCGGGCCAGCGCCGCCTTGGCGCCGAGCGTCGGAGCCAGCTCGGCGTCGGCTGCGAGCCGGGCGAACGCGGTCAGCTCGCCGTAGGCCAGCGCGCCGAGCAGGTCGACGACGGGCGTCCCGGGTGCTCGGATCCACGTCCTTGCCGTCCTGATCCGCCGTCTGCTCCGCACTCATGTTCGCAGCGTATCGAGCCGAAAGGAGACCGTCGCCACCTGCGGGCGGGCCCCGCGGGCGCGGCACGAACTGACGGCACCCGGCGACCAGCTACGATGCTGTGGTACACGGATGACCGGTCGGCGGACCGATCGGCTTCCGCCACTGCGGTGCGGCCCGTCGTGGCCCGCGCACCCGCGCGGCGCTGCAACCGATGTGCGGCCCCCGCCCCGACAAGAAGGCACCCGTGACAACTGACGACAACGCGACCGAGCAGACCCCGATCGACACCACCGACGCCCAGGCCGACCAGCCGAGCAGCGACGAAGGAGCGCGCAGCGCGACGCCGAGACCGCCGTCCCGGTGCAGCACGCGCAGCCGACGTTCGCCGACCTCGGCGTCCGCCCCGACATCGTCGAGGCGCTGGCCGACGTCGGCATCACCCACCCGTTCCCGATCCAGGCGATGACCCTGCCGGTCGCCCTCGCCGGCCACGACATCATCGGCCAGGCCAAGACCGGCACCGGCAAGACCCTCGGCTTCGGCGTCCCGCTGCTGCAGCGCGTCGTCGGACCCGGCGAGCCCGGCTGCGACGAGCTCGCAGGCCCCGGGCAAGCCGCAGGCGCTCGTCGTCGTCCCGACCCGCGAGCTCGCCGTGCAGGTCGCCGGCGACCTCGACACGGCCGTCGACGCTGCGCGCCGTGCGCGTCGCTCACCGTCTACGGCGGCCGCGCCTACGAGCCGCAGATCGAGGCGCTGAAGCGAGGGCGTCGAGGTCGTCGTCGGCACCCCCGGCCGCCTGCTCGACCTCGCCAAGCAGGGCCACCTCGACCTCGACCACGTCGCGGATCCTCGTGCTCGACGAGGCCGACGAGATGCTCGACCTCGGCTTCCTGCCCGACGTCGAGACGGATCGCTCGCGCGCATGCCCGCCGGCCGGCAGACGATGCTGTTCTCGGCGACCATGCCCGGCGCGGTCGTCGCCCTGGCCCGCCGCTACATGACCCAGCCGACCCACATCCGCGCCGACGGACCCCGACGACGACGGCGCCACCGTCAAGGCCATCGAGCAGTTCGTCTACCGGGCGCACGCGCATGGACAAGGTCGAGGTGCTCGCCCGCATCCTGCAGGCCGAGGGCCGCGGCCTGACCATGGTCTTCACCCGCACCAAGCGCACCGCCGCCAAGGTCGCCGACGAGCTCGCCGACCGCGGCTTCGCCGCCGCGCGCCATCCACGGCGACCTCGGCCAGGGCGCCCGCGAGCAGGCGCTGCGCGCCTTCCGCAACGGCAAGGTCGACGTCCTGGTCGCCACCGACGTCGCCGCCCGCGGCATCGACGTCGACGACGTCACCCACGTCATCAACTACCAGTGCCCCGAGGACGAGAAGACCTACCTGCACCGCATCGGCCGCACCGGCCGCGCCGGCAAGACCGGGCATCGCGGTCACCTTCGTCGACTGGGACGACCTGCCCCGCTGGGGCCTGATCAACAAGGCGCTCGACCTGGGCTTCCCCGAGCCGGTCGAGACCTACTCCACCTCCCCGCACCTCTACGCCGACCTGGACATCCCGCGAGGGCACCAAGGGCCGCCTGCCGCGCGGCGAGCGCACCCGCGCGGGCCTGGACGCCGAGAAGCTCGAGGACCTCGGCGAGACCGGCAAGGCCCGGCGCCCGGGCGGCGGGCGTCCGGAGCGGTCGCGCCAGGGCGGGCGGTCCGACCGCTCGGAACGCTCCGAGCGATCCGGCCACGGCGAGGCGCACGTACACGAGGCGGCCGCCGAGCAGGGCGAGGAGTCGCGGCCCCGCCGCGAGCGCACCCGGCAGCGCCGGCGCACCCGCGGGGGGCGGCCGGCCGAGGGCGCCGGTCCGGCCGAGACCGGGCACGCGCCGGAGCACGGCCCGCAGGCGGCTGCCGCCGCCACGGCGGCCGACACGCTGTTCCTTCCCCCGCACGCCGAGACCACGGGGCCGGGTTCCGACCCCGGGGACGGTGTCGACGGCGCTCCCCAGCAGGCCCGCCGACGGCGTCGCCGGGGCGGGCGCGGTCGCAGCGGCGCCCGGGCGGGCGGCCACGAGGGTGGCGACACCGCCGGCGCCGAACTCGACCGCGTCGAGGCCACCCCGGCCTGAGTGTCGCAGCGACTACCGGCGGCGGGTGGCGCGCCGCCCGGGGCCGATCCGCCACGCCCGCAACAGCCGGAAGGCCACCTCGCGATACGCCAGCGCCCCCTTCGACGCCCGCGCCGTGTGCAGCACCGAACGGCCTAGCGCGGGCGCCTCGGCGAAGCGCACCGAGCGCGGGATGGGCGGCTCCAGCACGGGCACGCCGAAGCGGTCGCGCACGTCGGCGAGCACGGCCCGCGAGTGCATGGTGCGGGCGTCGAACATGGTCGCCAGGATCCCCCGCACCACCAGTCGCTCGTTGAGCAGCCCGCGCACGTCGTCGATGGTGTCCAGCAGCTGCCCGACCCCGCGGTGGCTGAGCATCTCGCACTGCAGCGGGATGAGGACCTCGTCGGCGGCGGTCAGCGCGTTCAGGGTGAGCAGCCCCAGCGACGGCGAGCAGTCCAGCAGCACGACGTCATAGCCGCCGCCGAGCTCGGTGAGGGCCCGCCGGAGCAGGTGCTCACGCCCGGGCAGCGGCGCCAGCGCGCCCTCCGCGCCGGCGAGGTCGATGGTCGCCGGAATCAGGTCGACCCCGTCGGCCGTGCCCACCACGGCGTCGGCGGCCTCCACCCGCCCGAGCAGCACGTCGTGGACGGAGGGCTCCACCTCCTCGGGGTCCAGGCCGAGGGAGTAGGTGAGGCAGGACTGCGGGTCAAGGTCCACCAGCAGCACCCGCAACCCCTGCTCCGCGAAGGCAGCTCCGAGCGAGACGACCGTGGTCGTCTTCGCCACGCCGCCCTTCTGGTTCGCCACCGCGACACTTCGCACCATCAGGCCATTGTGACGACTGCTTCGACCTGCGATCACGAGGCACTAGCGTCACCCTCATCGTGATGGGCGACACCACCGACGGCGAAGATCCGGCAGCGGACGGGCGACCACCTCCGGCAGGCCGGTATCCCACCACGCCCCTTCGCCTGGTGGGTGCCCCGATGGGGGGTTCGGGCCCCGGGCAGGCAGAGGTCGAGCGCCCACCCGCGGCCGGGGCCGCCGGCAGGGGGCTGTTCACCCCGGACAGCGTCAGCTGGCGGGTGCACCGCGATCCGCTGATGGGAATCGCCGGGTTGCGCGCGCTGCTCCTGCACGCCCTGCACCCGGTGGCGATGGCCGCCCTCGACCAGTACGCCGAGGCCGAGTGGGATCCTTGGCCCCGGCTCGCCCGTACCGCCCAGTACATCGGGGTGACCACCTACGGCACGGCCAGCGACGCCATGCTCGCCGGGTCGCGGCTGCGGGCGGTGCACGCGCGCGTCTACGGCACCACCCGCCAGGGCCGCCCCTACAGCGCGGAGGACCCGAGCCTGCTGGTGTGGGTGCACAACTGCCTGGTGGCCTCGTTCCTGGAGATCGTCACCCGCGGCGGGCTGTCGCTGCCCGCACCCGACCAGGACCGCTACATCGCCGAGCAGGTCCGCAGCGCGATGCTGGTCGGGCTGGAGCCCGACGACGTGCCGCGCGATCGCGCCGGACTGGTGCAGTACTTCCACGAGGTCAGGCCCGCGCTGCGGGTCACCCCGCCGGCCCGCCGGGCCGTCGCCACCGCGGTCGCCCCCGCCCTGCCCGTGGCGCCGGAACCGGCCGGCGGCCGGCGGGCGGCGGTGCGACCGGCGTGGTCAGGGGTGGCCGGGCTGGCCTTCGCCACCCTGCCGCCGTGGGCCCGGCGGATGTACGCGCTGCCGGCGCTGACCGAGGCCGCTTCGCTCGGGCAGTCCGCCGCCACCGTGGCGCTGCGCCGGCTGCGGGTCTCGCTGCAGGGCGAGCCCTGGGCAGTACCCCCGACCAGGGCCCGCGCGACCAGCACCCGCCGCGAGTAGCTGCCCGGGACGCCCTGCCCGGCCCGGTAGGGGCGCGGCTTCAGCCACGCTCGTCGACCCCTGCCCACGGCTCGATGTCGGGGGCTGCGGCCCGGCCCTGCGGGCAGTGCCCGCGCCAGTCGCACCACGAGCACAGTGCCGACGTGCGCGCCGGGAACAGCTCGTCCCCGGTCTGCCCGCCGGCGTGGGCGGCGTCGGCGCGGGCGCAGTCGCGGCCGATCGACTCGGCCTCGGCCACCTTGCGCCGCAGCCCCTCGGCGCCGTGCTCCGCTGCGGCGACCACGCCGCTGGGCAGGTGGTGGAGCTCGACCCGGACGCACGGCCGGCGCAGGGTGCGCGCCGCCGCCACCGCGTAGACCGCCAGCGCGAGGCTGGAGCGGGCCTCCTCGGCGTCCGGTGCCCGCCTGCCGGTCTTGTAGTCGACCACCACCAGCCCCCCCGCCGCGGGCCGGTCGTCGAGCCGGTCGATGCGCCCGGAGAGCACCAGGGTGGACGTCGGCGTCGACACGGTGCGCTCCACCCCGACCGGTTCTGCCGCCGGATCCACCCCCGCGAGGTACTGCTCCACCCAGCCGGCGGCGCGCTCGCGGGCGGCGGCCGACTGCGCGGCGTCGCGGAACCCGTGGCTGCGGAACTCCTCCGGCCGCCAGCCGTCACGCAGCGCCAGCGCCCCGCCCGCGGCGGTGCGGGCGGGCAGCGGCCGGGCCCACCATGCCGCCAGCGCCACGTGCACGGCGGCGCCGATCGCGGCCAGCGCCCGCGGCGGCCCCTTCGCCGGGGCCGGCCGCTCGAGGTAGGCGAACCGGTACCGGCGCGGGCAGTCCAGCCAGGTGAGCAGCCGGGTGGGCGTGCACGGGTAGAGCCGCGCCGGCATCCCCGGCAGCTGCTGCTGATCGCCTGCCCCCACCGGCGCCTCCCCCTGCCCGCTGCCTGCGCTGCCGCTGCCCGGCCGCAGCCTACGACTGGGCACCCACCGTCCCGCCGCTCAGCCGGAAGTCCCGGTGACGAAGGCACGGACGGCGTCGGCCACCAGCTGCACGGCGATCGCCGACAGCAGCAGCCCGGC
Source organism: uncultured Actinomycetota bacterium (assembly GCA_963784535.1). GTDB lineage: Bacteria > Actinomycetota > Actinomycetes > Actinomycetales > Kineosporiaceae > CAWARR01. Next base: position 64,078 of record CAWARR010000010.1, on the reverse strand, counting down.
GATCCGGCCGACCAGGGTCACCCCGCTGTCGCGCAGCAGCCGGTGCAACAGCCCGGCGAAGCGCATCACCAGGTAGAGGCTGAGGTGCACCCCGAGGATGCCGACCGCCACCGCGACCCCCTCGGCGACCCCGTGCACCCGGGAGACGAACAGCATGGTCGCCACGATCGCCCCCGGACCGGCCAGCAGCGGCGTGCCGAGGGGAACGAAGGCGATGTTGACGCCCTCGGTCCGCTCCGGGCCGCTGTCGCGCCCGGTGAGCAGGTCCAGCGCGACGAGCAGCAGCAGCAACCCGCCAGCGCCCTGCAGCGCGGGCAACGTCACGTGCAGGTAGGACAGGATGCCCTGGCCGAACACCGCGAACACCACGATGACCAGCAGGGCCACCCCCACCGCCTGCCGGGCCGCGCGCACCCGGTGGCGCGCCGACAGCGAGCCGGTGAGCGCGAGGAACACCGGCAGCGTCCCGGGCGGATCCATGATCACGAAGAGGGTGACGAACGTCTCCGCGGCCAGCCGCAGCGCCCCGCCGTTCACCGCACCACCGCGCTGCCCCGCCCCGCGGCGATGATGGCCTCCACCCCTTCCGGTGCCGTGGTGCACTGCCCGATCCGGTTCGGCCGGGCCCGGCCGTGGTAGTCGCTGCTGCCGGTGACGAGCAGTCCCAGCTCGCCGGCGAGGGCGTGCAGCTCCTCCCGCTCCACCGCGGTGTGGTCGGGGTGGTCGGCTTCGAGCCCGAGCAACCCGGCGGCGGCAAGCTCGGCGATGGTGCCGGCGCTGACCACCCGACCGCGCCGGGACGCCCGGGCGTGAGCCAGCACCGGGACCCCGCCCGCTGCCCGGACCAGCCGCACCGCCGCGAACGCGTCGATGGCGTAGTGCTGCAGGTAGTAGCGGGAGTCGCGGTGCAGCAGGGTGGCGAACGCCTCCTCCCGGTCCGCCACCACCCCCGCCGCGGCCAGCGCGTCGGCGATGTGCGGGCGGCCGACGGTGGCCTCGGGGCCGACCTGCGCCTGCACGTCCCGCCAGCTCAGCGGGTGGTCGGCGGCGAGCAACTCGACCATCCGGCGGGCCCGCCCGACCCGGTCTGCGCGGGTGCGGCCGAGTTCGGCGAGCAGCGCGGCGTCGTCCGGGTCGTGCAGGTAGGACAGCAGGTGGACGCTGATCCCACCGGCCTGGCAGGAGATCTCCGCCCCGGGCAGCAGCACCAGCCCCAGCGCGCGGGCCGCGGCCGCCGCGGCCGGCCACCCCGCGGTCGTGTCGTGGTCGGTCAGCGCCACCACGTGCATCCCCGCGGCGGCGGCCGCGGCCATCACCTCGGCCGGGTCGTCCACCCCGTCCGATGCGCTGGAATGCAGGTGCAGGTCGGCGGACACGGGCACAGCCTAGGTGCGGCCGACTCCGCCCCGGCTCCGGCCCACCGGGGCCCGCCGTCAGCCGATTCGCGGTGACAGCGCCCCGTGCGGCATGTCCAGCAGGTACCCAGGGTCGCGGGCGTCGCGCAGCTCGAACTGCTCGAGCAGCACCACGGCGGCGCGCTCCGGCCAGACCACCACCCACAGCCACACCCCGGAGGCCTCACCGACGTAGGCCGCCACGCCCTCGGCCTCGACGGCCCACAGCGGCGTCTCGTGGCCGGCTGCGACCAGCTTCAGGTGCGGGGCACCGTTCCCCGCGGCCGTCCCGGGGTCGACGTCGCGCAGGCCCGCCAGGTGGGCGCCGAGCCCGACCCCCGGCTGCTCGGCGATGAGCAACAGGTCCGCGGACCGGGCGTCGTCGAGCCCCTCGACGTGCGCGGCGGGCAGCGGGTTGGGCCCGGAGCAGGCCACCACCGTCGCCACCGAGCCGGTGTGCTCGTCGCCGGCGGTGCGCACTCCGGAGACCAGCCAGCTGGTCGGCAGCGGCCAGGGCAGCCACAGCGGCACCTGGGAGCGCGGCCCGAGCCCACGGAAGGCCTCCTCGGTCCCGAGCACGGCGGGATGCAGGGGGGCGGTCGCCCCGTGGACGGGGCAGGTCCACGCGTCCGACCACATGCTGGGCGAGCGAACCACCGCCCCGCAACGCGGACACCTGAAGGTCCCGGACACGTAACTGACGGTCCCCCTCCGGCAGGCGAAGGTCAAGGGACCCGGGTCTCCCGCCGCGCCGGGGCGCGGCGGGCAAACCCTGGCTACCGCGACATCACGACGGACCGGGCGCCGGGCCGGGGAGAATGGACCGGTGACCGACCCTTCGGCCAGCCGCCCTTCGGCCAGCCGCCCCCGCGGGGCGGGCACCGGCCCGCCGATCCCCTGCGTGGGCGCGGTGGTCCACGATGCGCGGGGGCGGCTGCTGCTGGTGCGGCGGGCGAACCCGCCGGCCGCGGGGTCGTGGTCACTGCCCGGCGGGCGGGTGGAGCGGGGGGAGACCGACGCGGACGCGGTGGTGCGCGAGGTCGCCGAGGAGACCGGGCTGAGCGTCGAGCCCGGGCGGGTGGTCGGCGCGGTGGAGCGCGCCGCCCCGGGCGGGGGCGTGCACGTCATCCGCGACCTGGCCTGCGCCGTGGTCGGCGGGCAGCTGGAGGCCGGCGACGACGCGGCCGACGCCGGGTGGTTCGGCGCGGCCGACCTCGAACGCCTGCCGCTCAGCCCCGGGCTGCTGGAGGCCCTCACCCGGTGGGACGTGCTGCCGCGCTGACGCCCCCGCCGCAGCCCGCCCCCGCCACCGGTCGCGGGTGACCGGTCACAGCCAGCCGAGCTCGGCCAGCCGGTCGCGGCAGCGGGCGGCGTCGGTGAACAGCACCCCGGCCCAGCCGAACCGCTCCGCCTGCTCGAGGTTGACCACCCGGTCATCGACCATCACCAGCCGGGCCGGGTCGAGGTCGAGCCGGGCGGCCGCGATCCGGAAGATCTCCGGCTCGGGCTTGACGGCGAGCACCCGGCAGGAAAAGACCCCGGCGTCGAACCAGCCGCGGAAGGCGGCGTCCGCCTCCAGCCGGTCGGCGAACGGGGCGGGCATGTTGGACAGGTAGACCAGCCGGTGCCCGGCGGCGCGCAGCGCTGCCAGCAGCGCCAGCATGGCCGGATCGGGGCGCAGGTGGGCGGGGATCAGGGTGAGGATCGCGCCCACGAAGCCGGCGTCGATCCCGGTGCGGCCGGCGATCCTGGTCACCAGCCCGGCCTCGTCCAGGCTGCCGCGGTCGAACTGGGACCAGTCGCTGTCGGGGGTGAACTCCTGGAACAGCAGCGGCATCAGCTGCTCGGCGCTCGCCGGCGCCCCGCCGCGGGCAGCGAGCACGTGGCGCACCAGCTGGAGCGGATCCCAGCGCAGCACGACCCCGCCGAGGTCGCAGACGACGGTCCGGGGGGCCACCACGCCAGGCAGCCTACGGCCGGTCAGGACGCCGGTTCGGGCCGGCCGGGCTGCTCTCCACCGCGGGCGTCGAGGTAGTTGCGGCGGGGCACCATCACCTTGCGCCGGAAGACGCACACCACGGTGCCGTCCTGGGTGTAGCCGCGGGTCTCGACATGGACGATGCCGCGGTCGTCCTTCGAGGTGGACTCCCACTTGTCCAGCACCGTGGTCTCGCCGTAGAGGGTGTCGCCGTGGAACGTCGGCGCCACGTGCCGCAGCGACTCGATCTCGAGGTTGGCGATCGCCTTGCCGGACACGTCCGGCACCGACATCCCCAGCAGCAGCGAGTAGACGAGGTTGCCCACCACCACGTTCCGCCCGAACTGGGTGCTCCCCTGCGCGTAGTGCGCATCCAGGTGCAGCGGGTGGTGGTTCATCGTGATCAAGCAGAAGAGGTGATCGTCGGACTCCGTCACCGTCTTGCCCGGCCAGTGCTTGTACACGGCCCCGACCTCGAACTCCTCGAACGTGCGCCCGAACTGCATGCCGGCCTCCTCCACACGGGTGACGGCGCCATGCTGCCCGCCCGGCCGCGCGGCGTCACGACGACCCGGCGTGGGCAACGTCACCAGCGGGAGGGCGGGCCCCGGCACCGGGGTGTCACCATGAAGGCATGACCGCCGAGGACGCCCCTGCAGCCCCCGCCCCCAAGGCCGCCGTCGAGCACCGGCAGCGACCCACGTCGCCGGCCTTCCGCAGCTTCATCGCCTCCGGGTGGCGGGAGCGGGCCGCCGGGCTGCCGGATGCCGTGCCCGCCGCCGCGTTCGCCGCCCTGCGCCGGCGCCGGGTGGGCGAGCTGTTCCCCGGCGAGCGCCTGGTCATCCCGGCCGGCGCGCCGCGGCGCGCGTCAGCAACGACACCGACTACCGCTTCCGCCCGCACTCGGCCTTCGCGCACCTGACCGGGCCTGGGTACCGACCGCGAGCCGGACGCCGTGCTCGTCCTGGAGCCGGGCGGCGCCGACGGGCGGGCAGGGCGGCCCACGACGCGGTGCTGTACTTCCGGCCGCCGGCCGGGCGCGACACCGAGGAGTTCTACGCCGACGCCCGGTACGGCGAGTTCTGGGTGGGCGTCCGGCCGAGCCTGGCGGAGGTGGCCGCCGAGCCACGGGGCATCACCTGCCGAGCACCTCGACGAGCTCGACGACGCGCTGGCCAAGGACGTCGGTGCGGGTGCGGGCGCGCTGCGGTGCGCGTGGTGCGCGAGCGCCGACGGGCGGGTCGGGACGGTGGTCGAGCAGGCCCGCGGACGCCGGCCAGGCGTCGACGCCGAGCAGGCCGCGACGCCGACGACGAGCTGGCCCGAGGCCGCTCAGCGAGCTGCGCCTGGTCAAGGACGAGTGGGAGGTCGAGCAGCTGCGCGTCGGCCATCGCGGCGACGGCCGCGCGGCTTCGAGCGACTCGTGCGCTCGCCTGCGCCGGGCGGTCGGCGCACCGAGCGCGGCGAGCGGGTGGTCGAGCGGGCGTTCGACGGCCGCGCCCGCGAGGAGGGCAACGGCGTCGGGTACGAGACGATCGCCGCCTCCGGCGACGCACGCCTGCACGCTGCACTGGATCCGCAACGACGGCCCGGTGCGCGAGCGGCGATCTGCTCCTGGTCGACGCCGGGGTCGAGGTCGACAGCCTCTACACCGCCGACGTCACCCGCACCCTGCCGGTCTCGGCGGGTACTTCGACGAGCCCAGCGCCGGGTCTACGAGGCGGTGCTCGACGCCGCCGACGCCGCCTTCGCCGTGGCCCGGCCCGGCACCCGCTTCCGCGACGTGCACGCCGCCGCGATGCAGGTCATCGCGCAGCGGCTGCACGAGTGGGGCCTGCTGCCCGGGACCGTGGAGGAGTCCCTCGCCGAGGACGGGCAGTTCCACCGCCGCTGGATGGTGCACGGCACCAGCCACCACCTCGGCCTCGACGTGCACGACTGCGCCCAGGCCCGCCGCGAGCTGTACCTGGACGCCGAGCTCGAGCCCGGGATGGTGTTCACCATCGAGCCCGGGCTGTACTTCACCGCCGACGACCTGCTGGTGCCGACCGGAGCTACCGCGGGCATCGGCGTGCGCATCGAGGACGACGTGCTGGTCACCGCCGACGGGTGCGAGAACCTGTCCGCGATGCTGCCCCGCACGGCCGCCGACGTCGAGGCGTGGATGGCGCCGCTGCTGCGGGAGTGACCCTCCCACGCCCCGGGCGCCACCCGCTGACCTGGGGCGCAGCGCCGCTCACCCGCAGGGAGCAGTCCCCCCACCCCGGTCGGGGCGCTATCCTCTAGAGGGTTTGCCGACCGCGCCCGTGGCCGGGCCCGAGTGCGAGGAGGTGAGGCAGGTGCCCCCCAGTAATACCCCGCCTCCCAGTACCGCGCCCCTCGCCACGGCCGTAGCCGAGGGCCTGCCTCGCTGAGAGCAGGCCCCGCACCCCCGTGGCAACACTCCACGGAGGTGTCCCGATGGCACGCGCCCCTCGCTCCCCCCTCGCCCGCAGCATGAGCCGCTCGATGCCGCTGCCGCGCACCCTTCCGCTGCGGGCGGTCGTCGCCGGCCGTCGGTCCTTCGGCGCCGCGTCCGGCGCGGCCGACCGCGCGCCCACCCTGCTCGACGCCGCCGTCGACTGGGCGCTGTACCGGGACGGCATCCGCCAGCCCGTCACCGACTTCGACCTCGCCTGCGCCGCGGCCCGCAGCGGGGAGGGGTTCGTCTGGCTGGGCCTGCACGAGCCCGGCGGCGAGCAGCTCGCCCAGCTCGGGGCGGTGTTCGACCTGCACCCGCTGGCGCTGGAGGACGCGTCCAACTCCCACCAGCGGCCCAAGATCCAGCGCTACGACGACACGATCTTCCTGTCCCTGCGCACCCTCGCCTACACCGAGCACGGCGACCGCACCGAGGGCGGCGACATCGTCGAGACCGGTGTGGTGATGGTCTTCGTCGGCGAGTTCTTCGTGGCCACGGTGCGGCACGGCCGACACGCCTCGATGAGCGGGCTGCGGCGCCGGCTCGAGCTCGACCGCAAGCAGCTCGCCCTCGGGCCCTCGGCCGTCCTGCACGCCGTGGCGGACAAGGTCGTCGACGACTACCTGGTCGTGATCGACGCCGTGAACGAGGACATCGAGGAGATCGAGAACGAGGTCTTCGGCGCCGGCCGCAGCACCGACGTCCAGCGCATCTACCAGCTCAAGCGTGACGTGATCGAGATGAAGCGGACGGTCTCGCCGCTCGCGATGCCGCTGCACGAGCTGGCCGAGCGGCCGCGGCGGATGGTGCACCCCGAGATCCGCGAGTACTTCCGCGACGTCGAGGACCACCTCGCCCGGGTGCGTGAGCAGGTGCAGAGCTTCGACGAACTGCTGTCCTCGATCCTGCAGGCGGGGCTCGCCCGGCTCACCGTGTCCGAGAACGAGGACATGCGCAAGATCTCCGCCTGGGTCGCCATCGCTGCCGTGCCGACGATGATCGCCGGCATCTACGGGATGAACTTCCAGCACATGCCGGAGCTGTCCTCACGCTGGGGCTACCCGCTGGTGCTGACCTTCATGTTCGGGGTGTGCGCCACGATGTTCCGCGGCTTCAAGCGCAACGGGTGGCTGTGACGGCGGTGTGGGGAGCCCTCACCGACGTCCCCGGCGTGCGGGTCGGGCACGCCGGCAGGGTCGGCGGGGGCTGGCTCAGCGGGGTGAGCGTGGTGCTCCCGCCCGCCGGTAGCGTCGGGGCCGTCGACGTGCGCGGCGGCGGCCCCGGTACCCACGAGACCGACGCCCTCGACCCGACGACGCTGGTTCCCACCGTGGACGCGGTCTGCCTGACCGGCGGCAGCGCCTACGGGCTGGCCGCGGCGGGCGGGGTGCTGCGCTGGTGCGAGCAGGCCGGGCTGGGCTTCGCCGCCGGGCCGGCGCAGGACCCGCGCAGCGTGCTGGTCCCGATCGTGCCCGCCGCGGCCGTCTTCGACCTCGGGCGCGGCGGTGACCCGCGGGCCCGGCCCGGCGACGCGCTGGGGTACGCGGCCGCCGAGGTGGCGGGGGCGGGCATCGAGGGCGGCGAGCTGCCGCGGGGCCAGCGGGGGGCGACCGGGGCGGGCACCGGGGCACTGCTGGCGGGCGGTCGGCTCTCCGGCGGCGTCGGCAGCGCCAGCGTGCGACTGCCCGGCGGGGTGATCGTCGGCGCTCTGGTGGTCGCGAACGCCGCCGGCTCGCCGGTGGACCCCGCCAGCGGCGCCCTGCTCGGCACCGCGTTCGTCCCGCCGGGGCTGCCCCGCCCCGGGGTGCCCCTCGCGGCGCAGGCGCGCCGGCTGGCCGAACTGCTCGCCACCCCGGCGCAGCCCCCCGCGGCCAACACGACGCTGGCGGTGGTGGCGACCAACGTGGCCCTCGACCCCGCCCGCGCCCGCCGGACCGCGACCGCGGCGCACGACGGGCTGGCCCGAGCGCTCGCCCCCGCGCACACGCTGCTCGACGGGGACACCGTCTTCGTGCTGTCCACCGGCGCGCTGGAGCTGCCGGCGACCGGGCCGGGGCCGGCCGGGGTGGCGGCCCTGGTCGCGCTGCAGGCGGCCGCCGCCGACGCCGTGCTGCTCGCCGTGCTCGACGCGGTGCTGTCGGCCCGCGCCGCCCGGACGCCGGTGCTCGACGTCCCCGGCTACCTCGACCTCTGCCCGTCCGCCGCCCCGACCTGATCGCCGCCCGAGTGCCTCAGCCCTGGCCGCCGTCGGCCCGCGGCGAGGCCTGCCCGGGGTCTGCCGGCTGCTCGCGCTGCAGCCGCTCCCGCTCGGCCCGCTCGCGGGCCTCCTGCGCCTCGCGCTCGCGCTGCTCGCGGCGCTGCTTCTCGATCATCTCCCCGTAGGTGGGGCCGGTCACCTCGACCGCCGGGCCTGTGGCCGGCACCCCTTCGGGCGGCGTGGTGGAGGTCGGTGCCGCCGTGGGCGGCGGCAGTGCGCCGTAGCCGGCGCCACCGCCGCCGTACGCCCCTCCCCCGGCGGCCGGCGGCCAGGCTCCGCCGGACGGCGGGGTGGCACCCTGGCCGGGAGGCGTGCCGTAGCCGGATCCGGAGGTGGACCCCGGGCCGGAGGCCGCGCCGGCGCGGCCGCGCCCGCCGGGAAGCCGCCAGAGCAGCTCGCGGGCGCTCTGCGCCTGCTCGGGCATGCACAGCACCTCGTACTCGGTGGCCACGATCTGGCTGGTGGAGGTGAAGTCGCGCCGCCCGCCGGTGAAGGAGTACGAGATCACCCCGAAGAGCATCCCGAAGCCCGCGCCGATGACCACGGCCGCGACGAACACGGCGGTGTTCCCGCCCCCGTACAGGTACAGCAGCACCCCGACGAAGGACCCGAACCAGGCGCCGGACGCCGCACCGGCCGTGGCCACCCGCGGGTAGGTCAACCGGCCGGTGACCCGTTCGACCATCCGCAGGCCGCTGCCCACGATGGTCACGAACTGCACCGGGAAATGCTGGTCGGACAGGAAGTCGACGGCCCGCTGCGCCTCCAGGTAGGTCTCGTAGCGGGCGATCGGCTCTCCGCGCGGCGGGGTGGGGATGCGGGCCATCGCCTGGCCACGGAGCGATCCGAGGTTCGACATGGGGTCCATACTCCACGATATTCCTGGACATCCGCTGGGCGGGCGCTGTGCCCGGCCGCTCCAGGCTGCGGCCAGGTCCCTGCGGGCTACCCCTTGCGGGCGTAATCCTCCAGCAACCGGCGCCCGATGATCATCCGCTGGATGTCCGCGGTGCCCTCGCCGATGAGCAGCATCGGGGCCTCGCGGTAGAGCCGCTCGATCTCGTACTCCTTGGAGTAGCCGTAGCCGCCGTGGATGCGGAAGGCGTCCTCGACGACGTCGCGGCAGTACTCGCTGGCCAGGTACTTGGCCATCCCCGCCTCCAGGTCGTTGCGCTGGCCGGCGTCCTTCAGCCGCGCGGCCATCACCATCATCTGGTGGGCTGCCTCGACCTTCGACGCCATGTCGGCGAGCCGGAACATCACCGCCTGGTGCTCGACGATCTTCTTCCCGAACGTCTCCCGCACCTGGGCGTAGTCCATGCCGAGCTCGAAGGCCCGCAGCGCCACCCCGCAGGCCCGCGCCGCGACGTTCACCCGGCCCACCTCGACGCCGTCCATCATCTGGTAGAAGCCGCGGCCGGGGGTGCCGCCGAGCACCTGTGCGTCGGCCGTGGTGTACCCGTCGAAGATCAGTTCGGTGGTGTCGACGCCCTTGTAGCCCATCTTGTCGATCTTCCCCGGGACCAGCAGGCCGGGGGCGGTGGCGCCGAACCCGGGCTCCTTGTCGACCAGGAACGTGGTCATGTTCCGGTACACCGACGCCTCACCGAGATCGGTCTTGGTGAGCACCGCGACGAGGTTGGCCGAACCACCGTTGGTCAGCCACATCTTCTGCCCGTTGACCGTCCAGGTGCCTTCACCGGCGGGGGCATCGTCACGGACCGAGCGGGTGCGGATCGCCGCGACGTCCGACCCGCAGTGCGGCTCGCTCATCGAGAACGCCCCCCGCACCTCACCGGTCGCCATCCGCGGCAGGTAGTGCTGCTTCTGCTCCGGCGTGCCGTGCTGCAGCAGCATGTAGGCGACGATGAAGTGGGTGTTGATGATGCCCGAGACGCTCATCCAGCCGCGGGCGATCTCCTCCACCACCAGGGCGTAGGTGAGCAGCGACTCCCCCAGCCCCCCGTACTCCTCGGGGATCATCAACCCGAAGACGCCCATCTCCTTCATGCCCTCGACGATCGCCGCCGGGTACTCGTCCTTGTGCTCCAGGTCGGTGGCGACGGGCAGGATCTGCTCCTCGACGAACACCCGCACCGCGGCGAGGATCTCCTGCTGGACGTCGGTGAGCCCGGTGGTGTGCTGCAGGCGGCCCATGCGTGCCCCTTCGTCGCGGCGGATCGGCGGGCGCGCCCCCCGCACCCGGCCGTGCCGTGAGTATGGGTGCCGGTTGGGGGGCGACGCACCCCCACCGGTTGTGACGCCCGCCACCGCCCGGAACGTCCACATGATGGACGCCCCTTGAGGTAAGCCTTACTCGCTCCGTACCGTCGCGGGAAGCCATCCAGAGCGGCCGAGAGACCTGGCTCGTCGACGCCGCAGCAACCACCCCGCCGGGGACGGTGCTACCGCCAGGACCGATGGAGGACCCGTGACCACCCGCGCACAGCGCCCGCCGGCCCACCCGTGCCGGCCCTGCCTGCTGCTGCTCACCCGGCGCCACCACGTCGATCTGCTCCGCACCGCCAGCGCCGCCTGTCGGGCCTGACCGCCCGCGCGCCCGGCGCGCACCACCCCTGCCCCCACCGGCCCGACGGTCGACCGCACCCGCACGCCGCCCCACGCCGGCGTGGCCGGGTCGCTGGTCGACGCGCGGGCCCCTGCACGAAATGCGAGCGCATCGATGACCCCCACGCCCACCGGCACGGCCGCCGACCCCACGGCCGGGCCCGGCACGATCACCGGCCCCGACACCCCGCCGACCGCACGCCCGCAGGGGCAGTGGGCCCTCGGGCACACCCGCCCCCTGAACCCCGTGGAGGAGTGGAAGGCCCGCGAGGGCGGCCTGGCCGTGCGCGAGCGGATCCTGACGACGTACGCGCGGGACGGCTTCGCCAGCATCCCCGCCGACGACCTGCGCGGCCGGATGCGCTGGTGGGGCCTGTACACCCAACGCCGACCGGGCATCGACGGCGGGCGCACGGCCGGTCTCGAGCCGCACGAGCTGGACGACGAGTACTTCATGCTCCGGGTCCGGTTGGACGGCGGCGCGCTCACCCTCGAGCAGCTGCGCGTGCTCGCCGAGGTGTCGAACCGGTACGCCCGCGGCAGCGCCGACCTCACCGACCGGCAGAACGTGCAGCTCCACTGGATCCGGATCGAGGACGTCCCGGCCATCTGGACGGCGCTCGAGGCCGTCGGCCTGCAGAGCACCGAGGCCTGCGGAGACGCCCCGCGGGTGGTGCTCGGCTCCCCCGTCGCCGGGATCGCCGCCGACGAGATCGTCGACGGCACCCCCGCCGTCCGGGAGATCGTCCGGCGCTGGGTGGGGGAACCCGACCTGGCGAACCTGCCGCGCAAGTTCAAGACCGCCATCTCGGGCAGCCCGCACCAGGACGTGGCCCACGAGATCCACGACATCGCCTTCGTCGGCCTGGTGCACCCGCTGCACGGGCCGGGCTTCGACGTCTGGGTGGGCGGCGGGCTGTCCACCACGCCGATGCTCGCCCGCAGGCTCGGCGCGTGGGTGCCGCTGGAGGACGTCGCCGAGGTCTGGCACGGCGTGGTGCGGATCTTCCGCGACTACGGGTACCGACGGCTGCGCAGCCGCGCCCGGCTGAAGTTCCTCGTCGCCGACTGGGGGGTGGAACGCTTCCGCGCGGTGCTCGAGACCGAGTACCTCGGCCGCCGGCTGCTCGACGGCCCGGCCCCACCACCCCCGCCGCTGGGCCGCCGCGACCACGTCGGGGTGCACCGGCAGAAGCGCGGCGGGCTGTTCTACGTCGGGGCCGCCCCGCTGGCCGGCCGGATCGGCGGGCCCGGGCTGCAGCGGCTCGCGGACGCCGTCGAGCGGGCGGGGTCGCGGCGGGTGCGCCTCACCCCCGAGCAGAAGGTGGTCGTCCTGGACGTGGCGGCCCCCCGGGTGGCCGACCTGCTCGACGACCTCGACGCGATCGGGCTGCCCGCCACCGCCTCGACGTTCCGCCGCGGCACGATGGCGTGCACCGGGATCGAGTTCTGCAAGCTCGCCATCGTCGAGACGAAGGCCGCGGCCGCGCGGCTGGTCGCCGAGCTCGAGCAGCGCTTCGCCGACGTGCCCGACCTGTTCGCCCCGCACGGTCCGGCGCTGTCCGTGCACCTCAACGGCTGCCCGAACTCCTGCGCCCGGGCCCAGACCGCCGACATCGGGCTGAAGGGCATGCAGCTGGCCGACCCGGCCGATCCCGCTGCCGGCACCGTCGAGGGCTTCCAGGTCCAGCTCGGCGGCGGCCTCGGCGCGCGGGCCGGGTTCGGCCGCAGGCTGCGCGGGCTGCACGTCACCGGCGCGGAGCTGCCCGACTACGTGGAGCGCGTGCTGCGGCGCTGGCTGGCACAGCGGGCCGACGGCGAGACCTTCGCCGACTGGGTGGCCCGGGCGGCGCCGGAGCAGCTGCAGTGAGCGCCTCCCCCCGACCGCCCGCCGCTGCGGCCCGGCCCCCGGCACCCACGGAACCCCCGGCGCCCACGGAACCCCCGGAACCGGCGGGCCTCGCGGAACCCGGGGGCCTCGCCGAACCCGCGGAGCCGGCGGGGCCCGGAGCTCGGGCCGTGCCGTACGCCTGCCCGTTCTGCGCCGAGGAGGACCTGCGCCCGGTGGAGGGCGGGCGCTGGCACTGCCGCAGCTGCCTGCGGCTGTTCTCCGTCCGCTTCCACGGCCTCGCCGCCCCCGCCACCACCACCCCCGCCCCGGCCGTACCCACGGCCGCACCCACCCGGCCCGGAGGGCAGCCCCGATGATCGCCTCGCTCACCTCCCGCCCCGAGGACGTCGCCGCAGCGCTGGCTGACGACCCGATCGGCTTCGCCGCCGCGGCGGATGCCGCGCTCGAGGGCGCCGACCCGCTCACCGTGCTGGGGTGGGCGGGCCGCACGTTCGGGCGCGCCCTCGCCGTCACCGCCGCCATGGGCGACACGGTGCTGGCCCACCTCGCCGCCCGCGCCGCCCCCGGGGTGCACGTGCTGTTCATCGACACCGGCTACCACTTCGCCGAGACGGTCGGCACCGCGGACGCCGTGGCCGCCACCTATCCGGTACGGATGCTCACCATCCGTCCGGCACAGACCGTCGCCGAGCACGAGGCCGGCCGCGGGGTGCTGCACCGCAACGACCCCGACGCCTGCTGCGCGCTGCGCAAGGTGGCCCCGCTCGACGCGGCGCTCGGCGGCTACCGGGCCTGGGCCACCGGCCTGCGACGCGAGGAGTCCCCCACCCGCGCGGGCACCCCCACGGTGGCCTGGGACGCCCGCCGCGGTCTGCTGAAGCTCGCCCCGATCGCCGCCTGGACCGAGGCCGACGTGCGCGCCTACCTCGACGCGCACCCCGAGGTGCTGGTCAACCCGCTGCTGCAGGAGGGGTACCGGTCCATCGGCTGCGCGCCGTGCACCCGGGCGGTCGCGCCCGGCGACGACGCCCGCGCCGGGCGCTGGGCCGGGCGGGCCAAGACCGAGTGCGGCCTGCACAGCTGAGGTCGCGCCGGGGTGGCCACCCACGTCACGGCACCGGGACCGCGGTGCGGGACCTGCGGGGTACGGTCGAGGCAGGGCCTGCCACCGGCCCGTGCCCGCGCCCGCCCGACGGAACCACCCAGGAGGCGCCACCATGCCCGGTTCCCCGCAGCCCCCGCCCGGACCCGTTCCCTGGTGGCGGGAGCCGGTGGACCGGCCCGCGCCGCCCCCGAGGGAGCAGCAGCCCCCGACGGAGCCGCCGCCCCGGCCCGAACCGCCCCCCGGGCCACCCGCCGCCGCGGACAACACCGCTGCAAGCAACACCATCGTGATGGGCCCGGCGCTGGACGCCACCCAACGGCTCCCACCGGTGCCCGCCGCCCCGGACGGCCCGGGCACCCCCTCCGGCCCCCTCGCCGCGCCACCGGACGCTCCCGGCCCCGCCGTGGCGCCTGCGCCGGGACCTGCGTCCGCCGGGCGCGGCGGCCGGTGGCGCGAGCGACGCTCCCTGTCGGTGGCCGGCGCCGGAGCTCTGGTGGTGGTGTTGCTGCTGGCGGGAGCGGCGTTGCTGCTGGGCCGGCTGCACGGGGCGCCCGCACAGGCACAGCCCGGTACCCGCGTCTCGGCGGTCGCCCCGGCCACGATCCACGCCTCCGCGTCGAGTACGCAGGTCACCGACGGCGGCATCACCTACGCCGCCGGGAACACCCTCGACGGCACCCTGTCCTCGGCCTGGAACAGCAACGGCGCCAAGGACGGACCCGGCCCGGGGATCTCGCTGACCTACCGGTTCGCCTCCGCCGTGCAGCTGCGCGAGATCACCATCCGCAACGGCTACCAGAAGGTGCGCAGCAGCGACGGCACCGACCTGTGGCCGCTGAACGAGCGGGTGCGCCGCTTCGAGGTGGTCACCGACACCGGGCACTGGACCTGGGATCTGCGCGATCTGCGGGACCCGCAGACCCTGCGGCGGGACTTCGGCTCCACCACGACCGTGCAGTTGCGGATCCTCGAGGTGTACCCGTCGCGCAAGTACCGCGACGTGGCCGTCTCGGAGATCTCCTTCGCAGCCACGCCCTGACCTGGCGGCGCGGCCCGCGTCAGGTGGCCGGCGGCGTCCAGACCTGCGTCCGCGACATCCCCGCGGCGCGGCCCTTGGCCGCGATGACGAGCGCCATCTTCCGGCTCGCCTCGTCGATCATCTCGTCCCCGAGCATTGCCGCGCCGCGTGCGCCGCCGGCCGCGGAGGTGTACCAGGCGTAGGCGTCGAGGATGTTCTCGGCGTGGTCGAAGTCGACCTGTCGCGGGCTGTACTCCTCGTTCGCCGCCTCGATCTGCCCGGGGTGCAGCACCCACTTGCCGTCGAAGCCGAGCGCCGCCGACCGGGAGGCCACCCGACGGAAGCCGTCGGTGTCGCGGATGGCCAGGTAGGGACCGTCGATCGCCTGCTTGTCGTTGGCCCGGGCCGCCATCAGGATCGCCATCAGGATGTGATGGTAGGCGTCGCCGACGTCGTAGCCGGGGGGCTGCTCGCCCACCACCAGCGACTTCATGGCGATGCTCGCCATGAAGTCGGCCGGGCCGAAGATGATCGTCTCCACCCGGGCACTGGCCTGCGCGATGGCGTTCACGGCGAGCAGCCCTCGGGCGTTCTCGATCTGCGCCTCGATGCCGATCCGACCGACCTCGTAGCCCATCGTGGTCTCGATCTGGGTGAGCAGCAGGTCGAGCGCCACCACCTGCTCGGCGCTCTGCACCTTCGGCAGCATGATGCAGTCGAGGTTCGCGCCGGCCCCCTCGACCACCTGGACCACGTCGCGGTAGGTCCAGTGCGTGGTCCAGTCGTTGACCCGCACCACCCGGGTCTTGCCCTCGAACCCGCCCTCGTTCAGCGCCGCCACGATGGTGGCCCGGGCCTCGGGCTTCGCCAGCGGGGCGCAGGCGTCCTCGAGGTCGAGGAAGACCTGGTCGACCGGCAGCCCGCGGGCCTTGTCGATCATCTTCGGGCTCGAACCGGGCACTGCGAGGTTGGACCGGCGCGGGCGCCCTGCCCGGCTCCCTGCCCGGCCCCCTGACTGGCTCGCGGTCGCGGCACTGATCCCTTGAGCGGTCATCGTGGGTCTCTCCTCCAGGCGGCGGACGAGGGCGCGCGCGGGTCACGCCCTGCGCCGGACGCTACCCGGCGCCCCCGCCGCCGTCAGGACGACCTGGCGTGACCTGGACCACGCGGCGACTCCCCCGTTCGGTTGATCTTGATTCATCACCGGAAGCGACAAAGTCGTCACGGGGCAGACTCGTACCTGTTGAGCCCGGACGGCTCCTTCGGGCAAGGCCGCGGGTGGAGGCGGCGCACGCCGGGCCGACAGGGCCAGGGTGGCCGGCTCAGCAGGTCCGCCCGCGCCCGCGAGCGGACCGCGCACCGCGCAGTCACCCTCCCGCGCCGATCCTCGGAGCCCTTCGATGCAGCTGTCCCGCGCCCGCCTCCGCCGCGCACTGCCACGCGGGCAGCGGGCCCTGGTGGCGGCGCCGGCGGTCGTCCTGATGCTCGCCGTGGGTGCCCTGGTCAACCTGTCGGCCGAACCCGCGACAACCCCCGGGACGGCGACGATCTTCGCCCCCGGGGTCGGCCCCACCAGCGCGGACGCCGCCCAGCCGGACGGCGCGGGGGTGGAGCTCGGGATCCGCTTCACCGCCGCCGTCGCCGGGGTCGTGACCGGGGTCCGCTTCTACAAGGGCCCGGGCAACGACGGAACGCACTACGTGCACCTGTGGACCAGTGCCGGGCTCCAGTTGGCCCAGGCACGCTCGAGCGCCGAGTCTGACGAGGGCTGGCAGTCGGTGACCTTCGACCACCCGGTGCGGCTGTCGCCCGACAGCTCCTACATCGCCTCCTACTACGCCCCACTCGGCCACTACGCGGCCACCGCCCGGGGCTTCGCGCGGACGCTGGGGCGGGGACCGCTGCAGGCCCAGTCCACCGGCAACGGCCTGTACGCCTACACCACCCAGGCGGGGGGCACCTTCCCCACCCAGTCGCTGAACGACAACTACTGGGTCGACGTGCTGTTCACCCCGGCCGCCACGAGCGCCCGCACCCCGCTGCTGGCGGCCCTGTCGCCGACCCCGACGGCGGGCGCGGCGGACCGCCCCGGGTCACTCTGGTCGGCCGGTCAGAGGCCTCGCTCCGGCGCCCAGGCCGACGGCCGTTCCGCCGACGTGGGGGTGCGCTTCGACAGCTCCACCCCCGGCTACATCACCGGCCTGCGCTTCTACAAGGCGGCCGGGAACACCGGCGTGCACATCGCCAGCCTGTTCACCGCGACCGGCTCGCTGCTCGCCCGCGCGACGTTCATCTCCGAGACCGACACCGGCTGGCAGGACGTCCGGTTCACCAACCCCGTCCGCATCGCCGCGCACACCACCTACGTGGCCAGCTACTACGCCCCGCACGGGCACTACAGCACCGACGTCGGGGGACTGTCCGCGCAGGTGCGCACCCCACCGCTGCGCGCCCTCGCCGGAGCCGACGGCGGGAACGGCGTGTATGCCTACGCGAGCGCACCGACGTTCCCCAGCTCCAGCTACCTGAGCACGAACTACTGGGTGGACGTCGACTTCACCACCAGCCCGCCGCAGCCCCGGGCGCAGCCCGCCGCCCGACCGGGGGTGCGCGGCGCCGGGCCGATCCTCGTGCTCACCGACCCCACCGACGCCTTCTCCGGGCACTACTGCTCCAGCATCCTCAGCGCCGAAGGCCTGCAGGCGTGCGCCGAGACCGACACCGGCAACCTCGCCGCCGCGCTGCCCCTGGACGGGTTCCGGGTCATCGTGCTCGCCGACCGCTCGGCCCTGCCCGCGGCCCAACTGCTGCGCCTGACCTCCTGGGTCGAGGCCGGCGGGACGCTGGTCGCCGTCCGGCCCCCCGACGACCTGGGCCCGCTCCTCGGCCTGGGCGCCACGATCGGCACGGCCAGTGACGGCTACTACACCGTGGACACCACCCGGCAGCCGGGCAGCGGGATCGCGGGCCTGCCGCTGCAGTACCACGGCGAGGCCGACCTGCGCCCGCTGCAGGGGGCCCGGGCGGTGGCCTGGCTGGGTTCCGGCACCGCCACCCGGAGCGGCTACCCCGCGGTCAGCTCGCGCCACGTCGGGGCGGGCACCGCGCTGGCGTTCAGCTTCGACGTGGCCCGCTCGATCACCTACACCCGGGAGGGCAACCCCGCCCTGGCGGGCCAGGTCACCGCATCCCTGGACGGCCTACCGCGGATCGCCGACCGCTTCGGTGACGGCTGGCTGGACGTCAGCCGCGCCGCCGTCCCCCAGGCCGACGAGCTGGAGCGGCTGCTGGTGAACATGATCGAGCCGGCCGTGGCCATGCCCCGGCTGTGGTACCTGCCCAGCTACCAGCCGAAGTTCCACCCCGGTGGCCTGCTCCCGGCCGCCTTCGTGCTGACCGGCGACGACCACGCGACGGACTCCCGGACCGTGCAGCGTTTCAGCGCCGAGGCGGCCGCCAGCCCGCCGGACTGCGACCCGGCCGCCTGGACCTGCATCACCTCCACCAGCTACGCCTACCCCGGGGCCTTCCCCGGCGCGGCGGCACTGCCCTTCATCGACCGCGGCTTCGAGGTGGCGCCGCACCCGAGCGAGGGCAGCAGCGACGGCGGGGACAGCTGCCTGCGGCACTGGTCGACCGTCGCCGAGGCGAACGCCCTGTTCACCGACTCGCTGCTGGAGTGGCACGCCGCCTACCCCGGGATCTCGGCCCGCCCACCGCTGACCGTGCGCCAGCACTGCTACGGGATCTGGCACGACTACGCCGGCCTGGCCCAGGTGGAGGCGGACGCGGGCTTCCGCGCCGACGTCAACTCCGCCTGCTGGCCACCCACCCTGTTCACCGGAGCGCAGTGCCTGTTCACCGGGACCGGCCTGCCGGAGCGTTTCAGCCGCGCGAACGGCACGCAGCTGGACGTCTACCAGCTCACCACCGTCGCCGACGACGAGAACCCGGTGACGGTCACCCCCGAGGCGCTCGACACCCTCGCCCGCAACGCGGTCGGGCCCAACGGGTACTACGGGATCTTCACCGTGATGGCCCACCTGGACAACCTGGACATCTCCCGGCGTACCGAGCAGGCGACGCTGCAGACCGCCGCCCGCTACCACCTGCCCGTCGTGTCGGCGGCGCAGGCCACCCGGTTCTGGCTCGGGCGGGCCGCGACGAAGGTCGGGGTGGGCTACCGCAGCGACGCGGTGACCTTCACCATCACCGACCCGGTCCCGCAGCTGGAGCTGATGCAGCCCACCCGCTACGGGGCGCGCACGCTCACCGGGATCACCCGCGACGGTTCCGCGGTCAGGTACTCGGTGCAGGTGATCAACGGGATCAGCTACGCGCTCGTCCCGGCAGCGGCGGCCGGATCGTACGTCGCCGCCTACTCCTGACCGGGACCACCACCAGCCCCAGCCCGGCCAGCACCGCCGCCGCGCCCGGAACCACCGTCCACGGCGGCGGGGTACCCAGCCACGCCCAGGCGACCAGGGCCGCTCCCGGCACCTCGAGCAGGATCGCCAGCGCCAGCGGCGTCGCGCCCACCGCGGGAAGGGCCGCGTTGAGCAGGGTGTGCCCCAACAGCTGGGCCGACAGCGTGAGCACCCCCAGCTCCACCCAGGTACGCACGCCCCAGCCACCCAGCGGAACCCCCGCCAGCGCGCAGGCCACGCCCAGCAGCACGGCGCACCCGCCGTAGGCGAGCACGGTGTAGACGGGCGTCGAGACGCCCCGCCGCACCCGCTCGCCGACCAGCACGTAGGCCGCCGAGGCCACTCCCCCGCCGAGCGCGAGGGCGTCGCCCGCCAGCGCCCGCCCGCCGTGCCCGGCGTCCACCCCGGTCACGGCGAGCACACCGGCCAGCGCGACAGCCACCCCGGCCACCGTCCCGGCCGGGGCCCGCCGGCCGCGCAGCCGGCGCAGCGCGAGCGTCCACACCGGGGTGGTGGCGACCAGCGCTGTGGACGCGGTGACGCTGGTCAGCCGCAGGCTGGGGATCCACAGGGCGAAGTGCACGGCCAGCAGCAGCCCGGCCAGCAGGGCTCCGCGCCGCCCCGCCGCCGGGAGCCGGGCCAGTTCCTCGCGGTGCCGGGCGGCGACCAGCGGCCCGGTGGCCAGCGCGCCCCCCGCACTGCGCCAGAACGCCACCGCGAGGGCGGGCGCAGCGGTGGCCGCCCCGATCGGCGCGGCCAGCGCGATCCCGAGCACGCCGACCCCGACCGCCAGCCAGGCCGACGTGCCCCGCGGCACAGGCGAAGGGGCAGCGTCCACCGGCGACACTGTGGCAGGCTCTTGTCGGGCGCCCGGCACCGCGCCCGCAAGCAGCAGCGAGGAGCGCGCCGTGGCATCGGAGTCGACCACCAGCTTCTTCGGCGACCGGCGGCGGTCAGCGGAACCCCCGCCGCCGCTCGACCCCGAGCTCACCCCCGAGCAGGCGGCACTGATCGCCGAGACCTGCTCGAAGTCCGGGGTGGTGTGGCTCCGCCCCTCCGACGGGGTCCGCGACCAGCTCGCCTGGCACGTGTGGCACGCGGACGCGGTGCACGTGGTGTACGGCGTCGACGAGCAGATGCTGCCGCTGCTGTCCGGAGCGGTCGAGGTGATCGCCCGGAGCAAGGACACCGGCGCCCGGCTGGTGCGCTTCCTGGCCCGGGCCGAACTGCTCACCGCCCGCTCCCCGGAGTGGGAGGCCGCCGCCGACGCGTTGTCGGCCGCGCGGCTCAACGCCCGCGACACCGCCGGGCAGCGCGAACGCTGGGCGTCCGGCGGGCTGATCTCCCGGCTCGTCCCGGTGCGGATGCTCGAGTCCGGCGCCGGCGACGCGGGCACACCGTCCGGAGCAGCGGCCCCTCCGCGCAGCGGTGCCACCACCTTCTCCGGGTGGCGGCCGTGGCACCTCGGAGGCCGCCCGCTCAGCCGCCGCGGCACTCACTGACCTCCCCGCGCGGCGGGTCCGCCCGCCGTACCCCGCTCGCCCGCCCCCGGCGTGACTAGCCTGGGACGGTGAGCAGTGCTCCCTCCCGGGTCTTCGTCGCGCGGCTCGCGGGCCTGGCGGTGTTCGACCCGATCGGAGACCAGGTCGGGCGGGTCCGCGACGTCGTCGTGGTGTTCCGCGCCGGGCGGCAGCCGCCGCGGGCCGTCGGACTGGTCGTCGAGGTCCCCGGCCGGCGGCGGGTGTTCGTCCCGATGACCCGGGTGACGAGCATGGACGCGGGGCAGGTCATCACCACCGGACTGGTCAACATGCGCCGGTTCGAGCGCCGCCCCACCGAGACGCTGGTGCTCGCCGAACTGCTCGACCGGACCGTCCGGCTGCGCCCGGGGACCCCGGTGGCTGCCGACGCTCAGGTCGGCTACGCCGCCACGGGTCCCGCGCCCGGCCCGGGCCCCGCCGCCGGCGGCCCCGAACGCGGCCCCGAACGCGGCGGCGAACCCAGCGGCGGCGAACCCAGCGGCGGCGAGCCCAGCGGCGGCGAACCCGGCGGACCGGTGACCGTGGAGGACGTCGCCATCGAGCCCGTCCGCAGCCGCGAGTGGCGGATGACCAGGCTGTTCGTGCGCCGGGTCCGCCCGGGACGGCTGCGCCGGCGGGGGGAGGCGTTCATCGTCGACTACGACGAGCTCACCGGGTTCGGAGTGGTCGAGCAGCGCCAGGGTGCGGCGAACCTGCTGGCTGCCTTCGAGGAGATGAAGGCCGCCGACCTGGCCGAGGTGATCCACGAGCTCAACCCCAAGCGCCGCATCGAGGTCGCGGCGGCGCTGGACGACGACCGGCTCGCCGACGTGCTCGAGGAGCTGCCCGAGGACGACCAGGTGGAGATCCTCTCCGAGCTGGCCACCGAGCGGGCCGCCGACGTGCTCGAGGCGATGCAGCCGGACGACGCCGCCGACCTGCTCAGCGAGCTGCCCGCCGACCAGGCCGAGCAGTTGCTCGCCGTGATGGACCCGCAGGAGGCCGCCGACGTCCGGCGGCTGCTGTCCTACGACGAGCGCACCGCGGGCGGGATGATGACCTCCGAGCCGGTGATCCTCGGCCCGGAGGCGAGCGTCGCCGAGGCGCTGGCGCACATCCGCCGGGCCGACCTGTCCCCGGCCCTGGCCGCCGCGATCTACGTCTGCCGCCCGCCGCTGGAGACCCCGACCGGCAAGTACCTCGGGCTGGTCCACTTCCAGCGGATGCTGCGGGAGGCACCGCACGAGCCGGTGGGCGGGCTCGTCGACCGCGACGTCGAGCCGCTGCCGACCCGGAGCGCCGCTGGCCTTCGTCACCCGGCACATGGCGACCTACAACCTGCTCACGCTGCCGGTCACCGACGACGCCGGAAGGCTGGTGGGGGCGGTCACCGTGGACGACGTGCTCGACCACCTGCTGCCCGACGACTGGCGCGACGCCGACGACGACCTGACCGGCAATGCCGCGCAGGTGCCGCATGGCTGAGGTCCGGCGCGGACGGCAGGGGGCCTCCAGCTGGCGTTCGGCCCGGCCGGCGGGGCTGGACACACCGCTGGAGAGCCGCACCCGGCTGCCCACGGCGCGGATGGACCCGGATGCGTTCGGGAAGTTCGCCGAGACGTTCGCCCGCTTCATGGGCACCGCCCGGTTCCTGGCGTACATGACCGTCTTCGTCGTGGTGTGGATCGCGGTCAACGTCATCGGCCTCTACGGCTACCGCTGGGACCCCTACCCGTTCATCCTGCTCAACCTGTTCTTCTCCACCCAGGCCTCGTACGCGGCCCCGCTGATCCTGCTGGCGCAGAATCGTCAGGACGACCGCGACCGGGTGATCGCCGAACGCGACCGGGCCCGCGACGAGCGCAGCCTCGCCGACACCGAGTACCTGGCCCGCGAGGTCGCGGCGCTGCGGATCGCCCTGCGCGACGTCGCCACCCGCGACTTCCTCCGCTCCGAGCTGCGCGACCTGCTGGCCGAGCTCCGGGACGGGCGCGAGGAGCCGGCGAGCTGACTGCGCCGAACGGGTTGACTTCCGCGCCCGCTCTGCCGACACAGCACAGGTGAGCAGCCCCGACCCCCGCGCAGAGGCGCTGCGCCGCCCCCGGCGGACCCCGCCGGTGCCGCAGCAGGGCCCGACGCCGGACAACGGCGCGGGCACCGGCCGGGCGGGCGGCGGACCGGCCGACGGCGCGGCGATGACGTGGGCCGCGGCCGCGGCCCCGCAGGTGCAGGCCCGGCGCCGCCTCGGCGACGTGCTGGTGGCCTCCGGGCTGATCAGCGCCGAGCAGCTGCAGCAGGCGCTGGAGGAGCAGCGGCGCCCCGGCGCCTCCCGGCGCCGCCTCGGCCAGGTCGTGGTGGACCTCCACCTGGCCACCGAGAAGGAGGTGGCCGAGTGCCTGGCCGACCTGCTCGGCCTGGACATGATCGACCTGTCGAAGGTGGTGCCTGCCCCCGACGTGGTCAGGCTGCTGCCCCGCTCGGTCGCCGAGCGGACCAACGTGCTGGTGCTCGACCGCTCCCCCGCGGGTCTGGTGGTGGCCGCCTCCGACCCCACGAACGTGCTCGCGCTGGACGACGTGCGGCTGTACACCCGCTCGGCCGAGCTGCAGGTGCTCGTCGCCACCGACAGCCAGATCCGGGATCAGATCGCCCGCGCGTGGTCGCTCGGGCAGGACAGCGCCCAGGTCTCGGCGATGATCGACGAGGCCGACGACGGTGACGACTTCGACGCCTCGCTCGGCACCGTCGGCGACGAGGCCCCGATCGTCAAGCTCGTCAACCAGGTACTCGGTGACGCCGTCCGGCTGCGCGCCTCGGACATCCACCTGGAGTCCCAGCGGGACGCGCTGCGGATCCGGTACCGCATCGACGGCCTGCTGCGCGACGTGATGAACGTCCCGGCGCCGGCTGACCAGCTCGGTGGTCAGCCGGATCAAGATCATGTCGGGGCTGGACATCGCCGAGCGCCGGGTGCCGCAGGACGGGCGCACCCGCTTCCTGCTCGACGCCATGGCGATCGACGCCCGGGTCAGCACCCTGCCCAGCCTGCACGGCGAGAAGGTCGTGATCCGGCTGCTCACCCGCGGCGACAGCGTCCCCCCGCTGGCCTCACTGGGGTTCGAGCCGCACCAGCTGGCCACCTTCCGCTCCGCGCTGGCGGTGCCGCAGGGGCTGATCCTGATCACCGGGCCGACCGGCTCGGGGAAGACCAACACGCTGTACTCGGCGATCGCCGAGATCTCCTCCCCCGACCGCAACATCGTCACCCTCGAGGACCCGGTCGAGGTGCAGCTGCCACGGGATCACCCAGGTCGGGGTGAGCGAGCGCTCCGGGATGACGTTCAGCCGCGGGCTGCGCTCGATCCTGCGCCAGGACCCGGACATCATCCTGGTCGGTGAGGTGCGCGACGGTGAGACCGCGGAACTCGCGCTGAAGGCGTCGCTGACCGGCCACATGGTGCTCACCACCCTGCATACCAACTCCGCCGTGGCGGCGCTGACCCGGCTGGTGGACATGGGGGCAGAACCGTTCCTGGTGGCCTCGTCGCTGACCGCGGCCGTCGCCCAGCGGCTGGTCCGCCGCCCCTGCGACTCGTGCGCGGCGCCCTACGTGCCGGACGAGGTGACCCTGGCCGGCCTCGGCCTGTCCGAGCACGACCTGGCCGACGCCACCCCGCGCCGCGGCGCCGGCTGCCCCGACTGCGGCGGCACCGGCTACCGCGGGCGCACGGCGGTCTACGAGGTGCTGTCCGTGGGTGCGGCGATGCGGCAGGTGCTGGTGCACGACCCCGCGGAGGAGTCGGTGTCGGCCCAGGCCCGCGCCGAGGGAATGCTCACCCTGCGGGCGGCCGCGATCGACAAGGCCCGCCGCGGCGAGACCACCTTCGAGGAGGCGGTCCGGGTCACCCACTCCGACCACTCCAGCCAGCACGACTGCCCGTCGTGCCAGCGCCGCGATCGAGCAGGACATGGTGGTCTGCCCGTGGTGCGCGGTCACCCTCGACCGCGGCCACTGCGAGCGCTGCGCCCGCAGCCTCGACCCGGACTGGAAGATCTGCCCCTGGTGCCGCACCCCCGCCCCGGGACCGGCCCCCACGTACTACGACGGGGCCGGCGCGGAGGGTCCGCCCGGCAGCGGCCCGGCGGGCGGAGCCGGCGACGGCGCCCAGCGCGGCCGGCACGGCTGAGCGACCCGCAGGTGCGTCCGCCCGGTTCCGCCCGGCCGGGCCCGGGTGCCCCCGCGGCGCCGCCGGCGTGACCGGCGCCTACGATCGGTGCATGGCCGCATCTCGGAAGACGCCGTCCGCGCAGCCCTCGCCACCGTCCAGCGACCCGGAGATCCGCCGGCCGATCACCGAGCTCGGCATGGTCGCGCGCCGTCGGGTCGACGGCGACGGCGCGGTGCGCCGTGGCGGTCCTGCTGACCATCGCCGGCTGCCCGATGCGCGACGCCCTCACCCGCGACGTGAGCGCCGCGGTGCGCGCGCCGTGAGGGGCGTCAGCGACGTGGCGGTCGACCTCGACGTCATGTCCGACGAGCAGCGCCAGGCGCTCGAGGAGCGCCTGCGGCGGCGCCGGCCAGCAAGGAGATCCCCTTCGCCCGCCCGGGCTCGCTGACCCGGGTCTACGCGCGTGGCATCCGGCAAGGGCGGGGTCGGCAAGTCGTCGCGTCACCGTGAACCTGGCGGCCGCGATGGCCGCCGCAGGGCTGCGCGTCGGCGTGCTCGACGCCGACGTCTACGGGCTTCTCGGTCCCGCGGATGCTCGGGCGTCGACGCGTCGCCCGACCCAGGTCGACGACATGATCCTGCCGCCGCTGGCGCACGGGCGTGAAGGTCATCTCGATCGGCATGTTCGTGCCCGGCAACGCAGCCGGTGGTCTGGCGCGGGCCGATGCTGCACCGGGCGCTGCAGCAGTTCCTGTCCGACGTGTTCTGGGGCGACCTCGACGTCCTGCTGCTCGACCTGCCGCCCGGCACCGGCGACATCGCGATCTCGACGGCCCAGCTGCTGCCGACCGCCGAGCTGCTCGTCGTCACCACCCCGCAGCTGGCCGCCGCCGAGGTGGCCGAGCGCGCCGGCGCGATCGCGCTGCAGACCCAGCAGCAGGTCGTCGGCGTGGTCGAGAACATGTCCTGGCATGGACGCTGCCCGACGGCTCGCGGCTCGAGCTGTTCGGCTCCGGCGGCGGCGCAGGTGGTCGCCGACTCGCTCGGCCGGACCCTCGGGGCCGACGGTGCCGCTGCTCGGCCAGATCCCGCTCGACACCGCCCTGCGGGAGGGCGGCGACTCCGGCGCTCCGGTGGTGATCTCGCGCGCCCGACTCCCCCGCAGCGGTGGCACTGCGTGCGGTGGCCCGGACGCTGGGCACGCGGGCACGCGGCCTCGCCGGCCGCTCGCTGGGGCTGACGCCTACCTCGCGCTGACCCCTGCCTCGCGCTGACCCCTGCCTCGCGCTGACCCCTGCCTCGCGCTGACCCCTGCCTCGCGCTGACCCCTGCCTCGCGCTGACCTCTCCCCGCGGCGGTCCCGGTGCGGGGAGGGGGCTCAGGTCGCGTCGGGATCGAACGGAACCTCGGCGGAGGCGACCTTGGGCTCGCTCGCGCCCCCGGCGGCATCCGCGGGGGCCGGCGCCGGGCCACCCGCCGACACCGGCTTGTCGTCCAGCGCCTTCAACCCGAGCGGGTCGTCCGGGTCGAGCACGTCCGACAGCGCCTCCCGCACGATCCGGCGCGGGTCGTACTGGCGCGGGTCGAGCTTGCGCCAGTCCACGCTCGTCGAAGTCGGGGCCCATCTCCGCGCGCACCTGCTCGGCAGCGCCCTCGGCCATCCGGCGCAGCTCCCGGACGAGCCGGGCCAGCTGCTGGGCGTAGTGCGGCAGCCGCTCGGGGCCGAGCACCACCGCCGCCACCACCAGGAGGACGACGAACTCGCTCGGGTTGATGCCGAACACGGCCGAACCCTACTTGTTGGCGGCGCCGAGGGTGACCTCGAGGTCACGCTCGTCGCCCGCTCGGCGGATCCGCAGCTGCACCCGTTCCCCCGGGGCCTTCGCCCGGATCGCCACGATCAGCTCGTCGGGGTCTGTCACCGGCCGCCCGTCGAGAGTGAGGATGACATCCCCGGCGCGCATGCCGGCCCGGTCCGCCGCGCCTCCGGGGGTCACCGCAGGCAGGCCGCCCTGGGCGCGCGGCGAGACCCGGACGCCCTCACCGGTGTAGGAACGGTCGAGCAGCACCCCGAGCACCGGGTGTTCGGAGTGCCCGGTGCGGATCAGCTCCTGCGCGGTGCGCCGGGCCTGGTTGCTGGGGACGGCGAAGCCGAGCCCGATGCTGCCCGTGGACGTGCTCAGCGCTCCCGGTGCCCGGGCTATCGCCGAGTTCACCCCGATCACCCGACCGGCGGAGTCCACCAGCGGCCCCCCGGAGTTGCCCGGGTTGATGGCGGCGTCGGTCTGCACGGCGTCGATGAACGCCTGGTCGCTGCCGTCCCCGGCGGCCACCGGCCGGTGCAGGGCGCTGACGATGCCGGTGGTCACCGTCCCCTGCAGGCCCAGCGGAGCACCGATCGCGATCACCGCGTCGCCCACCACCACCGCGTCGGAGTCGCCGAGGGTCAGCGCCGGCCGGCCGCCGGTGTCGGCCTTGATCACGGCCAGGTCGTAGTACGGGTCGCGCCCGACCACCCGGGCGACGGCCTGCCGACCGTCCTGGAACACCACCGTGATCGTGCCGGCCGATCCGGCCGCGGCCACCACGTGGTTGTTGGTGAGGATGTACCCGCCGGTGTCGATGACGAAGCCGGATCCGGTGCCACCTTCGGTGGCCGAGGCCACGTCGATGGCCACCACGCTGGGCAGCACCCGGGCGGCGACCTGGGCGACGCCGCCGGCGGGACGCTCGGCCACCGCCGCCGGCGCCGACGGCAGGATCAGCGAGCGGTCGTGGACCGGGCCGGAGCGCGCACGCTCGTACAGCCAGCCGCCGGCCACGCCGCCGAGCAGGCCCGCCGCGAGGCAGGCGGTCACCGCGGCCAGCAGCAGGGCGAGGCCCCCCCGGCGACGCGAGTGTGCCGCGGTGGGTGGCACGACCTCGGTGGGTGGCACGACCTCGGTGGGTGGCACGGCCTCGGTGGGTGGCACGGCCTCGGAGTGCGCCTGCCAGTCCGCCCAGTCCGGCCGTGCATCGGCTGCGGCGGCGGACTCACCGGCGGGCTCGGTGGCGGACCGCGGGTCGGACATCACCTCCGGCCCCGGCGCCGGGGCCTGCGCCGCGGGGCGGCGGTCGACCGGCTGGGCCTGCGGACCGTCACCGTCAGGTGGCTGAGTCATCCGTGCGGTCCTCCCGGTCCCGGTGTTCCCCGCCCCATTCTCACCCCAGCAGCTTCCCGCGCCGCCACCGGTCGCCATCGCCACGGCCGGCGCCTGGTCCGCCGGGGGGTGGCGGCCCCGAGGTCAGCGGCCCGGGGTCAGCAGCCCGGGGTCAGCAGCCCGGGGTCAGCGGCCCGGGAACAGGCTCACCACGGCACGGGTCACTGCGGACAGCCGCCCGAACAGGCCCGGCGCCCGGTGCGGGGCGTGCGGGAGCGCCGCCACCACGTCGTGCACCTCGTCCAGCGGGGCGTCGGTGATCGCCGTGAGCACCTCGCGGTCGCCCTGCCAGACCACCCTCGCCGGCCAACCGGACCCCACGAACACCGGGGTACCGCCCCAGACCTGCTGGCCCACCCCCGGCATTCCCGAGGCAGGCAACCTCCCGCTCTGCTCGAACACCGACAGCCCGGAGATGCCGTCGCTGTAGGTCAGCTGCACGGCCCGGGCACCCGAACTGCCGGCCGCGACCGAGCGGACGTCGACCAGGGCGAACCCGTCGGGCAGTGTCGCCGGCAGCTTCGAGCCGAGCCCGCGGGCCAGCGCCAGCGGGTCAGCACCCCCCGCCGCGACCTGCTGGTGGGCCCCGCCCGCCGCCGACCCGAGCAGTTGGGACCCGAGCACCCCGGCCCCCGGGGGCGCGGCGGGCCCGCCCGCCGAGGAGGTGGCGGGTGTCGCCGGTGCGCCCGTCGGGGACGCCGGCGGTTGCGCCACGGACACCTGGTGCACGTCGAGGAAGCTGGTCAGCCTGGTGAGCCGGCCGCGGGCGTCGAACACCTCCTGCCGCAGCAACAGGCCGGTGGCGTCGTCCACCCACAACTCCGCGGCAACCCGGCCGTGCCTACGGGCCAGCACGCAGCTCGCGGCGCGACCCGCGACCTCGTCCGCGGGACCGAGCCCGAGCTCGTAGGCCCCCGCCAGCAGGGTGAGCACGTCGACCGCGGGAAGCGCGCTGCCGGCGGCCGGCCACGAGGTGGTGGTCGACACCCCGCCGCCGGTCTGGCGCACCGTCACCGAGCGTGCCCCGGCGACCTGGTGCACCTCGATCATCCGGGTGGTGTTCCCCGACGGCGTCCAGGTGGCCACCATCATGACCCCGTCGTAGGACAGCGAGTTCGCCGCGGACATCGCCCGCCGCAGCAGGGCCAGCGCCGAGGGGTCGTCGTCGGTGGCACTCGCGCTCGACGGGCACAGCGCCACCAGGCCGAGCACCAGCAGCAGCGACAGCGCGGACCCGCGCGCCAGCCGGGTCGGGGTCACTTGCCCGCTCCGCCGCCCGCCGCGCTGAGGGTGGTGGACGCGCTCGGCTGCCAACCGGCGGGGATGTCGACGAAGGGGAGGTTGCTGGTGGCGGCCGCGTGGTCGACGACGAACGTGTCGAGCGGCGGCACCAGGGTCGGTTCGGCGCTGCCCGCGCCGCTCACCGCCAGCCCGGAGATCCCCACTCCGACCACGGACAGCGCGCCGAGCACGGCGACGGCGATCCGGGTCCGGCGGCGAGGGACCCGGCCCGGGCCACGGCGTGCGGTCACCGGCCGCCCGGCCGGCAGGGGGCGCCCTGCGGGGCGCCGGCCCCAGCTGCGGGCCGCGACGCCGGCCTGCGGCCGCGACACGGTGGCCGGCCGCGGGGTGCCGGGCACGTGCCCCGCGCGCGGCGACAACGGTCCCGCCGGCCCACCGAGGGTGAGCAGACGCTGCACCAGCTCGGCCGCCGGCTCGGGGCCCTGCAGGGTGGCCAGCCTCGCCTTCATCAGCCGCTCCGCCTCGACCAGGTCGCGGCAGGCCCGGCAGCCCGCCAGGTGCGCGTGGACGCGCTCGACCGCGTCGGCACTGAGCCGGCCGTCGACCAGGGCGGTGATCCGTTCCCCGAGATGCGTCACCGGGCTACGCCTCCCCACCCAGTGCCACCGTGCCGCGGCCCGCGGACGTGGCCGGGCGGCGGTGGGCCAGCGATTCGCGCAACTGCGCCCGGCCGCGGTGGATCCGGCGAGCGGACGGTACCGAGCTTGATGTCGAGCGTGGCGGCGATCTCCTCGTACGACAGCCCCTCGATGTCGCACAGCACGACGGCGGCGCGGAACTCCGGGGGCAGCGCGTCGAGCGCCGCCTGCACGTCGCGGTCGAGGTTGTTGTGCTCCCAGGCGCGCTCGCGGGCCGGGCTCGGCTGCGCCGGGCAGCCGGTCATCGGCGTCGTCGGAGAGGGCGTCGAACCGGATCCGCTGCCTCCGCCGCACCTGGTCCAGGAACAGGTTGGTGGTGATCCGGTGCAGCCAGCCCTCGAACGTGCCGGGCGTGTAGGAGGACAGCGAGCGGAACACCCGGACGAAGACCTCCTGGGTGAGGTCCTCGGCGTCGTGCCGGTTGCCGGTCAGCCGGTAGGCCAGCCGGTAGACCCGCCCGGAGTGGTCCTGCACGACCTCTTCCCAGCTCGGCGGCGTCCAGGCGGCCTCGGCGACCGGGTTCTCGCCGGTGGCGGCGGGGCCGACGGCCTGCGCGTGCTGGTAGCCGGCGGCTGCAGGACGCGTCGCCTCCGGCATCTCCGCGCTCACCGCACCTCCCGCCGGGCGGCGGTGGCCCCGCAGGGATCTCCTGCCCAGCCCCACCGCCACGTACGGCATCGCGTAGACGGACACCGTTCCTCCCATCGTTGCGGAGATCGACGAATGCCGCCCTCCGGACAACCCCACTACTTCACGGCCGCCTCTGCGCGGCTTGACCCGCCGGTGACCGCCGGTTGACCGCTGCCGACGGCCTCGCACGACCCTCGCGAGCCAGAACGCCCGGCGGTCGGCCACGGTTCCCCGCCGGGGAACTAGGCTGCAGGCGGCAGCGGGGGTGTCACCCCCGGCCGGAGGAGGGACCAGCCATCAGCGCACCGTCGCCCGCCACCTGGGCATTTGCCGAGAACTTCGTTCCCGAGGACGACGTGGTGGCCCGTGCGCGGGCGCGCGCCGAGGAGCTCGGCTGCGTACCGGTGATGCCCGGGGTGGGTGCCGCCCTCGGAGTGCTGGCCGCCGCCGTCCCGGCACGGTCCGTGGTGGAGATCGGCACCGGAACCGGGGTCTCCGGGGTGTACCTGTTGCGCGGCATGCCCGAGGAGAGCGTGCTCACCACGATCGATGTCGAGGCGGAGAACCAGCGGGCCGCCCGGGAGGCGTTCGCCGAGGCCGGGATCAGGGCCAACCGCACCCGGGTGATTCCCGGTCGCGCGCTGGAGGTGCTCCCCCGGCTCAGCGACGACGCCTACGACCTGGTCCTGCTCGACGCGGACAAGACCGAGTACGAGGCCTACCTCGACCAGGCGCTGCGGCTGCTGCGGCCCGGGGGGGTGCTCGCCGTGGACAATGCGCTGTGGCACGACCGGGTGGCCGACCCGGCCCAGCGCGACGCCACCACCACCGCCGTGCGCGAGGTCGGCAAGCGGGTCCGCGACGACCCGCGGCTGGTGCCCGCGATGCTGCCCTGCGGCGACGGGCTGCTGGTGGCGGTGCTGCGCTGACCGGCGGGCCCGGTCCGGCCGCAGCCGGCCCCACCGCAGCCGACGCCCCGGGGCCGCGGCCGGTCGATACCGCGCGAGTCCTGCCACCGCGCCGCCTGTTGCGCGGCACGCTCCGGCTGGAGCACCTGGTCGGGCACCGGCTGCTGGTCGGGATCACCGTGTGCGACGGTGAGGGCACGCCGCTGCACCGCGACCAGTTCTGCGGCCGGGTGCTCGAGGTCGCCGACGGGGTGGTGGCCGTCGAGCGCGCCGACGGCGGCGCGCCGGCGCTGCTGCCGGCCGACCCCGACGCCTACGCCCCGGCCGGCGCCGGAACCTACGTGCTGGTGGGCAGCGGCGAGCGGGTCGTCGACCCGGACTTCGTCACCACCTGGGAGGTGCGCCGGCAGCACCCGCCGGGTCAGCCGGTGCCGGGCCCGGCGCCGGCGGCGAACCCGGCGCCGCCCTCGGCGACCGCCACCACCTCGAACGTCTCCATCAGCACCGGCGGCGATCCGATGAGCTGAGTCCCGGCGGCGGTCGGCGCCTGCTCGGTGAAGGCAGCGAGGAAGTCCTGCCTGCTGCCGGCGTCGGCCCACACGTAGGTGCCCTCGAACCACTCCCGGGGGCGCATCCGCCAGGTCTTGTAACTCAGCCCGGCCATTCCGGTGAAACGCTCCAGGGACGGCCCCGTGACGTAGTCGCGCAGCTGCTGCTCCGCCTGCTCCGGGGCGGCCCGCAGCGACCAGCGCACCGTCAGTCCGTACATCGCGTCGTTCCTCTCCGCGCGCGGCCAGCTGCTCCGCGTGCCGCCGTCAACTCCGTCCGGGGGCGGACTCCGCGGCGACCGCTGTCACCGCAGCCCCTCCAGCCAGTGCAGCAGCAGGCGGGCGGCGTAGCCGGTGCCGCCCCTGGACACCTCGTGCTCATCCTTGTCCGCGCGCGCCGGTCCGGCCATGTCAAAGTGCGCCCAAGGCCGCCCCGCGGTGAACTCGCGCAGGAAGAGCGCGGCGGTGATCGACCCGGCGCCGATGGTGGGATCGGCACTGACGTGCCGCAGGTCGGCCACGGACGACTCCAGCGCGGGGCTGTAGTCCTGCTCCAGTGGCATCCGCCACACCTGCTCGCCGCTGGCCCGGGCCGCGGTCTCCAACGCGGCCGCCAGCCGGTCGTCGGTGGCGTAGAGCGCGCCGTGGCGGCGGCCGAGCCCGAGCGAGGCGGCCCCGGTGAGGGTGGCCAGGTCGACGATCACCTCCGGGTCCAGCCGGGCCTGAGCGTAGGCGAGCGCGTCCGCCAGCACCATCCGCCCCTCGGCGTCGGTGTTCGCCACCTCGACCGTGCGGCCGCCGTAGTGCGTGATGACGTCACCCGGCCGGTAGGCGGAGCCGCTCACGGCGTTCTCGGCGAGGGCGAGCAGGCCCGTCACGGGGCGGGTCACCCCGAGGTCGCGGCAGGCGGCGAGGGTGGCGAGCACGACCGCCGCGCCGGCCATGTCGGTCTTCATCGCGATCATGGCCTCACGCGGCTTGATCGACAGCCCGCCGGTGTCGAAGGTGATGCCCTTGCCGACCAGCACCACCGGCCGCCGGCCCCGCGCGGACGCCCCGTCCGGCACGTAGTCGAGGCGGACCAGGCGGGGTGGCCGGGCCGACCCCCGACCGACGGCGAGCAGCCCGCCGAACCCGTCGGCCTCGAGCCGGCGCTCGTCCCAGACCTCCATCGCCAGCCCGGCGGCGGTGGCGACCTCCTCGGCCCGGGCGACCATCCAGGCCGGGTCCTTGAGGTTGGACGGGGTGTTGGTGAGGTCGCGCGCCTGCAGTGTGGCCCGGGCGTGCCGCTCCCCACGGGCGAGCGCCGCCGCGGGGCGCCGGCCGAGCAGCACCACCGCGCCCACGGGGGCGGAGTCCGCACGGTCCTTCAGCCCGGTCGCCGGCGGGGTGTAGCCACCGAGCAGCAGGCCCTCCACCGTCGCCCGGGTGGCGGCGACCCCGCCACCGGCGCCCAGGCTGGTCACCAGCCGGGCGCGGCCGCGCACGGCCCGGGCGAGCGCTGCCCCCGCCCGGCGCAGGTCGGCCGGGGTACCGGCGCCGGTACCGACCAGCAGCAACCGTGCCGGAAGCCCCGGCGGCGCGACGACGGGCACCCGGACCACTTCCCCGCAGCGGCCGCGCACCCGTTCGGTGGACAGCACCGTGGCGAGGTCGACGCCGTAGCGGGGGGCCACCGCCTCGGCCACGGCGTCGGGGCGGGCGCCCTCCGGGCCCGGGGACACCGCGACCGCGAGCACGTCGCCCTCCAGCGCCGGCTCCGGCCCGGCAGCCGGCGCAGCGGCGGCGATGGTGGTCACGCCCACCGTCCGAGGTCGTGGCGGGGCATCCTGCTGCTCATCGGGACAACGTACCCGCGGGCCGCGGGGGCACGTGCGAAGGCCCGGGAACGTCGTTCCCTCGACGTCCCGGGCCCGGCTGCCGACGTGACCACCGGCAAGAACGGGGTGGCCGCGTCAGCCCGCGACGGCCTTCAGCGCGTTGCCGAGTTCCCCTGCCTCGGTGGCGGACATCTCCACGACCAGCCGACCGCCGCCCTCGAGTGGGACTCGCATCACGATGCCACGTCCCTCTTTGGTGACCTCGAGCGGGCCGTCCCCGGTCCGCGGCTTCATGGCCGCCATGCGCGATCCCCTTCCTCGTCGATGCGTCCGGGCCTGCATCCCCCCGCGCGCGCGGTCAACCACGACGGGCAAACACGCACAGTCACGAGATGCAGGCACGGAGCGTGATCGAGACCATTATCCCGCCTCAGCCCCGGACCACGAAACGTCGCCTCCCCCCGGGCGGGGCGGGCAGCTTCCGGCAGACTGGCCGCCGGGCCGGGGCCGCAGCCGCCCCCCGCCACGCGCCGACGTCAGGGAGGACTCTCGCCATGGCTACCCAGGAACACCCCGGCCCCCCGGTGGACGACCCGGCGCGGGCCGGGGTGCAGCTGGAGGTGGAGGCCACGGTGGCGACCATCCGGCTGAACCGTCCCGAGGCCATGAACGCGCTGGACACGCCCACCAAGATCGCCCTGCGCGAGGCCGTGGAGCAGGTGGCCGGCGACCCGCAGATCCGCTGCGTGGTGCTCACCGGCACGGGCCGGGCCTTCTGCGTCGGACAGGACCTGCGCGAGCACGCCCGGCTGCAACAGTCGCGCGACCCCGCGCTGTGGCGCACCGTCCCGGAGCACTACAACCCGATCGCGCTCGCGCTCGCCACCATGCCCAAGCCGGTGATCGCCGCCGTGAACGGGGTCGCCGCGGGTGCGGGGGCCGCCTTCGCCTTCGCCGCCGACCTGCGCATCGTCGCCGAGTCGGCCGGGTTCAACCTGGCCTTCGCCGCGATCGGGCTCTCGGGCGACTCCGGATCGACCTGGTGGCTGCCCCGCCTGATCGGGATGGACCGGGCCAAGCAGCTGTTGCTGCTGCCCCGCACCGTGGGCGCGGCCGAGGCACTGGAGCTCGGACTGGCCACCGAGGTGGTGGCCGACGCCGCACTGCCCGCCCGGGTCGGGGAGCTGGCCGCCCTGCTCGCGGCCGGGCCCACCGTCGCCTACGGCGCGCTCCGCAGGGCACTGGCCTACTCGGCCACCCACGACCTCGAGGCGGCGCTGGCCAACGAGGCCGACCTGATGCACCTCACCGGAGCCACCGCCGACCACGAGGCAGCGGTGACGGCGTTCCTGGCCAAGCAGCAGCCGAACTTCCAGGGGCGCTGAGGCGCCCGGCGCACCCGCCACCGGGGGGCGCCACCCCCGCACCGGTCACGGCGGCCAGTCGGCCGGTGGGGTGAACCGCCACAGCCAGGCCACCCAGACCACCTGCCCGGCCACGAAGGCCACCACCAGCGCCCTGCGGTAGGCGCGCGAGGGCGAGGCCGCGGCCAGCAGCGTGCCGAACGGGAAGGCCGCCAGCAGGTAGCGCACCAGGCTGGTCGACGGGTCGAGCACGAACGCCAGGTAGCCCAGGTAGCACACCACCCAGGCGCGCAGGTCACCCGCGATCACCCGGGCCTGCGGGCGGGTCAGCCACCAGGCCAGCACGACCACGACGGCCAGCAGCGCCGCCGGCCCGAACCAGTGCCCGAGCAGGTACTGCGAGATCCCCCACCACGGCTTGAGCAGCACGATCCGGTGCCCGACCCGCCAGGCCGCCATGGTGTCGGTGTAGCCGTTCGGGTCGCCGGTCACCGCCCCCACGATGAGCGTCCAGGACACGGCGGCCAGCACGGAGGCCGCCGCCAGCAGTCCGAGCGCCGCGAGGGTCGTCCCCGGCAGCGGCTCCTTCCGTCGCCGCCGCAGGCGGGTGAGCAGGTGCAGGCCGACCACCACCGCCATCGGGACGGCGACCGGCCGGCTCACCCCGATCAGCAGCACCACCGCCGCGGCGAGCAGGTAGTGCCTGCGCTGCAGGCACCACAGCGCGGAGACGACCAGCAGCATCGACAGGCTCTCGGTGTACGCCAGCTGCAGCACGGGCGCCGACGGGAACGCGCTGAACAGCGCGACCGTCCACAGCGCCAGGCTGCGGCCGGCCACCGGCTCGACCAGGCTGCGCATCACGAGCACCGCGGCGGCCCCGCAGACCAGCGACGTGGTCGAGGCCGCCAGCGGCCAGCCGGCCCCGGTGATCGTCATCACCGCTCGGACGACGGCGGGGTACAGCGGGTAGAAGGCCCAGGCGTTCTGCTGGCTCACCCCGGCGAAGTCGCGCGGGATCGTCGTCGGGTAGCCGTTCTCGGCGATCCGGCGGTACCAGTCGCCGTCCCAGAGGCTGACCACCCCGAGGTAGCCGGGGTTCGGTCCGTTCCACAGGCTCGGTACCTGGAAGCGGGCGACCCGGTCGACGATGACGAAGTCGAGCACCCGGGTGAGCAGGTACACCGCCAGCGCCTGCCCCCACGGCGGGAACCCGAGCCACCACACCCACAGCCGTTCGAGCGCCGCCCGCCGGGCCCGTGCGCCGGGCCACCGGCGCAGCCCCGCCGCGGTCCCCGAGGCCGCCTCGGGCCGCAGCCCGGACGACGGCGCGACGTCACCGCCGCCGGCCGGCGGGCTGCCGCTGTGCCACCCGGGGGCCGGTCGGGTGGGGGTCGTCTCGCTCATCGCTGCCCGGCCCCCCGGTCGCGCCGCGGGGTGCGCGCGTGGCAGCCGGCCAGGTGGTCGTTCACCAGGCCGCACGCCTGCATCGCCGCGTAGGCGGTGGTCGGGCCGACGAACCCGAAGCCGTGCCGGCGCAGCGCCTTCGCCAACGCGGCCGATTCGCCGGTGCTGGCCGGCACGTCCCCCGGCCGCTGCGGCGCCGGGCGCGCAGGGTCGGGGGCGAAGGACCAGACCAGTGCCTCGAGCCCGCCGTCGACTGCCTCCCGCAGCCGGAGCACGGCCCTGGCGTTGGCGATCGTCGCGGCCACCTTCGCCCGGTTGCGGACGATCCCCGCGTCGGCCAGCAGCCGGGCCTCCTGCTCGGGCCCGTAACCGGCCACGAGTTCGGGATCGAAGCCGTCGAAGGCCTGCCGGAACCCCTCCCGCTTGCGCAGGATCGTCAACCAGGACAGCCCCGACTGGAACGCCTCCAGGCTGATCCGCTCGTACAGGGCCCGCTCGCCGTGCACCGCACGCCCCCACTCGGTGTCGTGGTAGGCGAGGTACTCCGGCGCCGAGGTCCCCCAGCCGCAGCGGGTCAGCCCGTCGGCCGCGACGGCGAGCCCGGGCCCGGCCACGGGGCCGGGCGGCTGTGTCGCTTCGGCCACCGGGCGGCCCTCAGCGATCCCACGGACCGGACTGGCTCAGCCGCAGCTCGTCGCGCAGTTGCGCGATCAGCGCCTCGCGGCGGGTGAGCTCGTCGGCGAGGCGGTCGAGCACGGCGTCGACCTCCTCCATCCGGTAGCCGCGCAGGGCGGGCGAGAAGCGCACCGACTCCAGCACCGCGGCGCTCACCTCCCCGGGGGGCAGCCCGCGCGAGGGCAGTGAGGAGGCCGGGGCGTTGAGCCCGCCCCTGATGCCGCCCGCGCCGACGGCGGCGACGATGCCGAGAACGGCCAGCGCAAGCAGGACGAAGAGCAATGTCACGCGGACGATGGTCGCACGTGCGGAGGGCGGGCGCCCACGCCGGGCGGGCCGATTCGGGCAGCGGTCGCGGCCGCCGGCACTGCGCTCGACCCCGCCGCACAGCGTCCATGCAGCCGGCGTCCAGGTTCCCAGCGTCCTCACAGGTTGCCCGTCCAGGCTCTCGCGGACAGCTCATCACGACTGGAGGGTCGATGTTCACGTCCCGGATCTCGATCAGCACGCTGGCGGCCGGCGGGCTGCTCGCCGCCGGTGTCGTCACCGCCGGAGCACTCACCGCCACGGGTGCGATCGCCGCGGGCAGCTCCCCCTCCGCGTCCTCCACCCCTGCCCCGAGCAGCTCCGGCCAGCCGGGCAGGGGTCCGTTCGCCGGCGCCCGGCCCGGGTTCGGGCCGATGGGTGGGCTGCCGGGCGTGGGACGCGCCGGCGTGCTGCACGGGGAGTACGTGGTCGGCAAGGCCGGCGGCGGCACCGAGACGGTCCTCGTCCAGACCGGGAAGATCACCGCCGTGTCGGGCAACGACGTCACCGTCAAGAGCACCGACGGCTACACCCTGACCTGGACGCTGGGCAGCAGCACGACGGTGCGCACCGGCTGGAACAAGGGCAGCGTGAAGGACCTCGCCGTCGGTGACACGGTCAGCGCGGAGGGGACCAAGGCCGGATCGGGTGCTGCTGCCCGCTCGGTGGTCGAACGGCCCGCGGGCGCCCGCACCGGTGCCCGGGCCGCCCGGCCGGGCTGGGGCGGCGGTCCGGGGCGCCCGGGTGGCACGGCCACCCCGGCCCCGGGCGGCAGCTCCTCCGGCGGCCTGCCGGGCAGCTCGTCGGGCACTGCCTGACCTGAGCGCGCGGCCCGCTCACGGCTCCGCTTCGAGGACCTCCTCGGCCGGCGGCCGGGGAGCGGGCCGGGCGCCCGCCCCCAACCCGGCCTCGAGGGCGTCGACGGCCTCCCCCACCGTCGACGTCCATACCGCCGTGGCGGCGGCCGGAGGTCGGACGAATCCCTGCCCGACGAGCTCGGTCACCAGCGTGCGCAGGCCCTCCAGCACCCCGTCGGGGTCGAGCACCACCACCGGCTTGGAGTGCATCCCCAGGGTGGCCGCCACCCACACCTCGAGCAGCTCCTCGAGCGTGCCGAGCCCGCCGGGGAGGGCCAGGAACGCGTCGGCGGCGGCGTCCATCCGCCCCTTCCGCTCGCGCATGTCCGCGGTGACGACCAGCTCGTCGGCGGCGGTGTCCGCCACCTCGAGCCCCACCAGGGCCTGCGGGATGACCCCCAGGGTGTGCCCGCCGCCGGCGCGGATCGCCCGGGCCACCGCACCCATCATCGACACCCGCCCACCACCGGAGACCAGGTCGTGGCCGCGCCGGGCGAGCTCGGTACCGACCGCCGCGGCCAGCCGAGGGTAGCCGGGGTCGATCCGTTCGGAGGACGAGCAGAAGACGCACACGCGGGCCACTCCCGCAGCCTAGGAGCCCCGCCACCCACCGGCCCGCCCCACCCCGGTACGCCCGGCGGCGGCCCCTTCCTTGACCGTTTCGAGGGGTAATGCTCTACTTGGCCCCGCTCGCGGGGTGGGAACGGGTGCGGGGGAGAGTGCAATGTCGGTGGGGTTACGCGGCGGCCTCGCGGC
Organism: uncultured Actinomycetota bacterium; assembly: GCA_963784535.1. GTDB lineage: Bacteria > Actinomycetota > Actinomycetes > Actinomycetales > Kineosporiaceae > CAWARR01. The sequence continues at coordinate 24,918 of CAWARR010000010.1, read as the reverse complement.
CGCCTGCGCGGCAGTTGCCCTGTCCACGCTCAGCGGGACCTGGTCGTCCGGCGCGTTCGGTGCCGCTGCGGCCGCGGGCGCCTCCGGCTCATCCGGTCCCGCCGCGCGGCCGGCACCGGTGCCCGCGCCCGCAGCGCCGGTGTCCGCGCCCGCAGCGCCGGTGTCCGCGCCCGCAGCGCCGGTGTCCGCGGGCCGGGACGTGGACGGCGGGGAGGTGTACTCCGTCTCGCTCAACGCCGACGGGAGCGGCTCCGCCACGGCGTACAACGCGGTCGCCGGCGTGACCAGCCGGCAGCTGTACGCGGAGCTGAAGGCCCGCGGAGTGGGCGGCCTGCGCGCACCGTCCGCCGGTGCGGCGCTGTCACCGGCGACCCTGACCAGCTGCCGCTACGGCACCGCGTCGCTGTTCCGCTGCGCCGGCGACGCCAACGCGACGCACCAGATCCACTGGGCGAACAACGGGTACGCCCACCCGCAGGTCTACTTCGTGGACACCACCACGGCGCGCTGGCCGGTCAGCGCGTCCACCGCGGTGTGGAACCAGGCCCACGGGATCGACTCGCGGTACGTGTGGGCCAGGTGCCCGACCACCGGCGGGGTGCACTGCGTCGTCGTCAGCGACGCGGACTACGGGTCGAGCTGCTGGCAGGGCCTGACCCGGGTGAGTTGGGACTCGAGGTACAACCTGACCTTCGCCGGGATCGAGCTGAACGACTACGCCGGCTCCGGCAGCTGCGGCGGCCATGCGGTGAGCTACGCGAAGAACTCCGCCCGCTACCGTCAGGACGCCTGCCACGAGCTGGGCCACGCGCTCGGGATGGGGCACAACTCCGCCGCCGCGGGCAGCTGCCTGTACGGGACCATCATCAACTCCGCCAACGACCTCGTGCCGAGCGGCCAGGACCTCGCCCTGATCGCCGGCCTGTACTCCAGCGTGCACTGAGGCCGACGCCCTTCGGTGCGGAGCAACCTCGCCGGCCGCTGCCGCGTGTTCCTCCGGGTACGTTTCCGTGGACGGCGCCGGGAGGCGGCGGGATGTCGCGAGGCGGGAGCTCGGGAGGGGGCGGGAGTTGAGGGCCGCTGAGACCGTGAGCGACGGGCAGGGAGCGCCGGCCGGCGTCGAGGCGCTCTACGTCACCGAGCAGCCCCGGCTGCTGCGGCTGGCCGTTCTGCTCACCGGCGACCGCGCCCTGGCCGAGGACCTCGTCCACGACGCCTTCCTCGGGCTGCAGCGGCACTGGGCGACGCTCGGGGACGCCACCCGGGCGGCGGGCTACCTACGGGTCACGGTGGTGAACGGTGCGCGGTCGGCCCACCGCCGGCGGATCGTCGCGCGCCGCTACCTGCAGCTCAGCGCCCGGCAGCCGGAGGCCTCCGGCGAGGACCCGGCGGCCCTGCTCGCGCAGGACACCCGCGAGGTGGTCACCGCCGTCCGCCGGCTGCCCCGGCGCCAGCAGGAGGTCGTCGTGCTGCGGTACTGGATGGACATGAGCGAGAAGGAGATCGCCGCGTCGATGGGCATCTCGCTCGGAACGGTGAAGTCGACCGCGTCGCGGGCGCTCGCCCGACTCGAGCGGCTGCTGGGGGGCCCCGATGACCCGCGGAATTGAGCACCGGCTGCGGGCGGCGTTCCGGGACGGCGCGGCCGTGGTCGACCCCGCCCCGACTCCCTCCGACCCGAACCACCCCGCCCCGACTCCCTCCGATCCGAACCGTCCCGCCCCGAGCCCGTCGCGGTGGTCGGCCGGCGGATCGACGGGCCGGGTGGCCCCCGGCACGGCGGCCCGGGCACCCTCGAGGCACCGGGTGTCCCCGCTGCTCGCCGCGGCGTCCATCGCGGTGCTCGCGGCGGGCGTGAGCTCGGCCGCCGTACAGCTGTCCGGGTCACGCGGCCCCAGGGCGGTCGCGGCCGGACCCGCCCCGACCGCGAGCACGCCGCTGCCCGCGCCGACGCTGGCCCCGGGCGCGACGGCCCGGGTCGGGGCGAGGTACAGCTTCCGCTGGTTCGTGCACTGCGGGATGGACTTCGCGCAGTTCGCCGGGAAGTCCTGGCGGGTGCAGCGGCCCGCCCCGGCGTTCCCCGGGTTCGCGACCGGCGCCGGCGGGGGCAGCGCCGACGGCTACCTGTCCGGAACCGTCACCCTGCTCGACGCCGGCACGCTGCGTTTCGTCGCCGCCGCGGACCAGACGGCCGCGCCCTACGCGGTGACCTTTGTGCTGATCACCCCGACCGGCACGGCGCCGGGGGTCTGCGCCTGAGCACCGGCACGATCCCCGCCGCAGCCCCGGACGGCGGCTCAACTCGAGGCGGCTCAGCTCTCGGCGGCTCAGCTCTCGGCGGCTCAGCCGGCGGCGGCGGGGTAGGCGGCCTGCCCGGCCCGGGAGTCCACCAGGGCGGTGGTGAGCGCGCGCATCACGTCGGGCATGTCGTCGGCGGCGAGCCTGATGGTGGCCAGGCAGCGCCCCTCCTGCCAGATGCTGAGCACCACGCGGTCGAGCTCGGGGTGCCCGCTGATCCGCAGCACCCGCCCCGCGACGTCCTGCCCGACGACGATGTCGCCGTGCGCAGGCAGCGGGCTCACGTACACCTCATGAGTGTCACCCCGGACGATCTGCGACGTCCAGTGCCGGACGGGGGGCTGAGTCGGGGATCACTCGGCCGCCGGCGCCGGCGCCGGGGCGGCGGCCCCGCGCGGCCTTACGCGCCCCTGCAGGTCGGCGTGTTCGTGCAGGTCGGCGTTGGCGGAGGCGGAGGCGACGGCCGCGGCCCGCACCGCGGCCCACTCCCGATCGCGCTGCTCGCGCGAGGCGACCAGCACCGCCACCGCCTCATCCAGGTCGTCGGTCAGGTGCAGCAGACGCAGGTCCGGGGCCGAGATCGTCCCCCGTTCCAGCACCGGCCCCGACAGCCAGTCGAGCAGCCCCTGCCAGTACTCCACCCCGAGCAGCACGATCGGGAACGAGGTGACCTTCTGCGTCTGCACCAGCACGAGCGCCTCGAACAGCTCGTCGAAGGTGCCGAAGCCGCCGGGGAGCACCACGAAGCCCTGGGCGTACTTGATGAACATCGTCTTGCGCGCGAAGAAGTAGCGGAAGTTGACGGTGAGGTCCACCCAGTCGTTGATCCCCTGCTCGAAGGGGAGCTCGATGCCGAGCCCGACCGAGACACCTCCCGCCTCGCAGGCGCCCTTGTTCGCACCCTCCATCGCACCCGGCCCACCACCGGTGATCACCGCGAACCCCGCCAACGCCAGGGCGCGCCCCACCTGTTCGGCCAGCGCGTAGTCCGGGTGATCACGAGAGGTCCGGGCGGAACCGAACACGCTGATCGCCGGTCCCAGCTCGGCCAGCGCACCGAACCCCTCCACGAACTCCGCCTGGATGCGCATCACCCGCCACGGGTCGGTGTGCACCCAGTCCGAAGGGCCGCGGCTGTCCAGCAGTCGCTGGTCGGTGGTGGAGGCGGGCACCTGCGTACGGCGGAGCACGACGGGCCCCTTCTGGTAGTCCACCTCGGCGCGCTGGATGTCGCGGATGGATCGTCCGTTCTGCTCCGCCCGGTCTGGTCTGTTCTCGCTCACGGACCTGACGGTAGGCGCAGGCGGCGGCCGCACACCACTGTCCCCGCCGCGGAAAGCCCCCCGGCCATCTCACCGCACGGTGCCGGACCGCTACTGTTCGTTCGTGCGTGGCCTATCGGACGAAGCCGCTCCCGAGGTGGCGATGTCGTCGTTCGACGTCGACACCGTCGTCGCCGGCGGCCGCTTCGGTGACCCGCATGTGGCGCTGGAGCTGCTGGAACGCCACCTGCACGGTCTGGAACAGGCGGACGAGCCCGAAGCGCTGCTGAGCGGCCTGTACGGCCGGCTGGTGCTGCTGCCGCTGGTGGACGCGCCCGGCGCGGACGTCATCGCCGGCTGCGATCTGCTGGAGCGCGCCGCGCAGGAGCGCCGGCTGCCGTTGTGGGCAGCGGTCGCCTGCGCGCTGCGCGCCCAGGCCCATATCGACGCGGCCGACGTGGGTTCCGCGATGGCCGACCTCGGCCGGGTCGACCTGGACCAGCTCGAGCCCGACCTCGGGGACGCCACCGGGCACCGGCTGCTGGACGTGCTGGCCGGCGCGTACACCAGGCTGCGGTTGCACGACCGCGCGGAGGAGTCCCGGCTGCGGATCGAGGAGGCGGTCGAGCAGCAGCACCCGCTCGACCGGGCCCTGCACTGGGCCTCCTGGGCCACCGAGCTGGCCCGCCGCGCGCTGGAGCCGATCGCCGGCGGCGCCGACGAACCCGAGCTGCGGTTGCTCGACCAGGCGGTGGACGTGGCCACCCGGCTGACCCGGCTGACCGGGCAGGACGTTCCCGAGCGGCTGGAGCGCGCCGCCGCCGGGGTGCGGGCACTGGCCGCCGCCTACCGCGGTCGGGCCTCGGAGTCGCTGCGCCTGCTCGGCAAGGACGCCTTCGCCGACCCCCGCGACCTGCCCACGATGGAGCGCCAGGTGGTCACCCTCGCGGCGATGCACGCCCATGCGCTGCTCGGCTCGGTGGCCACCGCGCGCAGCCTGGACGAGGCCGCCACCCAACACGTCGCCACCCTCCCCGACGTGCTGCTCGAGGTCTCCCGTGCACGCGAGCGGTACTGGCTGGAGACGCACGCCGGCGGCGACGTGGTGCCCGTGCTGCACCGACTCACCGCCCTGCTGGTGCGGCTGGCCTGGCACGGGATGGACCAGGTCACCGACACCGCCCGACAGGCGCTTGAGCACCAGGCGCTGCGGGCCGAGAGCCGCACCGACGCCCTCACCGGGGTCGGCAACCGCCGCGCCCTGGACGAGGACCTGCGGCACATGCTCCGCTTCGGGCCGTTCCCGGTGGCCCTCCTGCTGGTCGACATCGACGACTTCAAGCTCGTCAACGACCGGTTCACCCACGTCGTCGGCGACGAGGTGCTGCGCAGGGTGGCAACGGCGTTGTCCCAACAGTTACGGGTCGGCGACCGGATCCTGCGCTACGGCGGCGACGAGTTCGTGCTGCTGCTGCCGCGCACCGGCGACCAGGAGGCCCGCCAGGTCGCGGAGCGGATGAGCCGGGCGATCGCCCGGCTGCCGTGGGCCGAACTCGGTGACGGGCTGCGCGTGGGGATCTCGACCGGGGTGGCGGCGCTGTGGTCGCTCACCGGGCGCCGCCCCGATGCGGACGCGGAGCGGCTGTTCCGGCTGGCCGACGAGGCACTGCTGGAGGCCAAGCACAACCGGCTCCCGGCGGGACAGCCGCCGACGGCCGCCGGGGCGGAGCCGCCGCGGCGTTCCCGGCCCGCGGTGCCCGGTCCGCCGGACCAGGCGTCCGTCGACGCGGCCGTGGTGGCACCCGGTACCGCTCCCACGGGCGCCGCTCGCACCGGTGCCGCTCCCACCGCCGGGCCGGGCACGGAGCCGGGCACCGGCGCCGACAACCGCTCCCGGCATGCCTCACTGCAGGCCGAGGCGGACGGGGAGGACCTGCTGCCTTCGGGGCCGGGGATCCGCCGGGCCGCCCGCGCCCAGCGGCAGGGCCCGCGCCGCGGGAGCGCCGACGCGTTCCCCGGACCCGGCGCTCGGGGGCCGGACGGCATCCCCACCGACGACCCGAGTTCCGGCTACGACCCGAGTACCGGCTACGACCCGAGTACCGGCTACGACCCGAGTTCCGGCTACGACGAGTTCCGGGGCATGTACCCGCCCCCCGGAGGGCCGCTGGCCGCCGATCCGCTGGCCGCCCGCGCCGCCGCCGACCGGCTGCTGGCCCCGCCACCCGAACCCGGCCGCACCGACCCGTGGGCGCGCCGCCCCGATCCGCTCACCGATCCGGAGTGGGTGGACGCGAGGATGACCGGCAGCCTCCCGCTGGCGGCACTCGCCGCGGCCGTGGCGACCGGCCCGCCCCCGGCCCCATCCGCCGCCCCGCCCCCGGCCCCATCCGCCGCCCCGCCCCCGGCCCCATCCGCCGGCCCGCCCCCGGCCCCATCCGCGACTGCGCCCCCGGCCCCGCCGGCGCCCGAGCCGGCAGCGGAGCCCGCGTCGTGGCCGCAGGAGGGCCCCGACGCCCTGGGTCAGCGCGACGGCGCGGCGCGCGACGGCGCGGCGCAGGACGGCGCGGCGCAGGACGCCGCGGCGGGGCCCCCGGCGGCGCGACCCCCGCAGCTGCGGGCCCGCCGGCGCCCGCCGGTGATCGATCTCGGCGGGGACGACGACACCGTCACCCCGTTCGGCTGATCGGCGCGTTCAGCCCAGCCAGGCCCGCAGCGCCGCCTCGCAGCGGAAGATCTCGGCAGCCGCGACCCGCTCGTCGTCCCGGTGGGCGAGCGCGGGGTCGCCCGGGCCGTAGTTCACCGCCGGGATGCCGAGCTCGCCGAACCGGGCGACGTCGGTCCAGCCCTCCTTCGGTCGTGGGGGCCGCCCGATGGCGGCCACGAAGGCGGCCGCAACCGGGTGCGACAACCCCGGGCGGGCGCCCGCCGCGACATCCGTCACCCGCACCTCGAACCCCTCCATCAGCTGGCGGACATGCTGCTCGGCCTGCTCGGGGGTGCGATCCGGGGCGAACCGGTGGTTCACCGTCACCACGCACTCGTCCGGGATCACGTTGCCGGCCACGCCGCCCCGGATCCCTACCGCGTTCATCCCCTCGCGGTAGACCAGCCCGTCGATCTCGACCGCCCGCGGGGTGTAACCGCGCAGCCGGACGAGCACCTCCGCCGCGTCGTGCACGGCGTTGCGGCCCATCCAGGACCGGGCCGAGTGCGCCGCCACCCCCGGCACCACCACCTCCACCCGGAGGGTGCCGTTGCAGCCACCCTCGACCCCGCCGGAGGTGGGCTCGCCGAGCACGGCGAAGTCCGCGGCGATCCAGTCCGGGTGCGTGCGAGCGAGCCGCCCGAGACCGTTGCGGGCCGCCTCGACCTCCTCGTTGTCGTAGAAGACGAAGGTGACGTCGCTGCGCGGGGCGGGCACGGTGGCTGCGATCCGCAGCTGGACGGCCACTCCGGCCTTCATGTCGCAGGTCCCCCGGCCGTGCACCACCAACCCGGGCCCCTCGCCGTCCACCCAGGTGGGCAGGTTGCGCGCCACCGGCACGGTGTCCAGGTGTCCGGCGAGCAGCACCCGCTGGGGGCGACCGAGCGCGGTACGGGCCACCACGGCGTCCCCGTCCCGGAGCACCTCCAGGTGCGGCAGGCCGCGCAGGGCCCGCTCGACGGCGTCGGCGAGCACCCGCTCGTGACCGCTGGGCGAGGGGATGTCGCACACCGCCCGGGTCAGGGTCACCGCATCGGTGTCGAGGTCGAGCCGGGAGCGGGGTCGTCGGCACTCACGCCCGGAGGCTACGCCGCCCCGCGCCCCGTCCCCGTCCGCGGGGCCCGGCGGGCGGGCCGGGGGCGGCGGCCAATAGGCTGCTGGCATGACCGATGCTGCACCCGCAGCTGCCGACGTCGACCGTCGCGCGGCTTGGGGGATCGGCCTGGCCACCCTCACCGCCGGCGGGGACGTGCTCGACACCTGGTACCCCGCGCCGGCGCTGGGCGCACCGCCGAGCGCCGCCCGCCCCTACGCCGTTCCCCCCGACCTGGCTTCACTGGAGACCACCGACCCGCACCGGCGGGTCCGCCAGACCGTGCTGCGCACGCTGATCGACCTGGACGCCCCGCCCGCGGACGTCCCGGACGCCTACCTGCGGCTGCACCTGCTCTCCCACCGGCTGGTCGCGCCGCACGGCGTGAACCTTGACGGGCTCTTCGGCGTTCTCCCCAATGTGGTGTGGACCGATCACGGCCCCTGTGCGGCGGGAGACTTCGAGGCGACCCGGTTGCGGTTGCGCGCCGGCGAGCGCGGCGGCGGCGGGCGGGTGCAGGTCTTCGGCGTGGACAAGTTCCCCCGGATGACCGACTACGTGGTGCCCTCGGGGGTGCGGATCGCCGACGCCGATCGCGTGCGGCTCGGCGCTCACCTGGCCCCTGGCACGACCGTCATGCACGAGGGTTTCGTCAACTTCAACGCCGGCACGCTGGGTACCTCGATGATCGAGGGCCGGGTCTCCTCGGGGGTGGTCATCGGGGACGGCTCGGACGTCGGCGGGGGGGCCTCGATCATGGGCACCCTGTCCGGGGGCGGCCGCGCGGTGATCAGCGTCGGCCGGCGCTGCCTGCTCGGCGCCAACTCGGGCATCGGGATCAGCCTCGGCGACGACTGCGTGGTCGAGGCGGGCTGCTACATCACCGCCGGAACCAAGGTCACCCTGCTGCCGGAGGGCGAGGTGGTGAAGGCGCGGGAGCTGTCCGGCGCCGACGGCCTGCTGCTGCGCCGCAACTCCGAGAGCGGCCGGGTGGAGGCGGTGCGCCGGGCCGGCGTCCGGGTCGAGCTCAACCCCGCGCTGCACGCGAACGGGTGACTCCCGTGAGTGCGGGTGGTAGGGCAGCCCGGGGCGACGCCGGTCTGGGTCGCACCGCCGCCGTGCTCGGCGTGGTCGCGGTGCTGGTCGGCGGGGCGGCCGGCTGGGCCTACCTGCACGGGTCGGTGGGCGTGCTCCCGTTGCGCCCGCACTGCACCGCGACGGCGAACGGCGAGACCACCGAGGCTCGATCCCGAGCAGGCCGGCAACGCGGCGACGATCGCCGCGGTGTCGGTGCAGCGCGGGCTGCCGGCCCGGGCCGCCTCGATCGGCATCGCCACGGCGATGCAGGAGTCGAAGCTGCGCAACCTCGACTACGGCGACCGCGACTCCCTCGGGCTCTTCCAGCAGCGCCCCTCGCAGGGTTGGGGCACCGCCGAGCAGTTGCGCGACCCCGTGTACGCGACCAACGCCTTCTTCGACGTGCTGGTGAAGATCGAGGGCTACCAGAACCTGCCGATCACCACCGCGGCGCAGCGGGTGCAGCGCTCGGCGTTCCCGAGCGCCTACGCCCAGCACGAGCCCGAGGCGCGCATCCTCGCCTCGGCGCTGTCCGGGTACTCCACGGCCGCGCTCAGCTGCGTGCTCGACGCCTCCACCGGCGCCCACCAGCCGGTGGGGCAGGACGGCCTGACCGCGCGGGCCCACGCCACCCTGCAGGCGGCCTGGCGGGAGGCGGGACGCAAGGGCACCCCGGCCGCCGCCGACGGCTCCGCCATCCGGTTCACGCTCGCGGGGCGGGAGGGCGCCCGGCTGGCCTGGAGTCTCGCGCAGTGGGCGGTGGCCAGGGCCGGCGCGCTCGACATCGTGGCCGTCGAGGTGGACGGGCAGCACTGGCAGCGTTCGCGGCCCGACAAGGGGTGGACGGCGCTGGCCTCCGGGCCCGCCGTCGGCACCGTGGTGGTCCGGGTCGCGAACGGCTGACGGTCGTGGACGGGGCGCCGGCCGGTGCCCCCGACCACGACAGCCGGGGGCACCGCGGGCGGGTCAGCGAGTGGAGATCGGGGCGTAGTCGCGGGAGGGGGCGCCGACGTACACCTGCCGCGGGCGGCCGATCTTGGTCTGCTTGTCCTCGATCATCTCGCGCCACTGGGCGATCCAGCCGGGCAGCCGGCCGAGCGCGAACAACACCGTGAACATCTTGGTCGGGAAGCCCATCGCCTTGTAGATCAGCCCGGTGTAGAAGTCGACGTTGGGGTAGAGCTTGCGCTCGATGAAGTAGTCGTCGGACAGTGCGATCTCCTCCAGCCGCATCGCGATGTCGAGCAGTTCGTCGCGCTGGCCGAGGTTGCCCAGGATCTCGTCGGCGGTGCTGCTTGATGATCGCCGCGCGCGGGTCGTAGTTCTTGTAGACCCGGTGGCCGAAGCCCATCAGCCGGACGCCGCCCTCCTTGTTCTTCACCTTGCGCATGAAGGTGTCGACGTCATCGTCGCTGGTGCGGATCTTCTCCAGCATCTCCAGCACCGCCTGGTTGGCCCCCCCGTGCAGCGGGCCGAACAGCGCGTTGATGCCGGCGGAGACCGAGGCGAACAGGTTGGCCTGCGAGGAGCCCACCATCCGCACCGTGGAGGTGGAGCAGTTCTGCTCGTGGTCGGCGTGCAGCACGAGCAGCAGGTCGAGTGCCCTGGACCATCGCCGGGTCGATCTCGTACGGCTCGGCCGGGAAGCCGAAGGTCAGCCGCAGGAAGTTCTCCACCAGCCCGAGGCTGTTCTCCGGGTACAGGAACGGCTGGCCGATCGACTTCTTGTACGCGTAGGCGGCGATCGTCGGCAGCTTGGCCAGCAGCCGGATGGTCGACATCTCGACGTGTTCGGGGTCGAACGGGTTGAGGCTGTCCTGGTAGAACGTCGACAGGGCGCTCGACCGCGCAGGACAGCACCGGCATCGGGTGGGCGTCGCGGGGGAAGCCGTCGAAGAAGCGCTTGAGGTCCTCGTGCAGCAGGGTGTGGCGGGCGATCCGGCTGCCGAAGTCCTCGAGCTGCGTGGCGGTCGGCAGCTCGCCGTAGATCAGCAGGTAGGCCACCTCGAGGAAGGTGGTCTGCTCGGCCAGCTGCTCGATCGGGTAGCCGCGGTAGCGCAGGATGCCCGCGTCGCCGTCGATGTAGGTGATCGCCGACTGGCATGACGCGGTGTTGACGAAGCCCGGGTCGAGCGCCACGTACCCGGTGCTTCGCAGCAGCGCGGACGTGTCGATCCCCGAGCCACCCTCGGTGGCCGGGACGACGGGGACATCGAGCGCGCCACCGGGGTGATGGATGCTCACCGTCTGGGGGTCAGACATGCACGCTCCTTCAAGGAAAGAAATGGCCGCGCCCGGCTGCTGTGAGCCCGGCGCGAACTGTCCGGGTGCTTCGTGAGCACCGCTTCCACCGCTGACGCTACCTGCAGGTACGCCGGGTAGGCCATCCGCTCGGCTGTGACCTGCCCACCGCTGCCCGCCGCTGCGCGCCGGCCGTTACAGCCGGTGCGGCGCCGCAGCGGTGGGGAGTCAGGCCAGCCGGGCCGCCATGCCGCAATCCGCTCGTCGGTGGCGGTCAGGGCGACCCGCACGTGCCGGGCACCGGCAGGGCCGTAGAACTCCCCGGGGCCACCAGGACCCCGCGCCGGGCCAGGTCGGCAACGGTGTCCCAGCACGGCTCGTCACGGGTGGCCCACAGGTAGAGGCCGGCCTCGGAGTCCTCCACCCGCAGCCCCGCAGCCGTCAGCGCGGCCCGGGCCACGGACCGGCGGGCCCGGTAGAGCTCGCGCTGGCGGGCCACGTGGTCGTCGTCGCGCAGGACCGCGCCGATCACCTCCTGCACCGGGCCGGCGACCATCATCCCGGCGTGCTTGCGGACCTCGAGGATCTCGGCGATCAGCGCGGGGTCGCCGGCGACGAACGCCGCCCGGTACCCGGCGAGGTTGGACTGCTTGCTCAGCGAGTACACCGCGAGCAGGCCCTCGTGGGAGCCCCCGCAGACCCGCGGGTCGAGGATGCTCGGGACCTCCTCGACCGTCCCAGCCGAGCTCGGCGTAGCACTCGTCGCTGGCGACCACCGCCCCGTGCGCGCGGGCCCAGGCGACGACCTTGGCGAGGTGGTCCACGCCGAGCACCCGGCCGTGCGGGTTGCCGGGCGAGTTGACCCACACCAGCCGCACCCTCCCGGCGGCGGGGCCGACCTGGGCCGTCCCGTCGGCCGGCAGCGGTGTGGCCCCCGCGAGCCGGGCGCCGACGTCGTAGGTGGGGTAGGCGATCTCGGGGTGCACGACGACGTCGCCCGGGCCCAGCCCGAGCAGCGTCGGCAGCCACGCCACCAGCTCCTTGGAGCCGATCGTCGGCAGCACTCCGGCAGGGTCGAGCCCCGGCACACCGCGCCGGCGCGCGAACCAGTCGACGACCGCGTCGCGCAGCGCCGGGGTGCCGTGCGTCTGCGGGTAGCCCGGCGAGTCCACGGCCGCGGCCAGCGCGGCGCGGACCACCTCGGGCGTGGGGTCGACCGGCGTGCCGACGGACAGGTCGACGACGCCCCCGGGATGCTCGCGGGCCCGGGCGGCGAAGGGCGCCAGCCGGTCCCAGGGGAAGTCCGGCAGTCGCCGCGGGGTCACCCCCGCGGCGACGTCCCGGTGGATGCGCGGATCAGTGACCCTCGCCCTGCGGAGGCAGGGCGGCGATCAGCGGGTGGTCCTTGGGGATGACGCCGAGCTTCGCGGCGCCGCCCGGCGAACCGAGGTCGTCGAAGAACTCGACGTTGGCCTTGTAGTAGTCCTCCCACTGCTCGGGCACGTCGTCCTCGTAGTAGATGGCCTCCACCGGGCACACCGGCTCGCAGGCCCCGCAGTCCACGCACTCGTCCGGGTGGATGTAGAGCGACCGCTCACCCTCGTAGATGCAGTCGACGGGGCACTCTTCGATACAGGCCTTGTCCTTGACGTCGACGCAAGGCTGGGCGATGACGTACGTCACAACAATCCTCCTGTACGTGTCACCGGGCCGCACGTGCGGTCACCGGCCGACGGGTCGCGCCTAGTATCGCCGACGCGGAGGGGTGGTCGGGAGGAAGGTGGTCCCGGGTGGCGGAGACGGTCGGACCGGGCGCCGAACGGATCCCCGCAACGGTGCCTGTCGAGCAGCTGGAACGCGCGATGGCCGTGCACTGGCAGGCGCCGCAGCAGGCCCGGCTGGGCGGCTGGCTGCTGCGCGCGGCGGGCGGGTTCACCGGCCGGGGGAACTCGGTGCTGGTGCTCGGCGATCCCGGCTGCCCGCTGCCCGTGGCGGTGGCGGAGGTCGCCCGCTGGTACGCCGCGCGCTCCCTGCAGGCGCTCGCGGCGCTGCCCGAGCCCGCCCCCGGGAGTGACACCGGTGCCGGCCGCCCCGGCCCGCACCGGACGGTCGACGACCCGGCTGCGGCGGCCCGCGAGGCGTTCACCGCCGCGGGCTGGCGGGCCCTCCCCGGTGCCGGGGCACTGGTGCTCACCGCGCCCACCGCCGCCCTGGTCCGCTCCCCCGCGGCGGCAGGGTCGACCGCGGGGGCGGGCCCGGACCCGGAGCCGGGGCCGGAGCCGGGGCTGGAGCTGGAGCTGGAGCTGGGGTTGGAGCTGGAGCTGGAGCTGGGGTTGGAGCTGGAGCTGACCGCTGAGCCGGACGCGGGCTGGCTCGCCGGCTACCGCTACCGCGGCCAGGTGCTCCCGCCGCAGGCACTCGCCCTGCTCCGCTCCGCCCCGGACCAGGTGTTCGCCTCGGTGCGCGAGGCGAACACCACCGTCGCGGTGGCGCGCGGCTCCCTCGGGGAGGGTTGGCTCGGCGTGACCGCGGTGGAGGTGAGCCCCGCTCACCGCCGCCGCGGGCTGGCCCGGGCGCTGCTGGCGGCACTGGCGGGCTGGGGGCTACAAGGCGGCGCGGGCGGCACGTTCCTGCAGGTCGGGGACGGCAACACGGCGGCCGTCACGCTGTACCGCTCGGCCGGGTTCGCGGTGCACCACCGGTACGACTACTACGCTCCGCCCGCAGTGCCAGACCCGCCCGCAGTGCCAGACCCGCCCGCAGTGCCAGACCCGCCCGCAGTGCCAGACCCGCCCGCAGCGCCAGAACCGGCCGGTGGGCCGTCCCGGCCGGACTAGTGCCCCGCGTTCGACGTTCTCTTACGGTTCGCCCGGTGATGCTCCGCCCCTTGCGGGCTGAGCTTCCTGATCAAACGCTGACCAGTGGATTCGAGGTGGGCGCACGGAGGCGCACACTGGGGTGCCATCGGGCATGGCGAGGGACAGTCGGGCGGCCAGGCCGCCGTGCTCGGCTTGGTCGAGGAGCTCGGGCGGTACCGCGTCGAGCATCAGCTTGGCCCTGCGGAACATGCCCGATCCCTGCTGCTGCCAGGACAGATAGAGGAAGCGGGCCCCTGGCTTCCCGTGCACGTACGGACCGCGCAGTTCAGTCCCGAGGAGCTGGGCGTCGAGCGTCCAGGTCACAGCGGAGCCCTCCGCGGGGAACTGCTGGACGACTTCCCTGCCGCGTTGGAGGCCTACCGTGACTCCGGGGAGACGAGGGCAATCGACGCCGGTGACCACGATGCGCATGGCTCGATCGTCGCCCACCAAAGGCCGCCAAGCCATCTCGGAATCGTCAAATGACCTCCGGCGCGGCCCACTAGCCGCCGGTCCGGCCCGGCTGGTCCAGGGTGCGGTACTGGCCGCGGTGGTACAGCAGGGCCCCCGCCTCGTCGCCGCCGAGCCCCACCTCGATCACCTCACCGAGCAGGATCACGTGGTCACCGCCGGGGTGCACCGAGTGGGTGCGACACTCCAGCCAGGCGGTGGCCTGCGCCAGCACGGCTGCGCCGGTGGCAGGACCTCGCCGGTGCGGCACCTGCTCGAGCTGGCCGTCCAACGGGCGTCCACGGGTGGCAAGCCATGCCGCCGCGGGCCGGGCGGTGGAGTCCAGCACGCTCACCGCCCAGCGCCCGCTGGAGGTCACCGCGTCGTAGAAGCGCGACTCGGTCTCGATGCAGACCAGCACCAGCATCGGGTCGAGCGAGACCGAGGTGAAGGCGTTCACGGTCATCGCGTGGTCCTGGCCGTCGTGGACGGTGGACACCACGCAGATCCCGGTGGCGAAGCGCCCGACGGCCCGGCGGAACGCCGCCTCGTCCGCGGGCCGCACCCAGTGCGCCCCGCCCCCGGCGGGAGGCTCCGCGGGCGTCTGCTCCAGCCTGGGCATCGGCTCAGGCTACGCGGGGCCCACCGGCCCCTCCCACCGGGCCCCTTCGCGCAGGTCGACGACCACGGGCGGCCCGCCCTGCCCGATCGACGGCCCGCCGGGGTCGGCCGGCGGCAGCCCCTGCTCGTACCGGCGCTGGGCCTCGACCAGGACGTCGGTGATTTCGGGCCCGATCAGCTCATGCCGCGCCAGCAGCGCGTCGCGCAGCGCGGCGACCAGGTGCCGGTTGGCCGACAGCAGCAGCAGCGCCTCCTCGCGCTGCTCATCGAGCACCGCCTCCAGCAGCCTCCGGGCATCGGGGTCGCCGAGCACCCGCCCGACCAGGTTGGCGTCGGCCAGCGGCGAGCCCTGCACCGCGGCGAAGGAGACCAGGGTGCCGGCCATGCCTGCCTGCCCGACCATCTGCGCAGCCACTCCGGTGGCGTAGCGCAGGTCGCCGCCGGGGCCGGTGGACAGGTCACCGAAGAACAGCTCCTCGGCCACGTGCCCGCCGAAGGCGATCCGGATCAGCGCGAGCAACTCCGCCCGCGAGCGGGTGTAGACGTCGTCGCGGTCGCCGTGCGCGAGCAGGCCGAGCGCCCCCGCGCGCTTGACGATCGTCAGCACCTCCAGCCGGCGCTGCGGGGCCACCAGCCAGGCCAGCGCCGCGTGCCCCGCCTCGTGCGTGGCGATCAGGCGCTTCTCGTGCTCGGTGTACCCCACCGGCTGGCCGAGGCCGACCTCGGTCACCAGGCGCGCCCGCTCGATGTCCTGCCAGCTCATCCCGGCGGCCCCGCGGCGGACGGTGTTGACCAACGCCTCGTCGAGCAGGTGCTCGATCATGACCGGCGAGTAGCCCTGCGTCACCCCGGCGAGAGCGTCGCGGCGCTCGTCCCCGTCCAACTCGGCGGCGTGGGCCTTGCGGGCGAGGAAGTGGTCGACGAGCTCGCGCCGGCCGGCCTTGTCCGGCAGGTCGAAGACGAGCCGGCGGTCGAAGCGGCCCGGCCGCAGCAGCGCCGGATCGAGGTTGTCAGCCCGGTTGGTGGCAGCGATGAGGAGCACGTCGACCGGCTCCGGGCGGGGCTTGGGCAGCTGCCGGTGGGCCGGGAGCAACAGGTTGACAGCCTCGGTGACCTGGCCGCGCACCCGCTGCCAGCCGGTCGGGGTGTCGAAGGACTGCAGCTGGACGAGCAGCTCGTTGACCACGCCGCCGACGCCCTCGCTCACCGTCGCGGGGTGGGCCGAGCGGGCACCGGCGCCGGCACCGGTCAGCGCCGGCAGCCCCACCAGGCCACCGCAGTCGACGCTGCCGCCCGCGGCCGGGTTCCCGGGGGTGGCCCCACCCGCCCCGGTCGCGGCCGACCACGCCGCGAAGGCCGACATCGACATCCCGCCGCGCACCGTGGCGATGGCGTCGATCTCCTCGATGAAGCCGATCGCGCCGCCCTCGGCGCGAGCCGCCCGGCGCAGTGCCGCGAAGTAGGAGCGGATCTTGCGTGCCGTCGCCCCGTAGTACATGGACTGGAAGGCGGTCGCGGAGACGAACAGGAACGGCACCCCGGCCTCGGCCGCCATCGCCTTCGCCAGGTGCGTCTTGCCCGTCCCGGGCGGGCCCTCGAACAGCAGCCCGCGGCGGGGCCGGCCACCCAGCTCGCGACGGAAGGTGCGGGCGGCGAGGAACAGGTCGAGCGAGCGCCGGACCTCCTCCGTGACCGCGGGCAGCCCCTTGACGTCGGCCAGCGTGACGTCGAGCTGCTCGGGCCGGTACACCACGTGCGGCGAACGCCCGGAGGCGACGGTGGTGGCGAGCATGGTCACGATCAGCACCACGAAGAACCCGCCCGACATCAGGTACAGCGGGTCGACCGCGGGCAGGCTGGGCACCCCCACGGGGTGGCCGCTGAGCAGCCGGAACCACAGCCAGGCGGCCAGCACCCCGAGCCCGGAGGCGAGCCGCAGCAGTCGCACCTGTCGGCGGCGCTCACGGGCCAGCCCGACGTCCGCGCCCGCCCCGCGCCGGGTCCGGCCCACGACCGGCGCGGGTCGGCCGGGGGGCGCCGCCGCGGGGGCCGTCCCGGGCGCGGCAGGTCCGCCGCCCTGCGGCAGGCCCGGGTCGACCTGGGCGCGTCTGCGGTGCCTTGCCATCGCCACGTGCCCTCCCGGACCTGGGACCTGGCCCGCGGCACCGCGGCGGCCCCTTCCGGCCACCGGGCGGGCAGCGCGGGCCCGACCCGGTCAGCCTCGCCCGTCCGGGTGTCGCCGGCACGCCTGGCGGCCACCGACGACCCGTCTGCCACGGAGTTTCACCCGGTCGGCCCACCCCCGTCCGGGTGCCGGCCGGTCACCCCGCGTGGGTCCCGCGGCGGGCGGCGAGGTCGTCCAGCGCTGCCTCGAAGCGGTCGGCGGCCCAGTCCAGCTCGTCGGCCTCCACCACCAGCGGCGGGGCGAGCCGGATCGTCGAACCGTGGGTGTCCTTGGCGAGCACCCCGCGGGCGGCGAGCCGCTCGCACGAGCTGCCGGCCGGTGCCCAGCTCCGGGTCGATGTCCACCCCGGCCCACAGCCCGGCGGCGCGCACCGCGAGCACGCCGTGGTCGGCCATCGCCGACAGCCGGGCGTGCAGCCGGGCGCCGAGCTCACGGGCGCGGGCCTGGAACTCACCGGTCTCCAGCAGCCCGACACGGCCGCGCCGACCGCGCAGGCCAGCGGGTTGCCGCCGAAGGTGCTGCCGTGCGTTCCCGCGCCGAGCACGCCGAGCACGTCGGACCGGGCCACCACCGCCGACACCGGCACGATGCCGCCGCCGAGGGCCTTGCCGAGCACGTAGGCGTCCGGCGCCACCTGCTCGCGCTGGCAGGCGAAGGTGGCGCCGGTGCGCCCCAGTCCCGACTGGATCTCATCGGCGACGAACAGCGCGCCGTGCCGGTCACAGGCGGCCCGGACCGCACGGAGGTACCCCGGCGGGGGGACGATCACCCCGGCCTCCCCCTGGATCGGTTCGAGCAGCACGGCGACCGTGGTGGCGTCCATCGCCTCCTCCAGCGCTGCGGCGTCACCGTAGGGGACCACGCGGAAGCCGGGGGTGAACGGGCCGAAGCCGTCGCGGGCCACCGGGTCGGTGGAGAAGCTGACGATGGTGGTGGTCCGGCCGTGGAAGTTGCCCGCGGCGACGACGATCGACGCCTGCCCGGCCGGCACCCCCTTGACGTCGTACCCCCACTTGCGGCTCACCTTGATCGCCGTCTCGACGGCCTCGGCGCCGGTGTTCATCGGCAGCACCAGATCCATGGCGCGCCGCCGGCGGCGAGCTTCGCTCGCCAGCCCGCCAGCCCCGCGGCGAACGGCCTCGAGCCGGTCGTGCAGGAACGCCCGGCTGGTCAGCGTGACCCGCTCGAGCTGCGCCCTGGCGGCCTCGACCAGCACGGGGTGGCGGTGGCCGAAGTTCAGCGCCGAGTAGCCGGCCAGGCAGTCCAGGTAGCGGCGCCCCTCGACGTCGCGCACCCAGGCCCCTCAGCCGTGGCGATGGTGACCGGCACCGGGTGGTAGTTGGGGGCCACGTGCGGCGTCTGCGCCTCGCCGTGGGGTGCGCCGCTCGCGGGCGCCGGTGTCGCGGGTGCGGGTGCCGGTGCGGGTGCGGGTGCGGGTGTGGCGGGTGCAACGGTGACGGCCTGATCTCCGGGGTGCAGCACGTGGCGCCTCCTCCTGCTGTGGCCTCCTCGACCCCCGGGATCGACTCTACGGACGGCAGGGGCAGGCGGACAATGCGGTCCCATTGCCTGCTGCCGTCGATCCGTTGCGTCTTGCCGCCCCGGTGCGGTGCATCATTGCGTGATGGCTCTGGACGAGATCGACGACCGGCTGGTCGCGCTGCTGCGTCAGGACGCGCGGGCCACCTACTCCCGGCTCGGCGCGGCCGTCGGGCTGTCCGCCCCCGCGGCCAAGCGCCGGGTGGACCGGCTGCGGTCCGGCGGGGTGATCACGGGCTTCGCCGCGCTGGTCGATCCCGCCGCGCTGGGCTGGACCACCGAGGCCTACATCGAGCTGTACTGCCGGGCCCGCACCGCGCCGTCCGCCGTGTTCGCGGTGGCGGCCCAGCACCCGCAGGTGGTCTCCGCGTGCACGGTGTCCGGTGAGGCCGATGCCCTGCTGCACGTGCGGGCCCGCAGCGTTCAGGACTTCGAGCGCATCCTGGAGCGGATCAGCGCCGAGCCGGTCGTGGTCCGCACCAAGAGCGTGATCGTGCTCTCCCGCGGCCCTTCCCGCGACGTCACGATCTGACCCGCCGCCGCGCCGGCTACAGCCCGGCGAACAGGCCGGTCTCGCGGCCGTCGGCGTCCCGGGGACCGGCCGGCTCGGCCCCGACGAGGCGGAAGTACTCCCGGGTCAGCATCGGCTGGCCGATCCCGTTGCTCAGCGCGAAGAACGGCCCGTCCACCGCGACCTGGGTGGCGTGGGCACGCAGCGCCCGGGTCTTGTGGGCGGCGTAGTCGGTGCCGTCCACGCACGTCGTGACCAGCTCGTCGGTGATCATCATCGATGGCAGCACCCCGCCGGGGTCCCAGCCCGCGAACGGGTTGCGACCCGCCGCCGTCAGCTCGTGCAACGTGGCGCGGACCATCCGTTCCGGCAGCGCTCCCCAGTAGACCTTGGGGACGCGCCAGGCGGCGCCCCCGGCGCCGCTCGCCACCGCCGCCAGCTCCACCGCCCGCATCGCCACCCGGTGGGCCTGGATGTGGTCGGGATGCCCGTCGCCGCCCCCCGGCTCGTAGGTCACCACCACCTGCGGGCGGACCTCCCGCAGCACGTCGGCCACCCGCTCGGCGGGCTCGTCGACGCCGGCCAGCGCGAAGGCGTCCGGGTGCGGGTCGGGCACCGGGATCACCGCGCCGTCCGCGGCGTAGGCCATTCCCGAGTCGCGGTACACCCGCGCCGGCCGCCCGTGCTCCTGCGCCCCCAGGAAGCGGTGGTCGGTGACCCCCAGCGCGGCCATGGCCCGGGCGAGCTCGCCCTCGCGGTAGCTGCCGAGGCCGTCCTCCCGGTCGGCCGCCAGATGGGCCAGGTCGGGCACCAGGATCTCGCCCTGCTCCCCGCGGTGCAGGTCACCAACGTCACGTGCGCGCCCTCGGCGACGTACCGGGCCATCGTGGCGCCGGTGCCGATCGTCTCGTCGTCGGGATGGGCGTGCACGAGCAGCATCCGGTGCGCGGCATCGAGGGCCATGGCAGCCATTCTGCGGCAGAGCGTTGATGAGAGCCCCCTCATCTGGGTCTCACCCGGGGCTCAGCCGCGCCCTGCACTGTGGACAAGGAGGCGAGGCACCCCGCACCCGCCCCGATCCCGGCCCGTGGACCCCAAGCCGCAGGCCGGCGCCCCGGCCCGTGGACCCCAAGCCCCGGGCCGGCACGCCCCGGTTCGCGGTCCCCCGGCCGCGGGCCGATCCGCCCGGCCGGCCCCGCCCCCGCTGGCCGGCCGGGCGGCACGGGCCCCGGGGCGGCCGGGCAGCGCCCGGCCGTCGAGCACCGATCGGCGCCCCGATCTGCGGGCGCCCGGCTGGACCGATGGGAGGCATCGTGGACCGAGCCCGAACCCGACCCTGTCCGGTGTGCACCGCAGACCTGCGTGAGCGCAGCGAGCCGCACTGCCCGTCGGTGACCTGCACCTGGTGGCGCTGTGCCTGCGGAACCGTCGTCAGCCCGCACGGGCTGTGGACGCCCGCGGACACCACCCGCTGACCCGCCGGTCAGCCGCCCCGCTTGGCGCGGCCGCGCGCCTTCTCCCGGTCCACCGCGGACAGCCCCACCTTCCGCAGGCGCACCGCGGTGGGGGTGACCTCGACGCACTCGTCGTCGCGGCAGAACTCCAGCGCACTGCTCCAGGCTGAGCAGCTGCGCGGCGGGCACCAGCCGCTCGAAGTCGTCGGAGGTCGAGGCGCGCATGTTGGTGAGCTTCTTCTCCTTGGTGATGTTGACGTCCATGTCGTCGGCGCGGGAGTTCTCGCCGACGATCATGCCCTCGTAGACCTCGGTGGTCGGGCTCGACGAAGAGCGTGCCGCGCTCCTGCAGGTTGACCATCGCGTACGCGGTGGCGACGCCCGGCCGGTCGGCCACCAGCGAGCCGGTGGGCGGGTGCGCATGCTCGCCGACCCACGGCTCGTAGCCCTCGAAGACGTGGTGCGGCGATGCCGGTGCCGCGGGTCTCGGTGAGGAACTCGGTGCGGAAGCCGATCAGGCC
This sequence comes from uncultured Actinomycetota bacterium, assembly GCA_963784535.1. GTDB lineage: Bacteria > Actinomycetota > Actinomycetes > Actinomycetales > Kineosporiaceae > CAWARR01. The sequence goes on along the minus strand of CAWARR010000010.1, from coordinate 4,101 downwards.
GCGGGACGGGCACGAGGAACTCCATCCGGACCCAGCCGGTGCCGTGGTTGGTCATCTGCTCCATGCCGGCCCTTGCGGACGGCCAGCAGCTGGGTGATCGCGCCGAGGTACTCCTCCGGGGCGTCGATGGTGAGGCGCTCGAACGGCTCGTGCAGCTTGCCGTCGACCTCGCGGGTGACCACCTGCGGCTTGCCGACGGTGAGCTCGAAGCCCTCGCGGCGCATGGTCTCGACCAGGATCGCCAGCGCCAGCTCGCCGCGGCCCTGCACCTCCCAGGTGTCGGGGCGCTCGGTGGGCAGCACCCGGATCGAGACGTTGCCGACCAGCTCGCGGTCGAGCCGGTCCTTGCACCAGCCGCGCGGTGACCTTCGTGCCCTTGACCCGGCCGGCCATCGGCGAGGTGTTGGTGCCGATGGTCATCGAGATCGCCGGCTCGTCGACGGTGATCAGCGGCAGCGGCCGCGGGTCGTCGGGGTCGGCGAGGGTCTCGCCGATGGTGATCTCGGCGATGCCGGCGACGGCGATGATGTCGCCGGGGCCGGCCTGCTCGGCCGGCATGCGCTCCAGCGCCTCGGTCATCAGCAGCTCGGTGATCTTGACCCGCTGCTGAGGAGCCGTCGCGCCGGCACCAGGCGACCTGCTGGCCCTTGCGGATCGTGCCCTGAGCGACGCGGCAGCAGCGCGAGCCGGCCGAGGAACGGCGAGGCGTCGAGGTTGGTGACGTGCGCCTGCAGCGGCGCCTCGTCGTCGTAGACCGGCGCCGGGATCGGTCGGCCAGGATCGTCGCGAACAGCGGCTCGAGGTCGTCGCTGTCCGGCATGCCGCCGTCCTTCGGGCGCTCCAGGCGAGGCCCGGCCGGCCTTCGCCGAGGCGTAGACGATCGGGAAGTCGAGCAGCGTCCGGGTCGAGCCCGGTGCCGTCGAGCAGGTCCATGAACAGCTCGTAGGTCTCGTCGACGACCTCGGCGATGCGGGCGTCCGGGCGGTCGACCTTGTTGACCACCAGGATGACCGGCAGGTGCGCCTGCAGCGCCTTGCGCAGCACGAACCGGGTCTGCGGCAGCGGGCCCTCGGAGGCGTCGACGAGCAGGACGACGCCGTCGACCATCGACAGCCCGCGCTCGACCTCGCCGCCGAAGTCGGCGTGGCCGGGGGTGTCGATGATGTTGATGGTGACGTCCCGGGCCGCTCGGGAGCCCCGGCGGCCGCGCCAGTGCACCGCGGTGTTCTTGGCGAGGATCGTGATGCCCTTCTCGCGCTCCAGGTCGCCGGAGTCCATCGCCCGCTCGTCGACGTGCTGGTGCGCGCCGAAGGCGCCGGACTGCCAGAGCATGGCGTCGACCAGGGTGGTCTTGCCGTGGTCGACGTGGGCGACGATCGCGACGTTGCGCAGGTCGTCGCGGGTCCGCGTGGGCATGCGCTCAGGCTCATCCGTGAGGGGGGTGAAGCGGCCAGTCTACGGCCCTGGTCAGCCGGCCCCACGCGGCCGGCGGGCGCCTTCCCGCGCGGTCAGCGCGGGCGGCGGGAGCGCTCCAGCAGCGCCCGCACGATCGGCACGTCCGCGGGCAGCCACGCCACGTCCAGCCACTCCCCCGGGCCCAGCACCCGCACCGCGTCGTGGTCCTCGATCGGAGCCGGCTCCCCGTCGACGACGCGCGCCAGCCAGACCCGCATCCGGTGCGCGGGCGGCAGCAGCCACCCACCGCTCGCGCCGTCCGGGCCCGGCAGCTCGGCGCCGAGCTCGACCTTCACCCCGAGCTCCTCGGCCAGCTCCCGGTGCAGCGCGTGCACCGGGTCCTCCCCGGGCTCGACCTTGCCACCGGGCAGCTCCCAGCCCCCGGCCAGCGCGGCGGCTCCGTGCGCCGCGCCGCGAGCAGCGTGCGTCGGGCCGGCCAGATCGTCGACGATCGCGGCGCCGACGACCAGCGCCGCCTCAGCAGGCGTGCTCACGTCGGCCAAGGGTGCCATACCGCGGATCGGCCCGGGCTTGACCCCGGGCTGCGGACGGCGGGACCGTGCAGCCCATGCCGCCGCTGCTGGACGCCGAGGAGATCACCCGCGCGCTCCGCACCCTGCCCGGGGTGGACCGGGACCGTGCGGGCACGCTCGCCGTCTCGCTGCGGGCACCGAGCTTCGCCGCGGCCGTCCGGCTGGTCGATCTGGTCGCCGAGCAGGCGCAGGCGATGGACCACCACCCCGACATCGACCTGCGCTGGCGGACGGTCACCTTCAGCTTCGCCACCCACTCCGCCGGTGGGGTGACCGAGCTCGACGCGGAGCTCGCGGGCCGGGTGCTCGCGGCCGGCGCGCAGGTCGGGGCCACGGTCGCGGAGCTTCCCGACCGGGTGGAGATCGCCCTCGACTGCGCCGACAGCGACGCCGTCCGCCCGTTCTGGGCGGCAGCGCTCGGCTACACCGAGCTGGCCACGGAGCTGCACGACCCCTCCGGGCGTGGGCCGGTGCTGTGGTTCCAGCACCTGGACCCGCCGCGCCAGGGCAGGGGTCGCTTCCACCTCGATGTCCACCTGCCGGCGGAGCAGGTTCCCGAGCGGTTGCGGGCCTGCCTGAGCGTCGGTGGCCGGCTGGTCAGCGAGGCGCACGCCCCCTCGTGGTGGGTGCTCGCCGATCCGGAGGGCAACGAGGTGTGCCTGTGCACGCGCGAACCCGACCCGAGAGTGAAGGGCTGATCCGATGACAGTTCCCGAGCCCGCTCCGGCGGGGGCCGAGGACGCCGCGGCCTCGAGCCCGACCGCGACGCACGCCGACGAGGCCCACCACGGCGATGTGTCCAGCATGCTCAACTGGCTGCGGGCCGCCGTGCTCGGCGCGAACGACGGCATCGTCTCGGTCGCCGGGCTCGTGGTCGGCGTTGCCGGGGCCACCAGCGACCGCACCGCCATCGCCACCGCCGGGGTGGCCGGGCTGGTCGCCGGCGCGCTGTCGATGGCCGGGGGGGAGTACGTCTCGGTCGAGCTCCCAGCGCGACTCCGAGCGGGCGCTGCTCGCGCTGGAGCGTTGGGAGCTGGAGCACCTGCCGGCACGGGAGCTGGACGAGCTGGCCGAGATCTACCGCGGCAAGGGCCTGTCGGCCGAGCTCGCCCGCCGGGTGGCTGTCGAGCTCACCGAGCACGACGCGTTCGCCGCGCATGCCGAGGCCGAGCTGGGGCTGGACCCGCAGGCCCTGACCAACCCCTGGCATGCCGCGTGGGCATCCTTCGCGGCCTTCTTCGTGGGCGCCTTGCTGCCGCTGCTGGCGATCCTGCTGCCTCCCACGGCGATCCGGGTGCCGGTGTGCGTGGCCGCCGTGGTGCTCGCGCTGGTGCTCACCGGGCTGGCGAGCGCGCGGGTGGGCCAGGCCGGGCGGCGCCTGGCGGTGACCCGCAACGTCTCGGTCGGCGCGCTCGGGATGGGCGTCACCTACCTCGTCGGAGCCCTGGTGGGCACCGCCCTGTGAGCCGCCGCCGGCGGCTCAGACCACTTCGCGCACCTCGGCGAAGTGACAGGCCACCAGGTGCCCGTCGCTGCGCGCCTCGAGCGGGGGCGTCTGCGTCGCGCAGACGTCCTGCGCCTTCCAGCAGCGGGTGCGGAAGCGGCAACCGGACGGCGGGTTCACCGGGCTGGGCACGTCGCCGGCCAGGATGATCCGTTCCCGGCGCCGTTCCAGCTCCGGATCGGCCATCGGGGCGGCGGACAGCAACGCCTCCGTGTAGGGGTGCATCGGGCTGCCGTAGATGTCGTCCCGGATGCCGTCTCCACCACCCCCCCAGGTACATCACCGCGACCCGGTCGGAGATGTGCCGCACCACGGACAGGTCGTGGGCGATGAACAGGTAGGCCAGGCCGAGCGGTCCTGCAGGTCCTCCAGCAGGTTGACGACGCCCGCCTGCACCGAGACGTCCAGCGCCGAGACCGGCTCGTCCAGGCGGGCGTCGTCAACCTGCTGGAGGACCTGCAGGACCGGCTCGGCCTGGCCTACCTGTTCATCGCCCACGACCTGTCCGTGGTGCGGCACATCTCCGACCGGGTCGCGGTGATGTACCTGGGGCGGGTGGTGGAGACGGGGTCGCGGGACGACATCTACTGGACAGACCAATGCACCCCT
>CAWARR010000009.1:0-13564 GCA_963784535.1 uncultured Actinomycetota bacterium | reverse complement strand
GAGCAAGGTCGCGAACTTCTCCGTGGACCTGCCCGAGGCGTCCGTGGCGATCCAGGTTTCCGGGGCGTTCGGCTCGCGGCAGGAGGAGGCGCAGCGGCTCGGCCGGGTGCTGCGCCCGAAGGCGGACGGTCGGGCTGCCCGGTTCTACGCCATCGTCGCCCGCGACACCGTCGACCAGGACTTCGCGGCGAACCGGCAGCGCTTCCTCGCCGAGCAGGGGTACGCCTACCGGATCATCGACGCCGACGACGTGCTGACCGAGCCCACCCCCGAGCCGTGAGCGGGCCGGGGCTCCCCGTCCCCTCCGCCCGGCCCACCGCCCACCGCGACGACCCCCGGACGCACAGGGTTCACCCAGCCGGCGGTAAGGCCACCCGGAGGCGGCTGCGCTGAGGTGGGGGGATGACCCCCATCGTCATGCTCCACGTGGAGCGGGCCTTCTCGGCCCAGCCCACCCTGGGCGACCTGCTCGGACCCGATGTCAGCGTGCACGAGCTGCCGCTGGCCGAGGCGCTGGCAGGTGACCTGGCCCCGCACCTGGTCTGGGTGAGCACCGCCACGGTGGACGCCGTGCACCTGCTGCGGCTGCGCTTCCCCGACGCCACGCTGCTGGCGACGGTCCGGCGCGAGGCGGTCGCCCCCGCCGTGGTGTCGCTGTTCGCCGCGGGGGCTGACCTGGTGCTGCGGGACGAGGGGGTCCTGCTCGCGGCGGCCGCGCTGGAGTCGCTGGCGCGGCGCCGGCCGCACGCTGACCCGGCGCTGACCCTGCCGTGACCGTGGGCCCACCTTGAGCGCTCGAACCTGTACCGGCAGGCGGGAAAGGATGGACATTCCGGGGCGGCCCGGCCCGTGCCGGCCCCGACCCCCTGGGCACGTTCAGGATCTTCACAGCATGGCCCCGCACAGTTGACGACGAGATGGCCCCGAGCGCAGGAGGATCGATGACCGCCGGTGTGGTTCCCGACGGCCTGGAACGCGCCGAGCGGCCGTTCCCGATCACGGCCCACCCGCGGCGCCGGGCACCGGTCCCGGAGTGGTTCGCCGACGTGGCCGGGTCGGCGATGTGGCTCAGTCTGCTCGTGGTCACGGCCCTGTGGGTGGCCAACGGCGGCGTGCAGAACCTGTCCGGGGCGGCGAACGCGCTCACCAGCCTGGGCCGGCTGACCGGCCTGCTGTCGCCGCCGACCTGCTGCTCATCCAGGTCCTGCTGATGGCCCGGATCCCGTTCGTCGAGCAGGCGTACGGGCAGGACGAGCTGGCCCGCCGGCATCGCCTGGTCGGCTTCACCTCGTTCAACCTATGCTCGCCCACATCGCCGCTGATCATCCTCGGCTACGCGGCAACGGCACCCTCGGCCTGCTCGGCCGAGAGCTGGGACCTCGTGGCCAACTACCCCGGCATGCTGCTCGCCGTCGCCGGCACCGCGCTGCTGGTCGCTGGTCGTGGTCACCTCGATCCGGGCGGCGCGGCGCACGGCTGCGCTACGAGTCCTGGCACCTGCTCCACCTGTACGCCTACCTCGGCGTCGGCCTGGCGCTGCCGCACCAGCTGTGGACCGGCGCCGACTTCCTCGCCTCGCCGCTGGCGCCGCTCTACTGGTGGGCGCTGTACGCTCGCCGCGCTCGGCGCGCGTGCTGGTCTGGCGGGTCGGGCTCCCGCTGGCCCGCACCCTGCGGCACCGGCCTCGGGTCGTGCGCACGGTGGTCCGCGAGGCGCCCGGGCGTGGTCTCGGTCCACCTGCGCGGGCGCGACCTGCACCGGCTGCCGGTGCCGGCGCCGGCCAGTTCTTCACCTGGCGCTTCCTCGACGGCCCGGGCTGGACCCGCGGCCACCCCTACTCGCTGTCTGCGCCCGCCGACCGGCGACGCGCTGCGGATCACCGTCAAGGACCTCGGCGACGGCAGCGCCGCGGCTCGCCGGGCTGCGGCCAGGCACCCGGGTGCTGGTCGAGGGCCCGTACGGCCGGCTCACGGCGGCGTCCGCACCCGGCGCAGGGTCACCCTGCTCGCCTGCGGCATCGGCATCACCCCGCTGCGCGCGCTGCTGGAGGACCTGCCGTACGGCCCGGGCGAGCGTGACCCTGATCTACCGCGCCCGCGACACCAGGCGACCTCGTCTTCCGGCGCGAGATCGACGCCCTCGCCGCCGGCCGCGGGGCCCGGGTGTTCTACGTGCTCGGCCGCGCGCATCCGCGACCGCAGCAGCTGGCTGCCGGAGTACGCCGCGCACCTGTCCGACGCGCGCGGCGCTGCGCGAGCTGGTCCCCGACATCGCCCACCACGACGTGTTCCTCTGCGGGGCCGGCCCGTGGATGGACGCCGCGCAGGCGGCGGCGCTCGGGCGCCGGCGTCCCGGCCGCGCAACATCCATGTCGAGCGGTTCAGCTGGTGAGCGCCGTGCCGTCCCCGAGACCGACGACCGAGAGCGAAGGAGCCGACGTGCGGCGCATCGCCATCGCGGTCATGTCCACCATCAGCGGCCTGGTGCTGCTGTTCAGCTACCACACCAGCACAGGGCCAGGGCACGCGGCCGACGCTCGGCGGTGCCCGCACGCTCACCGGCGGCGGGCTCCGGGTCGGGCACCGGTACCGGCTCGGGTGCGGGCAGCGGGACGTCCGGCACCGGCTCGTCCGGTGCCGGCGGCCGGCGCCGGGTCGGGCTCGGCGGGGTCGGGGTCCTCCTCCTCCGGGCTGGCGTCGGGGACCTTCACCGGGTCGCACCGTCGACACCCGGTGGGGCCCCGTCCAGGTGCAGATCACGGTCCAGGCGGCAAGATCACCGCTGCCAGGCCGTGGTGTACCCGAACGACAACTTCCGCGACCAGGAGATCAACTCCTACGCGATCCCGATCCTCAACCAGGAAGCAGTGCAGGCCCAGAGCGGCCAGATCGACGCGATCTCCGGTGCCACGGTGACCAGCGGCGGCTACATCCAGTCCCTGCAGTCCGCCGTCGACAAGGCCCACCAGGGCTGACCCGGTGCCCGCGGATCCCGCCGCGCCGCCGGCCGCAGCTGGCGACCCTGCCGCGCCGCCCGCCTTCGCGACCGCCCTGCCCGCGCCGGAACTGCCGCGCCGGGCCTGGGTGGAGCAGGTGATGGGCATGCCGATCAGCCTGCACCTGCGCGGGCCGGGCTGCGACTCGCCGGCGGCCGGCGCAGCGGTGGCCGCCGTCTTCGCCGAGCTGCGCGGAGTCGACGCCCTGTTCAGCACCTGGAAGCCGGACAGCCAGGTGAGCCGGCTGCAGCGCGGCGAGCTGGCCCTGGACGAGTGCCATCCCGACGTGCGCGAGGTGGCCCGGCTCTGCGCGCAGGCCCGCGAACGCACCGAGGGTTGGTTCGACGCCGAGCTGCCCCGACCCGACGGCAGCCGCGGCTTCGACCCGACCGGGTTGGTGAAGGGCTGGGCGGTGCAGCGGGCGGCCCGGCACCTGGCCGCGTTGGCGGACCACGACCACCTCCTGAACGCCGGCGGTGACGTCACCGTCGGGTGCCACCGCACCGACACCCCGGCCTGGCAGATCGGGATCGAGGACCCGGCGCGACCGATCCCGGCTGGTGGCCACGGTGCCGCTGCGGACCGGGGCGGTGGCGACCTCGGGCACGGCTGCCCGCGGCACCCACATCCTCGAGCCCTCGACCGGGCGCCCGGCCACGGCGCTGCGCTCGGTCACCGTGATCGGGCCCGGGCTGATGTGGGCCGACGTGTACGCGACCGCGGCGTTCGCCCGCGGCCCGCGGGCCACCGGCTGGCTGGCCACGCTGGCCGAGCACGTCAGCCTGGTGGTCGCCCTGGACGGGGGGGTCAGCACCGTCTCCCCCGCCTCCCGCTGACCCCGGCCGCGCCGGCGCCGCGGGTCGGGTGCCGGCGCGGCGGCCGAACACGCCACTGAACCCCAGGCTCCTCACAGCAAACTCCCAGACCGGGGCCCCAGACTGATGGTGTGCTGGACAAGACTCCTGAGGCGCGCCTGCTCGTGGTCGACGACGAGCCGAGCATTCGCGAGCTGCTCACGGCAAGCCTGCGCTTCGCCGGGTTCGAGGTGTTCCCTGCCGCCGACGGCGCCGAAGCGCTGAAGGTGGCCGAGCAGCAGCGTCCCGATCTCGTCGTGCTCGACGTCATGCTGCCCGACCTCGACGGGTTCACCGTCACCCGGAAGCTGCGCGAGCGCGGTCGGGAGATGCCGGTGCTGTTCCTCACCGCCCGCGACGAGACCACCGACAAGGTGCAGGGCCTGACCGTCGGCGGGGACGACTACGTCACCAAGCCCTTCAGCCTCGAAGAGGTCGTCGCCCGGATCCGGGCCATCCTGCGCCGCACCGGCTCGGCGGTCGAGGCCGACACCGGGCGGCTGGCCTTCCACGACCTGGAGCTGGACGAGGACTCCCACGAGGTGCGCCGCGAGGGCAGGCTGGTCGAGCTGTCCCCCACCGAGTTCAAGCTGCTGCGCTACCTGATGCTCAACCCGAACCGGGTGCTGTCCAAGGCCCAGATCCTCGACCACGTGTGGGCCTACGACTTCAACGGCGAGTCGGGCATCGTCGAGTCCTACATCTCCTACCTGCGCCGCAAGATCGACGACCGCGAGCCCGCGCTGATCCACACCAAGCGCGGGGTCGGTTACGTGCTGCGGCTGCCCCCGATCGGCTGACCGGCGGACATGTCCCGTTCCGACCTCCCGAGCGGCGCTCGCGAGCACAGCCGCCCCGATCCGGACCCGACCCTTCCGGCCGACACCGCCCCCGTGGCCAGCCTCGACCTGGGCACGCAGCCCGCGGCCCCGCCCCCGGGCCGGCCCGCCGCCCCGTTCTCCGGGCCCGGCGCCGAACCGCCCGACCGGCCGCCCCCCGGGCCCGGCGCCGAACTGGCTGACTGGCCGCCCCCCGGTCGCCGGGCAGGTGGAGCGGGCCTGCCCCCCGGCGCCGGCCTCCCGCCCGGGCCGCCGGGCGGTCAGGGGCAGGGGCGCCTGGCCCGCGTGGTCACCCCCCGGTCCGCCGCTCTCCTGGAGCGCTGGGCGGGTGTCCCGCTGCGCGCCCGGCTGGTGGCCATCCTGCTCGGCGCGCTGCTGCTGGCTCTGGCGGGCACCGGGTACGGGGTGCAGGCGGTGCTGCGCGGGTACCTGGTCAGCCAGGTCGACGGGCAGCTCAGGTCGCAGTACCAGTCCGCCATGTCCGACCCCCGCTACCTGCAGCGGGTACTCAACGGCTTCGACGAGACGGGGCGGGAGACCACCGGCCCGACCAACTTCGCCTTCTACCTCTCCCTCGACGGCTCCAGCGGCGGCCGGGCGCTGGTGGCGCCGCAGATCACCGCCCCGACGTTCAGCCGCCTGTCCAGCACCGCCGCCTCCGCCCAGGCGGGGAGGATCTTCACCCTGGACTCCCGCAGCGGTCACGCCTGGCGCGCCGTCGCCATCCCGGTGACGGTCAACCTGACCGAGCAGGGCAGCATGACGATCGCGCTGCCGTTGCAGGACGTCGACCGGGCGGTGGTCTGGCTGCGGCTGGTGATCCTGCTCATCGGCACCCTGGTCGCGGCTGCGTGCACCGGACTGGGATGGCTCGCCATCCGGCGTGCCTTCGTCCCGTGGTCGAGGTGGAGGACACCGCGGCGGCGATCGCGGCCGGCGACCTGTCCCGCCGTGTCCCGGAGCGCCCCGCCAGCACCGAGGTGGGCCGGCTGACCACCTCGTTGAACGGCATGCTGAACCAGATCGAGCGGGCGTTCCACGCGCGCGAGGCGTCCGAGGCACGCACCCGCCGGTTCGCCGCCGATGCCTCCCATGAGCTGCGCACCCCGCTGGCCTCCATCCGCGGCTTCGCCGAGCTCTACCGCCAGGGTGCGGTGCCGACCGCCGAGGTGGGCCGCACGATGCGCCGGATCGAGGACGAGGCCACCCGGATGGGTGGGCTGGTGGAGGACCTGCTGCTGCTGGCGCGCCTCGACGAGCAGCGGCCCGGGCGCACCGAGAGTGTCGACCTCGCGGTGCTCGCCGGGGACGCCGTCCACGACGCCCGGGCGCTTGACCCGACCCGACGGGTGGGGCTGCTCGGCCTCGGCCCGGCGGCCGGGCCGTCGCCCGCCGTCATCGTCGGGGACGAGGACCGGCTCCGCCAGGTGGTGGCGAACCTGATGGCCAACGCCGTCCGGCACACCCCTGCGGGGACGCCGATCGAGGTCGCGGTCGGCGTGACGGCCGGGGGCCCGGGGACCCCCGCTGCCGCGGTGCTGGAGGTGCGCGACCACGGGCCGGGGCTGTCCCCCGAGCAGGCCGAGCGCGTGTTCGAGCGGTTCTACCGCGTCGACAGCTCGCGCAGCCGCGGCCAGGGCGGAGGCTCGGGGTTGGGGCTGTCCATCGTCGCCGCGGTCGTGGGCTCTCACGGGGGGCGGGTGCAGACGCTGGAGACGCCGGGCGGGGGGGCGACCTTCCGGGTGGAGATCCCCGCAGGGCCGCACCCCGGTGCTCGAGCACCCCGGTCCTCGAGCACCCCGGTCCTCGAGCACCCCGCTTCGTGAGCACCCCGGTTCGTGAGCGTGCTGCCACCGTCACCGGCGCGGTGAAAGGGCCTCCCCGCCCGCGGTCGTCGGGCGCCGAGGGTAACCTCGCCGAGGTGTCTGTGGATCACGCTGTGGCACGACCGCAGCAGGGGCCCCACGCCGAAGCCTCACAGCCAGCTCCCAGGATGGGTGGAGCCCGCGCCCAGCGGTGGGGGGTCTGATGGACATCGACGGTCCACGAAAGGTGACTTCCATGACGCAGACCACGGACCCGAGGCAGGACCCCTGGGACTCTCCGTGGGCCCCGCCCTCCGCGCCGCAGGCACAACCGCAGCCGGACGTGACGCCCGCGGCAGACCCCGCCGCAGACCCCGGTGGCCGACCCGCCGAAGGACAGGGGACCGCTCCGGACCAGCCCGAGCCCACCGTGCAGCCGCAGTGGGCAGGGCAGCAGGCGGGATACCCGCAGCCGGCGGACTACTCGCAGCAGGCCGGCTATCCGCAGCCGGCGGACTATTCGCAGCAGGCCGGCTATTCGCAGCCGGCGGGCTATCCGCAGCCGGCGGGCTATCCGCAGCAGGCCGGCTATCCGCAGCAGGCCGGCTATCCGCAGCAGGCCGGGTACGGCCAGCAGCCCTACGCCGCGCAACCGACCCAGTCGCTGCCTGCCGACGCCACCGACCCGTGGGGACGCCCACCGTCGCCCCCGGTGGGCAGCGGGCCGGGCGGGCCGGGCGGACCGGGCCGGGCCCGGGAACCTCGCCGACCGGGCTGGAACGCGATCGTGGTCACCGGCGTCGGGGCTGCCGTGCTGTCCAGCGCTCTCACGGCGGGCATCTTCAGTGCCACCGGTCTGGCCACGCATTCCTCGCCGGCCACGGCGGGCTCCAGCTCCTCGGGCGGGTCCGGGTCGTCCTCGAGCCTGGGCAACTCCGCAGCGGCCCCGGTCAGCGGGGGCACCACCAACTCCCCGAACTGGGTAGCAGTGGCCGCCGCGGTCGAGCCGAACGTGGTGGCGGTGCAGGTCAGCGGCCAGTCCGGGAGCGGTGAGGGGTCGGGCATCGTGCTCGACACCAGCGGGCGCGTGCTCACCAACAACCACGTGGTCGCCGACGCTTCGGGCGGGGGCACCATCACCGTGGTGCTCAGCGACGGTCGCGGCTACGCCGCCTCGGTGGTCGGCACGGACTCCTCCACCGACCTTGCGGTGATCAAGATCAAGAACGCTCCGTCCGACCTGAAGCCCGCCACTCTCGGTGACTCCTCGGCGGTGAAGGTCGGTGACGCGGTGATGGCCGTCGGCAACCCGCTCGGGCTTGCCGACACCGTCACCACCGGCATCGTCAGCGCCGTGAAGCGCCCGGTGACCACGCAGTCCGCCCAGTCGCAGAGCCCCCTGGGCGGCGCCGGCGGCAGCGACCCGGTGTTCACCAACGCGATCCAGACCGACGCCGCCATCAACCCCGGCAACAGCGGCGGCGCCCTGGTCGACAGCCAGGGGCGGGTCATCGGCATCACCTCGTCGATCGCCTCCCTGGGCAGCTCGTCCGGCGGCCAGTCGGGCAGCATCGGGCTCGGCTTCGCGATCCCGATCAACGAGGCCAAGGACGTCGCCAGCCAGCTCATCTCCTCGGGCAAGGCGCAGCACGCCTGGGTCGGCATCACGCTCGGCGACAAGACGGTGACCGTCAAGGGTGCCCAGCGCCAAGCGGCCGTGATCGGTCAGGTCTCCGCGGGCGCTCCGGCCGCGAAGGCGGGGCTGAGGGCCGGCGACGCCATCATCGCGATCGACGGGAGCGCCGTGAACGGCTCGGACTACCTCGTCGGCGAGATCCGGGCCCGCCGTCCCGGCACCCAGGTGACCTTCACCGTGGTGCGCGGAGGCTCTACGCAGGACATCAAGGTCACGCTCGGCACCAAGTCAAGCTGAGCCGCAAGCCACGCTGACCAGCAAGCCACGCTGACCAGCAAGCCACGCTGAGCAGCGCCGGACCGCAGACCTCGAGGCGCGGCGGGGGTGCACCCCGAGCACCCCATTCGCCGGCCTCGAGTCGCGGACGGCCACCCGTTCTCGGGATGGCCGTCCGCGTGTCCGACCGCCCCGGACCTGACCCCGACAGGTCCGGGGCGGTTCCACGCCCGGGGCCGGTGGCCCTGCCCCGCGGCAGCCGCGAGGATAGCCGGGTGGCCCGAGACCTGGAGCTGGACTGGCGGCGCGCCGCGCTGGCGGCCGGGTGCACCGCTACCGCACAGCAGCTCGCCGCGGCCGGAGCCGACCTGGTGCGGCGCTGGTCACAGCCCCACCGCCACTACCACGACCTGCGCCACCTCGCCGAGACCCTGGACGGGATCGACGTGCTCGCCGCGGAGGCCGCCGCGCCCGCCACGGTGCGGCTCGCCGCCTGGTTCCACGACGCCGTCTACGCCGGGCGGCCCGGGGCCGACGAGCGGGACAGCGCCCGGCTGGGGGCGCAGGTGCTCGCCCGGCTCGGCACCCCGGGCGAGGTCAGCACCCAGGTGGCGCGGCTGGTCAGGCTCACCGCCGGGCACGTGGTCGAGCCCGGCGACCGGGACGGCGCGGTGCTGTGCGACGCCGACCTCGCCGTCCTGGCGGCACCCCCCGAGCGGTACGCGGACTATGCCCGCGGTGTGCGGGCCGAGTACGCGGCGGTGCCCGAGGCAGCCTTCCGGGCCGGCCGGCTGGCGGTGCTGCAGGGGCTCGCCGGCAGGTCGCCGCTGTTCCGCACCCGCACCGGGCGGCAGCGCTGGGAGGCCGCCGCGCGGGTCAACCTGGCGCAGGAGCTCGCCCGGCTCGGCGCGATCCCGGGCGCGGCGCCGAGCCCCTCCTGAGTCGCCCGCCCGCTCCGGTGGTGGGTCCCGGCCGGGCGGCAGGGCTTACTCCCAACGGGTGTGACCGACCCGTCGACCCTGCGCATAGCGACTGTGTGTTTAACAATTGCATACTGTATGTGATCGTCCCTGGATCAGCCCCGATTCTTTGACGCAGGGGGTAGCGAGCATGGACTGGCATCCGATCTCGGCCGGGCACGGGAAGGCGCCCTCCGCGACCGCGCCCGAGCGGCCGGACCACCTGCCGTGGCCGCGGCCCCCGGCGGCCCGCGAGCAGCGCCTCGACCTCGCCCTGACCGCCGCCATCGACCGCCTCGCCGAGCTGGTGCTCAGCGGGATCCAGGTCGCCGCCGTGCATCCCGGCCAGGCACCCTCCGTCACCCCCCCGGCGGAGTTGCTCGCCGTCGACGTGGGCATCCTGGTGCAGCTGGTCCGGTTGGCGACGGCGGCGGGTGTGGTGCTCCCGAACGGGCTGTCCGCGGCCTCGCCGCTCCCCCCGGCCACGCTCACCGAGCACCTCGGCAGCTGCCACGCGGGCTACGTCGAGCTGGCGAAGGTGCTCACCCGGCTCGACGCCGCCGACGACGTGGCGCTGCCGACCCGGGACGAGGCACAGAGCCTGCTCCGCCGGGTCGAGGACCACCTGAGCGAGCTGGCGGGCGCGGTCCCCCGCGACGACACTCCCGCCGGCGGCCCGCGGCTCGAACCGCAGCCCCCGCGCGGGGCCTTCCTGCCCGGGGAGTTGCTCGGCTGACCGCCGCCCGCCGCGGTCAGGGGCGGACGCGGTGCCGCTCCGACAGCGCCAGCGGTGCGAGCTCGCTGGGCAGCAGCGCGACGGCCCGGCCGGCGGGCACCCACGACAGCGCCGCTTGCCGCGGGCGCGGGTGGGGTGCCTCGACCAGGCGGTCCGGGCAACGCAGCACCACCTCGAAGCCCCCGCCGAGCAGGGCTCCCGCAGGTACCCGACGCAGGTAGCCGACCTGGCGCGGCGCCGCGACCCCGCCCGGGTCGCCGAGCAGGGCCGCCGCCAGAGCCGAGGCCGTCTCGCCCGGGGCGAACCCGGGCCGGACCGGCGCGCGGGGCAACAGGTAACCCTCGCCGTCCCGCTCCACCAGCAGGTGGCCGCCCGAGACCAGCACGAGGTGAACGGCCGCGACCTCACCCAGGGGGGCCAGCGCGGACAGCACCGTGTCGATGCGGTGCCCGGCGGCGGGGTCGCCGCGGCTGGCCAGTACGCGCTCGCCGCGTCGCTTCGGGCGGCGCAAGCCGGATCGGCGCAGCCGCTGCAGCAGCTCGCGGCTGGTCACCGGAAGCGCCCCGGCCGCCACCAGCTGCGCGTACCGGTCCTCGGGGACGTCGTAGTGGTCACCCTCGAAGGCCCTCTCGGGGATACCGGCACGGGTCGCGAACGCGTGCAACTCGGTCAGCGACGTGTCACTGACCAGGTGCGACCACCGCCGGCCGTGCGCCGGCCACATCGGCGGGTCGATCAGCAGCGTCACCAGGCGGCTGGAGCCGGCCGCAGCGCCGCGACGGGCCGGGCGCTCGCGACGGGGCGGAGGTCCACCCCCCGATCCTCCCAGCAGCACGGGCCGCCCGTCGCCCCGGAACCGGCTCCCGGCCCCGGCTGCCCCGGCGGCCCCGGCGGCCCCGGGCCGGGGAGCCGGGCTGTGGACAAGCCCGCCGAGGCCACACCCGCCCATGTCAGGGTGGAGATCAACAGCAGCAGTCGCGTCGGGGGGCGCGCGCCGAGCAGCCGCCCGCAGCGGCGGCAGAACGGGGAGGGCATGAGCCGGTTCGAGGTGGACAGCGCGCAGGTCGCTCAGGCGAGCACGGCGGTGCAGGCGTCCGCGGGTCAGATCTCCACCGGGGTCGACCACATGATGCGCAACCTGGTCGCTCTGCAGTCCAGCTGGAAGGGGCAGGCCGCCGTGTCCTTCCAGCAGGTCGTGACGGACTGGCGGGGCACCCAGGAGCGGGTGCGGCTCGCGCTGGAGGAGATCCAGCGCGCGCTCACGGTCGCCGGCCAGCAGTACGCCCAGGCCGAGGACAGCGCGATCAGGATGTTCACGCGCTGACCTCGCCCGCCCGGGCGAGGTCGACCCGCCGTGGCTCAGCTGCCGGAGTCGGCCTCCGGGCGGCGGGGCGCCGGTGCGAGGCCGGCGGTGCCCCGCCCCGCCCCGGAGACGGGGCCGGGCACCGTCCACGCCATCTCGAGCCGGGGCCGCCCGCCGGGGCGCTCCACGCTCACCCAGCGCGCGCTCGGGCGGGGGCGGGAGGCGGCGGCGGACTGCTGCCGTGCAGGCCCCGGAGAGTCGGCAAGCGGCGTGGTGAGGGTGGTAGGCGCAGCGGGAGCCCGGCGCCCGGCGCTCGACAGGCGCAGCGTATTCGCCATTGGTCCACCTCTCGTTAACCTTCCATTCACCCGGAGAATACCAGCCGGCCACGATCACCCGGCCGGCCCGCACGTCCCGGACCCCGGATATCGACGCGACCGGAACGGGCAGCAGGGCTACGGTGGATCCTCGTGTCCGCCGAGCCCTCACCTGCCGTGTCCCCCGCATCCAGCACCGATCCCGCCGCATCCAGCACCGGCCCCGACACCCTCGCCGCCGAACAGGCCCACCTCGTCGCCGCCCGGGCCGATCTCGCCCGAATGCGCGAGCGCACGCTCGCGCTGGACGTCCAGGGCGGCAACGCGGTCTCCACCGAGTACCTCGCGGCGACGCTCCACCACCGGGCCGCGGCCCTCGTCGATGATCCGTCCACCGCCCTGTTCTTCGGCCGCACCGACCACACCGAAGGGGCCACCTGGTACGTGGGGCGCCGGCACGTCGCGGACGCCGCCGGGGATCCCGTCGTCATCGACTGGCGCGCCGATGTCGCGCGGGCCTTCTACCGCGCCAGCCGCACCGAGCCGATGGGGGTGCTCCGGCGCAGGCGCTTCGGCATCGAGCAGGGCCGGATCACCGCCTACGAGGACGAGCACCTCGCCGACCCCACGGAGCACGAGGCGCGCAGCGCCATCCTCGCCCGGGAGATCGAACGCCCCCGGGTGGGGCCGATGCGCGACATCGTCGCCACCATCCAACCCGAGCAGGACGAGATCGTCCGGGCCGACGCCGCCACCACGGTCTGCGTCCAGGGAGCCCCCGGCACCGGCAAGACAGCCGTCGGCCTGCACCGGGCCGCCTGGTTGCTGTATGCCTACCGCGATCGGCTCAGCCGGGCCGGAGTGCTCGTCGTCGGCCCGAACTCCTCGTTCCTGGAACACGTCGGGGCCGTGCTGCCCTCGCTGGGTGAGGCGGAGGTGCGGCACACCACCGTCGAGGCGTTGGTGCGCTCGGCGCTCACCGCCAAGGTCACCGTGCGCGGGCGCGACCCGCTGCCGTGTGCCGCGCTGAAGGGCGACGCACGGATGGCGCAGGTGCTGCGGGCCGCGGTGTGGTCGCACGTCGGCCGCCCGGAGCAGGCACTCGTGCTCCCCCGCGGGTCACGCCGCTGGCGGCTGCCCGGCTACGAGGTCGCGGCCGTGGTCGAGGAACTGCGCGCCCGCGGCGTCCGCTACGCGGCGGCCCGGGACATGCTGCCGCAACGCCTCGCGCACGCGCTGCTGGTGCAGATGGAGGAGGCGGGCGAGTCGCC
This sequence comes from uncultured Actinomycetota bacterium, assembly GCA_963784535.1. Taxonomy (GTDB): domain Bacteria; phylum Actinomycetota; class Actinomycetes; order Actinomycetales; family Kineosporiaceae; genus CAWARR01. The sequence continues at coordinate 573 of CAWARR010000009.1, read as the reverse complement.
GGACGACCGCATCCAGGACGCCGTCGCCCGCAGCCGCGAGGTGCGCCGGTACACCGACCTGGTGTGGCCGGCACTCGACCCCGGCCGGGTGTTGTGGCGGCTGCTGTCGGAGCCGGACTTCCGGACCGCCTGCGCGGACGGCGTGCTCGGGCCCGAGGAGCTGCAGACGCTCGGGTGGGCGAGCCCTGCACGCACCCCGGGGGCGTGCCGCTGGTCGGCCGCCGACACCGTGCTGCTCGACGAGCTCGCCGACCTCATCCGCCGCACCCCGAGCCTCGGGCACGTCGTGCTGGACGAGGCACAGGACCTGTCCCCGATGCAGCTTCGGGCCGTCGGCAGGCGGTGTTCGACCGGCTCCGCGACCGTGCTCGGCGACCTCGCCCAGGGCACCACCCCGTGGTCGACGCCGTCCTGGGAGGCCACCCTCGCCCACCTCGGGCAGCCCGCGGCCCTGGTCCAGGAGCTGAACCGGGGCTTCCGCGTACCGGCCGCGGTGATCGACCTTCGCCGCCCGGCTGCTGCCGCTGATCGCCCCGCAGCTGTCCGCCCCGGGATCGGTGCGCGACGACCCGG